>JBAZTO010000122.1:0-2524 GCA_041661865.1 Phycisphaerae bacterium | reverse complement strand
AGGCCGCAGCGGATGCCTTTCACGCGGTTCGCCACGATGGCTTCACCGTTTCCGGAGCCGCCCAGGATGATGCCGCGCTCGAACTCGCCCGCGGCCACCCGTTCCGCCACCGGCCTGATCCAGACCGGATAATCCACCGGCTCTTCCGTGTAAGGTCCCAGATCATGCACCTCATGTCCCAAAGACTCCAGATACCGGCCAATGATCTCTTTGTAACGGACACCGGCGTGGTCACTGCCCAAGGCTATTTTCATAAAGTCTGCTTCAGTTAATGTGTCGCTGATTGCGCCATGGATGCGGCGGCACTACGAGTGAAAGGACCATCCCTCGCCACGGCGGTGAAATCAAGCCTGGTTGGCCAAGGCATGTCCTGCTGGGTGTGATTTCAAACGGGTGAGGCTAATTCCAAAATGAAAGCCATTGGTTGTTGGCGCGCAGGACGCGCAAGTGGGCGATTTGGTCGGCGTGTTCCGGCAGCCAGGCTGTGCCCGCCTTTTTGAGCCGGGCCTGGAGCACATGGCGGTGACCGCTTTCGATCATGCCCGAACCAATCGGCAGGCCCAGGGCCAGGGCCAGCGGATAATCCAGACAGTCCAGGCGATTGCTCAGATAACGGTGGCTGTTGCGCACCGGGGCTTCGGCCGCGGGTGTCCCTGCGGCTTCCAGATGTTCCGCCAGCGCGGCCAGCACTTTGGCGACAGCGCCACGCTGGAGCCGTTTCTGCTGGGTGTGCCGCCATTGCTCCGGCTGGGCCGGCCAACAACTCGGCGCGGCCGCGCCCAGATATTCGCTGACGTGAAAGTAATCACACAGAAAGTGGCCTTGCTCACCAAAGACCTCCCGGCTCTGCTGGCGGATCCAGTCCGCGCCGTCGCCCACGGCGTGAATGCGGCTGTTCAAGCCCCAACCCGCCTGCCGCGTGACATGGCCCCACCGGCGGCCGGTTTCCGCCACGCTGCCGAAGGTGGCCCCGTAAACGGTCGTGGCGCTGTCCTTGGTTTGCGCCGCCACCAGGCGCATCTCCTGCCATTCACGCGGTCGTTTCCCTTTTCGGGACCCCGGCTGGACCGTGCAGATCAGCGTCCCGTCGGCCTGCGTGATCACATGTTCGCTGCCCACCGCCGGCAGCTCGCGAAAGGGCTGGGCGTATTGCGCCGCCAGCTTTTCGCGCGCTCTTTGGGCGTGGGCCAACGTGGCCGTCCGGACCGCGCTGACGCCAATCGCAAACCCATAATGTTCCACGACACTGCCCGCCGCCCGCGCAAAGGACTGTTCGCAGCCAAAGTCCGTCAACACGCGCTCCAACCGCCGCGAGCGTCCGCCGGAACTCACGCCCAGGCGCCCCGGCAAGGGCCGCAGGTAGTTCTTGGTCTGGTTGCGCCAGACCCGGTCGGGCACGCTCACCAAACCGAAGACACACCACCACGTCAGCGTTTTTTTTTACGGCTGCGCACGGTGACATCCTGGGCTTTGAGCTCCTCGCCCACACGCTGCTCGGCCCGGGTCGCCCACTGGTTCATGCTGGCGTTGCCCAGCTGGCGCAACTCCTGGATGAGCAACTCCTCGATCTCGTCCGCCGTCTTTAACGGCCCCGCCGCATGGCCAGTCAGCTCAAGGATGCTTTGAAAGCGCGCCAGCAGTTCGGGCTGCTGCCGCAGCCGGGCCAGGAATTGAGCTTCCGCCGGAGTGAACTTGTGACCAGCTCCCATTTCTTCTTTCATCCCGACTTTATTGCGCGAAGTGGCTATATTTGTACATTTTATTCCGCAAAAATCGTGTTCTCCCTCACCCGCTTGTAATCACACCCAAGGCTAATGGGTGCGATTGAAAACGGGTGAGGCCAACTGGTGAAAGCTTAGTCTGACGGCCTCCTGTGTGGCCGGAAGCGGCCAGTCCCGGCAGGGACTTCCCGAAACTAGCCCAGCGATTCATTGCTGGGTAAAACCGGTGACCTGCCCAGCCCCGGGTAGGGGCGAAAGAACCAAGTATGGCACTGGCATCCTGACTGCTCCAGTTTCCTGTTTCTTTCGTCCCTGCCGGGACTTGACTCCGGTCTGGCCCGGTCCCAGCGATGAATCGCTGGGCTATTCTCTATCGCCCTCCGGGCTGAACCAAACCAAGCCCTCTGCGGTCGCTCTGCCTCACCCGTTTGCAATCACACCCGTTGTAGCAGCCGACGTGAGGAGGCGGAACTTGCTGGCTTTGAATCACCGTGCCCGGCAAACGATAAGCCTCGTAAAACCCCAAAATCTGGCGTAAATTACACCCATGCACCCCCAGCTTCAGGGCGTCCCCATCTTTGCAGGCTTGAGTGATGAGGCCATCGATCTCCTCGTGAAACACGCTCGGGAACTGCACGTGAAAGCCGGCGACCTCATCGTGCACGAGGGCGAAAGCGGGAACCGCTTCTACCTGATCGGCGAAGGTGAAGTGCGCGTAGTAAAGCAGCAAGGCACGCCGCACGAAGTGGAGCTTGCCCGCCTGGGTCCACGTGACTTCTTCGGCGAGATGTGCATCCTCGAGA
>JBAZTO010000121.1:0-2529 GCA_041661865.1 Phycisphaerae bacterium | reverse complement strand
GCGGCGCCGGGAACCTGCTGGGCGGCCAGCAGAGCGGGCACATCGAGGCCGTCGGCTTCGACATGTACAACAAGCTCCTGGAAGAGACCATTCGGGAACTGAAGGGCGAGGAGTTGGAGGACGACCGCCGGGCCGCGGTGAACCTGAAGCTGAACCTCAGAATCGACGAGCAGTACATCCCGGACATGAACCAGCGCCTGGCGGCCTACCGGCGGATGGCCAGCGCCAGGACCATTACTGAGGTTGATGGTCTTATTGCAGAATTTACGGATCGTTATGGGCTTATACCAGAAACAGTGCTTAATTTAGCCGAATATGCACGCATAAGGGCCCAAGCTGACCGGATCGGCCTGGAAAGTCTGGACCGGGACGGCATGTCAGTCGTGTTCAAGTTCAGGCAGGATGCGAAAATCGATGGGATCTGGATCATGAGGATGGTCCAGAACAGAGGCGACCTGACGCTGCTGCCCCCGGCTGTGCTGAAGTTGGAGTTGACAAAAACGGTCGAACGACCAAAGGCACAGGCCGAGATCCCTAAACAGGCCGTTCCCCCACCCGGGCGTCTGAAACCAAAGGCGACCGGCTGGGTCAAACCTCCGGATGTCCCGCCGGCCCGGGAGTCCTGGTGGACCACCAGGGCGACCTCCGGAGAGGTGGCGGCCGGGTTCACGCGCGACGAGATTCTGGCGGAAGTCCCGCCGGACCCACGGGCGCCCGGTGGCGTGTTTGAGCGGGTGCGCCAGGTGCTCGACGAGTTGAGTCGCGGGCTGACGGGGTAAGATCACTCAGGAAGCAGGCATTTTGATGAAGCGACTAGTGTTGTGTGCGTGTGTGCTCGCCATCACGGCCCCGGCGATCGTGGCGGCCCAGGCGCAGCAGGCCGATCCCGCCCAGGCGCGCCCCGTGGTGTTGCAGAAGGTGCTGGTCAAGGTCAACGGCGCGATCTTCACCAAGACCGATTTGGAAACCCTCCAGATTGAAGCCCTGCAGGAACAGAACCAGCGGGCGTTGTCGCAGTTGGATTTGCAGAACGACGCCAAGCTCCGGCAGGCGCTCCTCGAAATCACGCCGGCGCTGCTTTCCGGCGCGGTCGATGAACTGATCCTCCTGCAGCGGGGCAAGGACCTCGGCTTGAAGATGACCGAGACGCAGTTCAAGGAGTACGTCGACGGGATCAAGAAGGACAACCAGCTCGACGACAAGACCTTCCAGGCCGCGCTGGCGCAGCAGGGCATGACGATGGAACAGCTGCGGAAGAGCTTCGAGCGCGAGTACATGAAGCGCGGCGTGATGCAGCGGGAAGTGGCGCCGCGCATCTCGATCACCGAAGAAGAGGCGCGCCAGTACTATCGCGCGCATCCGCAGGAGTTCATGAAGCCCACGATGATCACCGTCAGGGAGATCTCGGTGCTGGTGCCCTCAGAAACCCGGGGCGGCGAGGCAGTGGTCAACGTCGCGGCGGACGAAGCGGCGTCGGCAAAGATCAAGGCCGCGCGTGAGCGCGCCCTCAAGGGCGAGGACTTCACCGCGTTGGTGACCGAGTTTTCGGAGTCAGGGTCCAAGGCGAATGGCGGACTGATCGGCCCGCTGAATCTGAACGAATTGGCCGAGGGCCTGCAGAAGATCCTGGGTCCGCTCAAGACGGGCGACATCGCCGAGCCGATTCGCACCCCGGCCGGCTATCAATTGTTGAAGGTTGAGGCGAAGGACGACTCCGGTGTGGAGCCGTTCGAGAAGGTGCGCCAGGATGTCGCCAATAAAGTCCAGGGGGAACGCGGCCAGGTCGAGATGCTGAAGTACCTCGACGGCCTGCGTGAGCAGGCGATCATCGAATGGAAAGACGACGAGCTGAAAAAGCTGTACGAGCAGTTTCGCGCGCAGCAGAAGAAAGAATCCTGAGTCCCGGCGTGATCGTCCCTGACGCGGCGGCGTGGTACGCAATCTGGACCCGGTCGCGCCACGAGCAGGTCGTCCGTCAGCAGCTTGAGCAGAAGGGCATCGACGCCTTCCTTCCAACGGTGCTCCGCTGGTCCCGCTGGAAAGACCGCAAGAAACAGGTGGAGTGGCCGTTGTTTCCCGGCTACTGCTTCGCCAGGTTTACGGCCGAGCAGCGCGTGCCTGTCCTCAAGTGCGTCGGCGCGGTCAACATCGTTTCGTTCAACGGGGTGCCGGCGCCGATCCCCGAACAGGAACTGGCCGGCATCCGGCAACTCGTCGAGTCCGAACTGCTGTTTGATCCGTGTCCGCTGATTCATGAAGGTGACAAGGTCGAAGTCACTCACGGCCCGCTGAAGGGCGTGGTCGGCCGGCTGGTGAGAAAGGGCACGCACGCACGGTTGATCCTCTCGGTTGACCTGATCGGTCAGGGCGTGTCCGTGCAGGTCGATGCGGCGGACGTAAGGGCCTACTAAAATGAAGATTGGCAGTGTGTCGCTTGAGTCGCGCGTCGCCATGGCCCCGATGGCCGGGATGACGGACACTGCCTTTCGCCGCCTCGTGAAGCGGCAGGGTGGCTGCGGCCTCGTGGTG
>JBAZTO010000120.1:0-2555 GCA_041661865.1 Phycisphaerae bacterium | reverse complement strand
AAATGATCTCCGCAAGCGGCATCGCGGACGACCGAATAGCAGGCTGCGCGTGATCAGCGTTTGACAGAATCATCTTGTCCGAGACGGTTGGCTTGACAACCCGCTACATAGCGGGGCGAAAGAGATTTCTGCCGGCCCGTCGGGCCTGCTGAAGTCCTGGCCTCTTCCCGTATCGCGCGGCGTGGCAGATCCATTAGCTCCCGCGTGCAACAAGTTGCACGCCCTACGCACCAAATCATTCTCGGCCCTTCGGGCCTGTCAAAGTCCTGGCCTCTTCCCGTATCGGGTGGCGTGATCCCGGCTCGTGGTCTGCGCAACAATCGCGGCGCGGGCAACGAGGGGCCGCGCGACAGGGTTTGCGCGCAAAAGCTGGTCGCTTGCCCTCGCCCGCAATGAAAACGCGGAATAATTGTCTTTCTTAGTCTTCCGCCAAGGTAAGCAATTTTGGCGCACAAATGTTGATTGTTCCACGTGGAACATTTTGAGAACGATTCCCGGCAGCGGCTAGGCCTCCGGGAGACGAGATACGGCTCTCCGCTGCCATCGACTACCGCCCCACCAGTCGGATGGCGGCTTTGCCTGACTGTTTGACCTGCTTGAGGGCCAGGTCGGCCTTGCGGAGCAGGTCGCGGCAGGTCGTGCCGTCGGCGGGGAAGCTGGCCAGGCCGCCGGAGATGGTCAGCGTGCCCTGGGCGTTCGGCCCCAGCGAGGGGAACTGGAGTTGCTGGAGGGCCTTGAGGAAGCGGTTGGCGATGGCGGCGGCGTCCTCGGGCGGCTTGGAATCGCTCTTGCGAGGCGGCTCCTTGTCCCAGAAAAGCACCGCGAACTCATCCCCGCCGATCCGCGCCACCACGTCGTGCGCCCGCGTGATCTGCTGCATCAGCAAGGCCGTCTCGCACAGGATTTCATCGCCGGCCGCGTAGCCGTAGCGGTCATTGTAGGTCTTGAAATCGTCGATGTCGTACAGCAGCACCGTGACGCGCTGGCCCTCGGCGGCGGCCTGTTTGAGGACCGCGTCGGCAGCGTGATAGAAGTAGCGGCGGTTGTAGGCCCCCGTCAGGTGGTCGGTTATGGCCAGGTGATGGAGCGTCTCGGTCCTCTTGGCCGCCGACCACAGCGCCGGCAGGAAGTCGGCCAGGCTGGCCAGGAAAGCCTTCGCTACGGCATCTTCCACGGCACCCTCGGCCAGCAGCAGGCGGGGAGGCGTGTCCCTGGCCTCCAGCAAAACCGTCGCGCCGGCGGGCGGCTCGGCTGCATCGGCCCACTCGAGGCGCTGATGAACTCGCCCAGCCAGCATCTGTGCAATGCACGCCTCCAGATCGTTGCGGCTGAAGGTGGCGCCAACCAGGCGCGAATGGTCCTCCAGCGAAAGTCCTGACAGGGTCTGCGGCGGCGAGGCCGGGGAAGACTCGCGCGATGGCGTGGGTGTCGGCGAGGCTGCGGGGGGCTGGACCAGCGAGGCCAACTCACTCCGCGTGGGCGGGTAGATGAAGTAATCGTCCAGCACGTCGCCCGAGAGCGGGCACACTTCCGGCTCCATTGCCGGCGGGCAGAGGGCGATGATGCGGGCATCGGGTTGCAGGCGGCGGCAGGCCCGACACAATGCGGCAAAATCGTCGCCGGCCGTCTGGGCCAGCACCACCACCGGCCAGGATTGGGCCGCCAATTCCTCCAGCGCCTGGAAGGGGTCGGCGATGTGGCGCAGTTCCGAGCCGCGACCGATCCGGGCGGCAAGGTCTTCGGCGATTCTGTTCTCAGCCACCAGCAACATGCTTCTCTCCGCTACGTCTCATCGCCCAGCAGGGCGGTCAGTTCCTCGCTGCTGAGCAGGTTGTCCATGCTGATCTTACCCTTGCCGTCGCGGGCCTGGCTTTGATACGTGCCGAGGTCAACGGTCGGCCGACTGTCCCGCGAGACCTGGCGATCGGCCTCCGTCTTGTCTCCCTCCGGCGCGGCGAGTTTGGCCGGTTGCTCGGAGGGCGCCTTCTCAGGCGTCATCGCCGCGGCGACCGCGATACGCACCGCATCGCCCAGTTGATTCCTTCCGAGCAGGCGCAGGCCCGAAAGATCCTCGCTGCTCATGCCCAAGGGCAGGTGGCCAAAGCCCAGCGTCTCGATGCCCCGACGGCAGGCCAGGGTCAGCAGGTCCTTGTGTCTTGAGGTCATAAGCCGCAAGTCCAGGACCAGGCAGCAGGTACGGCCAGAAAGTATCTCCGCCGCCGCCTCATAGGGCGTCGCGACCGTCACGCACTGGCAGGGGGGTGCGGAGGGGGATGTAAATCGCTCGCGCAGGGACACATCCTGCGACAAGACCACCACCTTCCCGGCTGGGAATGTCGCCTCTCCGTCCATTGAAATGTCGGCCCTCCAGACCTTAACCCTTATTGTACCCCATGACGTGAAATCCGTCTACCCGCTGCGACCCCGCCGCTGGTGTAACGTATTGTGTGTAAGTTTGGCGTTGGTTGTCATGGGCTGGAGCGGAGGCGAGCGTAGCGAGCCGCAGCGCAGGCCCATGACACGGCGCAAAAAGTTGGGTACGTAATCCTTTTTTC
>JBAZTO010000119.1:0-2572 GCA_041661865.1 Phycisphaerae bacterium | reverse complement strand
GCGAGCCGGTCTCCGGGCCGGGCCTTGCGCGCCTGGGTGCCGGGTTGCTCCACCGGCGAGGAGGCTTATTCCCTGGCCATCGTGCTCCGGGAGGCGATCGAGAAGGCCAGGTCCAAGGGGAAATTCACGATCCAGATCTTCGCCACCGACCTGGACAAGGATGCGATCGAGAAGGCCCGGCAGGGCGTCTTTCCGGCCAACATCTCCGCCGACATCTCGGAGGCCCGGTTGAAGCGGTTCTTCACCCAGGAGGCAAACGGCTACCGGGTGCGCAAGGAGATCCGGGAGATGGTGATCTTTGCCCCGCAGAATCTCATCATGGACCCGCCCTTCACCAAGCTGGACATCCTGAGCTGCCGCAACCTCCTGATTTACCTGACGCCGGACATGCAGAAGAAGCTGATCCCGCTGTTTCACTACAGCCTCCTGCCCGGGGGCATCCTCTTCCAAGGCAGTGCGGAGACGATCGGCGATGCCGCGACGCTATTCGCCCCGTTGAGCGGCAAATCCCGGCTCTTCCAGCGGACGGAATCCGTCATCCGACCGGAACATATCGCCTTCCCCGCGGCCTTTGGCGCCAGCCTGCCCAGCAGCGAAGAGGCGCAGCCTCTCCTGACCAAGGCGCCGGCCAGCCTGCAGACCCTCGCGGATCAGCTGGTCCTCCAGTGTTACGCCCCGCCGGCCGTGCTCACCAATGAGGAAGGCGACATCTTTTACGTCAGCGGACGGACGGGGAAATACCTCGAACCGGCCGCCGGCAAGGCCAACTGGAACGTTTTTGCCATGGCCCGCGACGGGATGCGCTACGAACTGGTGGGCGCCTTCAAGGAAGCGCTCCGGAAACCCAAACAGGTGGTGCTGTCCGGGCTCAGCCTCGGCACCAACGGCGGCACGCAACGGGTGGATGTGACGGTCCGCCGGCTGGTTGAGCCCGGGCCGTTGCACGGGCTGGTGATGATCGTTTTCACCGACGTGGCGACGCCCGTGACCGCCGAGACCAAAGGGCGTTCGGCCAAGTCCCCCGCCCGCAGCCCGCGGCTGGCGGAGCTGGAGCAGGAACTCCTGCGGGTCCGCGGCGAATCGCGGGCCACCCACGAGGAGATGCAGACCTCGCAGGAGGAACTCCGCTCCGCCAACGAGGAGCTGCAATCCACCAACGAGGAACTGCAGTCGACCAACGAGGAGCTCACCACCTCGAAGGAGGAGATGCAGTCCATGAACGAGGAACTCCAGACGGTGAACACCGAGCTGCAGGCCAAGGTGGACCAGCTTTCGCAGGCCAGCAACGACATGAAGAACCTGCTCGACAGCACCGACATCGCGACCCTCTTCCTGGACAAGGATCTCCACGTGCGGCGGTTCACGCCCCAGGCGACGCAGATCATCAAGCTCATCGCCAGCGACACGGGGCGGCCCATCACCGACCTGGCGTCCGAGCTGCGTTATCCGGAACTGCCCGACGATGCGCGGGAGGTGCTGCGCAAACTTATCGCGGTGGAAAAACCGATCGCGGCGCTCGACGGCCGCTGGTTCACCGTGCGCATCATGCCCTACCGCACGCTGGACGACCGGATTGACGGCGTCGTGATCACCTTCGCGAACATCACCGTCTCCAAGACCCTGGAAACGGAGTTGCGGGAGCAACACAGCAACCTGGCAAAGCGGATCACCGCGCAAGCAGCGCCGCCGGCCCGCCGAAAGCGACCGGCGAAGCCCTGAACGCGAGCCCCACCGCGGTCAAGATCCTCGGGGCTAGCCCGGAGGCATCTGATCAAACCAACTCCAACTCACGATGCTCCCTGTTTCGACTCTCTTTTGTAGGAGCCTGCTTGCAGGCGATACCACGCGTAGTCCGTTAGCGTGCGTCCCGAATCGCCTGCAAGCAGGCTCCTGCCTTTCGACCAAGCCGGAGCACTTGTCAGCCATCCTGTCAGCCGTAGGCCCGGCGAAGGCTGAAGGCCCGGCGACGGCTGAAGCTCCGGGGTATCGGGCCCACCGCCAATGAAAAGCAAGCCTGCCACCCCGGGTGCCGCCACCCCGTTGCGCCGCCGCGCCGAAGCCCGGCTGCGGGAGGAGGCGGAGGCGGGCCGAGCCGCGGCCCCCCGGTCGCCCGCCGACACCCTGCGGCTGCTCCACGAACTGCAGGTCCACCAGGTTGAACTGGAGATGCAAAACGAGGAGCTCCAGCAGGTCCGGAAAGAAATCGAGGTGGTGCTGGAACAATACAGCGATCTCTACGAGTTCGCCCCGGTCGGCTACCTGACGCTCGGGCGCGATGGCACCATCCGCGAAGCCAACCTGATGGCCGCCAGCCTGCTGGGGGTCCCCCGCGCCCAGGTGGTGAAGAAGCCCCTGGGAAATTTCATGGTCCCGGCGGACCGCCCGCGGTTCGACGATTTTCTCCAGCAGGTGTTTGCCCGCGGAGAACGGCCGGAATTCGATGGCAAGCTCCTGGTGAAAGGCCGGGATCCGATGGAGGTGCGGATGCGGGCCAATCTTTTTGAGTCGGGCCAGACGTGCCGGCTGACGGTGTCAGATATCACCCTGCAGCGACAGGCGGAGGAGGACCGTC
>JBAZTO010000118.1:0-2636 GCA_041661865.1 Phycisphaerae bacterium | reverse complement strand
CTTGTCCTGATCCATCGTTGTCTCCTCATGTGGATTGTCAATATGAGAAGATATTCCGATTATTCCGAAAGCGCCAGAAGAATTTGTCACACCCCTGCCACCAGGCGTGGCTACGCAGCGGTGGCAGAGGGGTCTGCTTCCTGCCCTGACCGCTCATTTCTTACCCTCCACAGCACACCAGAGGGCCATTCCAATGCCCGAAGGCCCGCCCAAAGCGTCCGTCCCGTAGCCCGCATCGCACGCGGATCATGGCCTCGTCCACCAGGCCTCGGGACGTAGCGCGCCGCTACACGGCCTACTTGTCGTCTTCCTTGGCCTTGACCGCCGCGGCCACGATCTGCTGCTGCACGTTGCCGGGGACCGGCTCGTAGTGGCTCAGTTCCATCGAGTAGCTGCCCTGTCCGCCGGTGACGGAGCGGAGCTGGCTGTTGTACTGCATCACCTCGGCCAGCGGGGCCTGGGCCTTGACCACGCACTGCCCGCCGGGCAGCATGTCCTGGCCGATGATGCGCCCTCGGCGACCCGAAAGGTCAGAGGCGATGTCGCCCATGTAGTTGGCTGGAATGGTCACTTCCAGGTTGACGATGGGCTCGAGGATCACGGGCTTGGCCTTCTGGATGGCGTCGATGAAGGCGTACTTGCCCGCGGTGCGGAAGGCCACTTCCTTGGAGTCCACCGGGTGGTGCTTGCCGTCGTAGATCGAGATGCGGATGTCCTGGAGCGGATAGCCCGCGATCGCGCCGTTGTGCCAGACGTCCTGGACGCCCTTCTCGATGGCCGGCAGGTACTGCCGGGGAATGGACTCGCCGTACAGGTCGTCGACGTACTCGTAGCCGCCGCCGCGTTCCAGCGGCTCGACGCGCAGGTACACCTCGCCGAACTGGCCGGCGCCGCCGGTCTGCTTCTTGTGGCGGTAGTGGCCCTCAGCCTTCATCGAGATCGTCTCGCGATAGGGGATCTTGGGCGGCTTGGTTTCCACTTCAAGGTCGAACCGCTGCTTCATCTTGGTCAGCATGATCCGCAGGTGCAGGTCGCCGATGCCCGAAATGACCGTCTCGTTGGTCTGGTGGTCACGGGTGGAGATAAAGGTCTTGTCTTCCTCGGACAGCTTGGCCAGGGCGCCGGAGATCTTCTGCTCGTCGTTGCGGCTCTTGGGCGTGATGGCCAGGCTGTACATCGGGTGGGGCGAGGGCGGCATGGCCCGGAACAGCGGGTGGGCATCGACATGCAGCACGTCGCCGGTCTGGATTTCCTCGACCTTGGCCAGGGCGATAATGTCGCCCGCGACGGCCTGCTTGACCTCGTGGGTCTCCTTGCCCTGGAGCTTGAAGAGGTGGCCGATCTTGCTGGGGCGTTTTTCGTCTCGCAGGTGGTAGGCCGTCTCGGGCGAGACGGTGCCCTGGAGGATGCGAATCCAGGCCAGCTTGCCCACGAAGGGGTCGGTGGCGATCTTGAAGGCCTGCCCGATGAACGGCTTGGCCGGGTCGGCGACGTAAGGAACCTCCGCCGCATCGGCGGCGGCGCCTGTGCGAACGCTTCTGCCGCTGACCTGCACGGGCGAGGGGAAGTACTTAGCTACGACGTCCATGAATTCCTTGACGCCCACTTCGGCGCGGGCGGCGGTGAACATCACCGGAACCACCGTGCCGGCGACCATGGCCGCCGAGAAGGCCGGCGAGAGCTTGTCGGCAGCGATCTCCTCGCCGCCCAGGTAGGCCTCCATCAGCTTCTCGTTGGCCTCGACGATGCTCTCGACCAGTTGCGTGTGGGTCTCGCTCACGTCGGCAAAGGCGCCTTCGCCGGCAGTGTTGAGGAAGCAGTCCACCACGCCCTTGTTGCCGGGGGTGGGCAGGTTCACGGGCTTGCAATTGGCCCCGAAGGTCTCGTTGATCTCGCCCAGCAGCCCTTCCAGTTGCACGTTCTCGCCGTCGATCTTATTGATGACGATGGCCAGGGGCATCTTCAGGTCCTGGGCGATCTTGAACATCCGGCGGGTGCTGACTTCGATGCCGGCGGTGGCGGAGATGACGACCACGGCCACGTCGGCGCCGGACAAGGCCGAGATGGACCCGCCGATGAAGTCAGGGTAGCCCGGCGCGTCGATGATGTTGATCATGGCGCCGGCGTGTTCCAGGTGTGCCATGGCCGGGTCCACCGAGTGCTTGCGTTCCTTCTCGATGTCGGTGAAGTCCAGGTGGCTGGTGCCGTCGACGACGCTTCCGAAGCGACCGGTGATTTTCGCCGCGTGCAGCATGGCCTCGGCCAGGGTGGTCTTGCCCGATCCGCCGTGGCCGAGAAAGACGATGTTGCGAATATCCTGAGGTTTAGAAACAGCCATAATTGTCTCCAATTCGGACCTGCCCGCGGGCAGAAAGGCTCCAAAACACGACCGGATCGGACCCGGCGCACGACTGGAGCGACATGGTTCGCCAAGCCTTACCAGCGAAGCGATCTAATATAGGGGCATTGACGCAGCAGGGCAAGGGGAAATCGACGCCGAATGCCCAACGGGTGTGCCCGAAGTTTCTGGCACTATGCAACTCGTTGTCGCTGAAGGCTCCAGTAGGCCTCCAGCATGTTGCTTTGGTCCACGCACGCCAGGGCGGCCATCGCCTCGGCGTTGGGCAGGTTCCATC
>JBAZTO010000117.1:0-2817 GCA_041661865.1 Phycisphaerae bacterium | reverse complement strand
CTGCGGCACGCAACACTCCGGCATGATCGGCCAGGTCATCGTCATGGAGCCGAATGACTACGAGGCGTGGCTCGCCGGCGGCCGGTCGACGGGCACGGCGGTGGAGAACGGCGAGAAGCTGTTCACCCAGCTTGCGTGCATCACCTGCCACAAGACGGACTCGTCGGGCCGCGGGCCGATTCTGGCCGGCGTCTTCGGGTCGACCGTCGATCTGCAGGATGGCCGCCAGGTGGTGGCGGACGAGAACTACCTGCGTGAATCCATCATGAATCCACAGGCGAAGGTCGTGCGCAATTACCAGCCGATCATGCCGACATTCCAGGGCACGGTGAGCGAGGAGAATCTTCTCCAGCTCATTGCCTACATCAAGACGCTGAAGGTCGCCGCGCCGGCGACGGCACCGGCCGCAGCGGCCCCCCGGGGCGGACAGTAAGGCGCAGGGATCGTTATGAATCAGGCTGTGAAAGAACCGAACAGTTATCTGGACGCCCCGCACGGCGTTGCGTCGTGGTTGCTGACCAAGGACCACAAGCGGATCGCGCTCCTGTACTTGATCTCGATCACGGTGTTCTTCGTGATCGGCGCGCTGTTCGCCGCGAGCATTCGCGCGGAACTGATGACGCCGGAAGGCGACCTGTTCTCGGCCGACCTGTACAACAAAGTCTTCACGCTGCACGGCGTGGTGATGATCTTCTTCTTCCTGATCCCGTCCATTCCGGCCACGCTGGGGAACTTCCTGGTTCCCATCATGTGCGGCGCCAAGGACCTGGCCTTTCCACGCATCAACCTGCTGAGCTGGTACCTGTACCTCATCGGGGCCACGATGACCCTGTTGGCCGTCGCCCTGGGCGGTGTGGACACGGGCTGGACGTTCTACACGCCCTACAGCTCGATGGCGTCGAACACCAACGTGACGATCGCCGCCCTGGGCGTCTTCATCGCCGGCTTTTCGTCCATCCTGACCGGCTTCAACTTCATCGTCACGATTCACCGGATGCGGGCGCCCGGCCTGACCTGGTTCCGGATGCCGCTGTTCCTCTGGGCGAATTACGCGACGAGCCTGGTGATGATCCTGGGCACCCCGGTGGTGGCCATCACGATTCTGCTCGTCGGCGCGGAGCGCGCGCTGGGGTTTGCGATCTTCGACCCGCGCATGGGCGGCGACCCGGTGCTGTTCCAGCACCTGTTCTGGTTCTACTCGCACCCGGCCGTGTACATCATGATCCTGCCGGGCATGGGCGTCATCTCCGAGCTGGTGGCGGCCGTGTCGCGCAAGCAGATCTTCGGCTACAGCTTCGTGGCGTATTCGAGCCTGGCGATCGCGATCATCGGCTTCCTGGTCTGGGGCCACCACATGTTCGTGAGCAGCCAGTCGATTTACGCCGGCCTGGTGTTCTCGATCATCACGATGATCGTCGCCGTGCCGTCGGCCGTGAAGACGTTCAACTGGACGGCCACGCTGTACAAGGGGTCGATCACGTGGGACTCGCCCACGTACTGGGTCATCGGCTTCATGGGCCTGTTCCTGATCGGCGGCCTGACGGGCCTGTTCCTCGGCTCGATGGGGCTGGACGTGCACCTGCACGACACCTACTTCGTTGTCGCGCACTTCCACTACATCATGGTGGGCGGCGGCGTGATGGCGTTCCTGGGCGGCATCCACTTCTGGTGGCCCAAGATGACCGGCCGGATGTATCCGGAAGTCGCCGGCAAGATCTCCGCGGTACTGGTGTTCGTCGGCTTCAACCTGACGTTCTTCCCGCAGTTCGTGCTGGGCTACCTGGGCATGCCCCGCCGGTACCACGCCTATCCCGAAGAGTTCCAGATCCTCAACGTGTTGTCCACGAGTGGCGCCGCGGTGCTGGGCACCGGCTACCTGCTGATCGTCATCTACCTGGTGGCCTCGCTCTTCAAGCCGCGCAACGCGCCCGCGAATCCGTGGGGCGCGACGGGCCTGGAGTGGGAGATTCCGTCGCCGCCGATCACGCTGAATTTTGAAACCGACCCCATCGTGACCGAGGACGCGTACAACTACGCCGGTCGCGCGCGGAAGGCGGGGGAGAAATAACGTGGCACACACCGACGCGAACGGGCACGCACCGCAGGAACATCACCCCGCGCTGCAGCACCACTTCCACACGATGGCGCAGCAGCTCGAGGCGTCCGTCCTCGGCATGTGGGTGTTCCTGGTTACCGAAGTCATGTTCTTCGGCGGCCTGTTCATGGCCTACATCCTCTACCGCAACCTCTATCCGGACGCGTGGCTGGCCGGCAGCCACGAGCTGAACGAGGTGCTCGGCGGCGCCAACACCGTCGTCCTGATCGTGAGCTCGCTGACGATGGCGCTGGCGGTGCGCGCGGCGCAGGTTGGATCGCGGATCGGGCAGATCGTCAACCTGATCCTGACGCTCATCTTCGGCACCACCTTCCTGGTGATCAAGTACTTCGAGTACGCCGCCAAGTTCGAGCATCACCTGGTGCCGGGCGCGCACTTCGACCCGACCCGCGATCCGGCGCAGCAGCTCTACTTCTCGCTGTACTTCATGATGACCGGCATCCACGCGCTCCACATGGTCGTGGGCATCGGGATCCTGCTGGTCATGTTGTACAAGGCGTGGAAGGGCCGCTTCAGCGCGGAGTATTACGCGCCGGTTGAAGTGTCCGGCCTGTACTGGCACTTCGTCGACATCGTCTGGATTTTCCTGTTCCCGCTGTTGTACCTCATCGGGAAGCATCACTGAGTCAGAGCGCGACCATGTCACACATCAGTTCCAAGGGCCTTTACTACACGGTGTTCCTCTCGTAGATCGCCTTGAC
>JBAZTO010000116.1:0-2941 GCA_041661865.1 Phycisphaerae bacterium | reverse complement strand
CGATGGCATCGTAGGTGTAGGTGGCGTTACCCCATTGGCCGGGGGACACCGCCGCGGTGAGCCGGTCCAGGCCGTCATAGCCCATGCCGCGCGTGGTCTTGCCGGCTTGCGCCTGGTCGGTGATGTCGGTGACATTGCCGTTGCCGTCGAAGGCGTAGGTGTCGTCCAGGATCACGTTGACGCCCTTCACGTCGCGACTGCGCGTCGGCAGGCGGCGCGTGTTCTGGGTCATCGTGTGGACCGCGCCATTGCCATAGGTAAACCCGCTGATGGCGCCATTGGGGAAGTAGCTGATGGCGCTGGCATAGGTGGTGCCGCCGGTCACGCCGACTTTGGTCGCCCGACCCAGGGCATCCGGCAGGTAACTCACCGTCTGGGCGTCCGGGTAGGTGATGGCGCCCAGGTGGCCGTTGGCGTTGTAGCCATAGCCCAAGGTGTACAAGGTCGCGCCATTGCTGGAGGTCTCGCTGGTGAGCAGGCGGCGCTTGTTGTAGCTGTAGGTGGTGGTGACGTTGTGCCCGCCCGGATTGGCCGCGGTCAGGCTCTCGACCGCGCCGTCGGCATGATAGGTCGTGGTGACATCGGCGGTGCCGCCGGGGGTGCTGACCGCGATCAGCCGGTTTCGTGCGTCGTAGGTGCGGTAGGTCTTCTGCCCTTCGGTGACGCTGCCGCGGTTGCACTGGCTGGTGGTCAGCGTGGTGCCTTCCGCGGTCCAGGCGATATTGCCGGCGGCGTCATAGTCGATGACCGTCGCGCCCGACTCGGGGTTGATGGTCTTGCACAGGCGCTCGTACTCGTCGTACACGTAGGTGCGCGCGACGGATATCGTGACCTGCGGGGTGACCGTAAACGTGACATCGGCCGAGGTGCTGGCGGCCCCGGCATTGTCGGTGGCCACGGCCTTGAACACGTAACTGCCTTCCGGCAAGCCGCTCAATTGCGTCAAATAGCAGCCAGCGCCACAGCCATTGCCAGACCCTCCCGACGGGCCCGATTGGAAGACCGTATCAACGAGCACGCCGTTGGACCAGAACTGGACCGACTGGATCGTGCCGTCATTGTCGGCGGCAACCGCCTCCAAGGTGACACTGGCCGGCGCCGGTGCGCTGCCGCCGGAGGTCGGTGCGGTCATCGACACCATGGGCGCGACATTGCCACCGCCACCGCCGCCAGCGTCGCCCGTGACGGTGACATTGACCGCGCTCGACACGACAGAACCGCTGAACTTTACTGCCGTCGCTGTAATCGCGTAGGTTCCCGCCGGCACGTTGAGCCAGGCGTAGCTATACGGTTCAGACGTATCGGTTTGGAGGAGGATGCCGTTGGCCCGGAACTCCACCTTGCTGACCGAACAGGTTCCAACCGTCGCCGCCAGGGTGAAGACGGCGGGCGCGGCCAAGGTCTGACCCTCAGTCGGCGACGTGAGCGCGACCGTGGGCGTGCACCCAAACTGCGCCGACGCCAACGGCGACCAGGCGCACAGTGCCGTGCCCATGACCAGGGCCATCGCCACGGTCTGGCGAACGGCCGACAGGGCGGGCATGAATGACGCTTTGAGTTTCGAATTCTTGTTCATGCTCAGTTCTTCGGCCCGCTGCGGGTGACTTTCAGCGGTTTGCCGAAGTCGTCACGGTTGATGACGGTCAACACGCCTTCCGGCGCCTCGATGCGCGTCGGACGGCTGGTGTCCGGGGTGTCGAAGGCCTGGTAGCTGGTCGTGGTCTGGAACCCACGCGGGTTGGTGGTGCGCGTCTTGAAGCCGGTCAGGTACTCCGTGGTGCTGGTGAGCACACCCAGCTCGGAATCCTGCAGAACCTTGATCACCCGACCCAGGGCGTCGTACTGCGTCGTGGTGCCCTGCAGCGTGTCGTTGACGCTGGTCAGGCTGGCGACCGGGTAACTGCTGAACACCAAACGGCCGCCGGCATCGTAGCGATTGACCACGAAGCTCTTGCTCGCGGCGTTGCCCGTGTCCTCGGTCAGCGCCAGCACCGGGCGCCATTGGGCGTCGTAGAACGTCGTGGTCTGGCCGTTGCCGGTCTTGACTGTCTGCTTCCAGTGCCCGCCCGGAATACCGTATTCGGCCGCGGCCACCGCCACGAACGGCAAGGTGGTGTCGTTCCAGACCACCGTGTCGCCGATCGGATAGGTGATGCCGGTCAACCGGTCCATCGGGTCGTAGCTGTAGCTGGTCGCGTAGCCGAGCTCATCGGTGGTGCTGAGCAGCTGACCGGAGCCACTGACGGTCGCACTTTCGGCCTTGGTGTCGGCGTAGGTGATCACACGCGGGACGCCGCGGTACCAATTGCTGACCGCGGTCACGTTGTTGCGGCCGTCCTTGGCACTGGCCACGGTGCCGTCGGCGTTGTAGGACAACGTCTGCTGCAACAGGCCGAAGCTGTAGGTCTTCAACGGCAACGCCGTCGTCGCGTCGTAGTCGGTCTGGCTGACCACCTTGCTGCCGACCGCCGTGGTGCTGACTTGACCCAAGACCCACTTCGACATCTGGTCGAAATACGTCGTGGTCTCAATGATCGAATTGGCCGTGGAGCTGGACCGCTTGACCTTGGTCGGGCGCAGGAAATTGTCCAGGCAGTACACCCCGGTGGCCACGCAGCCCGTCTGTACGGCACGCGTGAAGTCCACGCCTTGTTGCGTGATCACGTTGGATACTTCGGGTCGCGGATACTCGGCCACGTAGCCGTCGCCGTACGGTTGTTGACTTGTACCAAGGCGCACCGCATAGGGCTTGCCGGAGGTCGCCAGTTCGTAAGCCTTGGTGGTCGTACTCAGGATATTGGTCTCGTCCGAACCGACCTCGATCTTCAGCAGCTTGCCTTCGTTGTAGCGATAACTGGTGCCGAACGTGTAGCGTTTCCAGTCGGCGTTGGGGCCGACAATGGTTGTGGTTGACGACCATGCGCAGTCGTCGCTGAAACAG
>JBAZTO010000115.1:0-2952 GCA_041661865.1 Phycisphaerae bacterium | reverse complement strand
CCTTTCATTTGAGAATCCTCCGTCGTGCCGACCCTGTACATTTTGTAGCACATTCCCGTCCCCCATTTAAAAGGAGAGCAAAAGAATATCCTCGCCCCAAAAAACCCTTGACGTGATCAGGTAAATAAGTCAAATGTATATTTAACTTATTTAAAAAGGGAACGATGCATGAGAAAACAGCGCAGCGATGGTCAGGAAACACGCCGGAATCTGTTGGCGGCTGCTGGTGAAGTCTTTGCCCGCAAGGGTTTCCGGGAGGCAACCATTGTCGAGATCTGTCAGCAGGCAGCGGCCAATACCGCCGCGATCAGCTACCATTTCGGCAGCAAGGAAGCCCTGTATGTGGAGAGCTGGCGCTATGCCTTCACTCAGTCATTAAAGACTTACCCTCTGGATGGGGGGATTCCGAGTGAGGCCCCGGCGGAAGAAAAGTTGCGCGGCCGGATACTGGCGATCATGCGTCGGATCATCGACCCGCAAAGCCATGAGTTTGACATCTTCCACAAGGAGATGGCAAGTCCTACCGGACTGCTTACCAGGGCCATCCAGGAATCAGTGGAGCCGATCTTCCAGGGCCTGGCCCTTCTGGTCCGCGAATTATTGGGCAAGGAGCCCCGGGAGCACGATGTGCAGCTCTGCACCATGAGTATCCGGGCCCAGTGTTTTGGGTCGCTGCTCCACGCCCGCCACTGCAAGATTGCACAGGGGCTCCCATCAACCGATTTTGGCTTTGAGTCCCTGTTTGATGATGTGGAACAGCTTGCAGACCATGTCACCCGCTTCAGCATGGCGGGTATCCGTGCGCTTGGCGACCGGCAGGCACAACAGTCAGACAACGAGGTTGGATTATGAAATACCTGGGCAGGAAATCCCTTATTGCGTTGATCGCCGTGCTTTTCCTCGGCAGCCTGGCAGCCTGGCAGCTTACCCGCAGCCAGGGACAGGACACCGCCTATCGGACCGCCGAGCTTACGCGCGGCGATCTCTTGGTTACCATCAGCGCCACCGGCACCGTGGAGCCGGAAGAGGTGATCGACGTCGGTGCCCAGGTGGCCGGACGGATCATCTCCTTTGGCCAGGACGCCAAGGGCAATACCGTGGACTACGGCTCCGTGGTTGAGGCGGGCACGGTGCTGGCCCGAATCGATGACTCGCTCTACGCCGCAGATGTGGCCCAGGCCGAGGCCCAGCTCCTGTCTAGCAAGGCCGGCCTGCAGCGGGCCCAAGCGGAGTTGGGCCAGGCGGAACAGAACTGGAAGCGGGCCCAACTGCTCGGCCCTTCCGAGGCCCTGGCAAAAACGAGCTACGAGGGTTACGAGGCGGCGCATAAAACCGCGCTGGCCCAGGTCGCGGTGAGCGAGGCGTCTATCCACCAGGCGGAGGCGGCCCTTAAACGCGCCCAGCGCAACCTCGGCTACTGCATCATCACCTCGCCGGTCAAGGGCATCATTATCGACCGGAGGGTCAACACCGGCCAGACCGTGGTGGCGAGCCTCAACGCCCCCAGCCTCTTTCTGCTGGCCAAAGATCTCACCCGCATCCAGGTGTGGGTGGCGGTGAACGAGGCGGATATCGGCAAGATTCACCCCGGCCAGCCGGTGACCTTTACCGTGGATGCTTTCCCCGGCGAGACCTTCCGGGGCGAGGTCGGCAAGATCCGGCTTAACGCCTCCATGACCCAGAACGTGGTGACCTACACGGTGGAGATCACCACCGACAACGCTGATGGCCGCCTCCTGCCCTATCTCACCGCCAATGTCCAGTTTCAGCTGCAGCAGCTCGCCAATGTTCTGCAGGCGCCCAACGCGGCCCTGCGCTGGAGCCCGCCCGCCACGGATGGCACCAGCGAAAAAGGCGGGATGGAACGGGGCAAAGGACCTGCCACTGCCCAGGCTCCGGCCAGCGGCAAGGGCACCGGGGTGCTCTGGGTGGTTGACGAAAATCAAAAGCCCAGCCGGATCGAGGTCCAGACCGGGGCCAGCGACGGGGCCAATACCGTGGTGGAGGGCGCGGATCTGCGTGAGGGGATGCAGATGGTTACCGGGATACGCCCGCCGAACTCCGGCAATGGCAAGAAAGAGGGCGGCAACCCCTTCCTCCCGAGTATGCGACGCGGCAAAAGCGGCGGCGGACACTAAGTAGAGTAGAGTTATGGACCTCATCACCCTGCACGGCATCGAAAAGACCTACCAGATGGGCGATATCTCCGTGCCCGTGCTGAAAGGCATCTCCCTGGCCATCCGGCAGGGGGAGCTGATTGCGCTCACCGGTTCGTCCGGCTCCGGAAAATCGACACTGATGAACATCCTGGGCTGCCTGGACCGGCCGACTGCCGGCGAGTACTGGCTGGACGGCCAGGAGACCTCCAAACTCTCCTCCGACGAGCGAGCCCTGCTTCGCAACCGCAAGCTGGGTTTCGTCTTCCAGAGCTTCAACCTGCTGGCCAGAACCAGCGCCATCGAGAACGTGGCCATGCCGCTCGCCTACTCTGCCGAGGGCCTGAGCGAACGCGAGGCTCGAGTGAGGGCCGCCGAGATGCTCGGCCGGGTGGGGCTGGCCGACCGGCTGGACCATCTCCCCTCCCAGCTCTCCGGCGGCCAGCAGCAGCGGGTGGCCATCGCCCGGGCCCTGATCAATCACCCGCCGGTGCTTTTTGCCGATGAGCCCACCGGTAACCTGGATTCCCGGACCAGCGAAGAGGTGCTCCAGATGTTCGAGCAGCTCAACTCCGAGGACGGCATCACCATCATCATGGTGACCCATGACCCCAAGGTGGCGGGACACGCCAAACGGGTGATCCGCATCGAAGACGGGCTGGTCCAGAACGATGCACCCGCCGCCGGACCAAACCGGGAAACCCCGGGAGGCGCGGCATGAGTGTCTACGCCACTGCCGGCACCGCCTTTAAGGCCCTGCGGCGCAATCCCATGCGGGCCATGCTCACCACCCTGG
>JBAZTO010000114.1:0-2971 GCA_041661865.1 Phycisphaerae bacterium | reverse complement strand
TGGTCGAGCAGTATTATGTCGACGGCAATCGGTCCGACACCTACCGGGTGCGCAACGACTCCGACGAGCTGCTGCTCAAGACCTATGACGATACCGGGGCTGTGAAGTCCGATATCGCCAAGTCGGTGTCCTACCTGTTCAGCAACGTCACCGCACCGTAACGGGTGACTCTAGTGAGCCTGCACGACCAGATGGCGGTTGATGCCGACCTCTTCACCGCGCCCGATGATTTCGGCGAGGTGGTGGCCTGGACCAAGAAGGACGGCACGGTGATCCCGGCCCTGCCGCTCCTTCTGGTCCTGGGCCAGGCCATGGTTGGCGGCCAGCTGACGGCGATTGAGACCGAGGCCACGGCGATGGTGGCCGCGGCCTCGGTGACGCCTGCCGCCGGCGACTCCTTCACCAGGGCCAGCGGTGAGGTGTGGAAGATCGACCGCACCTGCCAGCGCACCAGCGACGGGGTGCACTGGCGGATCCATGTGGTCAGCTCCCGCCTGGCCGTGCTCGGGGGGAATTGATCCATGCCGATCAAGGTGGAGATGACATACACTGGCCTGTCGGCGCTGACTAAGGCGGTGCTGGACCTGCCGGGCAAGTTCCTGAAGGCCAAAAAATCGGCCATGGGCTCGGTGGGGTGGCTGGTGATGAGCGAGCTGCGCAACCATGTCGAGTACGGGCCATCGGAATGGCAGGGGCTGCACGCCCTGACCAAGGCCTATCACAAGAAGGGCGGAGGCAAGTGGATCCTGCGGCGCAGCGCGCCGCACTCCCCCGCCTCCTGGCTCGGCAAGTTCGCCCGATACCGGACCAGCCTGTCGGGCAACACGGTGCAGATCGATTTCGGCAAGGGCAAGGCCAAGGGCAAGCTGCCAGGGCTGGTCGATCCCCAGTTGTCGGCCATCGCCCGGCGGGTGGACGGCGGCGAGAAGATCGCGGTCACCGCCAAGATGCGCCGGAAATGGGCGGCGACCCTGGCCCGGGCCTCCGGGCGCGGCAGCTCGCCGGTCCTGGGAGTGAACTTCTTTCCCCTGAAGAAGTCGACGCAGACCATCGAGATCCCGGCCCGGCCGATCTTCGCGCCGGTGTTCAGGAAAATCTCGCCGCAGGTGTCGCAGTTTTTTGAAACCAAGTTCTGGGCCTCGTATTACGGCGCCAAGCGCATCTAAAGGGATAGATGTTCGCCCGGTAAAAAAACACAACCAAAGGAATCTGATAAATGGGACCATCACCAACATCTTCAGGCGTCTTAGAGAGATTCTTCTCACCAGGTAAGCCGGTAAAAAAGAAGCATAAAAAAATTACCGGCATTTCAAAATTAAATAAAGCGTTCCGGCGGAAAAAATAATGGATCCGGCAACCTTTATGATCGGAATGGGGGCGGCCATCGCCCAGGACCAGGAGGTACAGGGCTGGTGCCAGGCGATGTTCGGCAAGGCCCTCACCGTCTATGTCGGGGTCGATCTCAACAACCCGCCGGAGGAGAGCGAATATCCGCTGTGCGCGCTGTTCGACGCCTCTCCGAAGTGGGGCGAGTCCGGACCGCCGGTGATCACCCTCGATCTGGCGGTGGCCCTGGTGGATGAGGAGTTAAAGGTGGACGGCAATCTCAAGATCTTTGCCGGCCTGCCGAAGGTGGCCGAGCTGAAAAGCCTGGTCGAGGGGGCGATCCTGCGCTCCGGCCTGGCCGTTGCGGTCGATTTTATCGCCTCGGACGGCCTGCTGCCGATGGCCCCGACGTTTTTCGGTTTTTCCATGGCCGAGTGCCAGTTAATCAAATCAAGCCGCCAGGCAGTCAGGCGGTAAAGGAGCAAGTGAGAAATTATGCCAATCGCAAGTAACGCATCCAATATCCGGATCAACGGCACCGGCCGCCTCTATATCTCTGATGTCGGCTCAGCCAACATCGGCCTCGAGATCGGCGAGATGGACGGCCTGTCCGACAACATCTCGCAGGCCGAAGGGGAAAAGATCTACTCCAACCGCCAGGCCGGGAAATTAGTGATCGGCATCGCCGACGGTGAGACGGAAGGGTCGGTCACCTTCGGCATGCGCGAATCATCAATCGAAAACATGGAGATAGCCTACGCCGCCGATCCAGCCGATGTCACCAGCCAGCTGGCCGGGGCCCTCGATGCCGTGGAAAAAGCACTGGTGCTCAAACAGTATATCGATGTCGGCAAGGCCAGTTGTTTCGTCACCAAGATAGGCCTCGGCGCCGTCACCAACGGTCCGTTTGTCGCCGGGGATGCGGTCATCCAGGGCGCGGTCACCGCCGATGTGGCCTGGGTCGGGGACGGATTCCTGGAGCTGATCAATGTCAACGGCACCTTCTTGTCCGGCGTGAATGTGGTCAGGGCCGGGGTTGCCCCGCAGCCCACGGCCGCCGTGTCCACGGTGGAGAAAAAGGTCGACATGGTGGTCTGCAATCTCGCCATCCCGACCATCCGCTATGCCCTGGAGACCGACT
Organism: Phycisphaerae bacterium; assembly: GCA_041661865.1. Classification (GTDB taxonomy): domain Bacteria; phylum Planctomycetota; class Phycisphaerae; order SM23-33; family SM23-33; genus JBAZTO01. The sequence goes on along the minus strand of JBAZTO010000114.1, from coordinate 504 downwards.
ACCGGGTTGATGCCGATTACGGATTCATCATGAAGATGCCGGAATCAACCATCGGCGCCACCGCCTTTATCTCCTGCGACCATGCGGCGCTGAGCAAGCAGACCATCTACCCGATGAGCAACGCCGGGGTCGAGAAGAAACTGACCTTCGTTTCCGACGCCAACGATCGCGGCCCGCGGATGAGAATCACTTACTTCCGGGCGGTGCCGAAGATCTCCGGCGACTCCCAGAAGATCGGTTCCGGCGAGCAGGTATTGCCGATGGTCTGTACCCTGATGGCCGATACGTCGCGGCCGGTCGGGCAGCAGTTTTATTCCATCGAGCTGATGGAATAACAGAATGTTTTCGCGCAGAGGCGCAGAGACGCCGAGAAGGACAAAAAGTTTTTCTCAGCGTCTCTGCGCCTCTGCGCGAGTCCCAAGAAAACAACAACGGGGCGCACGGCGCGCCCTGCAAAGGAAACTATGAAAAATTCAAAATATGTGGAGCTGTTCGGCGGCGGCA
>JBAZTO010000113.1:0-3147 GCA_041661865.1 Phycisphaerae bacterium | reverse complement strand
CGGCGTCGCCCAGTTCGTGCCGATCGTGGGGCCCATCGCCTCGGCCGCGCCAGCCTTGATCCTGGCCGCGATGCAAGGCGGCCAGACCTTCTGGCTGACCCTGGCCCTTTATGCCGGGGTGTCGCAACTGGAGGCCAATGTCATCACACCGATGGTGCAGAAGAACCTGGCGTCCCTTCCGGTCGTGCTCGGCATCTTCGCGGTCGTGGGTTTGGGTATTGTCTTCGGGCCGCTCGGGGTGCTGTTCGCCACGCCGCTGTGCCTCGTGGCCTACACCGTCATCACCATGCTCTACCGGCAGGACGTCTTGCATGACAAGGACGCCCACGCCCCCGGCCAGGCCAAACCCTAGTTGGCTGCTCAAGACTCGATGCCCGCCGAAGCCGGACGGAGCAGGCCAAGCGTGCAGCATCTTCCCGCTCCAAGCGTTGCCTTCCCAGGAGCGCGCCACGTCCCGCCACACGCCCAGGAGTCCGGCCCATGAGATCCAAATTGCTCAAGCTGGTCGACGACCTGCAGGGCGGCTACTGGTTCTTGCCCTCGATCATGGTCCTGGCCGCCATCGCCCTTGCCAGTGGGATGATCTTCGCCGACACCCACGCCGGATCGGGCTGGATGGACGGCTTGCCCTGGCTCTACGCCGCGCGCCCCAACGGCGCGCGACAGGTGTTCTCGGTGATCAGCAGTTCGATGATCACCGTGGCCGGGACGGTGTTTTCGGTGACCATCGCCGCGGTCGTCTACGTCTCGGGTCAATATGGCCCCCGACTGCTCAGCAACTTCATGAGCGATCGCGGCAACCAAGTCACCCTGGGCGCCTTCATCGCGACCTTCGTCTATTGCCTGCTGATCCTGCGGACGATCCGTTCGGCCGACGAGGCCGGCGCCCAAGGCGACTTCGTCCCGAACCTCGCCCTTCTGGTCGGGGTGGCCCTGGCCCTCTGCTCGATCGCGGTCCTGATTTTCTTTATCCACCACGTGCCGCGCCAACTGCACATCAACCACGTCGTCGAGGACGTTGGCGACCGCCTGCTCGCGAGTATCGGCCGCCGCCATCCTGGGGTCGTCGGCGCCCCGGCTCCCGCGCAAGCCGCCGCCGACGCGCCGCCGTCCCTTCCCGCCGCGTTCCGGCCGGACGCCAGCGTGGCCGACGCCGCCAACCGAGCCCTGACCGCCGCCCCAAGCACCGGCTACCTGCAGGTGGTGGAGGTCGAGACCCTGATGGCTTTCGCCCACCAGCACGATCTGGTGCTGCGCCTGCAGCATCGGCCGGGCGATTTCGTCCAGGAGGGTCGTACGATCGTGGAGGCCTGGCCGCCGGAACGCTACGATGAGGCCTGCGCCGGGTCGGTGACCCAAGCCTTCGCGGTCGGCTCAAGACGCACGGCGCTGCAGGATTTGCGGTTCCTGATCGACGAACTTGTCGAGATCGCCGGCCGCGCTCTGTCGCCGGGCGTCAACGACTCGGCGAGCACGGCGCGAGGTTGGCGGATTTGGCCCGCGCCCAGTTGGCGGGGTTCAATCTCCAGCAGGTGATCTCGCGGGCGGCGCAGCTGCAAGCGGCCCTCGCCGAGCCCGACTACAAGCGCCGCCTGGCTCGGCGGGAGCGCGTAGCCTGCTCCGATTGCGCATACGCAGCCGTGGCGACCGGCCAGTTTATCCCTTCCGCGAGCAATGCCCTTCGCGCCTATCCCAACGGCAAGGTTAGGGTGCAATCGAAGGGGCCGCTGCTGGGCGTCGATGGTCGGCGGTCGATCCCTGACCCCATCAACCTTAGCTGAGAGGACTTGAATCTCACCGACTGCGGAATCCGCCTCGGCGAGTTGTTGCCGACGCCAGAAAGCGGCCCCTTCAAAGAGCCAGCGATGAGTCAGGCGCGGTAGCCCCTCCTGACACATCGATCTCGATCTCCCAGCGGTCGTCGCCGGAGCCGCCCATGTAAGTGTGAGACGCCGGATGCAAATCCAGCGAATACGGCATTATATTACCGTCGTTCCCCCTCAATTATGATTTAGAGACCAATGAATTGAATTCACTGGGCCTTTTTGATAACGCGCTTGTGTTTACCCGTGATCAATACCGGCAACCATAGTGTTTTGATTTTAAATTGGAATCTCTACATTTGATAAATGCGCGTCTCTATGCTAGAGTATTTTATCTTCACCTACAATTCGACCCTTCGTATGCGTGTTTACTTTCAAGACTGTTCGCTGATGTTCACCTCAGCCGGCCGCCACTTTCTCAATATCGAACTACCCGAGCAGCATCGCTTGAACGTCTCACAGGCAGGCCACTACGACACGCCATGAGGGACGAAAATGCCAGAACTTGGAGCTGATCAGGAGCGCGAGTCTGTCAAACGGCGTTCAAAAGTGGCTCTGACGCACCTTTGGTGACGTGATCAGGTGGCGTGGCCCAGGAGTCTGGCCTCTAGCAGGTCGAGCTTTCCGCGGCCGTACATCTGGCGTTTGACGAGCTTGAGCTTGGTGATCTGGCCCTCCGTCTGGCCACTTGACCAACCCGAGGTGATGGCGGCGCGAACGGCGCTGATGTCCCGGTCGACACCGTTGGCGAACGACGCCACCAGGCTGGCGCGACCGCGCTCGATCCAGGCGCAAAGGTCGCCCTCGGTCTTGCGACGGATCATCAAGTGGAAAGCGGCGATGATTTCGCGGGCTTCGATCAGCGCCGGCACGCCCGTCTCGACGGCGGCGACGGTGACCGTCTCGGCCTTGGAGAGCGTGTCGCGCGAGGTCGTCGTCAACCTGCTGATGGTGCGCGCTGAAGGAATATGGCTCAGCGTGTCGGCGTTGACCTGGTCGGCGCGCCGCCGCCGGGTCGCCCATTCGGTCACCACGCGAAGTGAACCTCGGAAGCCCTGCGCCCTAAGCTGCCGCCAGAGCTCGGCGCCGTTCGGCGTCCGGCCGACCACTGGCCATCAAGCCAGGGGAAATAGCCTTCCAGCGAGCTCTCGCGCAGCCTGAAGACGTCACTACGCTGGCCGCGAAGGATCTGACGCACTAGGGCGGATCGACATTCAGGGATTCCCAGATTGCCGAAGTGCTGATTCATAGGGTTCCGCGATTTGGCGGGAGCCTTTTATGGGCGTGAAGCGGTACGAGTTGAGCGACGGTCAGTGGGCGAAGA
>JBAZTO010000112.1:0-3207 GCA_041661865.1 Phycisphaerae bacterium | reverse complement strand
GGCGCCGTGGGCAAGATCAGCGGCAAGGAAGGACTCGTCTTCTCCGGCAAGGCCATCGTGTTCGAAAGCGAGGAGAAGGCTCTCCAGGCCATCCTCAATGACAAGGTGAAGAAGGGCCATGTGATCGTCATCCGCATGGAAGGACCGCAGGGCGGCCCCGGCATGCGCGAGATGCTCTCCCCCACCAGCGCCATCATGGGCAAGGGCCTCGGCAAGGACGTGGCGCTCATCACGGACGGACGCTTCAGCGGTGGCAGCCACGGCTTCGTGGTAGGCCACGTGACTCCCGAGGCTTATGTGGGCGGCCCCATCGCCGTGGTGAAGAATGGCGACCCCATCACCATCGATGCGCAGAAGCGCGAGATCACGCTTGGCATCCCCGCCAAGGAACTCAAGGCCCGCCTCAAGGCGTGGAAGAAACCCAAGCCCCGCTACACCCGCGGCGTGCTGGCGAAGTACGCCGCCACCGTGAAGAGCGCGAGCCTGGGCGCGGTGACGGACTTGGACGTGGTGTAGTCTCCCAGTCCATCGATATCTTCCAAAAACCAAGCACCGGCGCAGGTGCTTGGTTTCTTTATGCCAAAGAGCGGCGGCATGGTGGTCCGCACACTCCTGCCGAGGCAGACGCCGAGGCACTCCGTTTCATGGAGCCGCACCGCCCTGACCGCACAACGGAGTGTGCGGACCAGTGTGCTTGGCATGAACATGAACTAGACAGATGAAAGGAGCTGTTCGGAGACGATGAGAGTCAACCGTAGCCTGAGGCAAGGCAGCGGTCGTGAGGCCGTGGCTGAAAGAAGCCCGAGGCAAAGTCCCGACCACAGGAACACGAAGCGGCAGGGAGGCCGGGTGCGAGCGGCGAGCGTGCTGGTAAACGCGAAGCCCAAGGCTCATCAAGACGCATCAGGTAGAGCCGCGTGGCCCGGGATGACAGTGCATGTTCTTACCCAAGGAGGCCTGACCCGTGAGAGCGGGCCAGGAGTCAGCAGAGGCCGTAGTAGTGATGATGCTGTGCGAAAGCATGGTGGAGCGAAGGGCCGAAGGAACGACTGCAAAGCGACCAGGGAGCCTGTGAAGCTGGCAAAGAGAGCCCCAACGTCAGCAGCCCGAAGCGGGAAGTCCCCGCGAGACGCTGCGCGAACCCCAAGCGTCCCGATGGTGCAGCCATCCCCAGCGCTCCGGAGAGGGAAAGGCCAGTCCACATGCGGAACCCAGGGAACAGGACAGTGATGCAGGAGGCAACGACAACGATGATGGAAGAGGCCGTTGGGGACACCAACTGGGAGGCGGCGCTATGCGCGGTAGAGCGCAACGCGGGCGCCCCCGGCCCCGACGGCATGAAGACCAGAGAACTCAGGGAGCACCTGGCAAAGCACGGCGAAGGGATCAAAGCGAAGCTGCTCAAGGGCAGCTTTGCGCCCTCCGCCGCGCGGCGCAAGGAGATCCCAAAACCCAATGGCGGCACCCGGCCATTGAGCATCCCCAACGTATTGGATCGTTTTGTACAGCAGATGCTGTTGCAGGTGATGCAGCCCTTGTTCGAGCCAACCTTCAGCGAGAGCAGCCACGGCTTCCGGCCGGGGCGCAGCGCGCATGGAGCGATAGAGGCCGCGCAGGAGCACGCACGTGAAGGGAGGGATTGGGTGGTGGACATGGACATCACCAGGTTCTTTGACCAAGTGAACCACGACATCCTCATGACGCAGGTTGCCTGCGTGGTGAGGGACAAGCGGGTGCTGCAATTGATTGGGCGTTTCCTGCGAGCAGGAGTCATCCTGCCGGAGGGGTGTTGTGTGAGGAGCACGGAGGGCACGCCGCAGGGTGGGCCGTTGTCGCCGCTTCTGGCCAACATCTACCTGGACAAACTCGACAGGGAGCTGGAACGCCGCGGGTACAAGCACGTGCGCTACGCCGATGACTGCAATGTTTACGTGAGCAGCGAACACGCTGCCAGGCGCGCATTGGAGAACATCAGCCAGTGGATAAGCAGACACCTGCGGCTGCAAGTCAACACGGAGAAGAGCGGCATTGGGCGGGTCTGGGAGCGCAAGTTCCTGGGCTTCATCCTCACGATGACGCTGCTCATCGGCATCTCGCCCCAGGCCATTGCCCGGTTCAAGGACCAGGTGAGAAACAAATGGGACGCGAGGCAGTCCTTGAGCAGCGTGGAGCTGCGCGACCAGTGGAACCAGTATCAACGTGGCTGGTGGGGCTACTACGGCAAGGCACAGGACAGGCGAAGCATCACGGACCAGAGCGGCTGGACACGCCGCCACATCCGCAAGTGCTTCTGGCAACGCTGGCACACTGCCAGCGGACGCAAGGCTGCCCTGGCACGGCTGGGAGTCTCACCGAGGTTGCAGAAGCTGGCCCACAGCAGTCGCGGAGCCTGGCACATGGCGGCCAACCCAGCCATGCACAAGGCGCTCAGCAACCGCGTGCTCAAACAACATGGGTTCATCACACCATCCGACCTCAACCTCACGGGATAGACCCCGTGTCGTCTCCAACCGCCGGATGCGGAAAACCGCACGTCCGGTGGTGTGGGAGCCCTGACGGGCGCAACATCCCGTCAGGGCCACCCGATCCATGGGGCAGCGCCCTTACGCCTTGTTCCGTGGCGCGATGAGGTGCGCGAAACGCTCCGCCCAGTCTTCCGGCAGCCTCACGGGCTTGCCCTGGGGCATCTGGACGAGGGCCAGGGCCTGCCGGCAGGTGATGAGGATGGTGTCGTCGGCTGGGCGTCGCATGGTGAAGCTGCACCAGAAGCGCACGCGCTCCACACTCTCAAGGCGGCCCTCAATTACCAGTTCATCGCCCAGCACGGCGGGTCTTTTGTAGTCAATTTCCGTGCGTACCACGACAGGGAAGAGCCGGGTCTCTGCCATATCACGCAGCTTCATGCCCAGCAGGGCGGCCAGGCGGGTGCGGTTGGTTTCGATCATGCGCAGGTAGGCCAGGTTGTGCACGACGCCTCCGCAGTCGGTGTCGAAGAACATGACCTCCTCGCGGGTCTCGATGGTGGGGGTATCTGCCATGGGGTGGCCAGCATAGAGCACGGGGCTGGCCGACTGTGCAAATTCATTCGCCGCTGCCCTCCCCCTGTGCTCTATGCTTCCTGTCCATGCCCCGCCTGGCCTATCTTTACAGCCGTTACCCAGTCGTTTCGCAGACCTTCTGCGACTCGGAGATGCTGGCGCTCGAAGG
>JBAZTO010000111.1:0-3237 GCA_041661865.1 Phycisphaerae bacterium | reverse complement strand
ATAACAATGCCCGGTAATGATGCTACAGACTCGATAAATCAGCCTTTTTCTGGGGGATGTTAATTTTACCTTCGGGCGCGGTGGCGGCCTACCGGAAGCGGAAGTCGAGCTGGAATCCGTAGAGCCAGGGAATGGCAGGTTCGATGCCTTCGGCCCGGAGTTTGGCAGGCAGGTCTTGGTATTGTGCCTGAAGACGTTCTCGGTTGGGCGCGTTGTAGTAGGTGACGAGGATCGTATCGCCCGCCACGCGGATGTCGCCAACCAGTCCGCGGAAGATGTCGGATGCCAGGTGTTTGGCGTCCCAATCGGCGAATGGGGTTCCCAGTCTCTTCCGGAACTGATGGATCACCGTCTGCGCCAGCAAGGCCATGGTCATCTGTCCGTAACGGATGTTGATGTTCATCGTGCCAGCACGCCTCCAGCCTAGGGACTGGTCGCAATTGAAGAACTCCTCGATGTGCCAGCGCCGGGGATAATCGCGTGTGAGGGCTTCGACCGGATCACGGTTGGTGGTGGAGATGAACGCATTGAACTGCCAGTCCTCGGACCGTTCTCCCTGACGCTGCACCAACTGATAGTATGGACCGCTCCGGCTGTGATGGGGCGTGTAGGGAAGGACCGTCGTGGCGTAGCCCGCCCAGTGGCGTGTGAACGCCTCGGGAGGAATCTGCCGTAAGCGCCGTTGATCGCTTTGGCGGTGGGGCATCGGTGTGATGAGGTCGAAGGACGTATCCGTCTGGATGTGGTCCAGTAGTTCCACGGCAAAGTGCTCCGTATCGGCGGCCACCAATGTTCGCGTGGCCAGGGGGACAAGGATGTCGTGGGCCATGCGCAGCAGTCCGGGCGTAGCCTGACTTACGGTGCGTGCGGAATTGGCCGCCGTGAAGCACACCGGCTGACTGGTATCGCCATCAAGACAAAAGAAGGTTTGCGCGGTTTTGATCGGCTTGGAGCCTCGGTCCTTCTGGTGCTTGCGCATGTGTCGGTGGCTGTAGCTCGGCGGGCGGTGTGGGTCGATCAGGAGCAGTTTTCCCGTATAATGCCCGGAGGCGCGGCGGAGTTTTCCGAGGGCCACTTGCAGTTTTTCTGCGTCGGCGACAGTCCGCCCATCGAGGACCTCGTGGACCGCCGTGTCGTTGGCCAGGAAGGGCAGCCCGTTGAGGGTCTCGAATCCGCGGAGCGTCAAACAACGCCCGTCGCGGAGTCCGTTGGAACAGAGCGCCGCTTCGTGGACCAACTGCAGCGCCAGGCGGGGCTCCATGCGTTCCGGGGCCTGCCGCGTCCAAGCGCGCAAGAGGTCCCATGTCCCCAGCCGCAGGTGTTCCGGAACCAGCAGCCAGAGGCCAGCCATGCTGTCGCTGATCTTATCTGACAGTCGCTGACGAATGCCGCGCTCGATGCTGAGTGGATCGCTGTCGACTTGCCGGAGCAGTTTCTGGCTAATTCGCGCCTCGACGCGCTCTGGCGCGAGGCGTGGACAACACTTGTGGAGTTTTTTTTTGAAGGCCGTAGTCGGCCAGCACGCGTTCTACGCTGCGGATGCTGATCGTCCATCCGCTCTGAATGAGTTTCTGGGCGATCACCTCCGGCGAAGCGTCGGGGTCCAGAAAGCGGTGTCGGATCACCTGGCGCACCAACTCGGGCGTCCGGCGGTAATTCGTCTTGGGGCCACGTTTCCGACTCTGCAAGGCGACCGCGCCTTGCTGCGCAAATGCAGCGCGGAGTTGGAAGTAGCGTTGCTTGCTGAACTTGAACTTCTTCGCCGCTCGCAGCGGCCCCAAACCCTCGCACTCCCCTTCCAGGAGCATCGCCAGCTTGCGGGTGATCTCGTCCCCGGCGGGAATCTCCAGGAGGCCTCCGGGCCCGACCAACGCACGCTTCTTCACATCGAATTGCGCCATGACTGCTTCCTCCGTAAACGCAGCAGGGTGCCCAGCCGACCGACCGGGCGTCGTCGACGAGGAGTATAGCAACTACGGGGCGATAAGTCTAATTAAATATGGCGATATATTGGGCGTCTTTGCAAGTATATGCCCTGCAATGACTTGCATATCCGCCATATTTGATTAGACCAGGGAATCCAGGAAAGGTCGAACGCTGCGACAATGCTAGGAGGTGCTGCTAAGATGGGGGCAAATCAATATGCCCCAGAAAAAGGCTGATTCATCGCCGCTTTCGATGCGGCGTACCCGGCCAGTGGTCGGGGGCGGTGAAAAGCGGCGATGAATCGCCGCACTCCAAAGGGGAGCTCACGCCGTTTGATCAGCCCGTTTGGATCGCGGTGATCAGTTCGGCCGCGTATTGGCCGATGTCGGCCAGAACTTGCTCGCGGGGCTTGCTCTGCGCCTCGGCCACGCGGCGCACGATCGCGGAGCCGACGATCAGGCCGTCGGCCACCGGGGCCAACATCCGCACGTGCTCGGGGCGGCTGATGCCGAAGCCAATGCAAATGGGTAGCGGCGTTTGCCCGCGGAGCCAGCCGACGTTGTCGAGGATCTCGGGGGGGAGTTGCGTACGCTCGCCGGTGATGCCCGTCACGGACACATAGTAGATGAAGCCCGTCGTTTGCTCGGCGATCCGCAGGGCGCGCTGGCGGGGCGTGGTGGGCGTGATGAGCTGGATGAGACTGAAGTCCTCGCGGCGGCAGACGGCCGCCAGTGGGCCGGCCTCTTCGACCGTCAGGTCGGGCACCATCGCGCCGGCCACGCCCGCACGCTTCGCCTCGGCCACGTAGGCCTCCAGCCCGTGCCGGTAGATGATCGAGTAGCTGACCATGGTCACCACCGGCCCGGCAAGCCCGGGTGTCACGCGGCCGAGCATCTCGAAGATCGCGGCCAGCTTCACCTTTCGCTCCAGGGCCCGGTTGTAGGAGGCCTGGATCACGGGGCCGTCGGCGATCGGGTCGCTGTACGGAATTCCCAGCTCGCAGAGATTGCTCCCGCAGGCGATCAGACGCCGCAGCAGCTCGCCGGTGAATTCCAGGTCGGGATCTCCGGCGGTGATGAAGGGCATGAAGGCCTTGCGGCGGTCCGCACGAAGCCGGGCGAAAAGTTGGTCGATGGCTGACACGGCTGGGGGAAATCAGAAGTAACAGTGGAGAGGTAAAAGAACGGATTGAGTTACCAACTTTCTCCGCGCAGGCGGGCCACTTCGGCCGTGTCCTTGTCGCCGCGGCCGGAGAGGCAGACGACGATCGCTTCGTCGGGCTTGCGACGCGCGGCGGCCTCGATCGCCCGG
>JBAZTO010000110.1:0-3508 GCA_041661865.1 Phycisphaerae bacterium | reverse complement strand
TTCAAAGAGGGTGGCGCGTTCCAGGGTGACCTCGGGGATGAAAAACACCTCGTGCTGATCGTCGGCCAGGACGGGGGCGTTGAGGAAGGAAAGCCCCGCCTGCAGGATCTCCACATCGCCGGTGGTGCGGACGTAGTGCGCGACCACATAGGGAAGCCAGAGAAGGTCGTCGGAGATACGCGAGCGGATCCCGGCACCCCCAGGTTCATGCCACCAATGCTGGACATCCCCCTCCTTGAACTGCCGGCTGGCGGCCAGCAGGATCTGGTCGCGGGCCAGTTCCGGCCTGGCGTAAAAAAAGGCCATAACATCCTGCAGCTGATCACGAAAGCCGAAGGCACCACCTGACTGGTAAAACGCGGAACGCCCCCAGATCCGGCAGCTTAAGGACTGGTACTGAAGCCAGCGGTTAATCAGGAGATCGGCGGCAAGGTCGGGGGTGTGCACCTCAATGGTGCCGAGCAGGCCATTCCACCAGGCCTTGGTCTGCTCAAGCGCCTCATCCAAGGCCTGATCCTCCTGAAAGCTCTGCACCAGTTCCCGGGCCTCAGCCACTGACCCGGCCTGACCCAGCATGCAGGTGATATCCCGGCGTTCACCCGGAGACAATTCGACGCTAACCCGGAGTACCGCGCAGGGGTCCAGCCCTGCCCCACTCCTTTGTGACAGCCGGGTCAGCTCCATGGCTGCCGGATTAGCCAGCGAGCGGTTGCGGCCGATGAAGGCGGTACGGTCGCCGCCGTATGAATCGGGCTGGGGGGTGATGGCCACAAAGGCGACCCGCTCCGGGTACTCGGGGTGGTAGCGGTTGTACGCCAGCATGGCCCGGGCCTCATCATCCCAGTTGGTCATGACATGCATCTGGGAAGTTTCACGGTTCTCGCCCAGGGTCAATTCCACATAATAGGTGACCGAGAGTCTGCGCCTTCTGGAGGAAGCATTGGTGAGCCACAACCGCTGCAGTTTGATCGGCTGCCCCCCATTCTCATCCACGGGGACGAAAACGGTCAGCTCCTGCTCGATACCGTTGCTGTTATGCTCGAAGACCGTATAACCCGCCCCGTGCCGGGCCCGATAGGCGCTCTTCTCACGGATCGGCATAGCTGTCGGCGACCAGAAGACTCCGCTCTCCTCATCGCGGATATAGAGCGCCTCCGAGGCCGGATCCAGCACCGGATCGTTGGACCAGCCGGTCAGACGATTGCGCTGGCTGTTGCCATACCAGGTGAAGCCGGACCCGGTTTCGCTGACCATGGTGCCGAAGGTCGGGTTGGCGATGACGTTCACCCAGGGTGCCGGGGTGTTGGTGCCGGGGCCGAGATAGATCGCGTATTCACACCCGTCCGTGGTAAAGCCGCCGAGGCTGTTGAAGTAATTCAACTCCATGAAAGGAAGCGGGGCCGAGGGCTCCCGGGGAGCACGTTTCCGGCTCAGCCTCTCCATGAGCTCGGGAGCCTCCACCGACACCCCCAATTGCTGGGGCAGTGTGCCGCGTGCCGCCACCAGCGCGACGCTGGCCGCAAATTTAAGGAGCTTCAGATCTTCCTCCGGGATAAGCGCCGCGTTGCGCAGGAAGACCCCGCCCGGTTGGTCGGTTCCGTTAAAGAGAGAATGGGCCTGGATCAGACGTTCCAGTCGTTCCTGGAGCGGCCGCTCGTAACTTCCCGCTTCCTCGTTGAGGATCACCAGGTCGGTCGACAATCCGTGCATCCGCCAATAGGTATGAGCCTGGAGCATCTGGCGGGCCAGGTTGATATCCCGTATTTCGCCAATGGTGACCAGGGCTATGGGCAGGTCGCCCGAGATGCCGTAGGGCCACAATCCGGCCTGGCCCTTGCGATTCTCAGCAAGGCGCTCGCCGGGAGCACGCAAGAGGGAATTGGGAAAGAGCAGGTGACTTGCCAGTTTCTGAAATCGGCGCGCTTCGTCAGATTGAATGTGCAGCATCTGCAACTCCTGCTGGGCCGAGACCCATGCAAAATCCATGGCCCGATTGATCGCCTGGGGCTCGCAATATTTATCCATCAGCAGCAGGACTTGCTCGCGGGTTGGCCCGGCGGCGAGCACCAGAGATAGCTGGATGTGTTGGCCCGGTTCCAGAGTAAGACTCCGCCGCAGGCTGAGCATCGGATCCAGGACAAAGCCCTGGCTGTTGCCGAGCTTTTGCACCGCCCCCATGGGATTGGCGAGGGTTCGGCCGCGGCCGATGAAACGCACCCGGTCGGTTTCAAATTGCCAGCCCTCTTCAGGCGGACAATCATCTCCGGCGTGCTCAAAGGTCAAGCGGTGGGCCACATAGAGCGGCAGTTCGTTTTCACTGCGCGCTCTCCGGTAGGCGAGGAGCGCCTGCTGCTCTGGGAGCGCTTCGGTCTGGATGAACAGCTTATTGAAGGCCGGGTGCTGGCGGTCGGCGTTGTGGGGCGCCATGGAGAGTTCAACATAGCTGGTGAGGTTGAGGCGGCGGGCGTGGTCGGAACGATTGATCAGGGTAATCCTCCGCACCTCCACATCGTCTTCCGGCGAGACGATGACCTCTGTTTCGGTATGCAGACCGTTGTCGTCACGCCGGAACACGGCCCGGTCGAGGGCAAAGTCCACGGAATACCCGGCAACCGTCCCGCCGACCGGGTGATAGGTGGTGGACCAGAGACGATCCGGCTCGACCTCATGGATGTAGCAGAAGGTCCCCTGGCCATCACAGGTCTGATCCGATCGCCAGCGGGTAAGTTCCTGCCCCGCCCACTGACTGTAGCCACCACCGCTGTTGGTGACCATCAAGCCATAGCGGCTGTTGCTGAGCAGTAGAGTCTTGGGCGTGGTGGTATGGGGAGTGGTAAAGATACTTGCTGTCGGCGCGATCAGATCTCCGCCCAACAGCGTCGGTTCATTCTGCCGCGTCGAGGTCAGGTGCAGTGTGGGCAGGATCGGGATGCGTTCCTGCAGAAGGGGTTCAAAGGCACGCACCCGTGGATCGCTGTGAAAGCGGCGCGGGAACGGGTTGCCATGGAGGAAGTTGGTCAAGGCCAGAAACGCCATGCCCTGGTGATGGGCCATATACGCCTTGATGATCACCCCGCGCCTCCCCTCCCGCTGCGGTTGCCGGCTGAAATCCATGGCCTCGTAATACCCGTAATCACCGAGCAGCCCCAGCCCGGCCAATTGTTTCAGATTCCGCACGGTCTCGGTCGGCGCCACGTTCAGGGCCAGCAGAGTGGCATAGGGAGCGATGACCAGCTGTTCCTCGAGGCCGCGCTTCAAGCCGAGCGCCGGCACACCGAAGGCATTATACTGATAGGTCTTGTTGAGGTCCATATTGCCGAAGGCGGACTCGGAAATGCCCCACGGCACCCGTCGCTTGCGGCCGTAGGCGATCTGGACCGCCACCGCTTCCCGGGCCGCCTTGTCCAGGAGCGAGTTGCCGTAGGAGTACTGAAACAAGAGCGGCATCAGGTATTCGAACATAGTCCCGGCCCAGCTGAGCAACACCCGCTGCCGGCCGATAGCGCCG
>JBAZTO010000109.1:0-3542 GCA_041661865.1 Phycisphaerae bacterium | reverse complement strand
ACCGCCACTTGGTACGAAAAAAACGATCTCAACACCTCCGACATGCACCCCTTCATCCACCCGCTGAGCGCGGCCGTGGATCCGGGCTGGGAGTCGAAATCGGACTGGGAGATCTTCAAGGCCATCGCCAAGACCTTCTCCAAGATCGCGCCGGAGGTGCTGGGCGTGGAACAGGACGTCGTCCTGACCCCCATCCAGCACGATAGCGCCGCCGAGCTGGCCCAGCCCTTCGACGTCCGCGACTGGTCCAAGGGCGAATGCGAAGCGATCCCCGGCAAGACCATGCCGCAGATCACCATCGTCGAGCGCGACTACCCCAACACCTACAAGCGCTTCACCGCGCTTGGCCCGCTGCTGGCCAAGAGCGGCAACGGCGGCAAGGGCATCGGCTGGAAGACCGACCACGAGGTCGATCTGCTCAAGGCGTTGAACGGCGAGGTGCTCGAGGAGGGCCAGACCCAGGGTCTGGCGCGCATCGAGAGCGACATCGACGCCTGCGAAACCATCCTGATGCTGGCGCCGGAGACCAATGGCGAGGTGGCGGTCAAGGCCTGGGGGGCGCTCGAAAAGCAGACCGGCCGCGAACACGTCCATCTGGCCATGCCCAAGGAAGACGAGAAGATCCGCTTCCGCGACCTCCTGGCCCAGCCGCGCAAGATCATCTCCTCGCCGACCTGGTCGGGCATCGAGAGCGAGAAGGTCTGCTACACGGCCGGCTACACCAACGTCCACGAGTTGATCCCGTGGCGAACCCTGACCGGCCGCCAGCAACTCTATCAGGATCACCTGTGGATGCGGGCCTTCGGCGAGGCGCTGTGCGTCTATCGCCCGCCCATCGACCTGAAGACCACCCACGTCATGGGCGCCAAGCCCAATGGCGAGAAGGAGATCGTCCTCAACTTCATCACCCCGCACCAGAAGTGGGGCATCCACTCCACCTATAGCGACAACCTGATGATGCTGACCCTCAACCGCGGGGGACCGGTGGTCTGGGTGTCGGAGGTCGACGCCAGGAAAGCCGGCCTGGTCGACAACGACTGGATCGAGGTCTTCAACGCCAACGGCGCCCTGACCGCCCGGGTCGTGGTCTCCCAGCGCATCCGTGAAGGCACAACCTTCATGTACCACGCCCAGGAAAAGATCGTGAACACGCCAGGCTCGGAGATCACCGGCCTGCGCGGCGGGATCCACAACTCCTGCACCCGCACCGTGCTCAAGCCGACCCACATGATCGGCGGCTACGCCCAGCTAGCCTACGGCTTCAACTATTACGGCACCGTTGGCTCCAACCGCGACGAATTCGTGGTCGTGCGCAAGATGACCAAGATCGACTGGCTCGAAGAAACGCTCGTTCAGAAGGACTTCGCCCAATGAAGGTGCGCGCACAAATCGGCATGGTGCTGAACCTGGACAAGTGTATCGGGTGTCACACCTGCTCGGTCACCTGCAAGAACGTTTGGACCAACCGTGAGGGCGTCGAGTACGCCTGGTTCAACAACGTCGAGACAAAGCCCGGCATCGGCTTTCCCAAGGATTGGGAGAACCAGAAGAAGTGGAACGGCGGCTGGGTCCGTAAGGCCAATGGCAAGATCGAACCGAAGATGGGCGCCAAATGGCGCATCCTGGCCAAGATCTTCGCCAATCCCGACCTGCCCGAGATCGACGACTATTACGAGCCGTTCGACTTCGACTACGCCCACCTGCAGAACGCCCCGGAGATGAAGAACTTCCCCACCGCGCGGCCGCGCTCGAAGATCACCGGCCAGCGGATGGAGAAGATCGAATGGGGTCCCAACTGGGAGGAAATCCTGGGTGGCGAGTTCTCCAAGCGCTCGGCCGACGCCAATTTCGAGGGCGTCGAGAAGGAGATCTACGGCCAGTTCGAAAACACCTTCATGATGTATCTGCCGAGGCTCTGCGAACATTGCCTCAACCCCACCTGCGTGGCCGCCTGCCCGTCGGGCGCGATCTACAAGCGCGAGGAGGACGGCATCGTCCTGATCGACCAGGACAAGTGCCGCGGCTGGCGGATGTGCGTCTCGGCCTGCCCCTACAAGAAGATCTACTACAACTGGGAATCGGGGAAGTCGGAGAAGTGCACCTTCTGCTTCCCGCGCATCGAGGCGGGTCAACCGACCGTATGTTCGGAGACCTGCGTCGGCCGCATCCGCTATCTGGGCGTGCTGCTCTATGACGCCGACCGCATCCAGGCCGCCGCCTCCACGTCTGACGAGAAGGACCTCTACCAGGCCCAGATCGATATCTTCCTGGATCCCAACGACCCGGCGGTGATCGCCCAGGCGCGCGCCGACGGCATTCCCGAGGCCTGGCTGGACGCGGCCCGCAAGAGCCCGGTCTACAAGATGGCGATCGACTGGAAGGTCGCCTTCCCGCTGCACCCCGAATACCGCACCCTGCCGATGGTCTGGTACGTGCCGCCATTGTCGCCGATCCAGTCGGCCGCCTCGGCCGGAGCGCTGGAGATGGACGGCGACATGCCCGACGTCGCCTCGCTGCGCATCCCGGTGCGCTACCTGGCCAACCTGCTGACCGCCGGCAACGAGCCGCCGGTCGTTCAGGCCCTGGAGCGGATGTTGGCCATGCGCGGCTTCATGCGCGCCAAGACCGTCGATGGCCGCATCGACCACGCCATCGCCAACAAGGTCGGCCTGACCGCCGCCCAGGTGGAGGACATGTACCGCTACATGGCCATCGCCAACTATGAGGACCGCTTTGTTATTCCCTCGGCCCACCGCGAGGCGGCCGAGGACGCCTACGACCTGCGCGGCTCCTGCGGCTTCACCTTCGGCAATGGCTGCTCGGGCGGCCGCACCGAGCTGGGCCTGTTCGGCTCCAATCCGCGCTCGCGCGCCAAGACCCCCATGGAGGCCTAAAGTCATGGCCCGCACCTACAAGGCGCTTGCCCTGCTCCTGACCTATCCGAGCCCGCAAGTGCAGGACGCCACGCCCTATGCGCTGGGGGAGATCATCAAGGAAAACCTGCTGCCAGCGCCCCTGGTCAAGGCCTTGGGCGGTCTCGCCTCGATCCTGAGCAACGACGATATCTATGACCTGCAAGAGCGCTACACCGATCTGTTTGATCGCACGCGCTCCCTGTCGCTCAATCTCTATGAGCACGTCCATGGCGAAAGCCGCGATCGCGGCGAGGCCATGGTCGCGCTTCTGGAACTCTACCGCACCAAGGGTCTGGAGCTGACGGCCAACGAATTGCCCGACTTCCTGCCGGTGTTCCTGGAGTTCCTGTCGATCCTGCCCGACGCCGAGGCCTCTTCACTGCTCGGTGAGGCGACCCACGTTCTGGACGCCATGGGCGAGCGCCTCAAAAAGCGCGACAGCCCCTATCGCGCGATCTTCGGCGCCCTGGCCAGTCTGGCGTCCCAAAAGGCCGATCCGGGGGCCTTGGCGGCCCTGCTCAGCGAGCCTGACGAGGATCCCGACGATCTCGAAGGTCTCGACAAGGCCTGGGCCGAAACCGCCGTCACCTTCGGTCCTTCGGATGTCGGCTGCCCCAAGGCCGGCGC
>JBAZTO010000108.1:0-3613 GCA_041661865.1 Phycisphaerae bacterium | reverse complement strand
AGCCTCAGCAAGGCCTGGCGGGAGCGGATCGGCCTGAAGCTGGCCAACGCCGACGCCCAGGCGGCCCTCAACCGCGTCCTGCGGGGCGGGTCGATCGAGATCCTGCCGGCCGAGGCCATCCGGCCGATGGAGCGGGCGGAACACCGGGCCCGCACCGGCCTCTACGGGGCGTCGTTCAAAACCCTCTGGGGCTACATGATCCCCGCCTCTGCCTACCGCGAGTGGCGGGACGAGCACGACGAGATCCGCCAGGAGTTCGAGGCGGGTGTCGACCTGCTGGTCGTCAACCTTGACGAGTGGCTCGGCGTGCAGCGCGCCGAGCTGGCCTCGGTGTTCAGTGGCGCCTGGGAGAACATCCGGAGGCTCGGTGGCACCGATCTGACCTGCCGGGAGTTCGTCGATGCCGCCCTGGCCGACCTGTACCGTCAGCTCCCCGATCCCACCACCATCCGCGAGCACTTCACCTGGGACACCACCCTGTCCTATGCTCCGATGGTCGACGAGGCCGCCGAGGCCGAGGCTCGGGCCCGACTGATCCGCGAAGAGGCCCTCAGCTCCACCGAGGCCCTGCGGGAGCAGCGCGAGCGGGTGCTGGCCGACATCGATCACGACGCCGACAAGCGGCGCGAGGCCGCCGAGCTGGCCCTGCAGGAGGCCGAGTCCGGTTACTGGCAGGAGATGATCGAGGCGGCCGATGGCGTCGCCAGCCACTTCAAGAGTGGCGCCATGTGCGGCAAGACCCCGGCGGCAGTGGCGAGCCTGGCATCTCGCCTACGGGCCATGAACGTCCACGGCAGGGAGGACGTCAACCAGACAGCAGATAACCTGGAGGCAGCCATGGCTGCCCGGATGAAGATCACTGGCGACACCAAGAGCATCCAGGCCCAGAAGGGCCTGGCCTTGGGGGCGCTACAGGTAGTGGTGGCGGAGACCCGGCAGATCGCCGCGTCGATCTCCGAGCAGATCGCCGAGATGCGGGGCGCCAGGGTTATCGGCAAGCGGATCCAGGTAGTCGGGCAGACCCGACAGATCATTCGGGAGCAGGCGCCGGCCGGCGAGGCGCCGCTCGCCGTCCCCCGCCAGGTTGCGCGCGTCGCCGCCAGAGCGTAGTTTCACCCACACCCCAACAGGAGGACGTCATGGCTTGCTGCGGTATCAGTGTTCTGGAGTACGAGCGGATCCAGTTTGCCCAGGCAGTCAGCGAGATCGAGCAGGTCCTGCAGGACCACGGCATCACCGAGCTGGAGGCCGGGCGGCAGCTGACCACCAGGAACTACATCAAGACCCTGGAGGGCGACGTGGTCAAGCTGAGCTTCTGCATCGGCGGCGTCCAGGTGATCGCCAAGGTCAAGAAGAGCTCGACGGGCTGCAAGGTCACGATGATCAGCCAGAACGGCACCTTCGAGATGGGCAAGGCCCAGTTCGAGAAGTACATCGTCCAGGGCCTGGCCGCCCGTGGGATCGACATCAACCCCACCATCGAAACCCACTCCCACCAGCACCAACAGGCATACCAGCAGGCGTACTCCAACTTCGAGCGGAACTGACCGTGAAACGCCAGGTCAGCGTTGAGGTTGAGGAGGATAACCCGGAGTCGCTCAAGAAGTGGGCCATCCTCCAAAACCTCGCGGCCACCATCAGGGGGGATGCCTTCTACTTCATCGCCTGCATCCCCGAGAACTGCGAGGCCCAGGAGAGCCTGGTGGCCGCCCATGGCGACATGCTGGAGATCGGCCGGCTGATCTGCCAGGCCATCGAGATGGAGGCTGAGCAGAAGGACAGCTCCACGGGAGGCATCATCACCACCACCTTCCTGTCGGGCCTCGCCCAGGCCTGCGGCGAGTCAGTCATCCGCACCCTGCGGGCGTTCGCCGACCGCGTTTTGCGCGACACCCCCAACCCCAAACCACCGGAGGATCCCAGTGAGCCGCGACGGGGACCGTTTTCTGTCAACTGACGACAACGCCCCGGTGTGGCTACCCGACCCGGGCATAATGGACGAGGCGCTCGCCAAGTTCAACCGGCTCAACCGGCCAATCCCGGCCACTCTCACCAGGAGGATTACCGTGTCCGCTCGAAAGTCCCAGCTGCGCAAGCTCCTCGCCGACCTCCGCCGAGAGATTCCGAGAGATGTCTCGGGGTTCTCTCCGGCGAATGCCCTCGACCGCCTGATCGAGGCAGCCAAGCTCCTCCACGCCGAGCCAAACACCACGCGGAAGCTCCTAACCTTCTACGGGTGGTGCGTCCGCACCTACGACCTGCGGCCCGGCACCTTCTACGATCGGACCGACCCCAAGCACCCCAGGGTCAACGGGCACTCGACGGAGCTGTATACCACCGTCAACCTGATCGAGATCTTCGGCAGGGGTGCGGCCTGGCCGAAGGGCGGCGCGGTGTATGCCCAGCTGATCGACTCCGGGGGGCAGAAGTTCGAGGCCAAGATCAACTGCGCCCCCACCCGCCAGTTCAACGGCAGGGTGTTGCGCGAGGCGGCAATCGAGAAGGCGCACTGCTCCGATCCGGTGAAGGCCTTCCGCTTCGACTTCGACGCCAAGGCCGAGGCCTGATATGACCGACCGGCCAGAAGGCAAAGAGCGGACCATCTACCGCTGGGAAGCCGTCGGCGAAGGCGCCTCCCTCACCGACGAGCTGATCGTCCCCGAGAGCCTGTCGGTGGGCATCCACGAGCATGTCCCCGAGAAGACCTACCACGCCATCGACCGCATCGGCTCCACGGGGGTGCGGTCATGGACGGCCAACCCCATCCTCGGGGACTGGAGGTTCGAGCAGACTCACGTCAAGGCGGAAACCAAGGAGATGCGGCGGGGGTCGATGCTGCACGCCAAGCTGATCGAGCCGGCCGTGTACGACGCCTCGTACGCTGTCGCTCCCGAGTGCGACCGACGCACCAAGGAGGGTAAGGCGCTCTGGGGGCAGTTCTGCGCGGAGAACATGACCAAGCAGATCTGCACTGCCGAGGACAGTGAGCTCGTCGAGGCAATGTCGGAGAGCGTCGAGCTCTTGCACGACGAAACCCAACCCGGCAACCCGCCCCACTGGCGCAGCCTGAAGCGCCGCGCCCGTACCGAGCTGACCATCATCGGCGAGCTTCAAGGGGCGCCGTGCAAGGCCCGCCTGGACCTCCTCAACGACCTGGGGATCATCGTCGACCTCAAGTCGGTCGGCCGGTCGCCGGAGATGCGGATGGGCGCCGGGCCCCACTTCGTCAAGTGGCTGGTCTACCGGCGGCGCTACTACATCCAGGCGGCCTTCTACCGGATGATGGCCGTGGCTGCCGGCATTCCGGTCAAGGGGTTCGTCTTCATCTTCGTCGAGAACCAGCCTCCCCACAACGCCGCCATCTACAACATGGGGTCCCGCTGGTGGCCGATGGCCGAACAGCCGATCGCCGAGGCCCTGGCGGCTCTGGGATCGGGATACCGGACCGGCCAGTGGCCGGGCATCACTGGAGCCATCCAGGATCTGGATCCACCGGAAGAGCTGTCTCACTAAGGAGGAGACCGTGACGCAGAACAGCGCTCCAAGCTCCGTACCCATGATCCGCATCACCGAGGAGATGACGGTCTCCTCGCTGGCCAAGGTGTTCGCCGAG
>JBAZTO010000107.1:0-3653 GCA_041661865.1 Phycisphaerae bacterium | reverse complement strand
GGAAGAGGAGCCAGGTCAGCTCGGGAACGTATTGAAGGGCGCCGGCGCAGTTCGACCGGCGCATGATGTTACAGATGGACTTGACCGCGGCGTTTACAGAGCCGGGAGAGGAGAGGCGGCGGCCGTTACTTTGGTTCGTGCTCGGAGCGATGCCCATCCCTACACTTCCCCGCTGAATGCCTGGCGCAGGAAGGCCGGCGCAAGGGCGCCTATTTCTGTCCGTTGTGCTTCCAGGCGGGTCCGGAGTGTCAATGCAGCCGAAAGCCGGCCGCTCAGCGCTGCACCGAGTTGCCGCTGCTCAGCCAGTGGGGCCAGAGGTACCGGAAGCTGACTTACCTGGGTCCGCGTGATCTTCTTCATGGACCCGCTTGCGCCACCGGCGTGAGTCCGCCAATAGCCAGCGGCATAAATGGCTGATAGGTAACCCGCGGCATATTCTGGCAACAGGCCTTCGTGCGCCCGCACCCGAATGGTAAGGTCCGTGGCGACTACAGGTGCTGCAGAGCCTGGAAACAGAGCGGCGCGGCCGACGAGTTCTGGCGTGTTGCTGCGAGCAATGAGGATCTCTCCAGCAGTGAGGGTGCACGCGGGAACGTCCGCAGACCACATCCTGGCCGGCTTGGTGCCGGCGATGCTGAAGCCGGTTTCGGTCAGACTAGCTGTGGTGACTGCGCGAACCCGAGTATCACCGTCAGAGGCAATAGACTTCGACGGCAGAAGTGATGAAACATCGCCCAACCTGATCCATCGCCAGCCAGGACGAAGTGGGTGATTGGGCTGAGGAAATGCACCCCGCAGGTAGGCCGCAGGTAGGGCTGAGCCATAGTCAAGTTGCGCCTGAGCCGCCTCCTTCGCCCGCTCAACTGCGGCATGCTGTGCGTCCAGGATGGCAGCGATACGGCTTTGCTCGGGGAGGGGTGGCAGGGGAACGACCAGATCGCTGACTTCTGCGCGCCTAACGTGCCTAAGCCCGACGGCCCCGTGGGCGCGGCCGATAAGTACGCCCAACTGCTGGTTGATCGCATGGACCGCCCAGCCAGGCAGAAGCAAGGAGCGGTCAAGATCGACGCGGAATATGTGCTGATTCAGGAGGGCCGGGCCACGATCCCAGATGTGTGCGCCAAAGGAAGTTCCAGGCGTGCCTGACCAGGCAAGGAGCAGATCCCCCGTGGAGATACTGACCTTCCCAGAAGAGTCTCCCTGCCAGCAGTTGAAGGGCTTCGACCGGTCGTTGAGGTTCTGGATCCGAACGATTGGCAGGCCCGTGGGACTCCAGTCATCCTCCTTGTATGCGTCACCGTTCAGAAGGCGGCAGACGTCACCCAACCGAGCACAGCGCCAACCTGCCGGAAGGGCGCCCGTGGATTCAGATATGGAGTCGCTGGTAGCGTTCACGCCGCCAGCATCCTGGTCTTGGTCTCCATCAGCACCTCAGACGGCTTGCCCACGGCCTTGAGGGCGGCAACACCGCCGGCCGTGGCAACCGCCGGGGTCTGGAAGACGGCAGGATTCTCCAGGCCCTCGGTTCCGGCCAGGGCGAACTGGTCCGCGATGGCGCGGATCACGCCTGCTGCCTGGCCGGGCATGGTGTCCAGCCATCCTACCTGCTTGTAGGAGAAGGCGCCGGCACGTTCCACGCGGGTCTTGGGGGCCAGGCCGTACCCCAACTCAGCCAGGACATCGTAGAGGTCGTAGGCCCCCATCTCCTCAAGCTCACGCACGAGCAGCACCGACCGGCCAGCGGCGGGAAGCTCCTGCAGCAAGGCCCGGCGGTCCGGTGGCCGCACCCACACGGCCCGGAACCGCTCCAAGGTCGGTACCTCAGCCACCAAGCGTTCGGCCAGCCTGGCCTTATACTCCTCGACGGTGACCGGAAGAGCCTTGCCGTCCACCTCGGTGACGATGTAGCGTCCGGCCTGACCGACGCGCACCTCGAATCCTTCTACCCGCAGGGTGCGTTCGGGCGGCTCTGGCGGGCCAGGACCCGGGCCTTGGTCACGCGGCGGGGCATGCCGAGTGATGAAGTCCTCGCCGAAGAGGCGGGTTGCATCGGTGTAGTCGTACACCCGGAAGGCCAGCTTGCCGTCCGGCGGATGCAGGCGCGTACCCCGCCCCACCATCTGATAGAAGGCAATCGGTGACCGCACATACTTGAAGAAGACGATATTACGGACGCAGGGCACGTCCACGCCGGTGGACAGCAGATCCACGGTGGTGGCTACGAAATGGCGCCGGGAGGCGGCCCGCAGGTCGGCCAGATGCTCATTACCACTGGAGGCGGCGGTGCACTTGAAGGCATAGGGATCGGCCAGCGGCCGGCCGTGGGCCTGGCACCAATCGGCGTACAGGTTGTTGAGGCCGGCAGCCACCTCGTCGGCGTGCCGGTCCCGGGCGCAGAAGATGATGGTCTTCTGTTCCGGCCCCCCAGCGGCCAGGAGTTCGTCGAAAAGACTGCTACACATGGCGGCGACCCGGTCGGGCATCAGGAGTCGGTCGTCCAGGCTCGGGGCCGAGTAGCGGTCGCGCGTTTGCTCATCGGGGACCACCTCCCCGGTGTCGGCGTCGGTCACTCTCTTGCCTGCCAGATCCTCGCGACTCACCCCGGTCTGTCTCTCATCGGCCTGGTGTTGGTCATGGAACAGGTCGAACCGGCGGATCTCGCAGGCCGCCAGGTACCCGTCCTCGATCCCCTGGGCCATGTCGTATTCGTAGACCGGTTCGCCGAACCAGCGGATGTTGTCGGCGGAGATCCGGGCATCGTCTTGGGACTCCGGGGTGTTTTCAGATACCGGCAGTCGGCGCGGGGTGGCGGTCAGGCCGACTTGCACCGCACCCGGATTGCGCACCAGCACCTCGGACCACTTGCCCCACGCCGACCGATGGCACTCGTCGATCACGATGTGGCTGAAGTAGTCCGGCGGGTAGTGGGTCAGCAGGAAGCTAGCATCGCCGTCGTCAGAGGCCACGCCCAGGGTCTGGTAGGTGGCCACCAGCACCCGCGCGTTCTTCTGCGGGTTACCGCTGGAAACCGCCGCGGCATCGGCACCAAAGGCGTTCTGGAAGGCGGCCAAGCCCTGGGCACGCAGCTCATCCCGGTCACAGACGAACAGGGCGCGACGTAGTTGCCCGGCGTCGGCGATGCGACGCAGCAGATTGACAGCGATGAAGGTTTTGCCGGCGCCCGTGGCCAGGGATAGCAGGGCACGGCGCTGACCACGGGCCACGGCTTCGAGCACGGCCCGAATGGCGGCGTCCTGGTAATACCGACGGGTGGCCTCTCCCCCGGGGTAACGGACCAGTAGTGGACGGGCAGCCTCAGCATCGAGTTTCAGACCCATGCCCGCCTCGTACCGCTGGCGCAGGTCGGCCGGCGAGGGGAACACGGACAGAGGCTGCGGGGCCGTGGTCTTGCCGGTGAAGCGGTCGAACTCGACGAACAGGTGGCCGTTGCTGGAGAAGACGAATGGCACGTTGAGGCGTCTACATGCGGCGTAGAGCTTGGCCTGTTCCAGCCCGTGGGCAGGCGGCAGGTGCTCGGTCTTGGCCTCGATCAGCCCCACCGCGACCGGTTGGCTGTCGAGCGTGATCTTGATGCGGAGGACGTAGTCAGTGCGACCCTTGGGCCGGCGTCGGGGGCCGGCGTCGCCAATCTC
>JBAZTO010000106.1:0-3735 GCA_041661865.1 Phycisphaerae bacterium | reverse complement strand
AGGTAAAGCACCGCCAGCACATCCAAACAGGTGATGATACACCCCCACACCAGCGGGATCCCGAAAAGCAACTGCAGGGCGATCGCCGAACCCACCACCTCGGCCAGATCACAGCCGGCAATCGCCACCTCACACAAGATCCAAAGAAACCACACCACCGGCTGGGGGTAGTGGTCCCGGCACGCCTGGGCGAGATCCCGCCCGGTGGCCACCCCCAGCTTCACGCACAGGTGCTGGAGCAGGATCGCCATCAGATTGGAAATCAGGATCACCGACAAAAGCGTGTAGCCGAACTGCGCGCCGCCGGACAAATCCGTCGCCCAGTTTCCCGGATCCATATATCCCACCGCCACCAGAAAACCCGGTCCCGCAAAGGCCAGCATCTTCCGCCAGAACGAAACCTTCCCAGGCACAAAAATGCTGCGGTGCACCTCGGGAAGACTGACCTCCGCCGCCTGGCGTTTCCAGGCGTTCAATTCGGTGGCAGGATTCTCAAGGTCGTTTTTCAAGTGGTAGGGATGGTCAAAAAAAATGTTGGCGCGGTCGCGATTGTAGCATGTGCTACACTATGCCGCCCATGCTAGATCGTGCCGGAAGGTTGTCAACTGTGTTTCTTTGTCGGATAATGCCGGATGGTTTTGAAAAAGAAAAACTCGCATGTTCCCCCGGCCCCGGCTTCCACAAACGGCCCGGAAACGGCCGCCTACCAGCAGCAAACGCGCCTGCAGCATGCGCAGGAGCGGGCGCAGGATTACGTGGAGGTGATCGCGGATCTCATTGCCCGGCGCGGCGAGGCCCGCGCGACGGATCTTGCAAAGTCTTTGGGCGTGACCCATGTCACCGTGATTCGGAAGGTGCAGAAATTGCAGCGGGAAGGCCTGGTGAGCACCGAGCCCTACCGGTCGATTTTTCTGACAGATGCCGGACGGCGGCTTGCCGGCAAGGCGCGGGCCCGTCACGAGAAAGTGGTGGCCTTTTTGGAAGCGCTCGGGGTCCGGCCTTCCACGGCGCGGGCGGACGCCGAGGGAATGGAGCACCATGTGAGCGAGGAGACGCTCTCCGCGATGGAGCGGTATCTGGGCGCGGAACCACGGAAAAAGAGCTCCGCCAAAACCCCGCGCAGTTCACCACGCGGATGACCGGCTTGGCATCCCCTTCGACACGTTCGGGGCCTCGTCCTCGACTCTGATCGATATCTCCCGTTCCAATTATTTGAGCCGTTCCAAACGGACCCGGACGGTGAGTGTGCCGGCATGCCCCGGATGGCGGAGGGCGAGGCGACGCTGGGTGCCGTCCAGGAGCGGGAGTTCCTCCAGCCGCCACGGCGCACCGTCGGCGGGGGCCTCGATGGTGATGCGTCCGCGCCGGCCGGTGATCACGGCAGCGTGTCCGTGCAATTCCACCGGCAGCAGCGTCTGCCAAAAGAACTCGACGCCGTCACCGGTGACCAGTTCGTAGTCATCGGTGATGGTGAGCGTGGCGGGATCCTCGGATTCCCAAGTGCGCTTCCAGCGGCGGTAATAGGGTTCCCAGCCGGGGCTGGCATCGATCGTGACCCGCAGCGCTCGGGCGTCGCCGGAGCCGATGGGCTTGACGTCCGCGGGCAACGGCAATGCGGGTGCCGGCCGTTCCGTCATCCCAAATGGGACCAACATGTTGTGCCGCTCGCAATTTTTCAGGATGCCAGCCAGTGGGTGGCTGTAATCACAGACGCCGGGGTCCATGGCAAACGTGTCGCCTGCAAACTCCAGCACGAAACTGCCTTTGTCCTCATGGGTGTGCCCGGCGCCGCCGTGGTTGCCCTGGATAAACAGCTTCACCCATTCGCCATCCAGTGTGCGATGGGACGCCACCGGCCCCATGTCGGGCATGGTGACGAACGGGCGCGGGGCGATCTGCGTCGTCGGCATCTGTGCTGTGATTGCCCAAGCGATGGCGGCATCGGCCATCGCCGGCACAAGTCCATGCACCGGATTCACCGGCCAGCCGTCGTTGCGCGTCATGGCCTTGCGCAGCATCCGCACCCAGGCGCTCTGCGGCAGAAGCCCGGCCATGATGGTCTGCGAGAGGATGTCGTGCGAGGGACGGCCGTCGCAGATGGGTATGACGTCGGTCTGGTCGTCCGAACTGACCAGCGCTTCGGCAAAATCGCCGCAGCGCTTCATGGCCGGTGGGATCAGCTCCTCCATGGGCTTGCCTGTCACGCGGCTGAAATAGTAGAGGCCGAGTCCGGCATCACGGCCGACGCACCGAAAATAGGAGGGGCCTTCGACGTAACCGCCGTCGGGCAGGATCGTGAGATCGAGGTTTTCGCAGAGTTCCCGGTAGGCGATGTCCAGGTAGGGGCGGACGCGTGGGAAGTGGCGGTTCAGGACACCCAGGGCCAGCATGCGCCCCGGGGTGAACCAGCTCAGTTGGTTGCAGTGGAAGATGTATTCGAACTTCCAGGTCGTGTAGTGGATGGCGCCGATGGCTTCCTCCGCCAGCCGGCGCAGCAGGAAGTCGCGACCGAGATCGGTGAAATACTCGCCGGCGAGGTCGAGGATGCCGGCGACGTCGTAGGCACAGAGGCTCTGAACAAAACAGCGATGGTCAAAGGTGCTGCCCGGGAAACAACAGATGAATCCATCGTCCCATTTGCCGCACATCCCGATGCTGAGCGCGTAGCGGGCGGCAAGGCGCAACAGGCTTTTGTCCTGGAGCAAATGCCCGGCAATGGCGGCATTCAGGCCGTGGGTGAGGAGGAACTTGTTGTGATCGCGTTCCCGGATAAAGCGGCTGTCGCTCCAGAAATTGACGAAATCCTGAATCATCGCCTCCGGCGGCGTCCCCTGCGCCGCCTCGGCGGCAGCCGTGAAGGGCGACGTCCTGCCGGCGGACGTTAACGCGGCGTGGCGGTCGCGAAGTGTCGCGAGTTCCTCCGGTGTGAGCACCAAGCCGTATGCGGGGGTGAACGTGGGCTCGAAGGCCTCGTCCTTCAAGTACCTGTCCCAACGGGCATCCTGCGATCCCTGGCTCCTGAGCTTGCGTGCCAGCCGGGCGCTGTCCTGCAGCCCCAACCAGTTCAGCCAGCCGGCGGCAATGCCGTCGGTGGCGGCGTCGATTTCGATGGTGACCGAGTCCAGGCGCGTGGCTCCCTCAAGCGGCAGCGCGAGCTCGCGTTTCTTGGGCTCCGCGGGCGGGGCTTCGAGCCGACGCGGGCCGCGGTCGGTCTCCGCAAAGATGCGGACGACAGACAAGGGGGGCGCCATCACGGAAAGCACGAGGTGGTCGTAATCGGAACAGTCCAGGCCGAGGTCGCGCTGCAGGCGCAGGGCCGGTCCGGCGGCCGGACATCTGGCCCACTCAAATGCCGCCCAGCTCCAAGTCTGGCAGACCTTAAGACCGTGGCCGGCTCCCGGTGCGATCTTCCACTGGCTCAACTCACTCAGGGAAGGATCCCACAACGGATCAATGATCGCTTCGGCTTCGTTAATCGGGGTGATAGGCATAAGACTCGATAATTTTGCGGGGCTGTCAGGATTAAATCAATGCAATCCGTTGGTGGCACAGGAAGGAGTCCAGGTGAAACCATCTTTGCATTTTCCAGCAGGCTCAAGTCTTTGTAACGCCCGACAACTTGCCTAAGTGATACTCCGGCGCTGGCACCCGAGCCACGCGGCGAAGAGGCCGATGACAACGTGCGAGCAGAGCACCCACTGGCAAAGGGCGGAGGGGGAGAGTTGGGTCTGGACG
>JBAZTO010000105.1:0-3797 GCA_041661865.1 Phycisphaerae bacterium | reverse complement strand
GGAAGAGAGCGGAAAGGGCCTGACTTTAAATATTAAGTTTTCGAGAGGGTTGGCGTTGGGGTAGAATGCTTTTCATGGCTCGCCCGCCGCGTATCGATCTTCCGAACGGCCTGTACCATGTGACCAGCCGTGGCAACGGCCGGGCGGCGATCTTCTGGAGCGATGCCGATCAGGAGCGGTTTCTAAGCCAGCTTGCCGACAACGTGCAGACCGCGGCCGTGGTGTTGTACGCTTACGTTCTGCTGGATAACCATTGGTTATGTGAAGCTTCACATAACACGTGCTATGTGAAGTTCGGGATTATGTGACACCGAGCGCGTTTTTGTGCATTTGCGGCTTGGTGTTCTGTGTTGGCTTGGCGATTGGCTGCACATAATCTCGGGGCTTGGCGAGACGATTGAGCCAATCCAGCATACCGGGTTGTCGCCACGCGCCGACACGTTTGACCGCAGGTGACGATGTCTTCTCCAACATCCTTCGCTTCATTTGCATGTCGATCTCCACGTAGACGTGCGTGGTGTTGATGTCCGCGTGGCCTAGCCAATAGCTGACCATGTTGACCTCGTTTCCCGACCGCAGCAAGTGCATGGCCGTGGTGTGCCGGAGCGTGTGTGGGCTCACACGCTTGTCCGCCAGGGAAGCACACACGGCTTGCGCTCGGGCGACATGTTTGTGAAGGATGTGGCGAATCCCAAAACGCGTTAGCGGCAAACCGTTGGCGTTGAGGAAGATCTGTTCGCAGCCCAGATCTCGAGGAGCACGCTGTTGGAGATAAGCCCGCAGGGCCTCGGCAGTTTCGGGCCATAGCGGACAAGTGCGATGTTTTTGGCCTTTGCCCAGCAGCCTGACCTGCGGCGCGTCGTCCAGCCGCAGGTCGCACGCTTTCAAGTTCACGATCTCACTGACCCGCGCGCCGGTGTTGTACAGCACCAGCAACAGGGCCTGGTCTCGAAGGCCCATCCGCGCCGTGCCGTCCACCGCGTCGAGCACCGCCTGGGTTTCCTCTTCTTCCAGGTAGGTCATCGTCTTGTGCTCGGTACGTTTCATGGGAATCGCACGGATGGCCTGGCACTGGGGCAGCAAGGAAGGGTCTTCCCGGGCCAGAAAGGCGAAGAAGGCGCGGATGGCCGCCAAGCGGGCATTACGAGTTCGCGCACTGCATCCGCGGACGGCTTCCAGGTGGTCCAGGTACGCCAGCACCAGCGCTTCGTCGAGGTCTTCCACCGCCAGTTCCTCGACGCTCCTTTTCCGCGTGTCGGCCGCGTAGCACAAGAGCAGTTTGAGGGCGTCGCGGTAGGCCGCCACGGTATTGGCCGCAAGACCCTTCTGGACGGGGAGGTAATGGCTGAAGAACTGTTTCATCGGTTTGGCCAAGCAGGAACTCATGCGGTTTCTCCCCGGGGTTGGACATGTTCGAGATAGTGGCGGTGAAAGCGCTGATCGACTTGCTCCAGCAACTCCGCGGTCGCCCGCAGATAGACCTGGGTGGATTGGATGTCCACATGTCCCAGGTAAGTGGCCAACCACGGGAGCCGGGCGTTGACGTCCTGCCCGTCGCGGTACCAGGCGAGCAGCCGGCGGACGGCAAACGTATGCCGCATGTCATGAATGCGCGGGCCGGTGTCCCGCTGATACGGGATCGCGCACTGGCGCAAGAGACGCCGGAAAGCCTGGTAGACGCTCGGGTGGCACAGGCGGCGGCCACGCTGGTTTAACAACAACGGCGAGTCCGGGTCGCACGGCCTGATCTCGCGTCGTCTTTCCAGGTAGTGACGCAACGCCCCACTGACGGACGCGCTCAAGGGCACCCAGCGGGCCTTGCGGAACTTTCCCTTCGCGACGTAGAGGCTTGGCACCTCGGGGTGGAAGTCCTCCAAGTTCAAAGCGAAGGCCTCGCCGATGCGGACTCCCGTGCTGTACAGGAGCCCCAGCAGCGTGCGGTAGGTGTGCGGGCGAAGCGAGTTCAGGGGCGGCAGTTGCCCCGCGGCGGCCAACAGCCTCTGCACCTCCAGGACGCTATAGATGTGGGGCCGGCGAGCGTCTTGCGGGCGCATTCCCCTGCGGCGTTCGGGCACATAGCACCGCGGATCGGTTCGTGAAAGGTACTCACAGAACTGCCGGACCACGCTGCAGCGGTTGTCCTGGGTTCGTCGACGGAGGTGGCCGAGGCTTTGTTGGTATGCGTCGGCGATCTCCCGCGTGACCCACGGCTTCCTCACCCCTTGCTGTTCCAGAAATCGGTCAAAGTAGCCGAGCAGTTGCGCTGGGCTGTGGTAATCGGAACCTGCCGCCCGCCGCAACTCGATGAAGCGTTGCAGCTTGTCGGCGAGGCAACTTTGAAGCTTGGGCGGGTTCATTCGGACGCCTCCTGCGGCCACTCCAGGGCCACTTGCTTCAGGGCATGGAAATCCACCTTGGTGTAGATGAAGGTCGTGCTCAGGTGGCGATGCCCGAGCACGTCCGCAATCGCCTTCAGCGCATAGCCTTGCTGGAGCATCCGCGTGGCAAAGCCGTGCCGAAAGGAATGGGCCCCCGCACGGGGAAGGTCGATGCCCGCGGCGCGGATGGAACGCTGCACGATGGCCGAAAGCGTATTTGAATGGGGCAACGGATGGTACGGGGCCCGGCAAGTCAAAAAGACCTCCGGACACGAGCAGACGGGCCGGGCATTTCGCAGATAGTCCAAGAGACTCTCGCCCACCTCCACCGTCAGGGGCAGCCGGACGTCCTTGCCGTGCTTGGAAGCCTTGAAAAGGATCTGATCCTGCGCCCAGTCGATCTCCTGCAACCGCAGGGCACGCACTTGGCCGCCCCGCACTCCGTAGGTGTAGAGCAACTGCAGGATGGCGTAATCACGTCGCCCGGCTTCCGTATCGCGTCTCACAACTCGAAGGACCTCTTGGGCCTGCTGGGCGGTCAGGCCACGTGGGACCGTGGCCAGCTTGTAGGTCCGTAAGGTGGGGACCGCCCGATCCAGCGGTTGCCGGAGGTATCCTTGGTGCAAAGCGAAGCGGAAGAAGGTCCGCAAGGCCGACTGCATGGCTCGCCGTGCCGATCGGCCGTTGCCGGCGGCGTAAGCCAGCACGAACTGCTCGACTTTCTCGCCGTCCAGCCTTGCCAGACCTCGTGGAGTAGCGTCCGCGCCAAGCCAGCGGAGGAAATGACTCAGAGAGTCCGCACGCACTTCAAGCGTCCCAGGGGCGGCGTGCTGAAAACGCTGCATCCACTGCAGATAGGCGTCCAACAGCGGCTGATAGATCGGCCGCCCCGCTGCGGCCACAAGACGTCCCTCCCCGCGAAGGTACTCGGCGAAACGGTTCACCGAATGCCGCACGCGACGGAGGTGTTCTTCCAAGGGCCCGCGGTGACGGCATCCCGAGGCATACTCCTCAAAGAACCCCTGGATCTCTTTGGCCGTTACCGTGCGGCGCATCCGGGCCCTCGGGCGCCGAAGATGCTCGTTCAGATGGGCGACGTTCGACAGATGCTTCCGAACCGACGAACGACTAAAGCCACGCTGCAGCAATGACTTACAGAAACCCTCCAGGAGCATTCCCAACGGCGCGCTCCGGAGGCTTGCGAGTGTCACCGGACACTCAAACGCTTGTTCCAACGTCATGACGACCTCCTTTCTCCGCCTCGCTCGTCGAGGCTGATCGGAGTCCGTCATAGGCAGGAATTATGTGCAGTACAACGTGGCCAGAGCAAAGACAGCCGGCTACAATGATGGGAAACTCGGAAGAGAGCCGAGTTCAACTGCACATAATCCCGAACTTCACATAGCATTGTGAAGCTTC
>JBAZTO010000104.1:0-3810 GCA_041661865.1 Phycisphaerae bacterium | reverse complement strand
GCGGCCAGGCGGCGACGGGCGGCCTGGATCTGCTTACGCTCTGCTTTGTCACGCCGCTCTTGCACCCGGTACTCGCGAATCGCCTCCGGGTGGCTTTGCTTCCAGACGTCGGGTAGCAGGCAATGGTAGTCCGTGGAGCCCGCCAGCAACTGGTCCAGCACGTCTTTGATGTAGACCCCCACGTCGAGATCATGCCGCCGTGCACTGCTGACCAGCGTCATCATCATCGCGCTCTGCTCGCCCCCGGCCACGCCGCACACGAACAGCCACGCCTTGCGGCCCATCGCCACCTGCTTCATCAGTTGCTCAACGGAATTATTGTCCAGGGGGATGCGGCCGTCGCGGACGAAGACGTTGAGTTCCTTCCAGTGGTTGCGGATGTACCGCAACGCGTCCGCGAAGTCGCTCTTCGGCAACACCTCGCGCAACGGTGCCGTCTCCAGCCAGCGCCATATCGCGTCCAGGACGACCGTCGATTCACGCTGGCGCAACGCCTGACGGTCCTGCCACGACAGATCCTTGGCGCGCGTTTCGATGTCGTACAGCGCCTGGATCATTCCCAGCAGCAGTTCGCTTTCCTTCGGGTACGTCGTCGACTCCACGACCTTGCGGCGCGCGTGTCCCCAACAGGCGGCGAACGTCAAACGGTTGTCGCTGCGGATCACGACGCTCAGGTTTCCCGAAAAGCAATCTCCCTGCACCGTACAGCGGCTGGAGCGGAAGAAGTCGTCGGGGCCATCTCGGTGCCGCGACACGCGGAAGTCGAAGATGTTGTAGCGCGCCAAGTGCAGGCCCGAGTAGACCCACATCTTGGCCAGCAGGCTGGAGTCGCCCTTGGCACGCGACTCGGCGACCTTCTCGGCCAAGCGTTGGCTCTTGGCGTCGCCCGCAACCGCCATCGGCAGCGTCTTCGGCAACAGCATGCGGCAACTCGTATCGTCGATGCCCACGCCCACGTCTTGTTGGACCAAGCGGGTCATGTACGCGATGAACGGCGTGATGACGAACTGGACCTGGCTCACGAGGTTCAACAGCGTCGAGCGGCCAGGCGTCCAGCCGCTCCCCGCGAACACGTCCTGGTGCCGGTAGATCGGCAGATGGTGAAACCATTTGGCCTCGACCACCGCCGCCGCCACGCTGGTGTCATAACGATCGCCTTCGACCAGTGAGGTCGGACGTTCCGGCGAAGCCACGCCGCAGGCGGGATCTTCCGGGCAGGCGTACTTCGCATACTTCTTCACCAGCACGTACAGCTCGGGACGCTTGTAGACCAGCGTCTCGGTCTTGTCGTAGCCGATGACCTTCCGCTCGCCGTGCGCCGGGCAGTTCTTCTGCGCGTCATTGCCCTCGATGACCTTCTCGACCCGCGGCAGATGGCTGGGCAGCGATTCGTCCCGTTTCTTCTTCGTCACGGTGCGCGTCACCGTGTACGTCTGCACGATCGCTTCGGCCTGGGCCTTCGCCTCGGCCCGAGCGGCCTGGAATTCCTCGCTGCTGTCGAACGGCAGCCACGCCTGTTCCGCAGCCGGGAGAATGCGTTTCTCGCTCCGATGGCCGTTGACGAAATGGCTCAGGAGCTTCCGCAGTTTCTCCATTTCGACGCTGAGTTCCTCGAGCTTCTGGGCTTGCGATGCGATGGTCGCGGCTTGCTGCGAAAGGCTTGCGGCCTGCGTCCACAGCAGCGACTGGCAGGCCTTCAGATCGTTGGGAATCGCGATCGGTTCGCTCATGGGACATAGGATAACAAGCTCGCCAAAATGCGACAGAGGAGACACGCCCAAATCGGCACCATTCTGGAAATATTCTTTCGGCTGATGGCGCGCCCGCCGTCACGAGTCGATTGACTCCAGGGGCATGCGTTTCGCCGAATCGAGCGAATACCGCGGACGACGTTTCACGCTCGTCAATTCAATCCCAGAGAGCAAGATCGTCAAGTCGGTCGCGTCCATTTCCACCTGCGCGCCGCTGGGCAAGCGCCGTGGCCTCTGGAAGGTGCCCCTTTCCAAACGCTTCATCCAAATCGCCAAGCCATCCCGATCCCAATGGATCAGCTTGATTCGGTCCAGGCGGCGATTGAGGAATAGAAACACATCGCCCGCTCGGATGTCGCGTTGGAACTCGGACTGGACGATGGCGTGGAGTCCGTTGAAGCTCTTTCGCATATCGGCCGGCTTGGCGTAAAGGTAGATCTTCGCCTGCCCCAAGGGGGACAGGAGCGACAAGGGGAGCATCGCTTTGCCTTTCCTGTCACGAGCTCACGACGACTTCCTGAAACGCAGCGGAACATCCAGCCCTCGCGTGCTGGAGGCACTCGGCAAGGCAACGGATCGCGTCCAGGCAGTCGGCCGGCACCGACACCTCCACGACCGACGCACTGCAACAAAAACGGACCAGGGCGGCGCTGGAGATCCCGGCCGCCGTGGGCGTGGGCTTCGCGGACTGACGCCCCCGCCGCGATGGGCAGTCTGCCGTCGACGATGACCTCCTGCCCGAGGCCGATCCGACACGCTTCGCCCAGTAGTAGAAGGTGTGCGCCGACACACGTTCGTGTTCGCAGAATCGGGCGACCGAAAGGCCACTCGCCCGAAATCGTCTGAACCGCACCTCCCACGCCCGCCGCTTCTCAACATCCTGCCGACTCAGCATGACTCTCGACTCCGAAGTGTGACTTGAACGTGACAACTCTGTCCCGCCCAAGACTACACCCCGAAATGACGCGGCGCTGGCAAAATCCTCAATGGCACTGGTGACCGCTTACGAAGCGAAGGCCGGGACGGGCCTGGTCACCACCCGTTCCCGCCAGCCACCTGCGGGCTGCTACCGTGTCACCGCCCGTCGCCGCGCAGCATGGCCGCTGTGGAGCCTGAAATCGCGGTGTGCAGCAGGCACCTCAACCGGCGGGTCTTCCGACATGGTTGCTCTGACGAAGCGCCTGGCGGGCCGCTGGTGGCCTCCCCATGGGCATCTTCCAGATGCCGTGGTCCACCGGCGGCGTAGTTCGTCCAACTGTCTGGGCACTGGCGTTTCGTCAGTGCGAGCGAGCCCTCCTGAGCATCGCGCCGGGCCCGACCTTCTTCGACGCTGTGAACCGCGACGACAGGCGGCTTGGCGTCGAAGATGCCGTGGTCCACGGTCTTCGGTTCTACGGCGGCCAGCGACCTCTGTTGGCCGCGGACGAACTCGCTTGGCGGCCCGACCTTGCTAGACGTTCTGTACCACGGCCGCAAGCGGGCTGGGTCCGTGATTCAAGACATTTGCGGCAGGAACCTGCAAGACATGGTGTTCGCCGATGATCGGCTCCATAGGGCCGTTCCCCATCGGTCGTTCGCCTTGGACGTTTCGTCAAGAGGGCCGTTGCGATCTTGCGACGAGAAGACTTGGGGCCGTCGCCGGAACCACGAGGCCGCCTGTCCGGCCGCCATTTCCTGCCGACCTAGCGGGGTTAAATCGCCGTATGGAAAGTGGCATGGAACTAAAGCCGGTTGCCTTCTGCGCCGTTCTGATACCGGCATCGAAGAAGGTTGCGGGTGGGACTCCTGGTCCCAGTCGGTCCCGTGCGGTATGCTGAGTCCGCAGACAGATAGATTCCGAGACCCTCAAGAATGAAGCCTTCCCTTCCCGAGCGATCCGAGCATGTGGCGGACCAACTCGCCAAGATCACCAACGTGATCCGCGAACTGGTTGACGATTTGGCCATGCTGATCCTCTTCGGCTCCTACGCAAAAGGGAATTGGGTGAACGATCGGTACGTCGAGGGTGACATTGTGTATTCCTACGAGAGCGATTTCGACCTGCTGGTCGTGATGGAAG
>JBAZTO010000103.1:0-3847 GCA_041661865.1 Phycisphaerae bacterium | reverse complement strand
GGTTGTTGGGCGGTAGTTTGTCCCTTGACGCCATGTTGCGTATTTCGGTGAAAAGGACCAGCGGTTCCGGTCCATAAGGACCAGGTGGTCGGAGCGTAGCGACGCTGGTGGTGGAAGGGTGCAAGATCGGCGACCGCGGGTCAAGGGGGGCCGCGTGGGGCCATGGGTAGTTCTCCCGGCTGAAGGGATCAGGATTAGGGGCGTTCATGCCGATTTGGCACGGGATTTCCGCAGGGAGTCGCCCTGCAGGTCGAGGGTGTAGGCGTTGTGGACGAGGCGATCGAGGAAGGCATCGGCCAGGGTCGGCTCGCCGATGAGCTCGTGCCAGGAGGCGACGGGGAATTGGGAGGTGACGAGGGTGGCGCCGGCGCCCTGGCGGTCATCGAGGACCTCGAGCAGGCAGCGATAGTGGTCAGCTTTGAGGGGGGCGAGGCCCAAGTCGTCGAGGGCGAGGAGGTCGACCTTGGCGAGCTTGCGGAGGAGGCGGGAGAGGGAGCCATCGGCCTGGGCGAGGGTGAGCTCGCGGGCGAGCTTGGGCAGGTAGCAGTAGAGGGCGCGGAAACCGAGGCGGCAGGCCTGCTGGGCGAGGGCACAGCCGAGGTAGGACTTGCCGACGCCGGTGGGTCCGGTGATCAGGCAGTTACGGTGCTGACGGATCCAGTCGCCACTGGCGAGCTGATCGATGAGCGGGCGTTTGAGGCCGCGGGGGTGGCGGTAGTCGAGGTCTTCGAGGCAGGCGGTCTGCTTGAGGTGGGCGGCCTGCAGGCGGGTGGTGAGGGCGCGGTCTTCGCGCCAGCGCCATTGGCGCTCGACCAGGAGGGCGAAGCGCTCGTCGAAGGACAGGTCGGCGGCCTGGGGCTGCTGTCGCTGCTGGTCCCAGGCCTGGGCCATACCGTGGAGCTTCATGGCGGCGAGTTGGGCGTGGGTCTGCTGGGTGGTCATGGGGTGAGCTCTCCGGGGTGAAGGAGGCGGGTGCCGGGCAGTTGGTAGTAGGCTTGCCCCCGCAGATTGGCATGGGTTAGGGGTGCGGCGGTCGGGATGGTTTCTAGCTCGCTGAGCGGCTGCTGATCGAGTTGGGCGGCGAGCATCGCCTTAAGGTGGCGATAGGTGCAGGCGTCGAGGACGAGGGCGCGCTGGCAGGCGGCCTCGAGGCGGGGTTGGCCGTAGGTACGGGCGAGCCGCATCAGGCCGAGGCAGCCGCGATAGCCCTGCTCGGGGTGGGGTAGTTGTTCGAGCAGGCGGGTGACGGCCAAACCGGTCTGCGGACCGATGGTGCGGGCCCAGGCGATCAGCCGGCTGGGGGTCCATTCCAGGTGCTGCTGGTGGGATTTGGGGCGGTGGCTGGGATCGGTGGTATAGCCGCCCCGGCGATCGCTGCGCGGGTGGAGGGCGACGCGGCGGCCGCGGTGGAAGATCTCCACCAGGCGGGCGGAGAGCCGCACCTCGACCTGCTGGCGGGTGAGGGTGTAGGGGACCGAGTAGAAGTGCCAGTCGACCTGGACGTGGTAGTCGATGTTGGCGACGGCGGTACGCCACTCGCCCAGCTCGTAGGGGTAGGCCGGCAGGGGCTGCAGCGCCGGCTGATCGAGCTGGAGGAACAGCGCCCGGCGCGAGCCGCGCAGCTTCTGGAAGGGCCGCTCGTTATAGTCGACCAGGAGGGTGTCGATGGCAGTGTTGAGGGCGCCGAGGCTGAAGAAGACTTGGTCGCGTAGCCGCGCCAGGAGGCGTTGGCCGGTGTGGAGCACGGCGCCCTCGACTTTGGCCTTGTCCCGGGCGGCGTAGGTCCGGGTCGGGAGGATGGCGACCTGGTAGTGGTCGCCGAGCTCCTGGTAGGTCCGATGGATCTGGGGCTGGTAGTAGCAGGGCTGGTCGACCCCGGTACGGCAGTTGTCGGGGATCCACAGCCGGGTCACCCCGCCGAGGAAGTTGGCCAAGGCCACATGGGCGTCAATCCAGGAGGCCAGCCGGCGATCGGGATACGCCCGGACGAAGGTGTAGTTGCTGGCGCCGAGGATGGCGACGAAGAGCCAGGCCGGGCGGTCCTCGCCGGTCGTCGAGTCGTGCCAGCAGAGGGCGTCGCCGGCCCAGTCGAGGAAGGTCTTCTCGCCAGCGACGTGGTGTTGCCGGAGGGTGACCTCCAGCGGGGCCCGCCAGCGGTGGTAGTATTCACAGAACTGGGTGTAGCCGTAGCCGTCGGGGTGGAGCTGGCGATACTCCTCCC
Source organism: Phycisphaerae bacterium (assembly GCA_041661865.1). Lineage (GTDB taxonomy): Bacteria > Planctomycetota > Phycisphaerae > SM23-33 > SM23-33 > JBAZTO01. Next base: position 1,626 of record JBAZTO010000103.1, on the reverse strand, counting down.
AGAGCAGTTGCAGGGTGACCCGCGGCCGCCGCAACTCGCGGTGGACGGTGTCCCAGTCCGGCAGCGGCCGCGACCGTGGTCGTTCGGCCGGCGGGGGGCCGCACAGCCGCCGCTGCAGCGCTGCTTCGTCCAGCTCTGGCGGCAAGGGCCAGCCCAGCCCCGCCTGGGCGGCCTGGGCCAGGTAACGGACCACCGTGGTCCGGCCCAGACCGCAGCTCCGGGCGATCTGCCGGGGACTGAGCCCCACCTCGTGTTTGAGGCGGAGGATCTCACTGATGTGGCGCATGGACAACCTCACTTGGGCCATGGGCACCTCCCTTTCGGCGAAGGTACCCCGGCTTGGTCATCCAGCGCCGCTATGCCAGTCTGTCAGCCCCGCCCAACCTGGGCGTTATCCCCTGTCCGGACCCGTACCGCGGCTCGGTCCAGGTGGTCCTTTTCGGCCGAAACAGGTGGTCCTTTTGCTCCGAAACAGGTGGCCCTTTTCCCCCGAAACGAGTGGCCCTTTTGGCCCGAAGTACGCACCATGTCATTTGCGATATCGCTTTACTTCATGGACGTCGGCGGTGATCCCCTAGTCTGGCTGCATGGTGAAGTCAAGACACCACCGTTTTCCGCCGCGGCCCATGTTGAAGCCGGCTATCTCCTCCGCCTGGTACAGGAGGGTCGCTACCTCAGCCTGCCACATTCACGACCACCACCGACATTGGGCGCCACGATGCCATCGTCATCCTAGAAGTCTTCAGCAAGAAGTCGTCGGCAATACCTAAAGCCAGCATTGAGACGTGTCGGCAACGACTGCAACGATACGACGCATGTTGAGAAAGGTATCGCCGATGAACCCGGCGAAGCATGACCGGCTTAAAGCCCAAGGCTGGCAGGTGGGCTCTGCAGCTGATTTCCTGCAGCTCACCGCAGAAAAATCGGCGTACATTGAGCTGCGGCTGAAATTAGCCCACGGGCTGCGGCGACAACGCCAACAGCGGCGACTGACCCAGGTCCAATTGGCCCGGATGCTTGCTTCCAGCCAGAGTCGGGTCGCCAAGATGGTAGCGGGTGATCCGTCCGTATCCTTGGACCTTCTAATCCGCTCGCACTTGGCACTGGGTAGTTCCCCCCAGGAGCTTGCCGTACTCATCGGCGCGACTACCTAGTAGTTCATCTACTCGATTCCCGCCCGAGTCTCTTTCCGCCCAACGCTCCGCATCACCCGCCGGCGTAGCCGGTCGGGTGCATGCGGTTGTTGGGCATCTCTGTGTCCTGTGTCCGGTTCCTTTCGAGCCTGGGTCACGCGGCGTGCCTGGGTGACCGCCATGGCGATGCCTTGCGGCAGAGCGCGTCGCTACTTTGCGGGGCGGGTTGTGCGGATGGGTTCATTGTGCTGCTCGCCGCGTCAGCGGGTTGCACTCGCCCCACGCGTCTCGCACGCCATCGTACTGGGTCAGGAAATCCTGCAGTATTTTCGGTTGGGCCGTCAGGAGGACCGCGTCGTCCATCGTCTCGTGTTTAACCGCATCGGCCTGGTCCTTCAGGAGCTGCGCGATCCACTCCGGTTTCATGTACTCTAGTTGCAGCGTGTCGCCCTGCTGCTGGACGCGCATGAACGTATGGGCTGGCACGTGACTG
>JBAZTO010000102.1:0-3866 GCA_041661865.1 Phycisphaerae bacterium | reverse complement strand
CACCGCTTCCCGGGCCGCCTTGTCCAGGAGCGAGTTGCCGTAGGAGTACTGAAACAAGAGCGGCATCAGGTATTCGAACATAGTCCCGGCCCAGCTGAGCAACACCCGCTGCCGGCCGATAGCGCCGTAGGGGCGGCCCAGAGAGAACCAGTGCTCCAGGGGGACATCGCCCCGGGCAATGGCGACGAAACTTCCGAAGCGCGCCTCACTGGCCAGGAGATCGTAACTGGAACCGTCCAGGACGTCTGTGGAAACATTGAAGCCGATGGCGAACAGTTTGCTTTCCCTGTCATAGAGGAATCGCATATCCATGGCTGCGGACAGCTTGCGGACGTCCTCAATGAGCCGCTCAGCCATCCCCAGCATTTCACCGGCCAGCCACTGCGACGTGGCGAATGCCTTTATAACCCGGTCGAGCCACGGGCCGAGGGGGGTACCGGCCTGGAGAGACTCCGCGCGGAAGGCGTGGAGAATCGGGATCGAGGCGATCAGGCCATGGGCAAGATCGTGCAGCGAAGGCGCCTTGGAAAGATCCTGATGGATGGCGAGCAGGGCCGCCGCCCCCAACGGGGCCATCTCCTCCTCGGTCTTTTCGGCGAGGACTTCAATCCAGGTGAGATAGCGATCGCTGTTCTGAATCCAGGCCGCAACCTGTTGTTCAAGTTCAGCGGCCCATGGCGAGGCTCCTACGACAGCGACAACAGAACTGACATCGACCTCTATCCGCCGCTGCAGGCGGAGAAGATCGACGATGGTGGATGGCGGTGCATTGCACTCAGCCAGGAGTTGGTCAAGAATCTGTCGATACGGACCGGTCATTCCTTCTATGGCTGCGGCCCGTTCCAGGATTTCGCCGGTGTCGGCCAGGCCGCCAAAGGCCTGGCCGTCCAGGAGGGGTCCATGCACCAACTCGTCAAGCCCTTGCTCCAGTGCCCACAGGGCACCCAGCAGGTTGCCGCTGTCGACCATGGAGACGTAGCGAGGTTCAAGCGGGGCCAGGGTCTGGATATCGTACCAGTTCAGGAGATGCCCTTCGTAGCGTTCCAGACGGCCGATGGTTGTCATGGTGCTGGTCAGTCTTTCGACGACCTGGTTAATGGTCAGATAGCCGGAATCATGGGCTCCCAGGACACTGGTCATCCAGAGGCCGATGTTGGTCGGACTGGTTCGCATGGCCAGGCTGTTCTGATGGGCAACCTGATAGTTATCGGGCGGCAACCAGGAGGTGTCGGCGCTGACAAAGGATGAAAAATAGCGCCAGGTCCGCCGGGCAACCACTCTGAGGAAGCGGCGGTCCATTGCCGGCAGCAGTTGTGCCTGTTGCGGCTCACCGGGTCGAAGATTCAGGAGCCAGCCAAGCAGCGGAGAGAAAAACCACAAAACAAGCCAGGGGGCGGCCAGCGGCAGGCTGTCCGGCATGAGGTGCCGGATCGCTAAGCTCACAATGACGGCAAAGATGCTCCCCAGGGCCAGGCTCACGACGAAGAACGGCTGCTGCCGGGAGGCGCTCCCGGATGCTGCGTGGGCCGTCCATTCCAGCAGGCCGCGACGGGAGATCAAGCGGCGGTAGCAGGCCCGGACAATGGCATCCAGGGCCAGTATTGCCTGCTGCGGCAACAGTGCGGCATCGGCGCCGGCCCGCAACAGATCGTGCCGCACCTTGGACAGAGAGAGATACTTCAGCCCCTTGCGGGTGGTGACCACGGTGAAGAGTTGCGCCAGGGGGGGGAAGAGCAGCTGCATGCCGACCACCAGGGTTGCGATCCCGCCGATCTGCGGGGAGACGAGCCAGGAGGCAGTCAAGAGGACCAGGCTCGTGGCAGGCAGGAGGCTGCGACGCAGGTTGTCGAGAATCTTCCCACGGTCGAACAGGGAGAGCGGATTGGCCCCGCGACCTCCTCCCGCCAGGGGAACACGCGGAAAAATCCACTCCGCGATCTGCCAGTCACCGCGAATCCAGCGATGGGCCCGGCTGGTGTAGCTTTGATACCCTTGGGGAAATTCATCGTAGAGCTCAATATCACTGGCCAGCCCCACCCGGACATGGGCCCCTTCGATCAGGTCGTGGCTCAAGACCCACTCTTCAGGGAGCCGTCCCGAGAGCACGCGGCTGAAGGCGCGCACATCGTAGATCCCCTTGCCATGATATGACCCTTCACCGCTTAAGTCCTGATAGACATCGGATACCGCCTGGGTATAGGGGTCGATGCCAACCGCATCGGCGAAGAGCCGGCTGAAGATCGAGGCGCTCGTACTCGGCAGGGTCGGGCTCACCCGCGGCTGGATGATGGTATAGGAGCCGGCCATGATCCTGCCCGACCCATCGAAGCGGGGCAGGTTGAGGGGGTGCGCCAGGGTCTCCACCAGCCTGCGGGCCGTTGCGTGCGGCAACTGGGTGTCGCTGTCCAGGGTGATGATGAAGCGGATGTCCGCCAACTGATCCGGGTCGCCCACGTAGACCAGGCGGGCAGCGCTTTCGGGCCGCGTACCATCGATCAGGCAGTTCAGTTCCTCAAGCTTGCCCCGTTTACGCTCCCAGCCGATGAATCTCTGCTCGGATTCGCTCCAGGTGCGCTCCCGATGGAAGAGAAAAAAACGTTCGCCGCCATAACGCTGATTGAGAGCCTCAATGCCTGCGTTTACGGTCTCGAGCATCCCATTGTCATCTTCACGCGAAGGGGTGGCGGAATCGGTGTAATCCGAGAAGAGGCTATAGAGCAGATTCGCTTCCTTATTGGCCAGATAGCGGATCTCCAGATTCTCCACCTCGGCCCGGATCGTCTCCGCATCCACCAGCATCATCGGCACGACCACCAGGGTGCGGAATTCATCGGGAATCCCTGCTGCCTTGAAGTCCATCTTGGCCAGGGGGTGGGGCGGCAGAAGTCGCATGATCAGGTAATTGGCCACCTCGATGGCCAGCTGGCTGACCGGAATCAGCAGGAGCAGTATCAGCCCGACGCGAATGACGGGCGATAACCCGGTCGGGATCAGTCCAAAGACAACGATCAGAAAGACGAGCAGCATCGAGAAGCCGCCGATGACGAGGAAATAGACGGCGGCGTGATGGTCATTGACCCATTTCTGAACACGAAAACGGAGCGTTTCATGGCAGGCAAGCAGCCGGGCCAACTCGGCCCGTCCCTCATCAATCAGCCAGGTGCCGACATGGCTGCGCCGTTCATCGCTTGTTGCTTCACGACCTGCCTGCGTCGCCAGCTTGATGACGCGTTCCGCAACCCGTTCCTCGGGCTGGGCCGCAGCGCGGGCAAGGTCTTCGATCGCCCGACGGCAGCGGTCACGGGTTGCGAAATCCATTTGGGGATAGACCCCGGACGGATCGCGACGCAATACCTGCTCCACCCGGCTGAGCTGTTCGAAGATTTTCCGCCAGTCCAACAGGGCCAGCTGGCGCAGGCTGGTGAAGGCATTGCCGCTGGCCAACTGCTCGCTGGCCTGCCGGTTCTGCTCACGCCGATTGAGGTCGGGCAAAGGAGTTTTCAGCGTGCGCTCGAACCAGTTCTTTACCGGCGCCAAGGCGGCGGCCTCGTCGTAGAGCAGGCCAACCAGCTGCGCACCAAAATAATCACTGGGACTCGGCTCCGATGCAGCAAGTTCCGCCAGGATCGCGAAGAGCTGGTTGGAATCGCGGCGATTGGCGGCAACCAGCCGGTTCGCCCAGAAGTCGGCCAACTGACGTTCTCGCAGGTCCGCCAGGGCGGTGACAGCCAGGCCCTGGATGCTTTCAATCAGCGCAATGCGCAGCATCTGGGGAATGGCCCAGAGTTCGCCGATCTTCAGCGTGCGCACGGATTGATAGGCCTCGATAAAGGCCAGGATATTCTCCCGGTCCAGGCGCAGATCCG
>JBAZTO010000101.1:0-3867 GCA_041661865.1 Phycisphaerae bacterium | reverse complement strand
GGTCGGCCTGCCTGGCGCCCGCATCGAACTGGATGCCGCCGCCGGCCGCTACCGGCTCGCCCGCATCTACCGGGGTCACAACGAGGAGCCCAAGTACCGCAGCCCGCTGACGGAGCCGGGGGTGGACGCCCGTGAGGGCGACTACATCCTCGCCATCGATGGCGTCGAGCTGAAGGCCCACGAGAATCCCTACCGCCTGCTGCGGAACAAGACCTTTGCGGTGACGCTCACGCTGAACGTCAAGCCCACCTTCGAGGGCGCACGGCAGGTCACCTACAACCCCATTCAGGGCGACGCCAGCCTGCGCTACCTGGACTTCGTGCTGCGTTCCAAAGAGACCGTCGACAAGCTCAGCGGCGGGAAGGTGGGCTACCTCCATATTCCCGACATGGGTGGACCGGGCCTGTACGAGTTCATCAAGTGGTACTACCCGCAGATCCGCAAGGAAGGCCTGATCGTGGACGTCCGGGCCAACGGGGGCGGCAACATCAGTCAGATGATCCTCGAGCGCCTGGGCAAGAAGCTGTTGGGAACCCGCTTCGGCATGGATGGCGAGCATCCTTCCACCTATCCCAGCACCGTATTCCACGGCGCCATGGTGGCGCTCACCAGCGAAACCAGCGCCAGCGATGGCGACATCTTCCCCTACCACTTCCGGTTCGCGGGCCTCGGCCCCCTCATCGGCAAGCGCACCTGGGGCGGCGTCGTGGGCGGCGGGAACCTGCCCCTGATCGATGGGGGCAGCGTCTTCGTCCCCCGCTCCGGCACCAACGCGCCCACGGGCGAATGGATCATCGAGGGCGAAGGCGTGACCCCTGATATCGAGGTGGAGAACGATCCGGCCTCGATGCTGGCGGGCCGGGATCTCCAGCTCGAACGGGGCATCCAAGAGGTTCTGAAGCGCATGGCCGAGAAGCCCATGGCCCTGCCGAAGCGCCCCAAGGATCCCGTGAAGACGAAATAGGCCTGATGGTCATACCGGAATAATCCAGTCGACCTCCAGACACGCAAAGGGCCGGAATCCCTAGGATTCCGGCCCTCGTTTATTGAGGCTTTTTTGGCTTGGTGGTCAGACCTTTCACCGGTAAGGTCTTGGGCAATCGATCCGGAGGTAGACAATGCTACTTGGTGCCCTGGCGGCGACGCTGCCGCTCATCGTCTTGCTCATCGGCATTCCCCTGCTGATGAAACCCGCCGCGAAAGTGGCACCCATCGCGTGGCTGGTGACCGTGCTCACGGCCATTTTCGTCTTCGGCTTCCCGGCGAAGGTGACCCTGCTGGCGGCCCTCCAGGGCGGTCTCACGGGGCTCTTCCCGATCATGTACATCCCCTTCGGCGCGCTGGTGGTCTACAACGTGCTGAAGGCCACGGGCTGGATGGATAAGATGCAGGGGGCCATGGCCAACCTGACCATCGACCGCCGCGCCCAGGCCCTGCTCATCGCCTTCGGTTTCGGCGCCTTCCTCGAAGGCATCTGCGGCTTTGGCGCACCCGTGGCCATTCCCGCGAGCATCCTCATCGGCCTGGGCTACAACCCGATGATGGCGGCGCTGGTCTGCCTCGTGGCCAACACCGGCCCCGTGCCCTTCGGCTCGCTGGCCATCCCCACCGTGACGCTGGCTAAGACCACGGGCCTGGACGTGATGAAACTCTCCCAGATGACCGGCCGCTTCATGGCGCCGCTGGCCCTGATCATGGCCTTCGCCACGGTCTACGCCATGTCCAAGTCCAAGGGGCTGAAGGGCGCCCTCGGCACCATCCTGGTGTCCGGCCTCAGCTTCTCCATCACCCAGTTCCTCGTGTCCAACTTCATCGGCGCGGACCTGACGTCCGTGCTGGCGGGCCTTGTGTGTCTCGTGGCCACGGCCATCTACCTGAAGGTTCAGAAGCATGCCCAGCCCTGGCTCTTCGAGGGCGATGCTCCGGCCGACAACACGCCCAAGGAATTCCACTTCAAGGAACTCTTCCTGTCCTGGCTGCCCTACCTGCTGCTGGCCGTGCTGGTCATTGCCGTGAACCTGCCCAAGACCAAGCCCCTCTTCAATGGCAGCGCGGCAGGCTGGAACTGGGTGATCCTCAAGGCCCAGATCTATAACCCTGGCAAGCTCTACTCCTTCACCTGGCTGCAGAGCCCCGGCACCATCATGCTGATCGCCGGTCTCATCGCCTTCCCCTTCATGGGCATCAAGTACTCGGTGATGGGCGAGCAGTTCGGCAAGACCTTCAAGCAGATGATCCCCTCCTTCATCGCCGTGGCCTGCATTCTTTCCATCGCCGAGGTGATGAACCTGACCCTGCCGATCATCGACCCCAAGACCAAACTCGCGGTGGTCGGAGACCTGGCCACCAAGCAGATCTCCATGGTGGCCACCATGGCCAACGGCATCATCGCCCTGGTGAGCAAGCAGATCTATCCGCTGCTGAGCCCGCTCTTCGGCACCATCGGCGTGTTCCTCACCGGCAGCAACACGTCCGCGAACGCCCTTTTCGGCAACCTGCAGAAGCTCACCGCCCAGGGCATGGGCCTCTCCGACATCCTCATGGCCTCGGCCGGCAGTGCGGGCGCTTCCGCGGGCAAGATGATCTCGCCCCAGAGCATCGTCATCGCCGCCACCGCCGTGGGCCTCGCCGGCAAGGAGGGCCTCATCATGCGGCAGACGATCAAGTACACGATTCCGTACGTGATCCTGCTGGGCCTCATGGTTTGGGGCTTCGCCTTCCTGTTCCCGGGTCTCGTTCCGTAATGATTTGAAAATGGGATCACTGCCAAGGCGCCAAGGACGCCAAGAAAGACGAAAAAACGCTTTTTCAATTCTTGGCTTCTTGGCGACTTGGCGGTGATCTTTTCAATCTCTGAATACAACCAGATGTCTGTGAGGTGAGCCCATGCGCATCATCGTGGCTCCAGATTCCTACAAAGGCAGCGTCTCGGCCCTCGGCGTCGCCGAGGCCATGGAGCGTGGCATCCTCGCCGTGTTTCCCGCAGCCGAGGTAATCAAGGTGCCCATTGCCGATGGCGGCGAGGGTACCGTCGAGGCCCTGGTGGCCGCCACGGCGGGCCGTCTGATGCACTCTGAGGTGCGCGGTCCCCTGGGCGAGGCCGTGCACGCCCACTGGGGCATCTCGGGCGATGGCTCCACGGCCTTCCTGGAGATGGCCGCAGCCTCGGGCCTGCCCCTGGTGCCGAAGGAACACCGCGATCCGCGCATCACCAGCACCTTCGGCACCGGCGAACTGATGAAGGCGGCCCTGGACGCCGGACTCCGGAAGCTCGTCATCGGCATCGGCGGCAGCGCCACCAACGATGGCGGCACGGGCATGGCCCGTGCCCTGGGTGTGCGCTTCCTGGACGCCGAGGGCCGCGACCTGCCCGATGGCGGGGCCGCCCTGTCTCGTCTCGCCCGGATGGATCTCTCCGGCCTGGATCCGCGTCTGGCGGAGGCTTCCATCCTGGTGGCCTGTGATGTGGATAACCCGCTGTGCGGCCCCCGCGGCGCCTCGGCCGTCTACGGCCCGCAGAAGGGCGCCACGCCTGCCATGGTGGCCGAACTTGACGCCGCTCTCGGCGCTTTCGCGAAGGTCGCCGCGTCGACCACCGGTCGCGAGGTGGCCCTGCTCCCCGGCGCAGGCGCCGCCGGCGGCTTGGGTGCGGGCCTGCTCTTCTTCATGCCGGCCAGCCTGCGGCCCGGCGTATCCATCGTCCTGGAGACCACCGGCTTCGAGGCTCTGGTCCAGGGCGCAGATCTGGTCCTCACCGGGGAAGGCCGCACCGATTTCCAGACGGCCATGGGCAAGGCGCCCGTGGGTGTGGCGGCCGTGGCCAAGCGCCATGGCGTACTCGTGGTCTGCCTCGCCGGTGGCCTGGGC
>JBAZTO010000100.1:0-3941 GCA_041661865.1 Phycisphaerae bacterium | reverse complement strand
CGGATGTTAAAGACAAGGAGGTCGGCATGTATCGCTGCGCATCGTCGCCAGCCAAACTGCAAGTCTTGGCGAAGAACCTGCTGCTTCAACTGCAGGAAGTTCAAGCTAGGCTTCGGGAAATTGAGGCGACACGTTCGGTAGATCTCGCAAGCACGATAGCTACGGCAAGAGAGTTGCTCGAAGAGTTGCACTCGCAAGATCTGAGCGAGAGTGTAGTGCAGCAGAGAGCAAGTCAGTTGCTGTACCTGCTTCAGGTGATCGTGTCCCTTCGGCAGCCGTGCGCCAGCAATGGGGCGGACAGCGCTCGGCCTGAAGATTGCGGGGGCGCCCCGGAAGGTAGAAGTTCCCCGACGGGCGGCGGCCGTCATCGAGGCCCGGCGGCGGCCGCTGACTACGTCGATGCGGGGTACGTAAGCAGAAGTGGTGCCGTCGGCCTCGCGTTCGCACGCAGCAAGGCGGCAGCGACAGGCTGACCTGCGAGTGAGAGGACCGGGCAATCGTTCAGATACGGAGGTATCGGCTTCCGAGGGGGTCCGGTGGACGCGGTTGTGACGGCCAAAGCCGTCTTGTAGTTCCAGGGGAGCCAGGCCTCGGGCTTGGCCGTGACGGCGTCGTGGTGTCGTTGCAGAGCGGTGAGGTAGTCGAAGGCGTTGGCGCCTGCGAGCTCGCAGGTATGGATTAGGCTCATCAGGCAGTCGCCGACGGCAGCACCGCGCTGGGTCTTGTAGAACAGGGAGTTCTTGCGATGGCGAACCGCCATCTTGATAGCTCTTTCACAAATGTTGTTGTCGAGGGGAACTCCCGGCACTCGCAGGAACAAGGTCAAGCGCCCCCAGCGCTTCAAGAAGTAGTTGAAGGCCTTGCCGAGGCCGGAGTTGGGTTCGACCTTCTTCTCGAGGAACTGGGCGTTCATCCAGAGCCGCAGGTTCTCGAGGAGAGGTGCGCTCTTCTCTTGGTGGAGCTTCAATCGTTCGTCGGCGGAAAGAGCTTGTTCCCGGGCAGCGGCGTCGACGACGTAGACCTCTTTGAGCACCTCGAGCACGTGCAGGCACTCCTGCTCGAAGAAGCTGACGATGTCGACGATCTTGCGGCGGGCGTGCGACAGGCAGTTGGCCAGCAGGGTCTTGAATCCAGCGGGGGCGTTGTGCTCGAGCCCGTCGCACATCTGGATCGGAGCGGGGAGGTCGGAGGGCCGACCTCGACCCAGGTCATCGAGGTTCTCGCCGGCATGCTGACGGCCCGTGCAGTAGAGCGCGATCGTCTGGTCTCCGCATCGAGAGACGATGGCCGTGGTGAAGATTCCTGTCCTGGGCTTCTTGCCCTTCTTCGGGCTGTCCGGGCTTGGCTGGTGGGGCGCTGTTGCCTTGGCCAGCTCGAGAATCCTTCCTCTGGTATCGTCGTTGTGCAGGACTTCCCCCCGAGCGGCCGTCCTGCGCAAGGCCTCGTGGACAGGGGCAGCATCCCTGGCCAGCTCGCTGACCAGTTGCCACTGAACGCCCTGGGAAACTGGAATACCCTGGGCTTCTTGGTGCTGCTGGATGCAGTGAAACGGCATGCCGTTGCGGTATTGCATCACGGCCAGCATGCTCTTGGCAGTCGGGTCGTACTTCGGGCCTCTGGCCTCCGCGGGCAGGGGAGCCCAGACAACTCCCTGGCAACTGCTGCAGCGCCAACCTTCGAGTTCCCAGAGGAACATCACCAGGAACGGCTGCCCGAAGAACCGAGGGTGCAGGCAGGTCCGTTTGAGCTGGTACATCTTGCCGTCGGCGCAATTGGGACACGGGCACTTGGGCGCCATCTCCGGATGGGGAACGACAATTCGATGGGCTCCCGGGAAGCCCTCCCTGAGCTTCCTTCTGCCATGCCCTTTCCCTTTCCTGGTCTTGGAGCCCTTCGCTCCGGGTTCGCCTTTGGAACCCTTGCCGTCGGCCGGTGCCTGGTTGCCCTTGCCGACGTTGGCCGTCTTCTCCGTCGGCGAGCCGAACAGCAGCCGACGCAGGGCGGCTAGCGCATACCGTTTCTTCTCCAGGATTTGGTAGAGCAGTTCGACGGCCGCAACCAGGGCCTGGGCAATCGCGAAGAGCCGCTCCGGAACAAGGTCCTTGAGCTCAACCAGGAAGGTCTCGAGTTCCGCTGGTGGAGGAAGCGGGACGGTCCGGACTTTCATCCCACTCCAAGCCGGCGGCGGAAGTCTCTGGCCAGCGGATACACCAGTACCTGTTTGAGTGAGCGGTCCGGGATTCCCGTGCGGCTGGCCTTGCCCAGTCCCAGCGTCATCCCCACGTACTGCCAGTTGGCTGCCCGGTAACAGGTCCCGCGAAACCGCTCCGGATCGACGAAGGTCTCCAGCAGCCAGATCGGATGCTGGTAAAGCGCCTGCCAATCCGACGAGAGCCGCCGCGCGATCGCTCCCAGAATGTGCGAGGCCAGATGCGGGATCGAAGCCCACGGCAGGATCAAGAAGCGCGTGTTGTAGGCCACCAGGTGCACGTTCTGGCGGCGCGCCTGGGGCGACCACCCGATGAAACGATCACGGGGGCCCAGGTGCCTTGGCGCCGATGACCACGCCAGGCAGGCTACCGGAACTCCGCGGGCCCAGATCAGGTACTTCAGGTGTTCGCCCACCGGACGCGTGTACCCCAGGTAGTGGTGCGTCTGAAGGAAGCCGTTGAACAGACGCTCGTGCCCCGTGCGGCGCACCTGCTGGATCTCCACAGGGCCCAGTGCCGACAACGGCCCGCTCAGGGGCTCCCAGCTGAGCAGGCCCACCGTCGGGGCGTGGCGGTGCTGGATCGCGTTGTTCGGCGGAAAGTGACGCTTCACCGGCAATTCTATGTGCCCCGCTCGATGCAGCGCCAGCATCAACCCCCGGGCCACCATGTCGCGAGGAGCCCCATTCGGTTGCACCCAATCCCAGGCCTCGGCCAGCTTCGCCGACAGTTGTCGGCGGGACAGGCCCGGGTTGGCCGCGATCAACTCGCGGATGAATATGGCCTCGGTGTCGGTGTAGTCACGGCCCCGGAAGCGGAGATGTAAGCTCACGCCGGGAAGGTAGCATGCCCAAACGTGGAACGCAACTCCCTTCTCAGGCCGCCATTGCCAGCGGTCTCCAGGGTGGAGAAGCCCCAGCCCGAGATGGGTTGCCGTTCCAGAGCAGCAGCTGCAATTCGTGCATCGCCAGCTGCCGTCGCCCGCTCTCACCTTCCTTCGGCCACCACCTGAACCGCCCCGAGGACAACCGCTTCTGGCATAGCCAGAAGCCTTGCCCGTCGTAGAAGAGCAGCTTCACCGCCGTCCCTCGCCGATTGCGGAAGACAAATACCGTTCCCGCGAACGGGTCACTCTGGAGCACTTCCCGGCACTCCCGCGCCAACCCGTCGATCCCGTTGCGAAAGTCAGCTGGCTCCACCGCCAGCAGAATCCGCGTCTGGGGCGTCACCTGGATCATCGGCGGCCTCCCAGAAAGCTGCTCGCCACGACAGCCACTTGCTCCGTCGTTGCTTCTCGGATCGTCACTCGCGCACCGTCAGCTCTCGCCATCTCGATGACGCATCCCGCATCGGCCGACGACGAGCAGACCTCGACCTGCACGAACGCTCGCCGGGTCTGCCTCGGCTTCTCTGATCCGAACACCCGCCTCTTCACCGCGTAGTACCACAACCCCAGCGCCCGGCTCGTCCGGTTCACCCCAACCTCGCGCGCCACTCCCGCGATCTCCTCCCACAGCGTCTCAGGTAGCTTCTCCGCCTTCCCGTGACAGCGCCGCCACTCCGCCAACTGCCCCTCCACACGCGTCAACGCCGTGCAACCGCTTGCCTTCGCCTCTTCCATCTTCTCGCCTCCTTGCCGCAGCGCGGCTCCAATGACAGGGAGGCTACCCCGCCAGATCACCCCCGCTCACGCACTGTTGCCGAAGGGACACGCTTTTCGGGGCCACAGAG
>JBAZTO010000099.1:0-4154 GCA_041661865.1 Phycisphaerae bacterium | reverse complement strand
ATAGGCCTTCACCCAGGGGCTGTTGAAGGACGCGACGAAGTTCTGGAATACCTTGGGCTGCACCCAAAGGTTGTTCCACACGTTCTCCAGCGCGATGACCACGCCGCATTTCTCGGCGAGGGGGATGAGCCGCTTGACCGCCTCGCGCGAGGTGTCAATCGCGTGATTGTGGGCCTTGAGGTAATCGGCGTAGGGCGCGTTGTCGCCGGTGACGACGCGCGTGAGGTGGTTGGTCTTCGGGTCGAACTCGATGGCGAACTCCCGTGGCGCGGGCGTCTTCATCCCGCCGATCCGGCAGGGTACCAGCAGCACGGCGTCCGCGCCGTAGCCCTGCGCCGCGCGCAAGGCGTCCTCGGTCACCGCGAACGTCTTCTCCACCTTGCTCTGGTCGTCGCTGTTAAACTCCGCCCACCCGCGCATAACGGATTGAATGCGCATGCCGCACTTCTCCGCGACCTTGCGGCAGGCCTCCGCCTCCTGGGGTGGCACGATGCCCGCCTCGACGCCGTCGAACCCGGCGTCCTTGATTCGTTTAAGCTCGTCTTCCGTCGGCTTGCCGACGATTAGGGCCTTGTGGAGCTTCGTCTTGAACGCGGGGTCCGCCTCCCGGGCGTAGCCGGGAGCGGCGGCCAGGCCGAAGCCAAGCCCGGCGGCAAGAGCGGTTGAGGTGGCGAGAAAGTCGCGGCGGCTGTAGTTCGTTTTCATAAGCAAGGCAATCTTGGACTAATTCCACCGTTTCGCAACCATCCAAACGCGCCGGTCCGGGTGAGGGGCACATCCTGACACCACCACCAAGACGGGCGGCTATGCCAATCGGAACGCCGGATTCATCCGGCAGCCCCAGTGCGGCTCGCCAGCCTGCCGAATGAATCCGGCGTTCCGGTGGTGGTGCCATGATGCACCCTGGTGAGTCTGCGGGGTAGCCTCAGCGTAGCCTCGAATGGCGCGTAGTTAAGCCCTTTGATTCTTGGTGGTTTTGCGAGAGTGCAGGTGGGCTTTCCAGTGGTTGCGGGGCCGGGTCATCAACGAGTAACGCCTGTGGCGGCGTTTTAAGACGCGCGGTTCGGCTCGACCTGGACGGTCAGGCACCAGCGCTTGGGCCAGAGTTTGGAGCAGATCATTGGTCAATTGCACGGCTTTGCGGCGGCTGGTGGCTTGAGCGATAACTTGGCTGAAGTGGCGCACGGTCTGCACCGAGCCCTTAAAGCTGAGGCGAGCCAGATCCTGATCATAAATGCCAGCGGCTTCGGCCATCATTCCACGGATCAGGTTGTAGGCGATGAGATGCAGGAGCACTTCGCGGTGGAGCAGGGCCGGGCTCAGACAACGGAGCCTGTCCATTTGCATGGTGGTTTTGATGTGCCGGAAGAACAGCTCGACCGACCAGCGCCGCGCGTAGAGTTGGGCTAATTCGGCGGCGGGGTAGGCGATCGGATCGAGCAGCGTGGTGACCAAAATGATGTACTTGGGGCGAAAGCCGGGGATACAGACCGGATAGCGAATCAGGCGCAAGGTGATCTGGGCGGGCAGGGCGTTCCAGAGTCTGCGGGTGGCGGTTTTGCGTTTGCGTTGGGGCTTGTGCCAGGTGACCAACCGGTCGTAGCGGCCCAAGCGTTTGCCTTGGCGGAAATCGTGGGTTCGGCTCTCGTTGAGGCGCAGCAGGCTGGCCACGTGGCGTTGCCACAGTCCGGCGATGGTGACATAGTCGCAAAAGAGCCGGTCGGCCTAGAAGAGATCCCCGGCCTGGAGGTGGCGCCACAGCCGGCGGAAGAGGCCTAACTCCGAGTCGTGCTTGTTGCCCAAGGTAAAGTGGAGCAGCGCGCCGCTGCTCAAGGAGAACAGGGCCACCAGTTTGATTAAGGGGAAACCGCAGCCCGGCTGCTGCTGGGCGGACTGAGGGAAGGCCTTTTGGTTCTTGGGGGTATCGGGGGCCAAGAGGCTGGTGCCGTCGGCGACCTTGACGTCATGGTCGTGGAAGCGCCAGTGGGAGCGGACCCGCTGTTCGGCGCGCTGGGCGACGGCCCCGAGAATGTTCTGCAGCGTGGACTTGGGCAGGCGAGCGCGGGCCTGGCAATAGGGACTGGTATCGTTGCTGAGGTGGTGGCGGCCCAGCGAGGCCAACCAGGCGACGACCTTGCTGACGGCATCCGAACAAGGGCTGCCGGGATTGAGCACCTGCCACAGGAAGGTCCAAAACGTCACCGCCAGGCTGTAGCGGCGCTGGCGGCTGTTGGGGCCTTCCTCGGTGGGCGAGAGCCAATGAGCGGGGAACCAGTCCTTAAAGAGCGTGGCCAGCTCGTTGGGGCTGCGGGGCAGCCGGGCGCGGGCGCTCGGGAGGGAGTGTCTGGGGGAGTGGAACTTGCCGAAGAGGTCGCTGGTGGTAAACATATATCTGTAATGTTACAGATATATCCCCTTGACAGGCAAGCCCTTTTCGGGCATGCTGCTGGAAAAACCTCTATGCCCACCCCAGCCCCCTCACCCCGGATCCGCCGCTTGGCTGACCTGGGCCCCCACCCTCCGGCTTCTCAACGCCTCCAGACCCAACTGGCGCAAAGCCCCTGGATCTGCCAAGGCTCTCTGGTTTGCCGCCCCTTGCTCCGCCGGGCGAATTGCGCCAAAAGTATTGTTACCCGGGAGGTGGGTGAAAGAGCGGCCAAGGCATACGTTGTGCCAGAAGTCGGGTTACCGTGGCAGAATGGATAAAACGATGAGTAAACTGACACGGGAAGAGGTTTTGATGAAGTTGCGGCGGCGGTATGAAACTGCCGGTGAGGAGCACAAACGGAAGCTGCTGGACCAAGCGCAGGAGTTGCTGGGTTATCATCGCAAGTCAGCGATTCGGGCGTTGCGCCAACCGCGGGTGGTCCGGGGTCCGCTGATTATCACGGGGCGGCCAGTGAAGTATGAGCCGAGCCTGTTGGTGCCCTGGCTCAAGCCGATCTGGCGAGCCACCGACTATGCGTGTGGGCGGCGTTTGGTGGCGATGTTACCGGAGTGGATTCCGGCCTATGAGCAGTATGAGCGGCGGATACCTGGGGAGGTGCGGGAGAAGCTCTTGCTGGCCAGCGGGCGGACGCTGGACCGGTTGCTGGAGCCGTTGCGGGGTCAGGACACGGGACGGTCGCTGACGCGCCCGGGGACGTTGTTGCGGCAGCAAATCCCCATTCGCGGGAGCTTCTGGGAGGAAGGTAAAGCGGGCTGGCTGGAGGTCGATACGGTGGCGCTATGCGGGGGGAGCGCGGCGGGGCAATATGTGTGGATGGTCGATGCGGTGGATTATGCGACGACGTGGGTGGAATTGCGGGCGATGTGGGGACGGGGCCAGGTCGGGACCTTGGCGGCGTTGCAGGATATGGA
This sequence comes from Phycisphaerae bacterium, assembly GCA_041661865.1. Lineage (GTDB taxonomy): Bacteria > Planctomycetota > Phycisphaerae > SM23-33 > SM23-33 > JBAZTO01. The sequence continues at coordinate 794 of JBAZTO010000099.1, read as the reverse complement.
AGCGTGCCTGCCCTTTTCGCTGTTGGGTCTGGACAGTGATAACGGGGGTGAGTTCCTAAACCATCACGTGCTCAAGTGGCTGCAGAAGCGCCCGCAGCCGGTGTTCATGACGCGCAGCCGGCCGTTCAAGAAAGACGACAATGCGCATGTGGAGCAGAAGAACTGGACGCACGTGCGGCAGTGCTTTGGGTATGAGCGGCACGACAATCCGGAGTTGGTGGAGCCGATGAACGCGCTGGTCAAGGGCGCCTATGGGCAGTTGCTCAACTACTTTCACGCGAGCCTCAAGTTAGATCACAAGGAGCGCAAAGGCGGGAAGGTGCAGCGCATTTACGGAGCGGCCCAAACACCGCTGGCGCGGGTGCTGGCCAATGCGGAGGTGAGCCAGGCCACCAAAGAGCGCCTGTTGAAAGACAAGGCGCGCTTAAATCCCTTTGCCTTGAAACAAGCAGTGACCCGGAGCCTGAAGGCCATCTCGGCGATGCGCCGACTCCGCAATTAAGACCCCGCGAAGCAAAAGCTAATTGAGCGTGACGCCATTGTGAATAACTCTGCCAACCAGACCTCCCCCCGGCCCCCCCTCCAGGGAAGCCCTTCCACGCTCGACCGCAGGGGGGCGCGTGCTAGGGAGCACGCAGCCCGCCCCCCTGCTCGTTTTAGCTCGCTTCGAGGCCAGAAAACAGTTAACCAAAAACAAGAGCCAAGGGGTAACACCCTTTTGGCACAACGATACCCGTTCCCGGGTAACAGTTACTTTTGGCGCACGGCGCCGCGCGTGGAGGAAAGGGGAATTG
>JBAZTO010000098.1:0-4394 GCA_041661865.1 Phycisphaerae bacterium | reverse complement strand
AGCCCAGCACGACGACGCCGCAGCCAAAGGCCACACCGACCGACAGCAGGTCTTCATCGAGCTCCTCAAGCACGTCGACCAGCAAGCCGTCTCATGACCCCTTGACAGCGATCACCCACATAACGGCTCCTACCGTCGACCGCGTTCCCTGTCGAGGATGTGCATTCCATCGTCGTCATGAGCGACCAGGGCTCCGGCTTTGATGGACCAACGCCGCTCGTGTCGGGTGTCCCGCCAGGTCTGGGGTGCCTCGAACGCCTCCCGCAACCACCGGGCCAGATCGGGCAGCACGTCGCGCAGCAGCAACTCGCGTACCGCCTCGCGGCCTTCTCGCTCGATCGGGCGAATCCACACGTCGGGTGTTCTGTCCTTCGACCAACCGGGCATCTCGGCGCGCTCGGCGTGCCAAGAAACCGACAGCGGATCGCTGCTGCCTTGCTTGTCCCACTGCGTCCTGACGACACGAACGCGTTCGTAGTAGTCCCCAAGCGCCGCTCGAAGCTCTGCGTTCGAGACGGGCCACGCCAGATGCGGAGCGAGCGCTGGGCGGGCCACGAGGTGATGATGCCGCAAGACCTTCGGCACAGCACCTAGCGGCACATCTAATCGATGGGTCGGCCTTGTCAGATCGGCTCCTATCGCGCTGGCGTCCTAGGGTCACGGGATGCGCGAGAAGGCGCCCGAGTGGTGGCGAAACCAGAAGCCCGACCGTGCTGGTCGCTTGCCCTGGGACCAGCACTACTTCACGGGTCCCGTCCGGGAGCTTCCGGCAGGCGAACTTGAGCCTGGCCAATTTGAGGACTTGATCGGCGTGCACTTCGACCGCGCACATGTCCAGGGTGTGACGCTGGCTCTAGACGAGGTGCATCTCGCAGTCACGTGGTCTGCGTTCGAGAGTTGCACCTTCTCGCAGGGCTCCAAGTCCCGTCGTGGGCTCATGGCAAGCGGTGCCGCAGCTCAGGGCTGCTTCGGCAACCGCCCGAGCGTCTACAAGCGGTGCACGTTTCGCGGCGTGCGTCTCGGGATGCCAGGACGCTTTCACCTCGGGCAAGCCTCCTTCGAGGACTGCGTGTTCGAGAACTGCGTTTGGGGGACCCAGGAGCGGGACGCGGACCTCGTGCGCTGCCGAGTGATCGGGTCGATGAGTGGCGGCTCTATCAGTGGCGAGTCGGACACCACCGGTCGGCGCAATCGGATCTCGGGCAACGACTTCCGCGAGGCGAAGATCGCCAGCAACTTCGAATTGCGGGGTCAGTTCCCCGTCGGGGACCAGGCGTGGCCGGACGCTTACGAGCCGCAGTCGCGTTGACTGGGGACCGCAGTGAACGCCGCCACTCGGGGGAGCGGTAGCGCCGCCTACCCGGCCAGGGCATCCGCGCCCTGAACGAGGTACAGCACGCCGATGCCGAGCATGATCACGCCAGTCGCCGCCGTCACTACCAAGCCGTAGGCCCGAAGCAGCTTGCCGCCCTCCCAGCCGAACCACTCACGGTTGATCCGGAAGGCCCAGTCGTTGATCGATCGGGCGCGCAAGGTGACGGTGCCGCCGCCCACCAGCAGAAGGAATCCGAGGGCGCGGATGATCACGTCAGAACCGTAGCCGCCGGTCGACGGGAACGCGGCGGCGTTCTCGCACCTTCGACTCGCGCGGCAGTATGTGCGTGTGGACGTAGTGATCAAGGTGGCGGCGGCTCTGAGAGAGGGGCACCGTCAGCGCGGTGATCGGGTGTCGTTCACGCACATTCCGGTGAGCATCAAGCCCAGCAGGGTCTTGGAGTTGCTGCACCGATCGTCCTTGGCTGACCTGCTTGCTGCCCCGGGCGCGCCGCTGACCCACCCCGAGCGTCCCTGGTACGGGCCGACGCTCCTCGTCAGGGCCGAGGACGCCGCCCTCGTGGCCGCGGGCGTCACCGCCTCGGTGTGGGACACACCGACATGGGGTTTCGAGGCCGCCGAGGTGGTCATCTGGGTGACCTTCGCGAACGGAACTGCGCGTGCCCAGCAACGCCTGTCACTTCATAGCCGTGAGTCCAGAACCCTGACCAGGGTGTTCTACGACGAGCAACGGGCCGAGACGGGTTACGAAGGTGACGACCGGGTCGCCGTCATCCCCACGGAGGAGCAGGTTGCGGACCTGTTGGAGATCGCCCGCTCTGCCACGACCGGCGAGTAGGGCCTGCTCCTGAGCGGGGAGATGCGGCGTTCTCCGCTCGCCGTCCCGCAACTCCGCGTTGCCGAAACTAGGCTGTCCAGCATGTCGGGTGGCCGCATCTTCGACCGTCCCGGCTACCCACCCGTCAGCGGCCCGCCACCGCCCGGAACGGTGCTGCGACCACTGACGGTCACGCGAGTTGCCCAGTCGGTGACGGCTGTCATCTTGTGCACGGGGCTCATGGTGGCCCTGCCCGCTGTCGCTGGCGTCGTAGTCCTCCCGCTGATGGTCCTGCTCGCGTACCGCGCCTACAACGCGGGCGTCATTCGGGTTGAGGCGTCGGGCCTGGTTCTTAGCGGCATCCTTCGGACCCTGACCCTGCCCCGCGAGAGAGTCGACTCAGTTGACTCGTGGCTCCTGCGGTGGCGCACCACGTCTGGACGCTCTCGGCGGTGGCAGCTCTGGCCATACGCCCAGTTCGGGATCATGTTGCCTGGCGTGATCAACCGATCTGAGGAAGTCATGGAGTGCCTGTCCAGGCTCATCGACTCCTGGAAGGGCGCTCCGCCACCGCCCTGAGGTGACCGACGCGGTGCCGCTTCAGCGCCGCCGGTACGCGGCGTTCCCGTCCGCGCCGCCAGAGGCTATGCGGCGCTCTCGGCGGAGGCGCCGCCGGCCATGGTGTCGCCCCGGGTGCTGCAGAGGTGGCAGTCTCTCGGCAATCGAAGGGGTTGTCATGGGCTTACTTGACGGGCTGAGAGGCCGAGCGAGGTCAACTGCCACGCCCCGAGTGGTTGTGCCAGCGTCTGGTCCGGTCGTAGACATCGAGATCGTCGGAGAGGCCAGCTACCAGGCACACATCAAGCTGGTCGAGAGGCGGCATGGCGTGGCTGAGTTCACCATCGGATTGCGCGCCCAGCCAGACAACCCCTACGACGCCAACGCGGTCGCCGTGTACGCGGACGGCGGCATCGTCGGCTTCCTCCCTCGTGACCTCGCCAAGCACTGGCAGCCAGCTGTTCTGGCCGCCGAAGCGCAGGGCTCGACCGTGTTGGGGACAGCAACGATCTATGGCGGCACCCCCGACAAGCCGAATCTTGGTGTGTTTGGGTCGGCGACGTGGCCAGGCGAGGGGAAGCCGCTCGACAGGTACCACCGGGGAAAGTAGGCGGCGTTCCCGGTCGCCGAGTTCCTGGCATGCTCACGCCATGCTTGGGCGCTTCTGGGGCTGGGTTCGTGATCGCCAGCGTTCCTATTCAGCGGGCTTTCGACCGCCGCTGGACGTGCTCCTCAGCCTCTTCGCCCTGGCTGCCTTGGTGACCAGTCCGGTCGGCCTAGTGATTGGTCTGGCCGCAGGGGCGGCGGGCCAGGGCCTCGCCACGGGTATCGCGGTGGCCCTTCCTTGTGCCCTTGCCCTCAGCGCCGTTGCCAAGCACCAGGCGCATCGAGCGGAGGGTGACCCTTGGCGACCGTGAGCCTGTAGGCGGCGCTACGGCCCAACGAACACAGAGCCAATAGCCTGTCTTCGTGCTCACCCGAAGGCTCTTTGTGGCTCTCGTCCTTGTCGTTGCCGCGGGCGCTGGGTGTGACGGACAACCGAGCGAGGGCTCTCTCACGGCCACGCAGTCCCAAGCGCGGGTCAAGGCTCTTAATGCCTGCAAGCTCTGGGCGCGAGCAAGTCAGGCGGAGTTCACCCAACACACGCCGTTGGATGAGGAGGCCGCGGCAGCTGCACGCGAGGCCGCCCGTCTCGACGGACGCTGGGCGGCGTTCGCACATGCAGCGCAGGACTTCGTGGCCCAGGCGCACCTCATCGATGAGGCCGTCGTCGAGCCCTCTGCGGCAGCTTCTGCCGATCTTTCGGCGGAGGACCAGGCAGTCATTAGCAAGGGAACAGCCGCCCTCCTTGTCCTCCACCGCGAATGCGCTGCTCTCCGAAAGTGAGTGCCAGGTTCTGATCTGACAGAGCAACTGACAAGGCCGACCGACCGATTGGAAGTGCCGCTCTCGCCTGTGGTGGTCACCGTCAAGGGTCGACGGTCTCAAGATCTTCGGAAGCCACACCTGACTCTGATCGGGTGCCGATTCCGAAGATCTTGTTCGGGGCCGGGAGTCGACGCATAGGTGCCGTTATGTGGGTGATCGCTGTCAAGGGGTCATGAGACGGCTTGCTGGTCGACGTGCTTGAGGAGCTCGATGAAGACCTGCTGTCGGTCGGTGTGGCCTTTGGCTGCGGCGTCGT
>JBAZTO010000097.1:0-4480 GCA_041661865.1 Phycisphaerae bacterium | reverse complement strand
GAGAGAGCGGCCGCGGCGCGCGGCCGTTCCATCTCGACTGGGCGCGCAGCATCCGCGACCAGTGCCGCGCCGCAGGCACCGCGGTATTTATTAAGCAGATGGGCTCAAACTCCAAGGTCCACATCAACGAACCGATCGAGGAGATCCGTCACCGCAGCGGCGGCGACATGGCTGAGTGGCCGAGTGATCTCAGAGTGCGCGAGTTCCCGATATGATGAAAATGCTGGCCTGGGCTGTTCTGATATATTCATCCTTATGCATGGTAGTGGCACCGGCGTTGCAGGGAGAGACCGTAATACGGACCCCGGTGTACACGACGCTTGTGTTCATCGACTTTTTGGCCTGCCTGGCGCTGTGCGGGCGCGTGCTTGGTTGGTGGTGAATCGTGAAAATTATCACCCGCCTCCTATGCTTCCTGTCCGGCAACCACTTCGTCCGTCGGACGCCGGAGATCGTGAAGATGCCGCAAGTCCAGTGGAGGACAAAGCTGTCTTGCTGGTGCGGACGGATTTTATTCTACCGGCCGGGGCTCGTGCGGCGCGACGGAGGCATGCTGTGAAGTGCCTCTCTGTCCGGCAACCATGGTCTACCCTGCTCGTCTCTGGTGTGAAGACGATCGAGACGCGGACGTTCAAGACGAACTACCGCGGCCTGCTCGGCATTCACGCCGGTCTTCAGATCGACGCCTACGGCCCCTGGGAGAGATTCTCCAACGGCGTCGTGTTGCCGACAGGCGCCCTGCTCGGGACCGTGGAACTCTACGACTGCCGGCCCATGAGGCCAGACGACGCCGGCGCCGCTTACTGCCCCTGGAGCGAGGATCTGTTCTCGTGGGTCGTCACTGGAGCGACGGCGTTCAACGCTCCCATCTCCATGAAAGGTCGTCTCGGAATATGGGAGTGCAAGGTCCCATGATGATTTATCGGTGGCTGGAGGCGCGAGCCCCAGCGGCGGACTCCTCGGCACTCCATCGTGTCGTCAACTCCAACGTCGCCGACCGGGTAGGAGAGCCTTCCAAGAGGCCCCCGGTTCGCCACCGATACCACTTGACGCATGTCATGCCATCTGCTATGATTCATTTATGAGACGGACCATCCAGACAGTGGAATCTCCAACCGGAGCCCTGGGAGCCCGCAGCGTACAGAGAGAGCGGGGGAGTGCTGGAAGGGAGGCCTATCACCTGATGGCCCAAGACTGGAAGCAGTGCGGAAGCAGCTCGAACCGGACGAGCGGCCGCACTGCCGATTTGTCGGGATGTTCTTACCCTCGCATCGCATCAAAGCCAGGCCGCGCCGCCCGACATCGCGCGCCTGGCCCCGATTTCCAATAAAATCCAGGAGAACAAGATGACACTCCCGTCAGACAACCCGAAGATCTGCCTGTCCTGCGCGCGCCGCGCCCTTGCCAAGCAACCGCCTCAGCCGTGCGGATCATGCGTCATTCTCAACGTGGATCCGCTGGCCGAGGTCCGAGCGAGAGCCGCCAAGCCGTCTCCTCTCGCCGGCTTTATGTCGTCCACCGCAGTCGTCTACGGAGGCGTCCAAGGGACCGTTGTCGAGCGCGGCCAGCGGGCGCCGTCGCCTACGTCTTGTGAGCGCGGAGAATGAAGGTCCTGGAAAAGGACGTGCCGATCTGCGGCAGGATGACGTTGCCGAGCACGTACACCAGGCCGCACCCATGCGAGAAGAAGGTCGCGAAGCCAGGGCAGATATGCGCGCATCATCAGCGCGTGGTCCGTGTCACTCCGAAGGCGTCACGATGAAATACGACGAAGACGATGTAATCGCTATCGGGAAACTCCGCCGTCCCGGCCGTCTCGGAGCGGCCGTCAGCTACGACCCCGGCTATGGGATTCGTGTTGAGGACGAGGACTCCCCACCGGCGCCGGCCGCGGCCGCCGCCTGGATCAAGAAGGCCGGCGGCTGGTTGCGCGTTTTCAGGGGGATCCCGAAGGACCAGCCCGAGCGGTGGAGTGCCTGCGACGGAGAGAACGCTTGCAAGCAAAGCACCGTATACTGCGAATCTGGTGAATGCCATGTCGTTGAGCCTGACTGCACCTGCGCCGATCTAGACTCAGACGACAAGGCCGACGCGGCAGAAGCACGAATCGAACGCGATAGAGAGGACTTTTAACATGACCAAAGACAATGTTTTTGAAGGTGACTTGACGGCAAAGGCGGGAGAGGTTTACCCGTACACTAGGATAACGGGAAACATCACTGTTCCGTCGGGAGTGGATGCGGGCCTGCCCGTCTGCACCAGCGTCGGCGACTACGTCTATGCGAGGGAGAACGCCAAGCTGTCCCTGCCCGTCTGCACCAGCGTCGGCGGCTACGTCTATGCGAGTGAGAACGCCAAGCTGTCCCTGCCCGTCTGCACCAGCGTCGGCGGCTACGTCGATGCGAGGGAGAACGCCAAGCTGTCCCTGCCCGTCTGCACCAGCGTCGGCGGCTCCGTCGATGCGAGTGATAACGCCAAGCTGTCCCTGCCCGGAGACGTTAAAAAGAACGACCTCACCGCCCCTTCCCGATGCCGCGCGATGCTCCTATCCTCATTCGCAGCCGCAGGGTTCTCGTTTGCGGATGGGATTCTCGCCCGCATCGTCTCCAGGCGCGGACCCGTGTCTCGCGTCGTGATCTGCGGTAAGACGGAGGTTTCCTTCCTGGTTACCGACGGCGAGGCGTTCTCTCACGGCAAGACTCTGGCCGAGGCCCGCGACGGGCTCATGTTCAAGATCGGCAAGCGCGACCCGTCGGAGTTCAAGTCTTGGAAGCTGGACCGCGTGGTGACAAAGGGCGAGGCTATCAAGGCGTATCGGGTCATAACGGGAGCCTGCGAGGGAGGGGTGCGGGCATGGATGGAGTCGCGGCAGACGCCGGACAGAATCACGGTCAAGGGGATCATCGACCTGACGAAGGGGGCCTACGGAGCGGAGAAGTTTAAGGAGTTCTTCTTAATCAACCTGGCCCCGGCAGACGGTGGAGACATAAAATTACAAATGAGGGCATCATGACCCAACCCGAAGCGAGTCTGAAGCCGTGCCAGGAGGCGGTATGAAATTTGAGATCAAGAACTGCTGGGACGGGAAGATAATCTACGCCGATGAGGCCGCGTCATTCTCTGCGCTGGTTCAAGCGGCGGTGAAGTCCGGGGCCAACCTGTCCGGGGCCAACCTGTCCGGGGCCGACCTGTACGGGGCCAACCTGTCCGGGGCCAACCTGTCCGGGGCCGACCTGTACGGGGCCAACCTGTCCGGGGCCGACCTGTCCGGGGCCGACCTGTCCGGGGCCAACCTGTCCGGGGCCAACCTGTACGGGGCCAACCTGTCCGGGGCCAACCTGTCCGGGGCCGACCTGTACGGGGCCAACCTGTACGGCTACTACTCATTCGGCCCCTGCGGCTCCCGGTCGTCTTACACCTGGGCGCGATGGGAAGAAGCGGGCTACATGGTTCATTGTGGGTGCCAGACTCTGACGCTCAAAGACTTTGCCGCGACCGTCAAGGCGACTCACAAGAACAACCATCATGCGGAAGTCTACCTCGCTCAGATCAAGGTGATGGAACTCATCGCCAAGGAAAGCAAGGCGGCGTTCGATGCGAAGAAACCGGAGGCCGCATGAAAGACGAACTGGAGCCGACGCCAGAGCGCGGGAGGAGGCGGTGAGGCCGTGGCGTGAAGCGGTACAAGAACTGATGGATTGCGGAGTGTGGGAAACTGGCGATGCGATGCTGGCACTTCACGCCCTCCTCTCCACCCACCCGGCCAGCGGGGAGGGGGAGCTGTGATCGCCGCACTATACGTCGAAACGGACGGGGCGTACTTCAATCTTCCGGGCGTGGAGCCGTGGGACGCGGCCCGCGATGCCCGGAAGTACGCGGGTCCTCATCCGGTCGTGGCGCATCCTCCCTGTGAACGGTGGGGGTCTTTCTGGCCCGGCTCTCCGGTCCAGGTATCCAAGGGCATCCGCTTCAAGAAGGGCGATGACGGGGGATGCTTCGCAGCTGCCTGCGATGCCGTCCGACGATTTGGGGGCGTCATTGAACACCCTCGCGGCTCTCATGCCTGGGCCACGTTCGGGATTCATCGTCCGTCAGATCGCGGCGGGTGGGAAATGTGCCACGGAGCGCAATTCGCAGGAGAGTGGACCTGTTGCGTCTACCAAGGTCACTACGGCCACAAGGCCCTAAAGCCGACTTGGCTCTACTACGTCGGGAACAACCCGCCGCCCGAGTTGCGGTGGGGCAAACCCGAAGGCGAGTTTATGACGGTGGCCGGGACGAGCTTTAAGACCGTGGCTCACCGCCGTGAAGCGGAAGCAAACGGCTGGAAGTATTCGGCGCGGCTACCGACCAAGCTCAGGAACGCAACGCCTATTGAGTTCCGCGACTTACTGATCGGACTTGCGCGGCTATGCAAGCCCGCCCCTTCAGGAGAATGACATGAGCGAGAAAATCACACCGGATGAAGCAATTGAAGAAT
>JBAZTO010000096.1:0-4513 GCA_041661865.1 Phycisphaerae bacterium | reverse complement strand
GGTTTCATGCGATCTCCCCCTGTTCGCGGTCGACGCGCGTGAAATTCCCACCGCCCATCCGGGCATCCAGCCAGTCCCGGTCATGACCGGCGGGTTTCCCGTGGCGCAGGAATACCGTCCAGCCCAGCACCGCGCCGAGCGGTAGGGCCACCAAGAGCCCGGACGCGAGGGGGTTCGCATGGAGCAGGAACGTGAGGAGGGCATATAGCCCCAGCGCACCTGCAACGGCCAGCACCACGGGCAGGTAGAGGTTACCGTCGAGGCCGAAGGCCCGGCCGGACGAGTCGTCCGCCGCATTGGTGTCGGTATGCCGCAATTCGCTCATGGTCAGAAGCGGGGGGTGATGACCGCGTCCTGCAGCCCGAAAATCGTAAACAACGCCGCCATGATGGTGGCCGCCGCCGCGATGATGATCCCGGCCACGATGCCGGCCTTTCCGTCGGGGTCGCCCTTGCTGATGGCGTTGGCCCCGGACCAGATCTTGATGATGCCCCAGAAAAAGCCGAACATGAACAGGACCGCCAGGGCCAGGCCGAAGCCGTCCTTCAACTGTTGAATCTGGGCCACGACGCCCGGGAGAGGCAGGCCACGCAGGGGAACAAAGGAGGAGATGCTTTGCATTACGGCGGCATATTGGCATACCATTATTGCCCTTGTCAAACAAATAGTATGCCAGTATGCCTTACGCATGATTTCCGACACAGCCGAAGTGCGGGCGAGTTTCACGTTCTACGCGGGCGATACCAAGGCGCTGCGCAAGCTGACGCTGGCCCTCCGCGACCGCGGACTGGATATGCAGCGCACGGATGTTTTCCGGCTGCTGCTCGATGTCACCCCGGAGTTGGAGATGATGGCACACGCGACGCTGCGCCTGCGGGCGGAGGCGAAGTCACTTCAGACTGATGAGACCGTGGATGAACGGTTCACGGTTCGGCTGCAGGGGGCGTGGCTGAAGAAACTCGACCGGGTCGTAGACGACCTAGCACGCAAGGACGTGGATGTGGAGCGGACCTTTGTCGCGCGCGCTCTTGTCCATGCGGAACACGATGTGCCCGCGCTGGTCCGCCAGGCGGCGAAATTCGTCGCGGCGCACCCGGACCGCCGTTTCCGGGAGGACAAGGGCAGGTGATCTCCCCGAGCGAGCACCGGAACCGGTTGCAAACCCTCGCGGGTTTCCTGCGGGACAATCTCCGGGGTCAGGACCGGGTGATTGACCGGGCCGCGGCAATTTTTCACCGGGGCGAACTGGGCTTGGTCAGCCGCGACCGGCCGCGCGGCATATTTCTTGCCGTGGGCCCGACGGGCACGGGCAAGACCGAACTGGTGCTCCTCAGCGCGCGCCATGTTTTCGGTGAGGCGGCGGTCTGCCGCATCGATCTGTCGGAGTTTCAGCGGGCCGATGCCGTCGAACGCCTGCTCGGGACGGACTCGCACGATCCGGGCACGCTCGGACGGATGCTGGGCGAAGCCCGTCCCCTCGTCCTGCTGTTCGACGAATTGGAGAAGGCGCACCCGAAGGTTTTCGACCTGTTCATCCAGATGCTGGACCCCGGGCAGGTCACGCTGGCAACCGGCCGGAGGATCGACCTAAGCGATTGCTACATCGCATTCACGTCGAACCTCGGGGCGGCGGAGGCCGCCCGGATGACCCGATCGAACTTTGCCAGTGTGGAACAAGCGATCCTGCGACGTCTGGGCGACTCGCTCCGGCCGGAGTTCTTGGCCAGGATTTCGGAGAAATTGGTTTTCGCGCCCCTTTCGCCGGCGGTGCAGAGGGAAATTGGCGAGCTTCACGTGGACAAGGAAGTGGCCCGGCTACGGCAGCACGGCTTTGACCTCGAAGTAACCGGCGAAGCCCTGGAGTTCCTGCTCCGGCAGGGCTGTGATCCGCGACTGGGCGCACGTCCCATGCGACAGACGATAGAGCGGCAATTGCAGGATCTCGTCGTGCACGGGCTGTTTGCCTCCGGCCATGGGGGAGGCCGGGTGGGGCTGGATCCCGCCAGCAGTCGATTGGTTCTGGAATCGGACTAGCTTTCGCCGGGGCTACGGCTAGTTGCGCCGGGGATCGCCGGCGGGAATTCTGAGTCCGCTCAATCGGTCGGGGGCGCGAGTCGGCCGTGACCGGGACCGGCGCCAATTATCGAGGTATTCGTCGGCGATGAGGCGTGGGGTGCGCTGCGATAGTTCGTGCTGGATCAGCGTTTCAGCGGAAGGGGCTCGTTCGCCCATCCGGCGAACAAGCCGGCGGGATGCGGAGCGGTAGGCCCGGTAGTGGGCAGGAGCGATCAAGAGGCGTTTCATTGTGGAAATGAATGGAATTAACCGACACTTTGAAAGTCTCCCGGCTGGCCCGCTCGAGAGCATTGGCGACAAACAGCGGGTCGTCATCGTCCCGCGAGGAATACGAATTCAGTGCTCCGTATAGCAGTTCTCCAGAATCACGGCTTGGCGGATTTCTTGATTTGTTGGGCGATTATCTCTGCGTCCGTGGCGGCCGGTAGGCGCTCGGTGGAGCGTGCAGGAGCCGGCGGAAGTGCCGGTTCATCTGATGCTGGTCGCAAAATCCCACGGCATGAGCCACTTCCGCCACCGTGGCATGGCCGCGGCGTAGCATTTCCCGGGCCCGCAGGACGCGTTGGTCAAGCAAATAGGTCATGGGCGACGTGCCGATGGCGGCCCGGAACATCTGCCCGAAATAGCTGGGGCTTAGTCCCGCTTCCTTGGCCAGCGCCGGCAGGGTGATCTTCTCGGTCAGGTGGCTGTCAATGTAGGCGCACATGTCCGCCAAGACCGGACGAGGCAGGAGCCAGTGTTGGGGATGCCGGGTTCGGTGCTCGTGAAAGTGGGAGGCCATCAGTTGTGTGGCCAGCGCCGCACCCAAACCAGAGACGAGAGGCTCATTGAGCGGACCGAGCGTCCCGGCCTGATGGCGCAGCAGGCCGCACAGTTCACCGATGATGGGAGCTGATCGGACATACTGGTCAAGTCCCTCGATGGAGACATCTTTGATGTCGCGCCCCGCCGACTCCCAGGCCCAAGTCGGGTCGAGGAAGAGTTTGACCAGGTCGGCTTCCCTCCGCCACTCAACCTCGTGCCGAATGCCTGGTGGCAAAATCCAGACCTGGCTGGCGCGGATGAGCTTTTCGCTGACGTTGCGCGAGCCATCCCGTTGCCATCGGGCCACACAGTCCGCTCGCTCGAAGCTCACCAACACCTGCACCATGCATTCATGGTGGTGTTCCGGCCAAATGGTCGGCCGTTGGCGGTCGCAATAGGCCCAACAACCACGGGCCCGCACCGCCGGACGTCGGCAGGGCGGGACGGAAACCACAGTGGCGGACCCATTGGCCCATGGGGAGGCCGGTTCGGACGAGTCAACATCCTCCATCCAGCCGGCCTCCGTGATTGGTGCGTATGGTGCGCATCAGATATCCGGAGATGATGGCGGAGGAACATGGCGTCAGGCTTGGGTGGTTGCGTGATTTCTTGGGCGTTTTTCTCGGGTGGATGGTCGTGCAGGGGCAGGCGGGCTTGGCGGTTGGGGGTTCAGGCTCCATTCCAGTGCAGTCAGGGCATGCAACTCGGTGGCGTCCAAAACTGGCAAAACGGGATCGAGGTGGGACAGGGCGAGGCCAAGCTCGGGCGCAATCAGCACGATGGCCCGGGCTCCGGCCTGCCGGAGCGAATACACGATGCGTCCGACGTCGGCCCGGGTGGTTTGATTGACGATGCCCTGCTGCAACTCCTCGATGGTCAGGTGCGCGAGGTGCTCGCGATCCCGCAACACCGGCACGAACACATCGAGCACCTGAAAACGCGCCAGCCGCTTGCGCCAGTGCGTTTCCTCGCTTTCCGAGATGGCGCCAACCAGACCCACTCGTTTGATCTTCAGTGTCTGCAAGGCGGTGCCAACCGAGTCGGTCATCGGCAACAGCGGCGCATCCAGCAACAGTCGCTCGGCGGCCGGCTGGAGCTGACTGGAGCAAGCGACGATGGCGTCGGCACCAAGTGCCACCAATTGCCTGGCTGCGGGGGTCAGGATTTCACCGGCGAGGATCCAGCTCTGTTTGGCGAGGGTTTCGCTTAATTCTGGCGTGTGAAGATTCAGGGTGGCGATCCGAATATCACTTCCGTGTCCGAAGCGATGTCGCATTTCACAGGTGATTCGCCGAACGTAGGTTGCGGTGGAATCAAGATTGCCAGATCCCAATAACCCCAGGCATTTCGCCCAGGTTCTTTGCGCAGTGTAAGCCCGGGGTGATGACGGAGCTATCGGACGCGTGACTGCTCCGGGCATCAAATCGCCAGCGGTTGGAGTAGTTGGCATAGTTGGGTTAGCTGCGACGCGCCGTCACGCCATCGAACTGCGCCAGGACGATCAAGTGGGTTGGCCATGCTGCATTGTTCTCGTGATTATTGAACAGTGCGAAGCCTGTTACGATCCGCGCCCTGCGGATGATAGGCACTCTATGGCGCGGGGACAGCAATGGGTTTAGCATTCTCGCGGTGC
>JBAZTO010000095.1:0-4656 GCA_041661865.1 Phycisphaerae bacterium | reverse complement strand
GCAGTATGGCGTCGGAACGCTGCTTGTCCCGCGCGCCGAAATTCTTGTCTCTGAATCGGGATAAAGAGGTAGAGTAATTGCCTCCTCCGAGAGCGGTTAGACCGCAAAGGAGTTGGGCATGTTGGAAAGAGAGTTGGAACTGGAACAGAAGCCGCTGGCCGCGTCGCGAGGGCGTAGCCCGAGCGACGCGGCCAGCGGCGGCGGGGCGGCCATCCCCCCCGTCGCCCCGGGCCTGGAAGCGGTGCAAGCCGATCCGGCCGTCACCCCCGGAGCGGTCTCCGGGGCGTGCGCCTCGGAGCCTCTGCAAGAGGCGGAATCACCGGAGGACCTCCTGGACCAAGAGCCCTTGCCCGAGGAGCCGTTCGAGGAGGCGCTCCGTAAGCCGCGGTTGGGCGGAAGGGGGACAGTCAAGGGGCGGCGGCTGGTGAAGCCCGAGGAGTCTGCGCAGGCGCCCCTGACGCCCCAGCAGCGGCTGCTGATCCTCGACACATGGCAGCGGAGCGGTCTGCCGGCCGGCGACTTCGCGACGCTGGTGGGCGTGTCGAAGCACACGCTCTACGCTTGGAAGAGGAAATTCCAGCAGCAGGGGCCGGCAGGTCTCATGGATCAGCCTCGCGGCGGTTCCAAGGGGAGTCGCCTGCCGGAACTCACCAAGCGGTCGATCCTCATGCTCAAGAAGTCCAACCCCGACTGGGGCTGTCAACGGATCAGCGACATGCTCTTGCGGGGGCCGGCGTTGCCGGCCTCGGCGACGGCCGTAGCGCGAGTGCTGCACGAGGCGGGCTACCAGATGGAAGAGGTGACCACCCGTCCGCATCCCGACAAGGTCCGCCAGTTCGAGCGGGCCACGCCCAACCAGCTCTGGCAGACCGACCTGTTCACGTTCGTGCTCAAGCGGCAGAATCGTCGCGTTTACCTGGTGGCTTTCCTGGACGACAACAGCCGATTCATTACGGGTTACGGACTGCATGCCAGCCAATCGACGGCCCTGGTGCTGGAAGTGGTGCGTGCGGCGATCGTGGCCTACGGCACCCCGAAGGAGATGCTCACCGACAACGGCAGCCAGTATGTCACCTGGCGGGGCACGAGTGTTTTCCATCGGGAGATGGACCAGCGGGGTATCAAGCACATCGTGGCCAAACCGCAGCGGCCGCAGACCCTGGGCAAGATCGAGCGTTTTTGGGGCACTTTGTGGCGGGAGTGCATCGAGACGTCGGTGTTTCTCGATCTGGAGGACGCGCGCCGCCGGATCGGGCATTTCATCGACTACTACAACTTCCAGCGCCCGCATCAGGGGATCGACGGCCTGGTGCCGGCCGACCGCTTCTTCGGCGCTGCCTGCGAGGTGCTCCAGACGCTGCGCAGTCGCGTGGCGGCCAACGCCTTGGAGTTGGCCCGCCATGGCCTGCCCAAGGCCCCGTTTTACGTGACCGGTCGCATCGGCGACCGGGCCTTCAGTGTGCATGCGGAAGGCGAGCGAATGATCCTCAAACGCGAGGGGCAGTCGCGGCAGGAGGTCGATCTGACGGCGCCCGCTGCCGACCCCTTGCCGCTGGTCTCCACGGTCGGCGATCGCTCGCCCTCAGAGATGCCGGTGCCGGTGTGTCCCGAGGGTTCGCCTCGCGGGCCTTCGGGCGACCCGCTCCCGCCGGAAGAGGACGTGCCCGGCGCATCCCCCTTGGACGCGGGCCTGCGTCGCATGGACCAGGCGATCCGCGGCGGGGAGCCGGAGTCGCAAGCCGACAAGGAGGGACGCCATGACGAGCAAGCGTGACGATGTTGTGCATCTCCTGGGGTCCGCGCAGGGCATGCCCACCGGCGTTGCTCTGAAGGGGCGTCGGCCAGGGCGGCCTGCGGAGCCAAGAGAACCCCTCAGCCGCGAAGCCCAACGCTTTGCGGCGGGCATCTTGGAGGTGTTGGCCGGTGTGCGCACGCCGAGCGACGCCGCAGCGGCGATGGGGATCTCTGTGCCGCGGTATTACCTGTGGGAAAAACGCGCCTTGCAGGGGCTCGTGGCGGCGTGTCAGCCACGCGGCGCGGGGAAGACCGTCAGCTCACGTTGTCAGATCTTGGCCCTGGAAAAGGAGATCGGCAGGCTCAAGCAGGAGTGTGCCCGGCAGCAAGCCCTGCTGCGAGCGGCTCAGCGGACGATCGGGCTGGCACCACCGCCGGCGCCGAAGCCCGCCACGAAGGCTGGCGCCAAGGCCGGGGGCAAACGCACACGCCAGCGACGGCCCGCCGTGCGGGCGCTGAAAGCGGTCGCAGCCCTGCGGGCCGCCTCAACCCCCGAAGATGGCGGCGATTCATCTGGAGTGCCGCCGCCGGAGGTGCTACAACGGAGTGCCGCTGGCACCCCATCGCCGCCAACCACGCCCGCCTGTACGGACACGGTTGGCGGATAGTTCACGGAGGAGAAAGCCATGACCCGACGAGGACGCAAACCGCTGGGCGCGCAACTGGTGGATCGATTGGAAGGCTCCGCGCATGCGAAGATCCGGTTGAAGGTCATCCTGGAGACCTTGGCCGGTCGGCAGACCATTCCCGAAGCCTGCGAGACCTTGGGCATCCAGGAGTCGATGCTTCACCGCGTGCGTTCCGAGGTGCTCCAGACGGCCCTCGGCCGTCTGGAGCCGCGTCCTCTGGGTCGGCCTCCCCTTGCCACTTCGCCGCAAGACCAGCGCGTGGCCGAGTTGGAAGACGAGAACCTGCGTCTGCAGACCGGGCTTCGGGCGGCCGAGATCCGTCGCGAACTGGCCGAGCAGCTCCCCAGGGCAAGCAAGCCGGCCGGCGGGCCGGGGAAAAAAACGACCCACAGCGTCCCACGGTCCCGGAAACGCCCCCCCAAGAGAACCGCACCCTAGCCGCATCCCGGAAACTGATGAATCCCCGTCCCCCAAAACCCTTGAAACGAGGCTGGCCCGCTCAACGCCAACAGCGCGAAGCCGATCGCGCCGTGCGCCGGCACGCGGTGGCCTTCGACCGTTGGGCACGCCACCGCGGGCTGACACGCCGTGACGCCGCCGGCCACCTTGGCGTGGCGCGGAGCACCTTGGCCTATTGGGAAGGGCAATGGCGCGGGGACCGCCTGGCCGCGCATCCCCGCGGTCGGTCCTGTCACCGCGGCGACCTTGCGACGCGCAACGCCGCCATCCACCTGATGACCGTCCTGGGTCCGCGCACCGGCCTGGCGACCCTCCGGGCCGCCTTCCCCACGCTGGCCCGCGCCGAGATCCAAGACCTGCAACGCCGCTTTCGCCGTCTCTGGCGACGTCGCCACCGCCGCCTCTTGCGTGTGCTTCACTGGCATCGTCCTGGGGCGGTCTGGGCCATGGACCACACCGAGCCCCCATGCGCGATCGACGGCCGCTGGCGTCACATCCTGGCCGTGCGCGAGCTGGCCAGCCGGATGCAGCTCGGTTGGTTGCCCGTAGCATCCGAAGGCGCCGAAGAGACCTGCCGTGCCCTGGAAAGCCTCTTCCGGCGGCACGGTTCGCCGTTGGTCCTGAAATCCGACAACGGCTCGGCATTCCTCGACGCCGACACCCAGCAACTGTTGGGTCGGTGGGGCGTCTTCCCTCTCTTCTCACCTCCCCACACTCCGCAGTACAATGGCAGTTGCGAGGCAGGAAACGGCGCCATGAAAACCCGCACCGAACATCAAGCGATCCTCGCCGCCGAGCCCGGACCATGGACGGCTGCCGGTCTCCTGGCCGCCCAAGACATCGCCAATCACATCCATCGCCCTTGGGGCCACCGCGGGCCCACCCCGGCCGCGGTCTGGCACCATCGCGAGCGGATTACCGTCGGGCAGCGCGCGGCATTCCGCGGCGCCGTCCGACGGCACCGCGAACGAGCCCTCGTCGAGCTAGGCTACCCCCCGGACGCCACGCTGGACCGAAAGGCCCGCGCCCGGATTGACCGTTTGGCAATCAGCCGCACTTGCGTTGAGTGCGGCTTACTTACCTTTACCGGGAGGTCAATTACTCCACCGCTTAAATCCCTTTTTGTGACAAACATTTCGTGACGGGTACAATGGACAAATGCATGAAAGGGGCCTTGCCTTATCCTCAGAACTGTTATCGTGGCAAGCTTCGTCGCTGGGCTCGTTACGCATACTGTGAGACGAAATGCCAGGCGGCTTACATGGCATGTGAAGCCGCAAACGCCGCAGAGAAGGCATTCGATTCAATGGCGGAGGCCATTCGCTGGGTTAGGGATCATCCGACAGAGGCCGCGATAGGAACCGCCATTGTAATTGGCGGCGTAATATTTATCGTAGCAACAGATGGAGCGGGCGCCGTTATCCTCGTTCCAGCGCTCTGACGACGCCTGATCGGCGGAACGACTCGAGGGCTATAGACATCCTCCCAATGGAGAGCGGACATGAGCGCGAATGAGAATACGCGCGAGAACGATGCTACTGACCAAGAAATCCGAAGAGTGTGTGCAATCCTGGAGTCGGTTGCCAAGAACTACACATCTGGTTCGGACGAAGCCACAGCTATCAGGGATGCGGCCCTTGCGTACATAGTCGTTCACCAGCGGGAGGCCCTCAAGAAGGCGTATTCCCAGCTACGCCGCGCTTTTCGCGGGGAACTTTCCGAAGACATGAAGGCCCAGCTTCGGCGTCATGGGATCGAACCAGATGACTTGGAC
>JBAZTO010000094.1:0-4702 GCA_041661865.1 Phycisphaerae bacterium | reverse complement strand
TGGCTTGACAACCCGCTACATAGCGGGGCGAAAGAAATTTCTGCCGGCCCGTCGGGCCTTGTGTTCCTGGGGCTGGCCTCCGGGGCCTGACGGCCCCGGCTAAATCCTTCTCGGCCCTTCAGGCCTGAGTATGTGGACAATTACGACCGCCTGCCGCCAGCGGGCGAGGCGCAACGCCCCAAGTCGCCGGCTCGCAAACCGTGACCGGTGAATCCTTATCTACTGGCTCTTGGCGTAGGCGGTGTTTCGCCAGACGACCTTGGCGCCGGGGCGGTGCTTGTTGAGGGCCAGCAGCAGGGTCCAGGTCACGATGACGCAGGCGAAGGGATAGGTCCAGAACAGCGAGGCCTTGGCCCCGGCGATCTTGTAGAAGCGGTAGATGACCGTAAGCTGCATCAGCGCCGAGAGCGTCCCCAGCAGCCCGGCGACCAGCCACGCGCCGGCGTGCGGGCCATCGGCGGCGGCCATCGTCAGGCCGATCGGGGCTGCGGCGTAGGGCAGCATGCTGATCACCAGCAGGACGATCAGCGAGACCGTCAATCGCGGCAGCGTGCCGAAAGTGCCGAAGAAAATCCGGCTCCAGCCGCGGAGAATCTGCTGGAGCGAGGTGTACATGCGGACGGAATAAAGCCCGCTGCTCCGCATGACGCGGAGTTTGAGGCCGGCCTTCTTGACCCGGGCGGCCAGGTGCATGTCCTCCATCAGCTTGTCCTTGACGGCCTCGTGGTTGCCGACGGCCTGGTAAGCCGACCGCCGCATCAGGATGAAGGCCCCGTTGGCGTAGGCGTTGGACTTGGCGGGGTTGTTGACCTTCTCGGGCTGGTACCAGATCATCATCACCCCGCTACAGACGGGCTGGATGGTGTTCTCCCAGAAGCCCTGCATGTCCAGGGCGGGCATGAGGGACAGCAGGTCGATCTTGTTGTCGATCGCATAACGCACGGCCACGCTGAGGGTTCGCGGGGAAAGCTGGCGGCAGTCGGCGTCGGACATGCAGATCCACTCGCTGTCGGACTGGGCGATGCCGTTCCACATGGCGTGGCACTTGCCGCACCAGCCGGCGGGCAGATGCTCGATGTTCAGCAGCCGCAGGCGGGGGTCTTCCCTGGCCACGCCGGCGACGATCTGTCCCGTGCGGTCGGCGCTGCGGTCGTTGCAGACGGTCATGTCGAAGTGGGGGTAGTCCTGGGCGAGCATCGTGCGCACGCAGGTTTCGATGTTCTCTTCCTCGTCCTTGGCGGCCACGAAGACGCTGACGTGCGGAACGGACCCGTTGACGCCGGCACTGTCGGGGGTCAGGAGCTCATTGTTACGCTGCTCGCGCCAGATCAGGATGTGCCGGGTCGACCAGATCAGGGCGGAGATGCCCGACAATATCGCGAGGATCAAAGCCGCGGTCATTTAGAAAGCACTCCTCAGGGGGTCAGTGATATCGAGGGGTATTCTACCATTCTCAGCCGCCTGTGCCAGCAATTAGCTAAGCGAGCCAGGGCCTTTCAGTTTTCGGCTACGAGAACTGAAAGACCCTGTCCCGTTATGCACGAAGGTTGAACGCTTCCCGCATGTGGCGGTATAAGTGCGGCTATGTCAGCTCAGGGAAATCGTCCGTCGTCGTGGAACGGGAAGGCCGCCTTTGCAGCCACGCGGTGGAGCATGGTGCTGGCGGCGGGCGGAGATCACGCCGGCACGAACACGCGCCGGGCGCTGGAGGAACTGATCCGAATCTACTGGTTCCCGGTCTACGCCTACGCGCGGCGGCAGGGCCAGGCCACCGGGGGGGCGGAGGATCTGACCCAGGATTTTTTCACGCAGCTGCTGGAGAAGAATTCCCTGGCCGGGCTTGACCGCTCCAAGGGCACGTTCCGCTCGTTTCTGCTGGCCTCGCTGAAGCACTTCCTGGCCAACGAGCGTGACAAGGGCCGCGCCGTCAAACGCGGCGGGGGCGTGCCGCCGGTCGCGCTGGACGCCCTGGACGCCGAGGCCCGCTACGCCATCGAGCCCGTCGATGACATGACGCCCGAGCGCCTGTTCGATCGCCGCTGGGCGCTGGCGGTGCTGGACCAGGTGCTGGCCCGGCTGCGGCAGGAATACTCCGACACCGGCAAAGGGCGGCTGTTCGATCACCTCAAGGATGCCTTGGCCGGCAGCGCGGAGTCCGCCGGTTACGCCGAGATCGCCGCCCGGCTGGGCATGACCGAGGGGGCGGTGAAGGTGGCCGTGCATCGCATGCGACGGAGATACCGCGATCTGCTGCGGAGCGAGGTCGGCCAGACGGTGGACAGCCCCCATCAGGTGGGCGAGGAAATCGCCTATCTGCTGAAATGTCTGTAACCTTTTCCGCCATTTGCTTCTGTAAGAAGGGAAGCGACCAGAGCAAATGGAAAGGCAACCATGATCGACGAAAAGAAATGCCCCCAGTGCGGGCGTCCGCTGCCTGAGGGCAGCCCCGAAGGCCTGTGCCCCGCCTGTCTGCTCAAACTCGGGATGGAGACTAACACCGTCGGCTACACGACCGACGCGTCGGGTGGGGCCCGGTGGGCTCCGCCGCCGGTGGAGGCTGTGGCGGCGAGCTTCCCGGAGCTTGAAATCCTGGAGATGATCGGCCGGGGCGGGATGGGGGCGGTCTACAAGGCCCGCGAGCGGCACCTCGACCGCCTGGTGGCCCTGAAGATCCTGCCGCCGGAAATCGGCCGCGACGAGGCCTTCGCCCAGCGGTTCGCACGCGAAGCCCAGGCGATGGCCAAGCTCAATCATCCCAACATTGTCACGATCCACAGCTTTGGCCAGCGCGGCGGCACCGGCTTTCGTTCCGCGTGCAACCAGTTGCACGCCCTACCAATGGCCTGCCGGCAGGCAGGTTGCACGGCCTGCCACCTACAGACTCGGTAATCCGGTCTCACGGTAATCCGGCCTTCCGCTTCTTCCCCAATGGCCTGCGACCTGTTCTCTTCTTGAAGAACTGCGGCAGGTACTCGCGATTGGCCTTCAGCAGGGCGTCGGTCAATTCGCCGGCGCGGTCCTTGTCGGCCAGCATCGGCGAGACGGTCATCGCCTGGACCACCCTGTCACGGTCGCCCCGCAGCGCCGCCTCGACGGCGAGTTCTTCTTCCTCGACGATCGTCTGCATCCAGCCCAGCACCGGCGTGGGCACCGGCCCGCTCTGGACGGGATGGACTCCGCCGCCGGTGATCATCGCGTGCGTCTCGACGATCGCCTCGGTCGGCAGGTTCGTGATCTGCCCGGTGTTGGGCATGGCCACGATTTCGCGGCAGGTCGCGCCGGTCAGCAAGGCCTCGGTGATCCGCGACAGGCCCTCGCGCGAGGGCTTGAACTCGCCCAGCGATTCTTTGCCCGCGACGATTCTTTCGAGCCGGACGCGGTGTTTCCTGTTGCCGACCTCCCGCTGCGGATAGACGCCCTTACGCCGCACGAAATGCCTGGCCAGCGTCCTGGGGCTGTTGCAGTAGAAGGGCAGGTTCTCCACCACGTGGGGGGCGGCCCCGACGGGGAAGTAGCCCGTCCGCGCGAAAAGTTCAAAGCTGATGTAGCGGTCAAGATCTTTGGACTTCTTGAGCATCGCGTCGATCTGGTCGTCGAGGGTGCCCGTCTCGAGCGGGCCCTTGAGGCTGGCCTCGAACTCCAGGTATCGCTCCATCGAGAGCTGGTCGTCGATCCGCCGGCCCTTGATGGTGATGTCCTTCAGCCAGGTTCCGTGATTGACGCCCACGCTGACGGCGTCCACGTCGCCGACATCGACCCCGAAATACCTGGCCAGGAAGCTGACCGTGCCGGAATAGTTGTGGCACAGCCCGACGCACTTGACGTTGGAGACCTTGTAGAAAGCCCGCGTCAGTTGGGTCAGCGGATTGGTCACGTGGACCATCCAGGCGTTGGGGCAGTGCTTTTCCATCTGCCGGGCGAAGTCGGCGAAGACCGGCACGTTCCGCAGCGTGCGGCTGATACCGCCGGGGCCCACGCTGTCGCCGACGGTGTGGTAGACCCCGAAGGCCTCGGGGAGGGTGTAGTCGTTGTGCATGGTGGGCAGGCCGCCCGTCGAGATCGACGCGCAAACCAAGTCGGCGCCCTTGAGGGCCGGGATCAGATTGGCTACCGAGACTTTCCACTTGCAGCCGAGTTTCTCGACGACCATGCGGCAATATTTCTGGAGCAGCAAGGCCGCGTCGGGCTTGATGTCCACCAGGACCAGCTCGCTGCCGCGCAGCGGCTCGCGCAAAAACAGGTCCTTGGCCAGTGTCGGAGTCCAGCCGTAACTGCCGCCGCCGATGAGGACGATCTTGAACGCCATGTCCGATTCACTCCTGGATTGCGGGAAAGTTGCAGGTTTACGAATCGGCGGAAATATTATCCGATTTTCGCTCCTCTCGCCACGGTTTTTCGTCGCTGCCCGGCCTGTTGACGGAAACGACCATCACAGAGAACACGGAGATCACAGAGAACGGCAAAAAGAGTTGCCAGCAATGTAGGGCGTGCAACTGCCTCGTGCCCACTTTTTTTGAACTCCTCGAAGTCGATGCTCAACTGCTCACAGGCAATCCGAAGGAACGATTCGTTCATGACGTTCTCCAACTGCGTCTTGCCCAGGGCCTCCTGGAGCTGACGAATCTGCTTCTTGAGCTGGCGAATCTGGTCGGCTTCGTCAGGCTTCTCCACACGCACCACCTTCGGGACCAAATGGTTCCTT
>JBAZTO010000093.1:0-4812 GCA_041661865.1 Phycisphaerae bacterium | reverse complement strand
GGCGAGTCATTCATTCTGCACTCGACACACTCTCACAACCCGGCCCAGGATGACTGCTGCCTTCGGCTGATCGTGTTCTACTCACGGGAGGTCACCCCGGCCGAGGACAAGATCCTCCGCGAGTTCTTGACCTGGGCGTGGCAGCTCGACCCGGACCCGGCAACCCGTGACTCCTGCCGGCTCTACTACCTCCCTCGCGTCCCGTCCGACAGCGTCTACTGGTTCTACTCGAAGCTCGACGGCGAGCTGCTCGACGTGGACGGCATCTTGGCCTACATGCGGTCGCGGTCCTTGCCTCCGGCCCTCCTGGCGGCCCCTGCGACCTCCCAGGCGGCCCTAGGAGCGTTTCTCCCGCCTTCGCCGGCCGCCGGGCCGGTTTCTCCCGCTCCAAACGCTCCTGCGGCCGTCCAGGGCCCTTCCTGCGACGATTTCGACGGTCCCGTTGTGGCCTCGACCGGGCCGGTGGACATGGCGGCCCTGCGGGAGTCGCTGCGGACGGTTGCACGGCCCAGCTCCAAGGCGCTCATGGCGAAGGTGCTTGCCGGCCAGCCTCTTGCCGAGCGAGGCGCCCGCGACGTGGAGATCAACCGCGCCATGAGCGTCATCGCCTCGCGGCTCCCCATGACGGCCCCCGACGACGCCATCATGGAGATCCTGCGGCCCTCACTCCGGGCCCTGGAGAACCCGGAGGGTGAGAACTGGGAGGCCGTCGCCCTGACGAAGCTGCGCCGCGCTCGTGGGCGCAAAGTTCTTCGCGAGGCCGAGCACGCAGCCTACCTGGAGGCCGTGCGGCAACAGTTCTGCCAGCAGGCGGCGGCCATCGTCCGACCGGAGGATCTCGAGCCGGGCGAGGACCCCTCGGCCTACTACACCCAGGCCCAGGTCGAGCGGTGGGCGCAGGAGCAGGGTTGCGGCAGCGTCGATGAGTTCCGGCGGCGCTGGATCATCCAGCGAGGCCGAGCGTTCTGGGTCTTCGCGAACGGTCGCTACCAGTTGCCTATCGGCAAGGACGACCTCGCCTTGAGCCTGCCGCGAGATCTGGCTCGGGCCTCGAAGGGGTTCATCAGCCTGACCGTTGAGAGCAGCAAGGGAGGAACGAGGGCAGCAACACCTGCGGAGACTCTGCAGGACTACGGCACCGTTGCTCGAACGGTTGAGGCCTCGTTGTCGCTTCAGAAGAGCTATTACAGCTCGACCGATCAGGCGTTTTTCGAGGCGGTTTGCCCGCTGCGGAAGATTGCGCCCGTCGAGCACCCGGAGATTCAGCAGTGGTTGCTACTCCTCGGAGGTGCGGAGGCGAGTCTGTTGCTGGATTGGGTTGCGACGATCACAGCGTTGGACAAGCAGACTTGCGGGCTGTTCATCGCAGGGGCTTCCGGTGCAGGTAAGACATTGTTGGCGCATGGGCTTGCGAAGCTCTGGACCGTTGGGGCTCCCTCTGAGCTGGAGTATGTCCTCGACGGATTCAATGAGGTGATCGCCCAGTGTCCACTCTGTTTCGGTGACGAGAAGTTGCCGGCAGTCAAGCAAGTGACCGCTCAGTTGCGAAGACTTGTTGGATCGTCCGCCAGGAACTTGAACCGGAAGCATTTGACGGTTTGCTCATTGCGCGGAGCTATGCGGCTGATTGTTGCCGCGAACAACGAAAACATGCTCGACGTAGTGACCGAGGATCTCAACTCTGCCGACACAGATGCTGTTGCGGGGCGCTTCTTGTTCCTTCAGCCGGCGAAGGATGCGGCAGACTACTTGCTGTCCCTCAACGGGGCACCAGACGCTTGGATCACACAGGATCTTCTCGCGGAGCACGCTTTGTGGCTGCGTAAGACCCGGAGAGTTGTACCGGCAGGTAGGTTCCTCGTATCAGGGGGCGACTCCAACAGAAATTTCTACGACCGGCTGGCTGTCCAGACGCCTATGGCAAACGCCATCTTTGAGTTTTTGATCAAGTCCATCTTCGCGCAGAAGGTAGGAGGCAATCAGGTTATTGCCGCCTCTATGGGGGGAGCCAACAGGGCTCGCAACTACATCTTCCTCGGCGAAGGTGAGTGTTGGGTGGCAACCGAGGCCTTCACCGACAAGTTCGAGTGGCAGCAGAACGTCCCTGGTCTGTTCATGCCGAGCATAGGCAAGTTGGGAAAGACTCTTTCCAACCTGTCCTGGCCGGAAGAGGCAGACGGATCAAGGCTGCGGTTGCCGGTGGGGGACAAGCGGGTCGGAGTGCATAGGCTGCGAGTGAATTTGTTGCGTATCTGGATCAGGCAGAATGGTTTTGGTGACCTTGAGGATCTGGAGAATCGTTTGAATGCACCAAATCCCGCGATTCGAGACACTCTACAGCGTCGAGCGATCAGCCAGAGGGGTGTCTGATGGGTCGCACGGTTATTGCCGGCGTTCTGCAACAATCGTCGGTGTCTCAGATTACGAAGTTCGAGTCCTGCCACACCAAGTGGTGGTTCGACAAGGTGGCGGGAATCAAGGAGCCCTCGAAGCCGCATCAGGAGGTCGGCACTGACGGTCATGCTCAGTTGGCGCACTACCTCATTACCGGCGAGGACGTGCTTGGTCCTATCGTTCGCCCCTCGAAGCAGTACCTGCCGACACCGGGACCGGATCTGCTGGTGGAGTGGCCGACACATTGGCAGCCGCCGGATGAGCCGTGCAAGGTGTGTGGACAGATCTACACCGCAGCCGGCAAGCCGGAGTGTGTGTCCTGGCATCAGAGGCAGCAGTACCTAGAGCGCGAGTGCAAGGACGACTATAAGCTGTGGGTTGCTGGTATTCCGATGATTGGTTTCATCGATCTCGTCAATCCCCGGGATCGTCGCATTACCGATCACAAAACTACGTCGAGTATCGAGCGGTACGCGAAGACCGAGCAGCAGCTCGTGTACGATGTTCAGAGCAATTCCTACCTGAAGTGGCTTTTCGACAAGTTGCCCCTTTGGCATTTTGCGGAGTTTGAGCTGCTGTATTCGCAGACAAGAGGACGCAAGTATTCGTACCCCGTCAGGCACAAGTTCTCTCGTGAGTCTGTTGACACACGGTGGGTGACCATCGAGCAACGCGTCGAGGAGCTGAAGGCTGTCGCAAGGATCACCGATCCTTGCAAGGTTCCCGGTAGTCCGCAGGCCTGCCAGGACTACGGGGGTTGTTTCTACAGGGGCAGGTGTCCGCATTCCGAAACTGGGAGGTTCCGCATGAACTTGCTTCAGACGATGGGTTTGAATACCCCGGCCACGATGCCGTTGGCGAATCCGCCGATGCAGCAGCAGCAGCAGCCACAGCAGATGGCGTCTCCGATGTTGCAGATGCCGAGCTACCCGGCGCAGCAGGCGCAGCAGGTGCCCCAGCAGGTGCCTCAGCAGGTGCCTCAGCAGGTGCCTCAGCAGGTGCCTCAGCAGGTGCCTCAGCAGGTGCCTCAGCAGGTGCCTCAGCAGGTGCCTCAGCAGGTGCAGCAGGTGCAGCCGCAGCAGGTGCAGCCGGTGCAGCCGGTGCAGCCGGTGCAGCCGGTGCAGCCGCAGCAGCCGATCACGGCTCCCGCTCCAGTCCCCCTGGCGGCAGCGGCCATCGTGGGGCAGCTCTACCAGCTTCCGAACGGACAGGTGGGCCGGTTCCGAGGGACGGCCGGGGACAAGTACCTCTTCGATGTCGGGGGCCCCGAGCCGCTGTACCTGCAGGGCGGGCATTCCGCGTACCCTCTGCAGCCTTCGCCAGTTCCCAGCGGGGTGCTACCGCCGGATGCTCCTCCTGCCCAGGCGCTGGCGACCGCTCCCGCCGCTCCGCAGCAGGCCGCTCCGGTGGCCGAGGCCCCGAAGAAGCCCAGAGGGCGTCCGCGCAAGGCGGCTGAGGCCGCTCCGATGGCCGCTCCGATGGCCGCTCCGATGGCCGCTCCGATGGCCGCTCCGATGGCCGCTCCGATGGCCGCTCCGATGGCCGCTCCGATGTCCGCTCCGATGGCCCAGGACTTCCCCCAGGGCGGCTTCGTGCTCCTCATCGACTGCCACCCTGAAGGCGCTCCCTACGTCAGGCTCAACGCCACCCTCGTGGCCGAGATCGACGCCGCTCTGCGTGCCGCTGCCCAGGTCGGCGACATGCGCCTGGGCGAGAACGGGAGCGACCTTGGCTACGGGCGCTGGAAGGGGCACTTCGCCGCGATGGTTCGCCGGGAGGCCTCGAAGCTGTCGGGCTTCTGTGTGATCCACTCCGGCGACATCGCGAACGCAGCCATCGAGGCCTTGATCCCGCTCGCCAAGCTGGTCGTGAGGAACTCCCGATGAGACGTACTCGAGACGAGTTCCCGATGAGACGTACTCGAGACGAGTTCCCGAATCGGCCGAAGGGCTACCGCCACGACCTGATGCACACATGGTGCAGGGGCCTCACGCCGAAGGAGCAGGTCCTGGTGAATGCCCAGGAGTTGCGGGAGAAGAAGGCGACGAGGGTGTTGGTGGAGCAGGCCGCGCAGGTGGTGGCGGCCGAGCCAGTGGTGATGGAGGGCTAGTGGGGGAGAACCTGCTAGAGGCGCTCCAGCGGTTGCGGGCGAACGTCGAGGAGGTCAAGAGGTTGTCCTCCTCGGCGTTCCCTGCCTTGGCTCCTGTGCCGGGGCATCCGCTCTTTGCGCCACCGACGATTCAGCCTTCGAGCACGACCTCGGCCAAGGACATCTTCGCCGAGCTGAATGCTCCGAAGGAGGATTCTCGTTTCGGTCGCCGGCCCGTTGGCTGGTCCCATGACTTGCAGCGGATCTCAGAACTGCCTCGGCGGGTGCTGGATCTGAACGACCAAGGCCTCGCCGACAGGTGGTCGGCC
>JBAZTO010000092.1:0-5372 GCA_041661865.1 Phycisphaerae bacterium | reverse complement strand
AGCCGCGGCATCCTCGTCTACCGTCTGGTCGGCGCCCTTGGTGAAACTGGGGGCGTCGTTGACGGCATTGACGGTGACGGTGAAGGTCTGATCAGCCGACTCGTTCGTGCCGCCGCCATCGTCGGTCAGCTTCACCGTCACGGTGGCAGCCCCGTTGGCGTCGTCCGCCAGCGTGTAGGTCAGCGTCCCGTTGGCGGCAATGGCCGGCTGAACGCTGAAGAGGGCGTTATTGTCGTTGGTCACCACGAAGGTCAGGGTCTGACCGGCTTCATCCGCCGGACCCTTGCTGATGTCGGTCGCCCAACCCGCCACGGTGTGAAGGCCACTATCCTCGTCCGCCGTCTGGTCGGCGCCCTTGGTGAAACTGGGGGCGTCATTGACGGCATTGACTGTGAGGGTGACGGTGGTAACTTCGCCGTCAAGTCCGCCGTCGTTGGGCTTGTAGGTGAAGGTGTCCTCGCCGTTGAAGTCGGCGTCGGGGTCGTAGGTGAAGGATCCGTCGGCATTGAGGGTGAGATCGCCGTGGGCCGCATCATCCACCAAGACCGCCGTCAGATCGTCATCCTCGGCGTCCGTGTCATTGGCCAGCACGCCGGCGCCGGCAGCGACCACCAGCGAGCCGTCCTCATCCACGTCGTACGCATCGGCCACGCCCACGGGAGGAGCATTGATGCCGATGTCAACGGTGGAACTGGCCGACGCTGCTCCGGGAGCGCCGGTGTGCCCAAGGTCGCTGACATTGATCGACAGCGTGTCAGACCCGGTATAGTTGAGCGTGGGCGAGTAAGCCAACCCGTTCAGGGCCGCGTTGATGTTGGTCTGGTTTCCGATGAAGACGACCGAGTTCGTACCGTTACCGATCACGGTCAACCCGACTGTCGTTGCCAGCGTCAGTGTGCCGTGACTGACCGACACGCTCACCTGAAGGTTCAGGGCGCCCGCGTCGACGTCTGCAATGGAGATCGGATTACCATTCGCGGACGAGAAGACCAAACTGCCATTCTTATTGATTTCCTGCGGGACAGGGTTCGTAATTACGGGGGCGTCATTGATGGCGCCAACGGTAATGGTAACGGTCGTGACCGCGCTGTCAGCCGTACCGTCATTGGCCTTGTAGGTGAACGTATCGGTGCCGTTGAAGTTATCGTCGGGCGTATAGGTAAAGGAACCGTCGGCATTGAGGGTGAGATCGCCGTGGGCGGCGTCGGCAACCAGGACAGCCGTCAGTTCGTCCACATCGACGTCGGTGTCATTGGCCAGCACGCCAGCGCCGGCAGCGACCACCAGCGAGCCGTCCTCATCCACGCCGTACGCATCGGCCACGCCCACGGGGGCGTCATTAACGGCATTGACGGTGAGGGTGACGGTGGTGACGGCGCTGTCGTCCGTGCCGTCGTTGGCCTTGTAGGTGAAGGTGTCCTCGCCGTTGAAGTCGGCGTCGGGGTCGTAGGTGAAGGAGCCGTCGGCATTGAGGGTGAGATCGCCGTGGGCCGCATCGGCAACCAGGACAGCCGTCAGGGCGTCGTCTTCAACATCGGTGTCGTTGGCCAGCACGCCGGCGCCGGCGGCAACCACCAGCGAGCCATCCTCGTCCACGCCGTACGCATCGGCCACGCCCACGGGGGCGTCGTTGACGGGGTTGACGGTGATGGTGAAGGTCTGCTCAGCCGACTCGTTCGTGCCGCCGCCATCGTCGGTCAGCTTCACCGTCACGGTGGCAGCCCCGTTGGCGTTGGCAGCCAGCGTGTAGGTCAGCGTCCCGTTGGCGGCAATGGCCGGCTGAACGCTGAAGAGGGCGTTATTGTCGTTGGTCACCACGAAGGTCAGCGTCTGACCGGCTTCATCCGCGGGGCCGGCACTGATACCCGTGGCCCAACCGGCAACCGTCTGAGCCGCGGCATCCTCGTCTACCGTCTGGTCGGCGCCCTTGGTGAAACTGGGGGCGTCGTTGACGGCATTGACGGTGAGGGTGACGGTGGTGACGGCGCTGTCGTCCGTGCCGTCGTTGGCCTTGTAGGTGAAGGTGTCCTCGCCGTTGAAGTCGGCGTCGGGGTCGTAGGTGAAGGAGCCGTCGGCATTGAGGGTGAGATCGCCGTGGGCCGCATCGGCAACCAGGACAGCCGTCAGGGCGTCGTCTTCAACATCGGTGTCGTTGGCCAGCACGCCGGCGCCGGCGGCAACCACCAGCGAGCCATCCTCGTCCACGCCGTACGCATCGGCCACGCCCACGGGGGCGTCGTTGACGGCATTGACGGTGATGGTAACGGTGGTGACGGCGCTGTCGTCCGTGCCGTCGTTGGCCTTGTAGGTGAAGGTGTCCTCGCCGTTGAAATCGGCGTCGGGGTCGTAGGTGAAGGAGCCGTCGGCATTGAGGGTGAGATCGCCGTGGGCGGCGTCGGCAACCAGGACAGCCGTCAGTTCGTCCACATCGACGTCGGTGTCATTGGCCAGCACGCCGGCGCCGGCGGCGACCACCAGCGAGCCGTCCTCATCCACGCCGTACGCATCGGCCACGCCCACGGGGGCGTCGTTGACGGAATTAACGGTGAGGGTAACAGTGGTGACTGCACTGTCGTCCGTGCCGTCGTTGGCCTTGTAGGTGAAGGTGTCCTCGCCGTTGAAGTCGGCGTCGGGGTCGTAGGTGAAGGATCCGTCGGCATTGAGGGTGAGATCGCCGTGGGCGGCATCGGCAACCAGGACAGCCGTCAGGGCGTCGTCTTCAACATCGGTGTCGTTGGCCAGCACGCCGGCGCCGGCGGCGACCACCAGCGAGCCGTCCTCATCCACGCCGTACGCATCGGCCACGCCCACGGGGGCGTCGTTGACGGCATTGACGGTGATGGCCACCGAGTCTTGATCGGTCTCCATCGAGAATGGATCGCCCGTGTTGCCAAGGTCATTTACGTCGACCGACAGCGTGTCCGAGCCGTAGTAGTTCAGGTCGGGGTCATACACCATGCCGTCCATCGCCGCATTGACTTCCAGCAGCGAGCCCATGAATAAGACGGTGTTGGTGCCGTTGCCGTCAAACGATGTCAGCCCGGCAGTGCCCGACAATGTAATCGTGCCGTGACTGGCCTGTAGGGTCACCAAGACGTCCAACGGGTCTGCATCGGCATCGGCGACCGAAATGGTCCCCGCGAAGGTCAGAGTCGCATCTTCGTCGATGGCCTGGGCGCCGGGAACGGTAATCTGCGGGGCAGCGTTAGCGGCCAGTAGCAACCGAGCCTCCAGGCCTTCAAAAGCGGGCTGAATCGTCGTCCAGTGATCAAGAGTCATGCGTTTTCTCCTTTGATGGCGAATTGCCATGCCTAAATTTCCATATAGCGGCGAGAAAAAAATCCCTTTACGCCGCCAGAAAGGCACAAAAACCTACAACTAAACCAAAGGCGCCGGCTTCCCCAGGTTACAGACTTGCGAAAGGGAGCAGCCGCCTATCGGTTCGCGGATTGAATACTTATACCACCACCGACACTGCTTACTTAGCAAGGCTAATGCCACAAAGTGTACGTGTGGACTCCCAAAAGGCAAGAATAATCTCCTCGCACTTTATCGCCCCCCCACGCGACGCACCGTTTTCAACTTGGACTGGCGTGGAACCGATGCCGGAACAAGACGCATGGAGGGTCGATGTGGCCGCCCTGCCGGAGCCCGGCCCGCCAGCCACCCAGAGGCCCCTGCCCACGAGATCAAAGGTGGGCCAACCGTTGAGCGCGATCATGGGCGACCAGTGCGTCGATGAGATCATCCATGTCGCCACTGATGATCTTATCGAGGTTGTAGTTGGCGCCTTCCTGGCCCTCGCCCTTGAGGCGGTGGTCGGTGCAGCGATTCTGGGGAAAATTATAGGTGCGGATGCGCTGGCTGCGGTCGCCCGATCCGATCATGCTCTTGCGTGCAGCCGCCTCGGCCGCCATCTGGCGGCTGTGGAAGTGCTCGTAAAGTCGCAGGAGCATGATTCGCCTGGCCTTGGCGCGGTTCTTGTGCTGGCTCTTGTCGTCTCGCATCGAGACGGTGATGCCGGTGGCGATGTGCTCAAGCCGGATGGCCGACTCGACCTTGTTGACGTTCTGGCCGCCGGGCCCGCCGGCACGGCTGGTGTGTTCGAGCACGTCCTTGTCCCAATCGACCTTGATGTCGATTTCCTCGCCCTCGGGCAGGACGGCCACCGTGGCGGCCGAGGTGTGAATGCGCCCCTGACTCTCGGTCTTGGGCACGCGCTGGACGCGATGGCCGCCGCCCTCGTAGCCCATGCGGCTCCAGACGTTGTCGCCCTTGACGGCCAGGATCACTTCGCGGAAGCCGCCCATGTCGGTCGGGCTGGCCGAGAGAAGCTCAAAGCTCCAGCCGCGGCGCTCGGCGTAGTGACGATACATGTTCATCAGGTCGCCGGCAAAGAGGGCCGCCTCTTCTCCGCCCGTCCCGGCCCGAATCTCCAGCACCACCGAGTCGATGGCCTGGTCCTCGCTCATCACCAGCATGCCCTTGATGTGGTCCAGGGCCTCGGCGGCGCGATGGTTGAGCGAGTCAATCTCGCTGCCGGCCAGGGTCTTGAGTTCGGCGTCGCCGGCGGGGTCGTCCAGGATGGACTGGGCCTCATGGCGGTGGGCCTCGATGCCGCGGTAGGTGCGGTAGAGTTCGACGATCCCCTTGAGACGCGAGTGCTCCTTGGCCAGCGCGACGATCTTGTTGGAGTTGGACGCCACGGCCGGGTCGCACATCAACTGGCCGACTTCCAGAAAGCGGCGGTCCAATTCCTCCAGCTTGCCGATCAATGTGTCGCTTGTTGAGGACATAGCTTTACTACGATCCCAAGATTGCCTGCCCGAGCCGTCCTGCCGCAAGATGGGCATAGAAAAACGCCGACATTCTCTGGGCAGAGGCATCGGCGTTTGGAAGTCAGCGTCGCTACTTCTTGGCGGCCTGGGCGGCCTTGTCTTTGGCTGCAAAATACTTGCCGCCAAACTTGCGCTGGAATTTCTCCACGCGCCCGGCGGTGTCGACGAACTTCTGCCTGCCGGTGTAGAACGGATGGCAACTGGAGCAGATGTCCACCTGGATATTCCCGCGGGTCGAGCGGGTCTTGAAGGTGGCGCCGCACGCACAGGTGACTGTGCTGTCCTTATATGCCGGATGTATCTTTTCTTTCATGGTCCTACCTCTGGGAACTTCGTCCAATAGCAAAGCGACATAGTTTAGCGTGCCTGCCGGGGATTGCAACGGAAATTACGCGCACATCCGCGAAAGGGGTGTGCCCGAAGTTTCTGGCACTATGCAACTCGTTGTCGCTGAAGGCTCCAGTAGGCCTCCAGCATGTTGCTTTGGTCCACGCACGCCAGGGCGGCCATCGCCTCGGCGTTGGGCAGGTTCCA
>JBAZTO010000091.1:0-5582 GCA_041661865.1 Phycisphaerae bacterium | reverse complement strand
ATACAGTTGCGGCTGACCGGTACATATTGGGGAGCACACCATGCGCAGCCCGTTGGCCTTCAGCCAGTCAATTGCCCACTGGCCGTGCTTTAGATTGAAATCGGTTATCTCCAGGTTCGGCCCCACCGCATAGCCCGCCTTGCTGAGCAGCAGCGCGTGCTCTTTCCACAGCCCGTTGTACCAACCGAAACGCTGGCCCGCCTCGGGGTGGTAGGACAGGTTGATGTTTACCAGATTCCTCAACTTGCGTTCGGCCAGCTCGTGTATCCGCTCCCGTACCAGGCCGTTAGTCGATAGCCCCCAGGCAATGTCGGGGAAGGCCTCGATCAGGTCGAATATCCAGGGCAGAATCAGCGGCTCGCCCCCGCCAATGTCGCAAATATCGGGCGGGTCGCGGCGCAGGGCGGTCACGTAGTCCTCATACGGCCGCTCAGCTACGCTGGTTAGCGCTGGTACTTTGTTTATGTGTTTGCGTACCCAGCAGTAAGAGCAGTGCAATTGACAGCGCCAGGTCGGGTTGAGCAGGTAATGTTTCACTGCGCGACCCCCGGATAGTCGCCCCTGGGCGCCCGCCGCTCGATCTCGTGCAACCAGTAGGTCAAACGCGGCCCGCTTACCCAGAGAGGGCCCCGCTTTACCTGCAACATCTGCGTCCCCTCGTCGGGGGCCACCTCGTACCAGCCTTCCGCCTGGGCCATCTCGGCCAACCGCGTGCCCGGCATTGCCGTGCAGATCGTGGTCTGGCGGTAGTGGTAAAGCCCCTCGCGGTGCAGGCGCTGGAGGGCGTCGGCGGTGATGGCGATATCCTCCTCCGTCTCGCCGTAGTTGCCGATCATGGTGAACACACCCGCCTTGATGCCGACCTCTTTGCTTAATCGCAGCACGTAGTCCACGTCCTCCGGCGTGATCCCCTTGCGCATGTGGTTCAGTACCTTTTGGCTAAACGATTCCACGCCCCAGAGAACGTAAAAGCACCCCGCCCGCTTCATGTCCTCCAGCAGTTGCCGGGTAACGTGTTTGCGACTGCACCGCCCCTGCGTAATCCAGCGGATGCCAAGGTGCTCGATACCGTCCGCGATCGCGCCCATCCAGCCGTCCGGCACGGCAGTGCCAACCATTTCGTCGTCATACACAAAACAGTGTTTCGCCCCCCGCTGGGCAAGGTCGGTCATCTCGGCAATGATGTTGGCCGGCGGGCGGTAGCGTGTCTTTTGCCCGCCAAAGATCGTATTGCCGCAGTAGATACAGGAAAATGGGCAGCCTCGCGTCCACATGGCGATACTGGGCGAGGGGCGCAGGAACTCCAGGTTTGCCTCATAGGTCGTCACCCTCGGGTTGTGGTGGTCCCAGTCGGGCAGGGGTAAATCCTCAATCGGCATTGGTCGGCCCTGGTGGATGCCCCGCGCGCCCGATGCCACCAGTTCGACGACGTTGCCTTCGCACTCGCCCGTGACCACCAGGTCGGCGCCCCAGTCTAGGCCGTCCTGCGGGTTGAGGCTCAACTGCACGCCCCCCGCGATGATGGGCCGATCGTAGCCGGCGTCCCGCAGCGCCTTAATCGTCGCCTGCATCCCCCGTTGCGTAATCGTGAGACCGGTTATGCCCACCGCGTCGGGCCAGCGGTCGCGCTGGTTGCGCCAGGCTACGGTCAGCGCCTCCGGCCTAATCCCCAGCGCCTCCAGGTCGGCAACCTCTGCCTCGTGGCCCGCCTGACGAAAAACGCTAGACAGGATGGGCAAGGACAGGGGCGGCAACATCTTGTACTGGAAACCGCTGTACCAGTAGATGGAGGGGTTCAGGAATTGAATCTTCATCAGAACGTGACCAACTTCAGTTCCCCGCCCACGCCACAGGCGATGGCTTCGATGTCACGCAACGTCGGACGCCAGTACTTTTTGTGTATCTCAAACGTGTCGTAGTCGATGCCCCCCTGTCGCGCCTTGCGCCTAAGCAACTCGTTGCCCCTGTCGGCGTAGGCCGCTTCCAAGCTATCAACCACGCTATCGACGTAAACGCGCAGGCGCCAGGAGTCAGCGCCCAGCGACCAGTCCCGCTGGCCCGCGATCCGATAGCCGGCGAATAGCAGTTCGTCGGTGGTGCTGAAGTCCGTGGCCGCCACCGGCCGCCCGCACATCTGTGCCTCCAGAATCGGCAGGCCAAACCCCTCGCTTTTGGCCGTGTTCAGCAGCACGTCGCTGGCCTGGTAGACGTTGACCATAAACTCGTCGTTATACACCCCGTTCAGATAGGCAAGGCTGTCGGGGCCAATCACCCGGTCACGAATCCCCGCCTGCTGACAGAGGTGCTCCAGATCGAGCGCTCCTTTCCAATGAGAATGGATGTACAGCCTGGCATCGTCGTGCTTTGCGGCGAACCTGGCGAAGCCCTGAATCGCCTCGCAAAATCCTTTGCGGTCGCCGTGGTCTTTGTTGGCGGCAACCATTGTCACCAGGTACGAGTCCCGCGTCAGTTTCTCTTTGGGCCACCAGTCGGCCTCCCGCGCCTTGGCCTGGTCGCCAGGGCGGAACACGGCGGTATCGGCCGAGCAGGGCACATAATGGGCGTCTACGCCGTTCGCCTTGAGTAGCTCCGTGCCCCACCGTGAAAAGCACATCGGGTAGACCGCGGGGGCCAGGGCGTCGAGCACGCCTTTCGGCGGCGGGTCGTGGTCCACCGGCAACCAGGGGCAGAAGCGCGTCTGACCGGTTATGGCGGCCGGCATTACCCAGGCATCCATACAGGTGATTAGCGCCTCAGCCTGTATCGCTTTGTAGTTCGGGAGCAACGTGTCCATCCCGTAGGACGCGGGATTGATCGCCGGTAGGATCGGCACGATAGCCGCCCGCTGCGTACGGTCTTCGCGCTTGTTGATCGTCCACGTTTGCGGCGCCCCTTGAAGGCCATACCATGTGCTGACAAACACCTGGTGCCCGTCCCTGGCGATGTCGGGGACGGTGCGAGCGGTCAGTACCGAGTATGAGCTGCCACCCCAGGGGACTGTCGAATGCCAGAGAACCTTCACTCTGTCTCCTCTCTCCTTTCGGTGTATGGTCTGGAGCCGGTACGGGGAGGAGAGAACCCCGCCCGTACTCCAGACCGGGACTAGGATTAGCTAGGTGCTAGGCAGTGATGGCGCAGCAGGATGCCCCGCGAGGCGTCCCAGCCGCCCGTCGCGTACCACATCGAGGCGTTCAACTCCCACGCCTGCTTGCTGGCGTCGCGCTCCGGCTCGATTGAGAACGCCTTGCGCGTGTCCAGCGCGATGGCCTGCGGCGTGTACATCAGGCCGTAGGCTGCCGTGCTAGCGATGTCGATGCTGTTCGTCACCACGAAGGTGATGCCGATGAACTGCGGGATCTGGAAGAACCCGCCGCCATTGCTCATGCGATCCTGGAAACCCGGGGCCACGGCCACGGTTGCCGCGGCGATGCTGTTGGCGGCAAGCAGAACCTCCCACTGATCAACCTGTTGCTTATAAACCGCACTTGCCTTACACCCTACATTGTGGTATGATATGCAAGGCTGAGTTAGAAGGGGGTTGTTATGGTTACGGACATTCACGGCCTGCCGATTGAGCCGCTGTGGGCGGCTGAGTTTCGCGGCTTCTTTCTGGGCGAGGGCAGCCTTGAGATTGGCCTTATTCGCCACACGCAGCTGTGGAAGGGCCGCAAGGGTCGCCCCGCGACGCCGGTTGCTCACATTTACGATGAGCTCCGGCCCCGCGCCCGTCTTATTCAGCGAGACGACAGTCGCGCCATTCTGGATGCGGTCAAGGCCCGTCTGGGTGGCAACATCACCGCTCACAACGCCAGGGTTTTCACTTCTGGTGGCAATGGCAAGGTCTACGAGAACAAGCCCACCATTTCCTGGTACGTTATGAACTCCGAAGGCATCCAGCGAGTGCTTGACCTGCTCAAGGGCGGCTGCTTTCCTCACACCAAGTTGCGCGAGGTCGCCATTCTGGAAGAGTTCTTGAGGCTGCGCCCGAAGGCCGGCCACTATTGGCTGCCGGAACATCGTGCGCGTTGCCTTGAACTGATGGCCGCGATGCGAAAGGTTCGTGAATATCCCCCCACTGTTCCTAACTCGTAAAGTACGGCGGGCGGTCATTTCTGCCGCCTCTGCAGGTTCATTTCCCTGCAGTTCAGAGCACGCCACCACCCCAGAGGGGTGCCCCTTGGTGCTCGTTACGGCCTTCCCTTGCGGGCTGTGCCTCGGCGTGACCGTTTCAGGCTTCCACCGATATTCAGGGTTTTCCATAAGGAATTACTCCCTTACGCCGCTACAGTTAACGGATGGAGAGCGCAGTACACCGGCGCCCCGGCAGGGATGTTCTGGTTCATCAGCAAGGCATACGCCTTGGTGATCGCCCGCCAGGTGATCGTGCCCGCGTCCGCCGTGCCGGGGTTGGCCGGACCGATAGTGCCCGCCCAGCCGACCGCCGTGCCGAACAGGTCGGCAATAGCGTTGTCAACGTGCTTGGCTGCCGCCCCGCCCAGTTCGAGAGCCGCCGCCGCGCGCACGTTGTCCCAGTCGGAGGCGATGCGCTCGTCAGTCAGGTCAACCCGACAATGGTAGTTGGCCGGCGTGAGCGTGGCCAAGGCCGCTTTCGTGAAAGCCGTGCTGGCTTCGTCGGTTTCCTCGGTGTGCTCGGTGAACGAAACAGCGGCCCATTGCTGGACCTTGCGCAGGTTCATGCCCGTGGCGTTTAGGTTCGTCACGGTTGGAATGAGCAGATTAGCCATACGCGCTACGGCCATGGAATCTGCCTGGATGTCGTTGGCTACACTGGAGATGTCACTCCATGATGCAGTTCCGGCTGCCATTTCTTACCCCTTAGCCAAGCGGGCCAAATCCTTTAGCGCCCGCCAGGCGCTGCAAGCGCGCTACGCGCTGTGCATCTGACTCGGCAGCCCCGCCACCACTGCCCGGATTGAAAGCCTCCACCCCTGGCTTCTGGGTAGCCCCTGCTTGGCGAAACAGGTAGGGTTTCCGTTCTTGCAGGCCTTTGAGCGCCGCTTCAATCTCGGTTTCCGCGTTTGCCCCCGCCGGGTCAATTGCCGAGATGGCGGCGAGAATGTTGGCGTCCTGCGGGTCGAAGGCGCCTAGCCGGTTGGCCACGCTGCCCGCCAGGTTGGCGCGTTTGCTGCCCGTCAGTTCGCCCTGTAGCTTTTCAATAGTCTGGTCCTTGAGACCGAGCGCCTTTTCGATTTCGGCCATGCGGTCGGCCAGCTTCTGAGCCTCCGACTTCTGCCCGTCCTCAAGTTCCTTCAGCCGCTGTGCCGCCGTCTTGAGCTGGTCATAGTCGGCGTACTTCTGCCGCTCCCGTTCCAGACGCTCTTTAACCACGCGGTCAACGTCCGTCTGGCTGAACGATTTATCAGGCGGCGGTACTGGTTGCTGCCCGCCCTCTACTGGCGGTGTGGGTTGTTCTGCCATGTCGCTCCTTTCATCCGGCTTATTCCGCCGCCGTGGCGTAAATTGAAAAGCGGGGAAGCCCACACCCGGCATTACGCTAGGTGCTGACTCCCCCGCTAGTTTCCCGGCGAGAGTATTTAGTTAGCCAAGACTTGCTAGTCGCT
>JBAZTO010000090.1:0-5656 GCA_041661865.1 Phycisphaerae bacterium | reverse complement strand
AACGTGATCGATCCGCGCGCCCAGCGCGAGAGCGATCGGCGCTACCTGCTGTCCTTGGTACAGGAGATGGCCGGACGCAGCCCCGAGCTGGTACAGAAGATCTTCGAGCGGGCAAACCGGGAAGCCGAAGGGGAGATCGGCGAAGGGGTTGCCGAAGCCTAAGAACAGCTGGCTTGAGGGGGCGCTGCGGCGAGGGGCAATAGCCAACGAGCCCGCCGCCTCCGTGCGTCTGGTGCGCAGCCTGCGCGATCTCTTCATGGATCGCTACCAGGACGAGCCGTGGGCCGAGTGGCTGCTCGACATGTACC
Organism: Phycisphaerae bacterium; assembly: GCA_041661865.1. Lineage (GTDB taxonomy): Bacteria > Planctomycetota > Phycisphaerae > SM23-33 > SM23-33 > JBAZTO01. The sequence goes on along the minus strand of JBAZTO010000090.1, from coordinate 5,348 downwards.
CCTCGCGCTTCACCCTTGACGACGGGACGGTCGAGTTCGCACCGTTCCATCGGGACCTGTGGGCCTGGGTTTGGGGGATTGGCGATCGCCGGCCCCGCCCCTTCGTTGGAGTGTGGCCGAGGGATGGGGGGAAAGCCCTGGCGGTTGATACGCCCATACCTACGCCTTCCGGGTGGACTACTATGGGCGATCTAAGTCCAGGTGATTTAGTTTTCGATCACCTGGGAATGCCGACGCGCGTAACATGGGCAAGTGGGGTTGAAGTGCGGGCAGCGAGGCGCGTGATGTTCGCCGACCAATCGTCCATTGTCGCCTCTGATGACCATCGCTGGATGCTTCTCAATCGAAGCTCCAGGAGAAATCTCCCATGCCTGGAGACGGTGGATTGGGCGACGGACTTCTGGGGGCCGCGCCACAAGGGAATCTGCGTGGTCCCTGGGTGTGGGGCTGGGGTGCGCAGTGGGATCTTTTGCTCAGCGCACAAGGAAAGGCTGCGGCGTGGTGTAGATGTAGATGGTTCGCCTGTTCGCGCAAGGCGCGCGCGTGGCGCCAGTCTGTATGGTGCAAGAATGATGACCACGGCGGAGCTGGCATCACAGAGGCTCGCCATCACATGTATGGCCCACGGTTCGTCTGTTGAGCACGAGTGGTCCATCCCAGTAACGCGCCCCCTGCAGGTGACCGCTGTAGACCTTCCCGTGCATCCCTATCTCCTGGGGGCGTGGTTGGGTGATGGAAACTCGGCCTCTAACACCATCACAGTTGGAGCGCAGGACCGCGACGCCATGATCCTCCAGCTGTCTCGGTACTGTCCTGAGCTGCGCGTCCACGAGCAACCCAACGGTGTGGTTTCGGTTCGGCTGATCGGGCTGCGCGGTCAATTCGCTCGCGCGGGACTTCTCAACAACAAGCACATTCCGCTGTCCTACCTGCGGGCTGGGTGCGATCAACGGCTGCAGTTGCTGCAGGGGTTGCTGGATACTGATGGATTCGCAAGTGATGACAGTGTTGCGGCCGAGTTCACATCGACATGTCACCCGCTTGCGTTGGGGTGTGTGGAGTTGGCCCGCACCCTGGGATACCGGGCAACAATAGGAGAAGGTCGTGCCACCTTAAACGGCAGAGATTGTGGACCTAAGTGGCGGGTAGCGTTGACGGGAATCGGGCCGGAGGTCTTCTCGCTGCCCCGGAAGGCCGATAGGGTTATCCGAAGGGCGGAGAAGGCTAACCGATGGACTGGGAAGCTGCACCATGTAGTGGATGTGCGGCGCGCTGAAGATCATCCGGTCCAGTGTATTTCCGTGGCATCTCCGGCGGGAATGTTCTTGGCTGGTGAGCAGATGGTGCCAACGCACAACAGTGCCCACGCCGAGGTGGCGGCGGTCCGCCTGGGGATCACCGGCAAGCGCTTCTACTGCATCTATTGCTGCAGTGTTCAGGATCGGGCCGATGACCATGTAGCCAACATCGCCGCCCTCCTGGAAGACCCCTCGATTGAGCGCCGCTACCCCGAGCACGCTCAGCGCCTGCTGAGCAAGTTCAACCAATCCAAGGGGTGGCGCGTCAACCGCGTCCGCACCCTCGGCGGGTTCACGGTTGATGCTATTGGCCTCGACAAGGCCGTCCGTGGTGCCCGCCTGGAAGACCACCGACCCGACCTGATCATCATCGACGACATCGATGCCCGCCACGACAGTCCCAGGATCACGGCCAAGAAGATCGAGAAGCTGACCGACGACGTGATCCCGGCCGGCAACCGCGACACCACTGCCATCCTGTTCGTCCAAAACCTGGTTCACAGCGACTCCGTCATGGCCCAGCTGGTCGACGACAAGCTGAAGATGCTCAGCAACAAGATCCTCAGTGGGCCCTACGAGGCCATCAAGGGGCTGACCTACGAGACCCGCGAGGTGGACCTGGACGGCCAGCGCCGCACCCAGGTGTTCTTCACGGGCGGCAAGGCGATCTGGAAAGGTCTGAGTTTGGAAACCTGCGAGCAGATCGCCCAGGACATCACCATCGAGGCGTTCAAGCGGGAGTATCAGCAGGACCGCCGGATCAAGCGCGGGTCCCTGTGGACCACCGACCTGATCTCCCAGTATCGGGTCGAACGGGCCCCCGAGGACATGCGGGTGGTGGTGGTCGGCATTGACCCGGCAACCGCCGAGGACAACGACCTGGCCGAGACCGGCATCGTCACTGTGGGGGTATGTGAAGGGCACGCCTATGTGCTCCGCGATGTGTCAGGGCGCTACACCCCCAACGAGTGGGCCGAGGCGGCCCTGAAGCAGTTCGACACCTGGCGCGCGTCGGTGATCGTGGCTGAGCGCAACAACGGTGGCGCGCTGGTAAAGAGCAACATCCTAGGGCTGCGGCCATTGGCCCCGGTTGACACCGTCTGGGCCAAGCGGGGCAAGTACACCCGGGCCGAGCCGATCGTCTCGCTCTACGAGCGCGGCCTGGTGCATCATGTGGGCTACCTGGACATGCTGGAAGACCAGATGTGTACTCCCTATGACCCCTCCAGCGACGACCTGCTGTGGGACCGCATGGACGCCCTGGTGTGGGCGATTACCAAGGCGCTGCCGATCGACGAGGATGGTCACTTCGAGGCTGAGTCCAACACCTACGAGTCAGCGGAAGTGGCCACCCCGGAGTTTGTTGGCGTTCCGATCGATCGCATTGAGGAGTGGCGGAAGCAGCTCGAAACCAAGGGCAAGCTGGTCTGCAATGCCGACGAGTGGGCGAGCGCTCGCCAGATGGTCGTCAACTACCTGTTGTCCTACTCGCGCACCCAGGATCCCCGGGGTGTGTTCGTGTTGAACTGCATGAAGGACTACGACGAGGCGTACGGCAAGCCCGAGTAGTCGTAACCAAGGAGAGCCAGATGAGAGACGAAGCGGTGTTGACCAAGTTGAAGGACGCCCAGCTGCTGCTCACCATGGACGAGAGCGACAACGAGAAGGCGATCTGCATCTGTCCGTGGTGTCGGTCCCCGGGCATGTGGGCGGACCTGACGTCGGCGGCCTTCCACTGCCCCAAGTGCGGCAAGCAAGGGAACGATCTGACGCCGCTGGCGGCCAAGGCCCAGGAGGTGATCGATGCCCGACACTAACCATACCCCCAAGGCCACGCCGATCTCTCCGACGGTAGAGCAGGTCGAAGCGATCGCTACCTCGATCGCCAGGTTCTACGACGCCGAGATGGATCTCCGCGATGGCGGCCCGGCAGCCCATCAGCTCGCCGGCACGGCCGGAGAGCCAGGGAGCGTGCGGATCATCGCCCGCAACCGCCGGGACCCCTACAACGACCTGGGGAAGCCCGATGGCCCGTGGGGCGTGGCCATTCGGGCGTTGATCCGTCAGGGGAGCGGTCCCTTCACGCTGGTCCATGAGCCTGGCGCCGAGGCGATACGGGTGGCGCGTGAGCGTGAGGCCATCACCTGGATGCGCTGCTACGAGTTCCGGAGCAGGGTGACCATCGAGGGCTGGCAGGCCGCCATCGACGCCCTGGTTGACCAGTACAACCGGGAGGTGGCCGATGCAGTCAACGACGAAGCCTGAGGCGCCTCAGGCGCCCGTCGTGAAGCTGGTCCCCCAGCCGATCCGCCTGGTCGGCCGGCGGCTGGTCTGCGCCTGGCCTGAGCCGATCCCGTTGTTCGAGGCCCAGCGGCAGCTCTGGGAGTTCGGCCGCCTGCAGGTAGCGAAGGCGCTGAGGCGGAACTGATGTCCAAGGGGATCTGCACGGCGCCCGGGTGTGGCCTTCCAGAGCAGGCCAGGAGCTACTGCTGGAAGCATCTTCGCCAGTGGTATCGCCATGGCCGACTGAAGCCGGATACCGAGCACGGGAAGGCGGATCGAACCTGCTCCACCCCAGGGTGCTCGGGACTGCGTCATGCGCGCGGGGTGTGCATGACGTGCTACTGTCGGGGGTTTCTCGTGGAATGCCATCGGCGGAAGCGCATTCGGAAGCTGGTGTACCGGCTGGCGGGCGCCAAGACTAACAAGCAGAAGTCGGAATGGTCGATCCGCCAGGAATACAGCGCCGGGGAGCTGCACATCACTGTGCTGCACACTCCAGCCTTTGGCAGAAGGAGGTTGTTTGACATGAGGATCGCTGGAGCAACGAGCTACGCCTATCGGCCCAGGACGGTCGCCAGGGCATTCCGCGAGGCGGCCTGCCGTGAGCTGGACGAGCAAGAGGCGGTGGCCTTGCCGCCGGAACCCCAGGAACCGGTCAAGCCGGCGGTGACGGCGGCTGACCGTGCGCTCAACTGGATGGCCTGGCTCCGCCGGCTGAAGGCCCTACCACCGGATGAGCGCATGATGGCCATTCTGAGGCGCAACCCCCAGGGCATCCACATCACCGACATCAGGGTCATCATGGGCGGCACGCGGGCCCGCTCCGAGGTGATCCTCCATCGGCTCGAACGGAGCCGAAAGGTCCACGTCTACCACTACGTAGCCACCGAGGCTCGCCGCGTCGAGCTGCTGAAGCGGAACCTGGTCAGGCCGAGCCGGATCAGTGTGGTGGGCTACGACAAGAAAGTCTGGAGGCTATCGTGAAGAGGATACGCATGGCGCTCGCTTCTCTGGCTCTGCTCTGCTTCGCAGGGTGCCGATTCCTTCCGGCCATCACCGAGTCGGAGTGGGTGGTCAAGCCTTGCGACAATGGCGTGATGACGATTACCTACGGCTTTGGGGCCATATTGGATCCAGACACAACCGCCATCGGCCCCAGCGAGATCTGCATGGAGCTGGCCGAGTTCCAGGCCCGGATGGGGGCCGCCAAGGACTCCCTGATGTTGAATGCCAAATACATCCGCTTCACCGTCTCGGCCATCGCAGACACCACCCAAAAGGAGGATCGACCATGAAGCCCGCGCACGTCTACCTGTTCACCGACCACTCTCGGACCTGCTGGCGCTACCGGATGGCGTTCCCGGTGTCCTCCCTATGCCTTGGAATCTTCCCTGCCATGAAGGAGGCTTCTGGGTTCTCTTCGGCGCACTTTGCCAGACGCCACGCAGTGTCATGCGCAACGAATCAACCAGTCATCTACCAACCCACCAAGTCCGTCCCGCATCCGGAGGCCGAGTGATGGAATTCCTATGGGGGGTGGCTGTCGGTGTTGTACTCTCCACCATCTGGTTCCGCCGGATAGTAGTCCGCGAGCGGCTCGCCCAGGAGGCCGAGATCGAGAAGATCTGGACGGACTCCGCCCGTCAAACCAACGTCCTGGTTGCGGCTTACGAGCTGGATGACGTCCGCCGCAAGGCCCTGTTCCATGCCCTTCGCACTCCCGCCAAGTTCGTTCTCGTCGACGCCCCGGAGGCCGAGTGATGGACG
>JBAZTO010000089.1:0-5826 GCA_041661865.1 Phycisphaerae bacterium | reverse complement strand
CCGGCATTGGCTCCCGTTGTCGGTGGCGGCCGGGGATTGAGCCAGTCTGGCGGGCAGAACTGAGCCAGCGGCGTGCCTACGGGAGGGCCGGTGGAGGCCGAGAAGAGGGCAACCAAGGGATCGCCATACCGAGTCGGCGGCAGAGGTCTTCGGCTGCTGGGTGGATGGGGAGATGACGGACCGCCGCCCAGAGGTCGAGTTGGCGTCCGGCAGAATGGCACTTGAAGCAGCGGTAGCGGTGAGTTTCCAGATCGGCCCAGAACTCGCGGCTTTGGGGATGCGGGGAGTGATGGACAGGGCAAGGACCACGCAGCCATCGGCCGTTGCGGCGACTGGGCACAAAGCCTACCAGCAGCAAGACCTGCATGATGGAGACTTGTGACCGCAGCCTGGCAAGGTCGATGGCTGGCATGGCCCAAGCATCCGGCAACCAAGGCCGGACCGAAACGAGGATCGGGTCATCACCGCTTGGTTTTCCGCGGCCGCTTCGCTTGGGGGACTTCGGCGACCGTGGGGGTGGCGGGCGACTGGGGGCGATGGGCGCGATAGGAGCGACCTTCGATTTTCAGTCGAATCCCGTCCACGAGACGATCGAGGATGGCCATCGCCAGCGGGGCATCGCCGAGGTAATCGGCCCAGGCCTCGAAGCTGATGTTGGTCACCATGGCCGTGGAACGTTGGGGACCGCGGCTGTCGATCACCTTGTACAGGAGATTGGCGGCCTGGCCCGACTCGGCTCGTTCGATCTTTTCAAAGCCGAATTCGTCAATGATCAGGAGATCGAAGTTGGTGTAGGAGCGTAGTTGTTGCGGCAGCGTGTGGTCCGCCAGGGAGGCGGTCAGGTGCGCCAACAAGTCGGCGCTGGTCGTATAGCGGACGCGGTAACCATGCACGCAGGCGGCTCGGCCCACCGATTGCACGATGCGGCTCTTTCCGACGCCACTTTGGCCCGCAATGACCAGATTGTCCCCTCGGCGGATGAACTCGCCGGTGGCCAGGGCTTCGATCTGCCTGCGGTCGATGGCCTGCGCGTTGAACTCCCAATCGAAGCCTTCCAGCGCAACGGGCTCGCGAAAGCGGGCCTCCCGAATCCGCCGTTCGATCGCCCGCTGGCGGCGAAGATCCGCCTGCGGTCCGAGCACGTGCGACAGAAGTTCCAGGGCGCTGGACCGCTCCTTCTCGGCCCGAGCCAAGGCGGTGTCCAGTTCGTCGGCCGCCAGAGGAATGCGCAAGGTTTGGAAGTCGTCGAGGACGCGTTGCCGCAGATCAGGGCTGGGGCTGGTCGGGGGCCGGGTCTTCTTCGGGCGGCTGCTCATCGCGGGGTGGCTCCTCGGGATCGAGATCGAGTTGTTCGTAGTCGCCGGTGGGGCGCGGTGGCACCGGACGGTCCTCCATGATCTCGCGCAAGTACTGCTGTTGCTGGTCACCCAGCGTATCCAGCGGTGTCTTCGGTTGGGCTTGGGCCGCCAGAATGCGCTCGACGGAGCGGAGCGAGAACGCCCCGAACCGCGCCGCCCGCTCCAAGGCGGCTGTCAGATCAGGCTTCCGATAGGTCTCCAACAAGGCGAGGACCCGCTGGGCCTGGTCCTTGCCCATGCGATGGGTTTTCAAGAGGCCATCCAGGAAGCGGCTGGCCGCTGGCCCCAACTCCCCGAACCGCGCCCGCAAGTGGGCTTCCCGCTGCTTGGAGTCTTCCTGCGGCCGATGCTGGGGAGACTCGCTCCGCTGGCCCATGACGCTCCGCGGCAACAGTCGGTGCCGGGCGAGTACCTCCAGGTCTGGGCCATAGACGATCAGTTCCTCTTCGGTGATCCGCAGCGGCAGCACCTGGCCGAGATATCGCCAGGGAACCGAGTAGAAGTTCTGCCGGTAGGCCACCATCCCCTCGGCATTGACCGCACGGTAGACCACCTCCGCCGTGTCGTAGGGCTTTTCGGGAAGCGGGATCAGGTAGGGCAGTTCCTCGGCGTGCAGGTCGATCGGCCGACGCTTCGTCTCGCGATGAGTACGCACATCGGCCACTTCAGCCAACCACTTGGCGGTCACTTCGTTGAGATGCTCCAGCGAGCGGAACTCACGCCCGTTGAGCAAGCTGGTCTCGACGAAGTGGAAGGGTCTTTCGACTTTACCCTTCGTTTGCGGCCGTCTGCGCCGACAGGCCCAGACCTTGAAGCCGTAATGCGTGGCGAACGCCAGAAAGCGGGTGTTGTAAATCGGCTCGTCGCCTTCATAGCGGGCCACCACGACCTTCATATTGTCATACAGACAGGTGGCGGCCACACCGCCCAGGTGCGTGAAGGCCCGCACGTGCTCGCGGATCGTCGTCTCGAAGTCCTGCGACTCGACGAAGCGCAGATACTGCCGTCGGGAGTAGCCAAGGATGTAACTGAACAAGTTCACTCGCCGCCGTCCTTCCTCCGTGAAGTCGATCTCATGGACGGCATAATCCATTTGCGATTGCAGCCCGCGCCCCGTCTCGAAGCGCAGCACCGGCGCGCGGCGAGGGTCCGGACGAAGCCGACGCACCAGGTCCTTCACGATCGTGTAGCCTCCCGTGAAGCCCCGGCCACGCAACTCCTCGTGGACTCGCAGCGCCGTGATCGAAGGCCAGCGGGTCAAGAGTTCTTGAATAAATGGGAGATGCCCGTCCAGGCTGCTGCCGCGCGACTCCGGCGGCGTCGGCAGATCGGGATGTGCTGGCCCCTGAGCCCGCCCGTCCTGGTGATCCAGGATGATCCGTTTTACCAGGTAGCGCGAGATCCGCAACTCCGTGGCAATCCTCCGCATGGGCATCTGCTGCTGCCAACGTCGGATGACTTCGTTTTCCAGCACTCGATCACTCACGGCAGGTCAATCTCCGTCAATAGGTCCTCGGCCAGTTCGGCCACACTGCGGGCATCCCGCACCAGCCGCTGGAAGCTCGGCGACAACACACTCCGGTCACACGGTGCCAAGTCGGCTCGCCCGCGATGCCGCAGCCAGTTCTCCATCCGCGAGAGTCCACCCAGCAGGCCTCCCAATTGTCGCAACACCCGGTTCCCCGCGGCGCTCAGCCGCGGGTCCCACGAAGGCAAAGACTCCATCTGTGCCTGCCGCAGCGCCCGCCGCGGCTGCTGGAGAATGAACTCGGCTTGCGGTCGGCTGGAACAGGCCGCGACCAAGTCCACTACGCCGTGCAGTTCCGCCGCCGTCAGATGCTCACGCCGCGCGGCCGCCACAACCTCAACCTGGTTGCCCGCGGGCAACCGCGTCAACTGCCTCGCCATCGTCGGCGACAACAATCCCAGTCGCAGATCCTCGCGGCACTCCTCGGAGAGTCGCTCCAGAAGCGCCAGCCGACGACAGACCCAACTCTTGTGCCGCTCCAACAGCTCTGCCACCTGAAGCTGCGACAGCCCGTCCTCACGCACCAAGGCCTGGACGATCCACGCCTCTTCCAACTCCTTCATCCGACCGCCGATCCCGTTGAGCCCCAGGATGATCGCCTTGGCCGTCGGCTCATCGACCACGACCAGCCGGGCCTGAAGCGACGTCACGGCAGGAAGCGTCTTGGCCGCCGCCACCCGTTTGAAGCCGTCCAAGACCTCGGGCCGCTCTTCCCGCAGGCAGACCGCCAGCGGCGACTGTTGGCCGTAGCGCGAGAGCGAACCGGCCATGGCCGCCTCGGCCGCCGCATCCGGTAGCCGGTAACGCCGGTAATGCTCGCCAATCGCCTCCAACGCAACGCAGCGGATCTCTCCTTCAGTCCAGTCCATCTCCGCTCTTCCCCGGTTCCCCGTGATCCTCGCATGGCTCGCTTGAGAGAATGAAGGCCGCGATCGACGCCGCAGCAGAACAACCATAGGCCCACGCGCTCGAGGCCTACAATCTGCGGCGACGTACTTTCGTGCGCCAGGGCGGAATCCGACGGCGGCTGCACCGACTCCTCTTACGCCGCCGTCCCCACCGCGCCTCGCGCTGGATGACACGCCGCAAAGCCTGACGGCACAAGCACGAACAGAACCGTTGATGCGGACAACGCAGCGTGGGAACGAACAACTCGTAGCAGCCCGGCCGGGAACAGGGACAGTTTTCAGAAGTCTCGGCTGGGCGCTGACCCTCGCACGGCGTCGTTGTCTCAGCGGCCGCCGCCTCTTCCGACTCCTGCCGCTGACGCACCCGTTCTCGATACCGGCAACTCTGCTGGCGACGGCACTGGCGGCCGCCGTCCGTCTTTCGCCAGGTCCGACGGGCTCGCCACGAACGCCAACGGTTGGCGGCCTCCTGGCACGCCGGACTGCAATACCGCGCCTGTGGGCGGTCGGGCTGGAAGAACTGCTCGCAGCCCTTCAGCAGGCAGCAGCGACGCCTCGGCCCACGACAAGAGCCTTGCCCCCGACAAGATCGTCGATCATGCTCAAGAGGACCCAAGGGAGAGCCAACTCCCGAAGGTCAAGTCTCGGAGAGGAGACCCTCTCCTCTCCGGGACGCCTTATACCCGCGGCCTTATCCCTCGGCCACCCTCTCCTCCAGGCTAATTGGCCCCGCCCCCGGCCGCCACTTCGCCGCCCCTCGGCCGCCACGGACGACCGCCGACCACCCCCGTCCCTGGTCGGCGAAATGGCTCAATTCCTGGCCGCCGCTAACACCTAAAAGGGGTCGTTTTGGGTGCCTTTCTTGCCAAAATGGCCGGAGGGGCGGCGTTCTTCATAGGACCGGAGGGCCCAGGCCGTTCGAACGAACCGAGATCGGTCGATTCTGCTTCCCCTGATTATCAACCCGCCCAGGCTACCACACCTCGCACGAAGTCGTTGTGGCGGTGGGCCGAAAGCCCAGAACAGTTCTCCGGGTAAGGCCAGGGGTTGGGGACCGATCCTAAGAAGAGACCCTCGGACCCCGGCCCCCAGAATGAAAACAGGGGGTTTGAGCCCTGTAACCCCGCCCCGAAAAACCCCCGAAAGGTTACAGGTGTCGCCAGGCACGAAAAGGTTACAGCAAGAAACAAAAAAGCCTTGTCGCAAGTGCTTGTGCGACAAGGCTTTATGAGTGGACCGGAGGAGGATCGAACTCCCGACCTCTACATTGCGAACGTAGCGCTCTCCCAGCTGAGCTACCGGCCCGGCACTCCCGGGTATATCGGCCCGGGCGGCGAAGGACTTCATTTTAGGGAGGCGACAGTTGCTTGTCAAAAGCCCCTCTTTTGGGCAGTTTCACGGCTCCAGGCCCAGGCTTCGCCGATAGGCGGCACGCTGGTCCGCCAGCCCGAGCCGCTTGGTGATAGCCCGCCACTGTTGGGCCGTGGCTTCGAGGACCTCGGGCGCGCCGGCCCTGCCTTGCACCGCGCGGCGTACGGCGTCATCGAGCACCGTAAGATACTCGGACCGGCCGGGGATCCTGGGGGCAAGAAGGCAGTCGGGCCGCGAGAGCGTTCGCTGGACCAGGGCCGCATATTGCGCGGCGGCAGACCGGGCGGGCTGTTCGACCCAGGCGGACGGGGCACGCAGGTGAGCACGGCGAAAGAGGGTCGTGGAGGGACTGGCGGCACTGGGCGGATCGTCGGGCTGGGTGGCCGAGAGCCAGACGAGAAGCTCGACTGCTGCATCTGGATGAGTTGACGCGGCCGCCACGAGCCCCACGCGGCCGGAGATTCCGAGCAGGGGGATTCGTTGGTCGTCCTCTTCGGCCCGGGCGTCCCATGTCGCTCGGCCGATGTCGTAGACCTCCTTGGAACCGGGCAACTCGGCAAACAGGGCTTGGATCGCCGGGGTGGGGGGCTGGACTTGAGGCTCGGCGGCGGTGGGCCAAGCCAGCGCCAGGCCGCAACGGCCCTGCCAGAAGGCTCTTCGT
>JBAZTO010000088.1:0-5843 GCA_041661865.1 Phycisphaerae bacterium | reverse complement strand
GACCTCGATGACCCGGGGGCACCGCATGAACTGCATGATGTTGTGCAGGCGCAGATGGGTCGCGCGGCGAAGGCCAGACTCGACGTGCCGCTTGACCTTGATGTTTAGCCGGCTGGTCTTCGCCTGCAGGGCCCGGATGGCACGGCCGGACTGGATGTTGCCCGGGACCTCACCCCGGTCGACGTCGTGGATGCCCGAGGTCTTGTCGGCCAGGTCTTTGATGATCGGCAGCATCTGGGCGGCCATGTTCAAGCCAGCGGGGTCGACACCGACGTGCTGGGGCGGTTGTGACCCCTGGTAGGTCTCGATCACTCGGTGGGGTCGGTAGCCGATCTGGTCGACCTTGTCGCGCTCGGTGGGATCCATGGTGCCCTTGTAGACGTGCCAGTAGCCGATGTTGTTGAGGAACATCTGCTCCAGCAGTTGGGTCACCGTCTCGTTCATGATGTCCTGGGTGGCCATCAGGAAGCCGATCTCACCCCGGGCGCGCGGCTCGTCCGGCACCACCTCGTAGGAGAAGAAGGCGAACGGGTAGTGACCGTGCCCGCCCTTGCTCTTGTCGAAGGGCGAGAGCTTGTGCTCGACTACGTACTGGTTCAGTGCGGTCGTCTCCCACAGCTCCACCACCCGCACTCGGTCAGCGATTACCTGATCCTTCTCTTCGGGCGAGAGCAGGTTGTAGGCGGCCTGGTCGAGCGGCTTCTCCTCGCCGTCGACGAGACCCATGGCCACCTCGACTGAGTCTTTGTAGTAGAAGATCTTCTTGTACTGGCGCTTCTTCGACCACTGCCGCTTGACCCAGATCTGCTCTTCATCGCGGCGCATTCCCTGGGTTCCCATGGAGGCAGCCGAGCGCTGGTACCCACTACGCCCCGCCGGGACGTCCTGGCTGGGCATCTGGTAGGTATCGCGGTCCTCCGGGGACAGGCGGTCGGCGACCTCCGGGAACTGCTCCTTGACCTGGTCCAGGCTCTCCAGGGACATCCAGATCATCCACTCAGCGTCGTCGCGCTGCATGCGCTGACAGCGTGGGTCCCAGAAGAAGTAGCGGGGGTCAATGGCAATGGCGATCGGCAGGCCTCGTCCCCCATCGGCGTCCTGATCCCACCCCTCATACAAGATCCCCTCGCCGACGTGGACACAGAAGGTGATGGCCTTTTCGAGGCTGTCGTGCCAGTCCTCCTCCTCGTCCCGGCTCCACTCCAGGACTTGGACCAGCTGCCGGCCCAGCTCGTAGTAGCGCGGCGAGCGGCCGATCGGGTTGACGACCGGCTTGCCATCCAGGATCTCGGAGGCGATGAGGTCGACGTCACGGCGGATGAAGTTGGCCACATGACGGATACGGTTGCGCTCCTCAGTGCCAGAGCGTCGCTTGAGCTGGTCGGAGCGGTAGTAGCGGAAGCTGGCGTGGGCCTGAGCGATCCAGGTGCTGCAGATCGTCAGGTTGTCCCGCAGGCGCTGATCGATGGCGTCCGCCAGGTCAAACTGGGCCCGCTGGTCCATGCGGGCCAAGACCCTGCCGGTGGTGGGGATGTAGTCCCCGGAGACAATCGCCATGGTTAGCCTTTCGGGTGCTGCTTCCAGGCAATGGCGGCCTGCTCGACCTGGTCAGCCTGCAAGCCCATCTGCTTGGCCAGCTCCTTCAGGAAACCGAGGACGTTGGCCTTGGGGTTGTTGAGCCACTGCTCGGCGTTGATCTCGAAGGCGGCCGCGAGCTGATCAGCCTTGGCGGGGTCGATGCCGATCTTCGTGGAGATCGCCTGGGCCGGGGTGGTGACCGGGGCGCTCGGAGCTCCCCCCAGGGCACCTGCCATGCTCCCGGCGACAGCCTGACTGGCCGCCCCCTGGGCCTGGCCAGACGTGGCCCCGACCTTGCCGGCCATTGAGGCGCCGGCCTCCTGCTTGGCGGCAGCCCGGCGGGCCAGTAGGGCCTGTTTCTGGAGATCGGTAGTGGGCGGGGGGGCGAGCTGGGCTTGTCTCTGTGAGTTCACTGCCGAAGTGGCACCTGAGCGCTGCGAAGCGACGCCCAATGCCGCCCCCTCCGCCGCTTGCCCTGGAGGGCCCCAAGGAGGCGCCGCAGCGGCCTCCGGCGCTCGGGCCCCCAGGATTGCCTGCTTGCGCTGATCCTCCTCCTGCTTGCTTTGCTGTGAGGCCCTGGCCTGCTCCAGGCGCGACCTGATGGCCTTCACCCTGTCGGTCGGCACCCTCATCTCCCGGGATAGCTGCTTGTCGAGGGCGCTATTGGCGGTTCCAGCTTTATCGGTAGTCACGGTGGCCCCTCCTGTCTTCCTGTTGACCCATAACAACAGTGGGAGGGGGCTCGGCCAGAGCCCTCTCCCACTAGGGTGTAGATCTCTCCGTTGAACGGAGCCGACTCAAGAATACGCGAGTTCTACCAGCAGATCAAGGCCCTCCAGTTGGCTCCGTCGAAGCCAGAACGGTATCCAGCGCAGCCGCCCACAGCTCACCACAGGTTCCCGCAAACATGTCAGGCACGAGCCCCATGTAGTCGATCCGGATGTTTTTATCCTCTTGGCCCGGAGGACACTGGGCCTGAGCCTCGGACAACGACAAGAGGAACTTCGGCCCACCATTCTGGCCGGCCACGACCAGCGAGAGCACGAAAACCTTGGGTTGGCTACTGTGGGCCGGCCGGTAGACCATGGCGTAGTAGCTGGTCATCGCAGCAATGCAAAAAGCCACGAACACCAGCTCCAGCTCGTTTCTCCTTGCCCACTTGACAGTCTCTTTAAGCCTCTTCATGCCCCTGTCTCCTTTAAGCGTCATCCCTCCATTGTCGTCGACTAGCCACAGCCAGCATCTCGTCAGCCTCACCCTCCAGCTCGGGGTCATTGACCGGCAGCGCGTAGCCGTCGCCGAAGTCGAACGTCCGCACCCTCACGGGCGGCGAGGAGAGCTCCATCTGGGCCAGCAACATGCCGACGCATCGTCTGGCATTGGGCAGCTTCTGCTCCAGGTAGATCTTGCAGTGCTTGCGGTTCACCTTGAAGGTCTTGGCCTCGTAGAGGCTGTCGATCAGGGAGAGGTTGTAGTCGCGGTCCTCGTGTGGAACCTCCCGGATGCCGTCTACCGTACGACGGCTGGAGCTGTAGAAGGGGAACCAGCGCCGCGAGGTGTCATACCCCAGGCTGGAGTCGTACATGATCAGGCCGTCGGTCATGCGCAGGAACTGGGTGAACGAGGATCCCTGCTGCGACAGGTCGACCGTCGAGCCGACAGTGGTCGGTACAAAGACCATCTGCGGCCAATAGATGTCCTTGAGGGCTACCACGGCCTGGGCGAGCCGGCGCTTGGTCGGCCGGTCCCGGTTGTTCTCGGGGATCCGGTAGCGCCGCTTCTCGCCGGCGCTGAAGTCCGCCGGGTCCAGGGCGATCCCCTCGTCCATCAGCAGGATCGACAGCTGGCGCTGCTCCAGGTTGGGGTCGAACATCTCGCCCAGCACGCAGGCATAGCCGGGCTCCGGCCCATCAGGTGGCACGACGCCCATCCAGATGCGCGTACACAGGTAGGTCGGCTTGTACTTGTTCAGGTCGGCGCCCTCGTTCACGCCCTCGTAGACGTTGATCAGCGGTACATCGGCGCGCCGCCGCACTTGGATCATCCGGTTCATCGTCTGGCCTTGCGCTTCTTCAGTGGACGTTCCCGGGTCTCCAGTATGGTGATCCCGTGCTCGATCAGCATGTGCTTGCGCTTCCACCGATACATGGCGGTCAGTGGTGCGCCTTTGAAGTCCTCGACTACCGCTACTGGATCACCGTCACCGGCAGCAATAGCCCGCAGGTAGACGAAGTCAGCCCGATACTCCCCCACCTTTTTCGGCCGCCCGGTCTTCCGGTCGACAGCATGGAGTGCGAACGGCACCTGCCGGCGCAGCCCGGAGATCTCCCCAGCCTGTTGGAGCAGCTTCAGCTCCTGGTAGCGCCTCGCCTCCCCCTTGGAGTCCATCGTCATCCCGTCGACCTTGACCCTGACGTTCCGGTGCTTCGACCCCCGCAGCGTCATGTGCTTCCTCGCCGGGCTTACCCAGTCCTTCTTCCTGGCCATCGATTCCCTCCTCCTCGGTGCCCGGGAGTCCATCCCGGGACTTGAACAGGTCAACCAGCACGAGGTGTAGCTTGGCGGCCACCACCTTGACACTCGGGTAGCCCCAGGCGTAGACGCCGATCTTGCCGCGCTCGCCCTGCTTGGCTGGGTCCGGCGGGGGCTCGTGCATGACGATCAGCCGGTCGCCCTCCCGCATACCCGAGGCCAGGTGCAGCTCGCCATCCTCCTCCAGCCAGACGACGGCCGCGTACTTGTGGTTGAGGACCTGCTGGATCAGCCCGTTCTCGCGGTTGGTGTACTTGCACTTACTCACAGCTTGGCTCCTCCCTGGCTCACCAGCCAGTCGTAGGCCGCCCTGATCCACCTGGCGTCAGACAGCGCGTGATGCTTCTTGGGTTGCGATGGCAGCCTGGGGTTGCCGAGCGAGTCGCAGAGTTGCTTGAGGTCGCGGCAGTACTGGGGCCAGCCCGTCGGAAGATCGACCATGCGGCCCTGCAGCCAGCAGAACAGTACCCAGTCATAGTCGGCGAACCAGCCCCAGAAACAGGGCTTGCTGCCCCCTGCCGCAACGAAGGCCCGCACGGCTTCACCGATGGCCAGCAGGCTCCCCCGCATGGGGATGATGTTCATCGGCTCCGCCACATACGGCAGCACCTGGTCCTTGACAAAGCCACTGGCGTTGAGCCGGGCGCGATCCACGGCCATGTCGTCGATCGCGTAGAACTCCCGGCCGTCCTCGGCAACGATGCCGATCGTCAGCATCTCCAGGAAGCCCCGCTCCTCCCGGAACTCGGTGTCGATGAAATACCTCATCGCTTGACCTTCTGGGTTGCCTGGGCAATGATGAAGTCGACGCTGTCGTTGGTCTTTTCGTTCCAGCGACACTCACAACGATGGCAGCGCAACTTAAGCACTGAACCGTCGACGAGATACAGCAAGGAGAGGTTACCCTCATTGTCCTCGCCGCATTTGGGGCAGACAAACTCGCGTCTCATGGTTTTCTCCTCTTGGTTGGTTGGGCGTTGGCGCGCCTGAGCAGGCGCCGGGCAATCTCGACCGCATCGAAAGCTACCACCCCATAGGCCTCCGCCTTCTTCTCCTCCCGGCAGGGGGTCAGGAAGGGCTGGCGGGCATGGCCGAGCTCGTGGGCGACCAAGTACACCGCCTGCGACAGGCTGCAGCCCCGGCCCACCCACAAATGTAGCTCGCTCTTGCCGGTGAGGAAACCCCACCGGCGCCTGTGGGAGAACTCGCTGACCGCCTTGCGCATCGTCATCTTGACGCGTCGGTCGTTCACTCCAGCGAACTCCCACTCGGTGTCGATGAGCTCCCCGTAGGGCAGACCGAAGTACGCCTCCAGGCACTCACGGAGCGTTGGGTAGGTGTAGATCCTAATGGGCTTTCTTTTCACTTAGGCCTCCTTCGCCGCCCAGAAGTTCCATATGCCTTGACCCCAGGCATAGGCATACCACAACGACAGCAGAGCGATCCCCCATTGGTGGTTGTGGATCGACGTGTAGAGCCATGCCGGTTGAGAAGCTAGACCGAGCACGTAGCCCCACCGTCGCCAGTGCTCCTTGCGCCCCACCAGCCAGATTGAAGCCGAGCCAAGCACTGCGATCAAGACCTGAGATACGGCATCCATCTCACTTGGCCTCCGGGGCGTCGACGAGAACGAACTTGGCGGGAGTGCGAAGGGCATGGAACAGGGCCTTGCGGCGGACGTCATCCAGCTCGTAAGCCGCAACCAGGACGTTGGTTTGACGGGCGGAGTCCGT
>JBAZTO010000087.1:0-6287 GCA_041661865.1 Phycisphaerae bacterium | reverse complement strand
CGATTGGCCGCACAAGAAAAACGAACCCCCGGCGACCGCACCCAATATCCGCAGGGCCACACGCACGGAAATCCGCAGGGCGCAAGCCTTCTATGAACAAAAACTCATCACTTAGTTTACGGCGTTGCATGGCACCCAATCCGTCTTTCCTGTTCCCTGTTCCCCGTTGCCTATTCCCTGCTGTTTCGCCTTGTCTGCCCCGGCGTCCTTGCGATATACAAGGGGCCTTGCCGCGGCCTGGCGCGCGGCCCATTAAAACAAGAGGTGCGAAATGTCTTTCAAGTCGGGAATGGCTGCATTGAACATGCAGTTTTCCGATCGCGTGCCGCGGACGGAATACTCCGCTCACAATCATTGGGAGCTGGTGGCCAGGGTCACCGGCATCGACGGCACGACGGTGGAAGCCAACCGGCCCGCGGCGGTCAAGGCCTTCCTGGAGGCCTGGGATTACGCCTTCATGTGGGAGACGTGCGGGCACTACGAGATTCCCGTCCGTACCGACATGGGCCACGCCGTTTATGCAACCGGCGGCGCCGACTATCAGCCAGAGATCAGTTGCCCCTTCAAGACCGTCGAGGAGGTACTGAACTTTGACCCCTGCGCGGTCTTCCCCGAGGTGCCGATGGAGACCCTCGTCGCCAATTACAAGAGGTGCTACGACCAGAGACTCCGTCGCGGCTGGGATACGGTGACGATGGACGGCATCTACCACACGCTCTTTTCGGGCCTGATCGAAATCTTCGGCTGGGAGATGCTGCTGCTGGCCGGCGGGACCGACGAGAAACGCTTCGCCCGCGTGATCGACAGCTACTTCCACTGGATCCGCCGCTACTTTGAAGCCGCCGCCAAGGTCCAGGAAGTCCCGGTCTTCATGTGCCACGACGATATCTGCTGGACCTCCGGCCCGGTCTTCGCGCCCGAGTGGTATCGCAAGCACATCTTCCCCAGGTACAAGCAGATGTGGGCCCCCCTGCTCGAAGCGGGCAAGAAGATCATCTTCACCTCCGACGGCAACTTCACCGAGTTCTTCGACGACATCGTCGACTGCGGCGCGTGCAGCCTGGTGATGGAGCCCTCCTGCGACATGGCCGGCTTTGCCGACAAGTACGGCAAGAGGGCCGGCTTTGTGGGCAACGCCGACACGCGCATCCTGCTGCTGGGCGGCAAGGCTGACATCTACGCCGAGGTGCAACGCTGCATGGACATCGGCAAGAAGTGTCCCGGCTTCATCCTGGCCGTGGGGAATCACATCCCCTCCAATACGCCGGTGGACAATGCCCTGCACTACAACGACGCGTACCTGAAACTATCCAAACGATAAACCCGAAGGGCATGCAACCGGCCTGTCGGCAGGCCACAGCCGTGGCACCGGCGTCTCGTCTCGTCGGACTGTCGCATTCGTGGTCGCACACGCCGCGACCACGGCACCGGCACCATGCAACCAGCTTTCAGTCCGCGTGCAACAAGTTGCGCGCCCTACAGATTCGGTATTCCGGTCTCACGGTAATCCGGCAGTCCGCCCTCTTCCCCTACGAACTACGACCTGCGAACTACGACCTGTTGCTGCTCAACCGAACAGGGCTTCGACGAACTGGTCGGGGTCGAAGGCCTCGGCGTCCTCGTACTGCTCGCCCAGGCCGATGAACTTGACCGGCAGGTTCACTTCGTTGCGGATGGCCACCACGATGCCGCCCTTGGCAGTGCCGTCGAGCTTGGCCAGGAAGATGCCCGTGACGGCGATGGCGGCGGTGAAGGCCTTGGCCTGGTTGATGGCATTCTGGCCGGTGGTGGCGTCCAGCACCAGCAGCACCTCGTGAGGGGCGCCGGGGATCTTGCGGGCCACCACGTCGCGAATCTTGGTCAGCTCGCGCATGAGGTTGTCCTGCGTGTGCAGGCGTCCGGCGGTGTCCACCAGCAGCACGTCGGCCCCGCGGGCCCGGGCGGCGTCGCAGGCGTCGAAGACCACGGCGGCGGGGTCTTTCCCGCTGCCCTTGACGATCTCCACGCCGATGCGGTCAGCCCAGATGGTCAGTTGCTCGACGGCGGCGGCGCGGAAGGTGTCCGCGGCAGCCAGCACGACCTTCTTGCCCTGGCTCTTGAACAGCCAGGCCAGCTTGGCCACCGAGGTGGTCTTGCCCGCCCCGTTGATGCCGGCCACCAGGACCACCGTCGGCGGCGAAGGGGCGAAGTGAACCGAGCGATCGACCTCCGGCCAGTATTTCTTCAGCTCGTCCTTGAGGAAATCCAGAATGTCCTCAGCCTTGGCCAGGCGTTTTTCCCTGAAGGCGGCCTGGAGGTCGGCGCGAATCTGGGCTGCGGTGGCCACGCCCATGTCGGCCCCGATGAGCTTGGCCTCCAACTCGTCGAGCAATTCCTCGTCAAGCTGCCGCCCGGCGAGGAAGGACTTCAGCCCGCCCAGGAACTTCTCGCGGGTCTTGGCCAGCCCGGCGGTGAGCTTCTCGATTGCTTTTTTGAAAAAGGCCATACATCACTCCGGGCACCAGGGATCAGGGACTCGGGGCCAGAAATGCTCGCGGCTGTTCCCTTGTCCCTGAGTCCCTATTCCCTGGTCCCTATTCTTTCGTCTCTTCCCCCATATCGCCTTGCATTTCCTTCATCACCGCGTCCAGGACGCCGTTGATGAAGCGCGGACTTTCGGCGGTGGAGAATTCCTTGGCCAGCTTGAGGGCCTCGGCGATGACCACCTTGAGCGGGGTCTCGCCGCCGCGCATCTCGCAGACGGCCAGTCGGAGGATGTTGCGGTCGACCAGGGCCAGGCGGGCGAGGTCCCAGTTCTTGGCGTGCCGGCTGAGGATGCGGTCGCAGTCGTCGCGCTGGAGGAGGGTCTCGGTCAGCAGGCGATGGGCCATGGCCATGGTGGCCGGCTCCTCGTCGCTTTCGTCGATGAAGTCGTTGACCAGGTCGGCGACGTGCTGGCCCTGCATGTCTAGGCAGCACAGGGCCTGCATGCTCAAACGTCTGGAGCGATGACGGCGGCTCATGAACTTACTTGGCCTGCCTGGCCGGCGCGGGGAACTGGCCCAGGAGGTTGGCCATCTCGATGGCGGCAATGGCGGCGTCGGCGCCCTTGTTGCCGGCCTTGGCGCCGCTGCGCTCAATGGCCTGCTCGATGGTCTCGCACGTCAGGATGCCGAAGATGCACGGCACGCCGCTCTTCATGGCTGCCTGGGCGACGCCCTTGGCCGCCTCGGCTGCCACGTACTGGTAGTGGTCGGTCCCGCCGCGAATCACCGCGCCAAGGCAGATGATCGCCGTGTACCGGCCCGACTCGGCCAGGCGGCAGGCCAGCACCGGGATCTCGAAGCTCCCGGGCGACCAGACCACGTCGATGTTGTCCTCACTGACGCCGTGGCGGTCCAGGGCGTCCAGCGCGCCGTCCAGCAGCTTGCCGGTGACGAACTCGTTGAACCGGCTGATCAGGATGGCGAACTTGGCCTTGGCCGGGGCGACCAGCGTGCCTTGGTATTCTTTCATAAGCGTGGCTCCTGTTCTTCTATTAGCCGCCCAGCAGTATACGCTCGCAGCTGGGCAACTGCAAGGACGGCAAAAGCCCGGAAGACCGGACTACCGGAAGGCCGGAGTACCGTGGATGGCAGGGCGTGCAACTCGTTGCGCGCGGGATTGTTTCCAATTCGCGATTCAAAGCCCCGCTCGCTTCGCGCTCGCGGCTAGTAAAACCGCCGGTCCCTGTTCCCTCTTGCCCCTTCCCTGTGCGAAGTGCGAAGTACACTTCCATTCCTCTGCCTGCCGCCTATTGCCTTTTCCCTTTTGCCTTTTCCCTGGTCCCTAGACCCTATTCCCTGGTGTTTCTTACAACTCCACGATCTTCTTGGCATCGGCGGCGTCGCGGGCCTTGAGGGCCACCTCGGTGATGCGGAAGGACTCTTCGGGCGTCACGATGCACGGGCCGTCGCCCCGGATGGACGCGACGAACTCGCCGAACAGGTCGCGGGCGGGCGCTAGGGGCACATCCTCGACGGCCGAGGCCGTCATGAGTACCACGCGCGTGCCCTCATCGACGATCTCGACGATCCCTTCGCTGCCGGCGATTCGCAAGCGGTCGTCGCCGTGGCGCCGCTTGGGACCGGCGGAGGCCTTGGGACGCAAGTAGTCAAAGGAAATGATCGCATGCCCGCCGCCGTCAAACTCCAGCAGGATGCCGCCGTTGTCCTCGCTGCCGGGGTAGCCCTTGAGCGACAGGTTGGAGTGCATGGCCGCCACGCGCCGGTAGTCGCGCCCGAAACAATAACGGGTGAACTCCAGGGCGTGAATGGCCACCCAGGGGATCGTGCCGCCGAAGGTCTCGCGGGTGCGGTAGAACTCGTCGCGGTCGCCGAAGGGGTAGGACTTTTGCCCGAAGGCCAGGATCGGCTCGCCGATCCGCCCGCCCTGGACGACCTGGCGGACGGTCTGGTACGGCGCCGAGGCCCGCATCTCGAACATGGCGCAGACCTTCACGCCGGCCTGGGCGACGGCCGCCTTGAGCGCGTCCAGGTCCGCCAGCGTGGTGGCCAGCGGCTTTTCGCCGATGATATGGCAGCCGTGCCGGGCGGCGAAGATGGAGGCCTCGGCGTTGCGGTGCAGCGGCATGCAGACGCTGACGATGTCGGGGTGGACCTCGCGGATCATCTGCTGGTAGTTCTCGTAGACGGCCACCCGCTCGGGCCAGGCCGGGCCCTTGCCGTAAAAGCCCAGCTTGTCACCGCTGCCGTAACGCGACACCGCCACGAGCTGGACGTCGGGAAGATGGGGCAGGCTCCGCAGCACGATGCCCGTGTGGCCGTAGGATCCGATCATCGCCAACTTCATCGTTGTTCTCCAGGTAGGGCACGAAGGTTCTTTGCCGACAGGCAAAGGTTCTGCGCGCGGGGTCTACCGGCGAGACTAACTATCGCAGGAGTAGAACGTCATGTTTTCCGGCAGATCGGTTCTGCCTATCCAGTCTTCTTCGTAAAGGCCCTTCCGCACGCCTCAGTGAAAACTTGAGAAAGGCCAATCCACCGGGCGTCGGGCCAGTCCGTGTTTTACAGGATTCCAGTGAGTGTAGTCCAGATGCATCGCGTAGTCTCGCTGGTCGCGGCGACCACGATTGAGTCTTGCAGAGAGCCAATCAGCGAGATCGCGTGTGCAACAAGCCTGCCTACAGGCGGACAGCCTACGCAGGCGCGCGGCGGAGTTCCTCCTCCGCCGTGAGGATGCCCAGGACGAGCGAGAAGGAGGTGGAGTTGGAACTCCACCTCCCTAACATGTTAATAAGTAAGGCGTGCAACTTTGTTGCACGCGGAAACATGGTGTGGCCTGCCGATGAACGTGGAGTATCTCTGACGGGCGGCGTGGCCCCGGCGCGTGCGGCTGCGCAACAATCGCGGCGCGGGCAAGGATAGCCTGCGCAACAAGATCTGCGCACAAAAGACAGGCGCCTACCCGCGCCCGCAATGAGAACGCGGAATCATTCCCTCTTTTTGCTTCCGGCCAGGGTAAGCAATATTGGCGCACAAATGTTGATTGTTCCACGTGGAACATTTTGAGAACGATTCCCGGCAGCGGCTAGGGCTCTGTTACTCGTCAAACGAGGGATCAGGTGCCACTGCTGCGATGTTTGCAGCAGTGTCGACGCTATGCACGGCTGCACACGACGCAGCCGTGGCACCTATCAGATCAGATGTCACCGAGCGCTAGGCTGGGGATCTGAGGTCCGCAGGACCGCTGAGAACTTAGCCGGGGCCGTGAGGCCCCGGAAGGCGTGCTCTTTGTCGCTCAAGCCCCAGAGGGGCGAAAGAAATTCTGCCGGCCCGTCGGGCCTTGTGTTCCTGGGGCCAGTTCCGTAGAGCATGCTTACCAGCACGCGGAATACCCTCGTGCAAGTATGCACGACCTACGCGATTCCGCGTGCAACAAGCCTGCCGGCAGGCGGTTGCACAGCACTACGCACTCTTTCCGACGCGGCGTGGCAACAGGACATACACTATACCGACACAGAAACTCAAGCCAATAACAGTAGCCATCACATTTGCTTCTCGATATGCGCGATCTCTTAACTTCGTCACCCGCCAGCGGATCGGCGTTACCTTATTACCATTCACCTGGTAGGTAAAGCATTCCCGATCTCCGTCGCGCATGATCGTTTTCACGGTGATCTCTAGCCCGCATATTTCACGCAGTTTGCCCATAAATAAGTTGCCGATGTCCTAACTATTTGCTATATAAGTAGTTACCAGACCTCTTATAGGCAATTAGAAAGGCCATCGGCATGACAGACTGTACCA
>JBAZTO010000086.1:0-6734 GCA_041661865.1 Phycisphaerae bacterium | reverse complement strand
GCTCCAGTCCTGCGGCCGTTTCGCGGTCATCGTCGGGCCTGCCGGGGTAAGGGGTGCGGGGCCTCCTGCCCCAAAGGTACCGGCGCGGCGCAGCCAGCGCGACAAGGTCGGTTGTGCTATCCCTACCTCCTCGGCCAGGGCCGTCGCACTGGGCCCGCCAGGCATCGCCAGCCGGCGCACCATCTGGGCCCGTAAACCGTCCGAATACGCCATCTCTCGTCGCTCGCTTCGCCCCCTGAATGGGTGCTGCGGGACCCCGGTCGGTGCTCCGCCGCCGGCTCCCCCTACGGCTCGCTACGCTCGCCTCCGGGGGAGCCGGCCAGCCCCGGCCTCAGCCCCAATCCGGGCGACAACCAAGCTGACACGGGGGGCATGCAGCCGACCGCGCTGGCGCGCGGCGGCTGATGCCGAACGTTGGACGACATAAGACAAAGAAGGCTGGCATTCATTCGGCAGAGTCCACAAGATGAAGGTATGTTGCGGTTGTATGGATCAGCCACCAGATGAGCACAGATTCGCATGAAACCGAAAATGGGATTTGCATGGTACCGCAAGGAGCAGTGGGATCTCCTTCTCGCAGTT
Organism: Phycisphaerae bacterium; assembly: GCA_041661865.1. Classification (GTDB taxonomy): domain Bacteria; phylum Planctomycetota; class Phycisphaerae; order SM23-33; family SM23-33; genus JBAZTO01. The sequence continues at coordinate 6,152 of JBAZTO010000086.1, read as the reverse complement.
TCTTCAGATCGAGACTGTCTTGAGCAGACCTATGAAGAGTGGTTAGTGGCAGCGCGGAAGCATTTCGCTGTGCGGATTGACCGTTAGCCAATGGCAAGCGATCAAGAAGCTATTTCTCAGCATCGGGTGGGAGCCATTATGCAGATCAAAGTGAAGCACAGCCGAGATCATCACGGGCGCAAGGAGTTTCGGCCGTACGTCGATGGCCAGCACGCCATTATCTTGGAAGACGATAGCGGCCAGTGCCAAGGAGAGCTGGTGTGGCGCCTGGCCAATATCGGTCAGGGGATTGCAGAGATCAGTGGATTCGGCATCGCCGAAGAAGAGAACAGGCGGAAGGGATGGGGCAGTCGTTTGCTTGAGGCAGCCTTGGAGGACATGGTCGCCTTCATGCGTGAACACGGAATAGAGCCAAGGCTGGTGTATCTCTTTGCTGCGGAGGAAACCGCGCCGACAAAGGCGTTCTACGAGGCTAGAGGGTTTAGGTATCTTACCAGAGTGGCAGGACTTTACAGGGTTGGCACAGCTTGCCTGTACGCCCGCAGCCTTGAATGTGCCTCAAGCGAAAAATGGTGGTAACTGGACTGTCGGAGAGAAATGAAATTCCACGACTGCCCGGAAGCAGCACCTCAGGGCCAGACGCAACAGGGTGCCTTAGCAGATTGTTAAGGCGCGATACCTGCTGTATGTGCAAATTTAACATAGAGTTGCCCTTCTTCGCCGTCGCCCCAGCGGCGACTTCCCTGGGTAGCATCGTGAGGGGGAGCGATGGACACGGCGATTTTGCCGCTGGCCCCCTATCGGGAGCGCCAGCAGTGGGCAAGGTTCCGGGCGCAGGCGCATAGTGCCTTGGACGAGTTCTTGGACCGACTGGAGGCGGAGATGACGGAGCCCGAAAGCCCGGCTCCGAGTTGATGGATCTGACGGCGGCCATCGGCCGACAACGGGCTAGCCTCACCGGCGCCCTGGCGGAGGCCTTCATCCAGCGGCGTTACGGCGAGTATCTGGTGCAGCAGGAAGCCGTCTGTCCGCGCTGTGACCGGACCCTGACGGCGCGCCCCTCGCGCGGGCGCACGCTGGAGACGTTGGTGGGTCCGGTGGCCCTGACACGGCCGTACTTCTACTGTCCGGTCTGTGCGCACGGCTTCTTCCCGCTGGACGAGGCCTTGGGGTTGTCGCCGCAGCGCAAGCAGTGGGACGTACAAGAGGCGGGGGCCAAGCTGGCGCTGGAGATGCCCTACCAGCGGGCGGCGACGCTGTTGACGGAGCTGACCGACGCCGCGATGAGCGATTGCGCGATTCACGAGGTCGTTCAGCAGCTCGGACAACTCGACGTGCTGCAGGTCAGTCCCCGCGCCGAGGAGCTCCAGGAGCGGATCGCGGCGGCGGCCGAGGGCCGCCAGTGGAAGCCCATCGTCGTCCTGGCCATCGATGCGGCGGACGTGCCTAGTCGGCCGGAGGCGGCCAAAGGCACCCGGCCGGGCCGCAAGCGCCGCCGCGCCCATCGTCGCTCCTGGAAGGGCGAATACCAGCAGGCCAAGGGCTTCCGCTTCTACCTGGTGGACGACGACCGCATCGTGCACCTGATCTCCTGGCACCAGATCAGCAACGACGAAGACTTCGGCGCGGCCCTGCAACAGGTTAAGGACGCCGGGTTGATCCCCGAAGAGCAACTGCGTTTGTGCGCCGTCGGCGACGGGGCGCCGTGGATCTGGAAGTGGGTGGCCGAACTGTATCCCAGCGCCCGCCAAGTCCTCGACTACTACCACTGCAGCAGCTACCTGCACGCCGTGGCCGAGGCCCAGTATGGCCACGATCCGGCGCGCGCGGCGCACTGGCTGGAGGCCAGCGTGACGCGGCTGTTCTGCGGTGAAGGGGCCGGGGTGATCTGGGGGCTGCAGCGCCTGAAACCGGCTTCGCCGGCAGCCGAGGAAGCGATCACCAAGACCCTGGGGTATCTGGAGAAGCGTCTCCATCAGATCGACTACCGCCGCCATCGCAAGGGCGGCTATCCCCTCGGCTCCGGCGCCATTGAATCAGCCCATCGCTTCATCGGTCATGTCCGACTCAAGAGATCCGGCGCCTGGTGGTATCGCGAGAACAGCAACGCTATCTTGGCCCTGCGATGTGCTCTCTACAACGGCACGCTCGAGCGGGTCTGTCGACAACACCGCGATCACGTGATCCCGACCATTGAACCGTAACTTTCGGCTAATGCACCCTTGCTCCGCAACGCGGCTGAACCCGAACGTTCGGCGGAAAGGAGAATACAATGGGGCGGTTTGCGCAGCCGCAAGGAACGAAGGGCAGTTTACGGTGGATTCAGCATCTCGTAAACCAGCACTCAACGATCTTGGACGCAGGACTTGGTATCGGACCGGTAGAGTGGCTGTCTCCGAGAAAGGAAGATGACTACGCCGAGTACCGTGACCAAGCCTTTCTCGACCGCCTTGGCATCACACTGACGAAGCGACGGCTCCAGGAATTCTGGCCGTCACGCGGCCCACAATGGGATGCCCTTGGACGTGCAGCATCTGGGGAGATAGTTCTTGTCGAGGCAAAGGCTCACGTGGCCGAGCTCCTATCGCCACCAACGCAGGCCAAAGAGGTGAGCGCGCAGGTAATACGCCGCTCTCTCCTCGAGGCAGCAGAAGCTATGCAAGCAACTCCTGGAACCGACTGGTCAAGGCGCTTCTACCAGTATGCGAATCGGATGGCGCATGCGTGGTTTCTGAGCCAGGTCAACGAGCTACCTGTGTGCCTCGGCTTTGTCTATTTCATCGGCGACGCGGACATGGACGGACCACAGAGCCGGCGCGAATGGGAAGCGGGACTCACCGTTCTACATGAAGCACTCGGATTGCGCGGCAGGCTGCCGCACTATGTTATCGAGACGTTCATTGACGTACGGCCAGGCATTCCAGCTGTCAGATAGCACGCCAGCGATGAAACCGCCGAACAACCGCATGCACCCGACCCGCTGTGCGGGCGGGTGATGCGGAGCGTTAGGCCATACAAGCACGAAGGGCGATTACGGGACAATTGAGCAGTCGTGGACGAGACGGCACGAAGAGACGGCATCGTTGCTGGATTACTCCCTTACTTCAGGGAGGCGCCGATTGATGCCGTCCTGCTCGCGGGATCAATGGTGTGCGGTAGACACCACTGTGTCACCTCACAGTCGGACATCGACATACTGGTGATCCTCGACGCGACTCGGATATGCCAGGTCATGTCAATGAGCCCATACCCGACCGGTATCATTAGCGAGCGCGGCAAGCAGTTGTTCGGCGCGTGTCAAGATAGTTGTCGCCCGGGATGATCATGCTGCTTTGGTGTCTGCGGCCTGTCGGGCCGGGTTGAGGGTGACCGTGGCGATGGGGGTCCAGTTGCGAGTCGGCCCCGACCATCGTTCGGGGTGTTGCTTCTGGGCGCGCTCGTAGCGCTGGTGTCGTCGCGCGAGGAGCTCGACATCTTGCCCCTGATGGCGCTCCTCTGGGGTCACGTAACGGATGGCGCTGTGACGGTGCTCGGTGTTGTACCAATGGACGAAGCGATCGACCCAGGCCTGCGCCGCCGCCACCGAGGTGAAGGGCACCTCGGGATACTCGGGTCGGTACTTGAGGGTGCGGAACAGGGCCTCCGAATAGGGGTTGTCGTCACTGACCCGTGGGCGCGAGAAGCTGGGAATGACCCCGAGCCGCTGCAGCGTGGCCAGCATCGTCTCGCCCTTCATCGGGCTGCCGTTGTCGGAATGCAGCGCCAGCCCCTCAGGGTCCAGACCGAGGCGGACACAGGCCCGCTGGAAGACGGCCGCGGCCAGCACCGAGGACTCCTCCAGGTGGACCTCGGCGGCGACGATCTTACGGCTCCACACATCGGTGAAGAGGTACAAGTAGAAGAAGGTGCCGCGCACGGGACCGCGCAGCCAGGTGATGTCCCAGGACCAAACGGTGTTCGGGCGCGTCGCCACCTGCTCGCGGGGCCGCGCCACCGTGGCCGGACGAGAGCGCTGGCGATGGGTCACTTCCCCGGCCTGCCGCAACAGCCGGTAGAAGGTGGCTTCGGAGGCCAGGTAGAGCCCCTCTTGGTCGAGCAGTCGCGGCACGATCTGCCACGGCGACAGCTCGCGATAGGCCGGGCTGTTGGCCACCGCCAGCACCTGCTCCCGCTCCCGGGCCGTCAGTCGGTTGGCGGGGGCGCGGCGGGGACCGCGGCGACCATCGTCCGCGGCTCCACCCCGGCGCCAGCGCTGCAGTGTGCGCGCCGTCAGACCGAGCAACGCGGCCGCGGCCGCCAGCCGCGCCCCCGCCTGTACCGCCTCGTCGATCAGGGTCATGACTTGCTGCCGCTCGGCGCCGGAGTGGGCTCGTCCTCGTCCCCCCAGATCGCTCGGGCTTTTTTTTTCAGCATCAGCAGCGCTGCGGCTTCCGCCAGCGCCTTCTCCTTGCGCGTCAACTCGTGCTCCAACTGGCGAATTCGGCGGGCCTCAGCCCGGCTCCTCTTGGCGGCCCCGGCGGGACGCTCGCTCAGGCTGGCCAGCAGCCGCTGGCGCCACTCCTGCAGCTGCGCTTGGTGCAGCCCCCGAGCCCGCAGAAAGGCGCCCAGCTCCGCTTCCGCCACCGACGCCGCCTCGATCACCACCGCGAGTTTCTCTTCAGCGCTCCAATCCTGCGGTCGTTTCGCCGTCATCGTCTGGCCGGCCGGGGTAAGGGGTGCGGGGCTTCCGGCCCCAAAGGTACCGGCGCGGCGTAGCCAGCGCGACAAGGTCGGTTGCGCTACCCCTACCTCCTCGGCCAGCGCCGTCGCACTGGGCCCGCCAGGCGTCGCCAGCCGGCGCACCATCTGGGCCCGGAAACCGTCCGAATACGCCATCTCTCGTCGCTCGCTTCGCCCCCTGAATGGGTGCTGCGGGACCCCGGTCGGTGCTCCGCCGCCGGCTCTCCCCCTACGGCTCGCTACGCTCGCCTCCGGGGGAGCCGGCCAGCCCCGGCCTCAGCCCCAACCCAGGCGACAACTAAGCTGACACGAGGGCCAGGAGGAACAGATCGTCATCGCCGCCGAAAAACACTACCAATTGGTGCCACCCGAGCAACTGAGCGATGAAGAGCTGTTGACCTACCGGAGGCGTTCCACCGAATAAGGGTTGCTCCCACATCCTCTGGTGCTGCCCCCCTCAATGACGCGGTCACCTGCCGAGTTCCTCGCGACGCCACTGGCGGAAACGATCTTCCCATTCCGGTCCCATGGGATAGAGGCCGTGCAGCGACTCGCCCTGAGCCAGTTTCTGGCGGATGAAGTCTTCCCGGTCCTCGTGCAGCAGCACTTCTTCCAGCACCTCGGGCAACAGGCCCTGCGGTACGACTACCACGCCGTCGTCGTCCGCGGAGACGATATCTCCCGGGCAGACCAGAACCCCGGCGCAGCCGATGGGCACGTTGAAGTCGACGTTGAAGACCGTGCCGCCCGGGCTGGCGGGCCCGCGCGAGAAGGTGGGGATGCCGACCTCCAAGATGCGCGACGAGTCGCGTACCCCCATGTCGGAGATGCTGCCGGCGGCGCCTCGGGCCTGCATGCGGCGCGAGAGCAGGTCTGGGAGCAGGAGTTTGTCGCCTGGTCGAAGCGGCCGCTGGACGGCCAGCGCTAGGTCTACTGGTGGGCGGATGCGGTGTACTTCAACGTCCGCCTCACCGACGACCGCCCCTGCGTGCTGGTGCTGGTGGGCGCCACCGCCGACGGGCGTAAGGAGCTGGTGGCGGTGCACGATGGCGAGCGGGAGAGCCATCTCAGCTGGAAGGGCGTGCTGACCGAGCTGAAGAGCCGCGGTCTGACGGAGCCGCCCAGGGTGGCTACCGGGGATCGCGCCCTGGGGTTCTGGAAGGCCCTCGAGGAGGTCTTCCCCCGCGTCCGCGCCCAACAGTGCTGGGTCCACAAGACGCGGAATGTCCTCGACCAGATGGCCAAGAAGGTGCAGCCGGACGCCAAACGCCTGATCCATGAGATGTATCTGGCCGACACCCGGAAAGAGGCCCTGAAGGCCTACCAACGCTTCTTCACCCTCTACGAAGCGCGTTACCCCAAAGCCTGCGAGTGTCTGCGCAAGGACGAGGACACCCTCTTCACCTTCTACGACTTCCCGGCGGCCCACTGGG
>JBAZTO010000085.1:0-6740 GCA_041661865.1 Phycisphaerae bacterium | reverse complement strand
ACGGCCTGGCGCTGGCGCTACTGGCGACGCTGTGGGTTCTCTCCTGGCGGCAGAGCCGCATGTACACCGACATCGAGCGACTCTACCAGACGACGATCGAGCGCAATCCGCGATGCTGGATGGCACACAATAACCTGGGCCTCGTTCTGTATAATGCCGGCCGGGTTCCCGATTCCGTCGCCCAATTTGACGAAGCACTGCAACTGTGGCCCCACTTTGCCCCCATCCAGTACAACATGGCCAATGCCCTCCGTCGGCTTGGCCAATTCCCCCAAGCCATTCCCTACTTCCAGGAGTCGGTGCGATTGTGCCCCGGTTTCATCGATGCCCACTATGACCTGGGCATCACCCTTGCCGCCGTCGGCCGGTTGAATGAGGCCGTCGCGGAATATCAGGAAGCGCTGCGGTTGTGTCCAGAGTACCCCGAAGCACACTACAACCTGGCCATCGCACTCTGCCGGCTCGACCGATTCTCCGAAGGCATTGGGCATTTCCAGGAAGCGCTGCGCCAGCGGCCGGACTACCCCGAGGCCCACTACAATCTCGGCGTCGCCTTCACTGCCACCGGCCGAATGGACGAGGCCATTGTCCAATACCAGGAGGCGCTGCGGCTGAACCCGCAGTTAGCTGACGCCCACAACAACCTGGGCTCGGCCCTGTGCCAGCTCGGCCGATTCTCCCAGGCCGTTCCCCACTTCCAGGAGGCGCTGCGGCTGCGGCCCGATTATCCTCAAGCCCGCAAGAATCTCGAAATGGCGACGCAAGCACTACGTCAAGGACAGTGATCCATCGTGGCGGCGTCTGCGGTATGGACGGTTGGCGGCTGGGTCGGTAGCATGGGCCGTCGACGCACGCCCCCGCGCGGGCGCATCTCGGATAACGGTGAACGATGGCCAAGAGCAGGCAAAGCGATATCTCCCGTCCAGGCCCCGCGGACCCCGCCGGAATGGAGTCCGGTCAGAAGGCTGACGACTTGACGGGCCGCTCTTCCCGGCGAAGGAAGTTCCTCGTGGCCGCGGCTTGGGTGGCCCTGGCGGCGGCGACGTTCCTGGCCTATCAGCCGGCGTGGCGTGGCGGACTGGTCTGGGACGACGACGCGCACGTCACACGGACGGACCTGCGCTCGGCACAGGGGCTGTGGCGCATCTGGACGGACCTGAGGGCCACGCAGCAATACTATCCGCTGCTGCACAGCGCGTTCTGGATCGAGCACAAGCTCTGGGGCGACGCGACGCTGGGCTATCACCTGGTCAACATCGCCCTGCACGTCCTGGCGGCCTTCCTGGCGTGGGTGATCCTGCGCCGCCTGGGCATCGGCGGGGCGTTCCTGGCTGCGGCGATCTTCGCCCTTCACCCGGTGCAGGTGGAATCGGTGGCCTGGATCACCGAACTCAAGAATACCCTCTCGGCGGTGTTCTATCTCGGCGCGGCCTTGGCCTACCTGAGCTTCGACGCCAAGCGCAGGGGAGGCTGGTACGCGCTGGCGCTGGCGTTGTTCGTGCTGGGGCTGATGAGCAAGACGGTCACGGCCACGTTGCCGGCGGCGCTGCTGGTGGTCTTCTGGTTCCAGCGAGGCCGGCTCTCGTGGCGGCGCGACGTGCTGCCGCTGATACCGTTCTTCGTCCTCGGCGCGGCGGCGGGATTCTTCACGGCCTGGGTGGAGCGAACGCTGATCGGCGCCCAAGGGGCCGACTTCAATCTCGCGCCGATGGAACGGTGCCTGATCGCGGGCCGGGCGATCTGGTTCTACCTGGGCAAACTGTTCTGGCCGTCGGGTCTGGTCTTCATCTACCCGCGCTGGCAGGTCAGCGCGACGGTGGGGGGGCAGTACCTGTTCCCCGTCGCGGCGGTGGCGTTGCTGGCGGCATGCTGGCTGCCGCGCCGACGGACGCGCGGGCCGCTGGCGGCGATGCTCTTCTTCGTCGGGACTCTGGTGCCGGTGCTGGGGTTCTTCAACGTCTATCCCTTCATCTACTCCTTCGTAGCCGACCACTTTCAATATCTCGCAAGCCTGGGAATCATCGTGGCAGTCTCGGCGGGGATGGCGACGTTGCTTCGTCGCTGGCCGCGGTGGGTCCGACCGGCGGGCTACGGCCTGGCGCTGGCGCTACTGGCGACGCTGTGGGTTCTCTCCTGGCGGCAGAGCCGCATGTACACCGACATCGAGCGACTCTACCAGACGACGATCGAGCGCAATCCGCGATGCTGGATGGCACATAACAACCTGGGCGCCGTTCTGCTTGACAGCGGTCGAGTCCCACAGTCCATCGACCTGTACCAGGAGGCGTTGCGACTGCGGCCGGATTATCCCGAGGCCCACAACAACCTGGGCATGGCCCTGGCCGCCGCGGGCCAAATCCCCCAAGCCATCGATCATTACCAGACGGCGCTGCGACTGAAGCCGGAGTTTGCCGAAGCCGACTACAATCTGGGCGTGGCCCTGTTCGACCTCGGGCAAGTCCAGCCGGCAATTGACCATTACAAGGCTGCCGTGAAGCTGCAGCCCTACGTGGCCGGGATGCACTACAACCTGGGCATCGCCATCGATGCCGCCGGTCGAGTGGGCGAGGCCATCGCGCAATACCAGGAGGCGATACGGCTGCAGCCGGACTATCCCAAGGCCCACAACAACCTCGGCGTCGACCTGGCCGCCGCCGGTCGAATGAACGAGGCCATTGCCCAATACAAGGAGGCGCTGCGCCAGCGGCCGGACTATCCCGAGGCCCACAACAACCTGGGCATCGCCCTGGCTGCCGCCGGCCGAGTGAACGAGGCCATCGCGCAATACCAGGAGGCGCTGCGCCAGCGGCCGGACTATGCCGAGGCCCACAACAATCTGGGCATCCTCTTCTCTGCCATTGGCCGGCTGAACGAGGCTATCGCCCAATACCAGGAGACGATGCGATTAAAGCCGGAGATCGCCGAAGTTCACTGCAATCTGGGCATCGCCCTCGCTGCCGCCGGCCGAATGAACGAGGCCCTCGCCCAATACCAAGAGACGCTGCGATTGCGGCCGGACTATCCCGACGCCCACAACAACCTGGGATCGGTCCTGTGCCAACTCGGCCAATTCTCCCAGGCCATTCCCCACTTCCAGGAGGCGCTGCGTCTGCGCCCGGACTACCCTCAAGCCCGCAAGAATCTCGAAATGGCGACGCAAGCACTACGTCAAGGACAGTGACTTATCGCGCGGCGGATGCCGTGGCCGGCAGGTTCATCCCCGCTGATTTTGCTTTGAACGTTTCTCCGCTCGCTTTGCGCTCGCGGCTAGTAACGACAACTCCAGGCCTCAGGTCGGTTTTCTGAACGCCTCGGCCGGACCCCAGGGGGCCAGGCCCACGGTGATGTAGTTGCGGGTGGCTGTGTCGCCCTCTCGGCAGGCGAACCGCCACATCCTGCCGAGCATGTCACGCTTGATCTGCTGATACTCCGGACGCGCCGAGACGTTGACCATCTCGTCGCGGTCGCTCCGCAGGTCGTAAAGCTCGTCGTCGTCGAAGCCGTTGAAGATATACTTGAAGTCGCGCGTCATCACCGACCGCTGTGTGCAGTAGAGTTCCACGCCGTTGCATTGGGTGTGGACGTCGTCGGGCCAGCCCGCCGGCCGATCCGCCTGCATGAAGGGCGCCAGGCTCCTGCCGGTCAGCGGGCGCTCGGTCTTGACCCCGGCCAGTTCCAGGAACGTCGGGGCGAAGTCGGCCAGGGTGATGAAGGCCTCTTCCCGCCGCGCCGGCTGCTTGATCCCAGCCGGCCAGCGCAGAATCGCCGGCACGTTGTAGGCCCCGCGGAAGCAGGGAATGCCCTTGGCGAACAGGCCATGCTCGCCGCAATAGTCGCCGTGGTCGGAGGTGTAGACCACCAGGGTATTGTCGGCCTGGCCGGTGGCCTCCAGGGCCGCCAGAACCTGGCCGAACAGGTCGTCGAGATAGGTGCAGTAGGCCCAGAAGTGCCGGATGGCGTCGCAGACTTCACGCTCGCTGAGCTGGTCGAAAATCGCGTTCCGCATTCGCTTGTAGATGCGCGGCTTGTCGGCCAGCTCGTCGGCGTAGCTGGGCGGCAGCGGGATCTTGTCGAGATCGTACAGGTCCAGGTATCGCTGCGGCACGGTGTACGGGTCGTGCGGGCCCTGGCAGCCGATGAAGGCGGCCCAGGGCTTTCCGCCCGCAGCCAGTTGCGGCAAGGCGTCGATGACCTGGCGCGCCGATCGCTCGTCGCCGGGGTTGCCCTCGTCGCGCCGGCCGTAGAGCGTCACCGGGCCGTAGCCGGGGCGGAGCATCTGGCCGGGGGCGCGCTGGGTCGGCTCGCCGGCCTGGGCCAATTGGCGATACTCGTTCCAGAGCGGGTCGCTGTTGACCCCGACCTGGCCGGTGAGGGAAAACTCGCGCCAGCCCCGGTCCTTGGGGCTTTCGACGGCTGAGATATGCCACTTGCCCGCCCAGACCAGGTCGTACCCCGCCTCGGCCAGGTCTTCGCTCCACAGCCGCACGCCCTCCTTGAGGCCCAGCGACAGGGCCTGGGCATTGCTGACGTTGTTCCACACGCCGTGGCGCGAGGGGTAAAGCCCGCTGTGAAAGGTGGCTCGCGACGGGCAGCAGTGCGGCGAAGGGCAAAAGGCATTGGTGAAGGTCACGCCCTGCCCCGCGAAGGCCTTCAGGTGGGGCGTGATGGCCGGATGCTCGGGCAAGACCGTGTCGCCCCGCTGATGGTCGGTCATGAAGATCAATATGTTCGGGCGGGACATGAAGTGCTCCCTATATCTGAGCAGAAGACTCTGCGTCGTGGCATAACCGCTGAACGATCCGCATGCCCTTCCGCAAACAGTCGCGTAAGGGCATGGTACCCGGCCCTACTGAACTCGCGATCCGCAACTCGCGATTCTTCTATTGCAGTTTCTGCCGGACGTATTCGACGACCTGGTCGGCGGCGACGCGGACCTGCTGGAGGCTGTCGCGGTCGCGGACGGTGACGCTCTGGTCCTGCAGTGTCTGGCCGTCGACGGTGAGGCAGAACGGCGTGCCGGCTTCGTCCTGGCGGCGATAGCGCCGGCCGACGGCGCCCTTTTCGTCGTAGAAGCTGGCCAGGCCGGAGGCCTTGAAGGCCTTGTGGATCTTGTCGGCGATCTCGGGCATGCCGTCCTTCTTGACCAGCGGGAAGACGGCGACCTTGACCGGCGCGAGGCGCGGATGGAACTTCATCACCGTGCGCGGCTGGGGATTGCCGTTCTCGTCGGGGCAGGTGTCCTCGGTGTAGGCCTCACACAGGAAGGCCAGCGTCGACCGCGTCGCGCCGGCGGCCGGCTCGATGACGTAGGGCAGGAACCGCTCCTTGGTTTCATCGTCAAAGTACGTCATGTCGCGCCCGCTGAACTTCTGGTGCTGCGTGAGGTCGTAGTCGGAGCGATGGGCGATGCCTTCCAGCTCGGCGATGCCGAAGGGGAATTCGTATTCCACGTCGGCGCAGGCCTTGGAGTAGTGGGCCAGCTCAGCCTTGTCGTGGTCGCGAAGACGCAGGCGCTCGCTCCGCAGCCCCAGCTTGACGTACCACTGATAGCGCTCCTTCCGCCAGTAGTCGTACCACTTGTCAGCCTCGTTGGGATGGCAGAAGAACTCCATCTCCATCTGCTCGAACTCGCGGCTGCGGAAGATGAAGTTTCGCGGGTTGATCTCGTTGCGGAAACTGGTGCCCATCTGGGCGATGCCGAAGGGGCACTTGATGCGCGTGGTGTCCAGGACGTTCTTGTAGTTGGTGAACATGCCCTGGGCGGTCTCGGGCCGCAGGTAGGCCACCGCCGAGCTGTCTTCCATCGCGCCGACGAAGGTCTTGAACATCATGTTGAACTTGCGGGCGTCGGTCAGCGGCTGGCCGCACAGCGGGCAGATGGCGGCCTGCCCCTCGGGCATCTGGTCGGCGCGGTAGACCGTCCACGTCAAACGGTCGGCGTGGTCTTCCAGGCGGCGGCGGGTCTTGGAGTTGGCCTTGGCGGAAGCCTCGACCTTCGCGCGATCCGGGTCGTCCGTTTCCACCGCCACCGTCAGCAGGACGTTGGCGCCGTCGGCGGCAGAGACGTAGAAGACCTTGTCGGCGCGGAAGCGGGCCTTGCAGCCCTTGCAGTCCACCAGCGGGTCGTTGAAGTTGACCACGTGGCCGGAGGCTTCCCACACCTTGGGGTTCATGATGATCGAGCAGTCGATGCCCACGATATCATCCCGCTTGAGGACCATGTCCTCCCACCAGGCGTTCTTGACGTTGCGCTTGAGCTCCACGCCCAGCGGGCCGTAGTCCCAAAAACCGTTGATCCCGCCGTAGATCTCGGAGGATTGGAAGATAAAGCCTCGCCGCTTGCACAAGGCCACCAGTTTGTCCATCAAGTCATTTTCCGCCATGGGTAACTCCAAATCATTCGCTGGGATGAACGCTGATAACAGCAAAGAACAGGCGCTAAGAACCGCAGTCGTAAGCCACTTCTTGCCTGCTATCCAATTCACCTTCTTGTGAAGCGGTAATAATAAGACCTGGTGCTGCCAATTACAACTTGAAGGAGCCAAACCATGAGAACAGGGTATGGTTTGATTTTCTGGCCCAGCCGTTTCTTAGCTCGAAGAGCGTCTGAGAATAGCACGACAGCGCTAGTTTAGCTCAAGAGAACCGCGAGAGTTGTCCGATAGGCTTTCTGGAGCAAGGATGCTCCGGGAGAATCACGGATGACCGGCGAGCAGATTGCCTCATTGCAGGCGGAATTG
>JBAZTO010000084.1:0-6787 GCA_041661865.1 Phycisphaerae bacterium | reverse complement strand
AAACTGATCGAACAGTGCCGGTACTATCAGTGGCGTAACGAAGCGTCCTATGCCTCCAGACGACGCACGCAATCCGCTATCGACACTACCTAGCGCTGTCGTGCTATTCTCAAACGCCCTGCGGACTAACAACAACAGCAACAATGGGTTACAACGTGTCAGAAAGTTTTGGAACACCCGCTGGCTGGAACGCCCAGCGGATTGCGGCAAGGGCGCCAAGGCCAAGCGATGGCTTCACGGGAGCGGTTGGGATACCCCAAGCCGGCCGGAGGAAGGTCAGCCCAGCAAAAGCGGTGCTTTGTCGCCTGAATCGGCGACACCTGGGTGACACCTGCTTTGGGGCCTGCGTTTGAGGGTATTCATAACATGCTCTCTTTAATATATTTGCCGACAGCCAGCGAAGGGAATCGGACCCTTAACATCCGCTTTACAAAAGCGGTGCTCTACCGTTGAGCTACGCTGGCCAGACTCGATGGCGGGACCATTTGCGAAGCGTCGTCCAAGCCCCAGGCCACAGCGTTCCAGATTATCCGAGGGTTCGATAACAGTCAAGGACGGCGGAGCCCATTTGCTGGGCCCATTTGCAGCCTTGCGGCACATGCCCGCGTCACACATGGATGGGTCGCGCCGCTATCCATATCGAGCAGGCCAGCCCGGCCGGGGCAGGGAAATCAGCGGCCGCCAACGCCGCCGGGCAGCGTATGGATGGGGCGGCCTTCCACGTTTTCCGTGAAAATCAGGGCGATTCTGATGCCGACACAACGATTGGCCGCAAAAAACAAGCGTTTTTTTACTTGCCACCCGGATAGACGGCCTCATAATATGCCTTCAACGTTTTGTTCTGACCCGTCTAACTTTGAAAGGAGTTGCAACATGGCAAAGAGTGCCAAACCCGCCACGAAGAGTGAAATCATTGCCGGCATCGTCAAGTCGACGCAGTTGCCGCGCAAGCAGGTCGTTGCCGTTCTGGACGGCCTGGCCGACCAGATCAAGTGCGCCGTGGGCAAGAAGGGTCCGGGCGTCTTCGCGCTGCCGGGCCTGGTGAAGATCCTGGTCATCCAGAAGCCCGCCACGCCGAAGCGTAAGGGCATCAACCCCTTCACGAAGATGGAACAGATCTTCGCGGCCAAGCCCGCCCGCAAGGTCGTCAAGGTCCGCCCGCTCAAGGCCCTCAAGGACATGGCGAAGTAAGGCCACTTGACCGGCTGTGTGTTCAGCGATTGCCCCGGCAGCAGGCCCAGCCCGTTGCCGGGGTTTTATTTGGTTCATGGCCCATTTCCGTGGAGCCGTTGTCGAATGACGAATTCCGAAGCTCGAATGTCGAAACAATGACGAATACTCAAATGACGAAAAACACCACTTTGCCCGCCGACGATAGGACGTTGCGGAGCCCGGCGCCGCCCGTGTTGTGCCATGTTCCCCGGTCAAGACGGCCTGCTGCCGTATTCGAGTTTCGGAATTGATTCGTCATTCGGGTTTCGTCATTTGTCATTGGGCTTGCCATTCCCCGAAATCGGGACAAGAACCTTTTTATTCCAGAGGCAGGACCGCGACGTGAGTAGCAATGACAGACGACATCAGTGGCGTGAGAGAAGTCATCAGGAGTCCCACTCCCAGCCCGCCGGCGAGCCTGCCGACCCGATCGCAGCCGGCCCGCTGGTCAGTTCGCAGCCGCCGGTGATGGTGACGACCCCGGCGGCCCTGGCCGAGATGATCGACCACCTCAAGGCGGCTGGTTCCTTCGCGTTCGACAGTGAGTTCATCGGGGAGCGGAGCTACGAGCCGCTGGTGTGCCTGGTGCAGGCCGCCACGTCGGAGAAGGTGTTCCTGGTGGACCCGTTGGCGGGCCTGGACCTGTCAAGCTTGTGGGAGTTGCTGGTCTGCCCGGCGGTGGAGAAGATCGTCCTGGCCGGCCAGCAGGACTTCACGCCGGCTGCCCTGAAGACGCTTCGGCCCCCGGCGAATGTCATGGATGTGCAGATCGCGGCGGGCTTCGTGCATGTCGATTACCCGTTGTCCCTGGCCAAGCTCATCCAGGAATTCGTGGCCGTGCCGCTGGGCAAGGCTCCGCGATCCAGCCAGTGGGACCGCCGCCCGCTGTCGGCGATGCAGGTGAGCTACGCAGCCGACGACGTGCGGTACCTGCTGGCTGCGCGCGACGCCATCGGGAAGCGGCTGACGGAGCTTGGCTGCACGGCCTGGGCCAGGGAGGAATGCGCCAACGCCATCGAGGATCTCTCGCTGTACAGGCCCGCGCCGGAGATGTTGTACCTGCGTGTCAAGGGGCGCGACCGGCTGGGCCGGCAGCAATTGGCGGTTCTGCGGGAATTGACGATGCTGCGAGACCAGGCTGCGCGACAGGCGAACCTGCCGGCCCGAACGCTGCTGCCGGATGGCATTCTCCTCGCCCTGGCCCGCCGGCCCATCAGACATCTCGACGACCTCGATGCCGTCCGGGGCCTACCCCGGCCCGTGGAGGTGCAGCACGGGCAGCAGATTCTCGATGCAACCGCCAAGGCGCTGTCGCTGGGCAAGGATCAGTTGCCGCCGCCCGGGCCGATCGAGGATCCTGCGCTGCGGGAGCGGGTCGATGAGATATGGGCTCGCATGGGCCAGTTCTGCCAGGAGCGGTCGATCGCACCGGCGCTGGTGGCCAGCAGGAAGGAGATTACGCGGCTGTGCGTGGCCTCTTCCCGCGGGCTGGCGGCGGGGGAGCATCGTCTGTTGCGCGGCTGGCGCAAGGAACTCCTGGGAGCCCTGCTCGAACAAATGCTGTAGGGGGAACATCGCGCCGGCGAGGCCGCAGGGCGAGTGACGAATCGATATGGCAGGGGGCAGGCAGAAAGAGGACAGGTTCCGTGATTCTTCTCTCATCCACACAAGCGGCGGAAATGCTGGACCAGTTTGGCCGGGGCAGCGAGGCGCAGACTTCCCTGGACCTGGGCAGGACGCAAACGAAGGTGTCGCTGCACGAGGGCCTCGTGCATCTGCCCGACGGCCAGCAGATATCCCTGGACTGCCTGCGGAAGGTCGCCGGCTGCGAGGATGTCGTCTTTGTCGCGCGGGAGGGCACGGTCGAGAAGGTTCTCCGGTTTTCGGAGGCGACGCAACGGACCTACAAGCTGCGAGCGACGGCGGACTGGCCGGCCCTGGAAATCAGCGGCATCCTGATGCACCGGATCAAGGGGACCACGCCCAGGAAGGACGCGGAGGCCAAGCTGCGCCTGGTCGCGCCGGTGCGGGGCGCGGTGCTTGATACGTGCATGGGGCTGGGGTACACAGCCATCCTCGCCGCGCAGACGGCGGAGTCCGTGACGGTGATCGAGAAGGATGACAACGTGCTGGAGATGGCGCGGCTGAACCCGTACTCGCGGGAGATATTTGAAGATCCCCGAATCAGGCTGATCCAGGGCGATGCCTCGCAGGCCGTCGGCAGCTTTGGCGACGCGACGTTCGACATCATCAACCACGACCCGCCCACGTTGAGTATTGCCGGGGAATTGTACTCGGACGCCTTTTACGCGGAACTGCTGCGAATTGCCAAGCCCGGCGGCAAGTTGCTCCACTACACCGGGGCACCGGGCAGCAGGGGGCGCGGCGTCGATCTCAACGCCAGTGTGATGCGGCGGCTTGCGAGAGTTGGATTTGCCAGGGTCCGCAATGACAGCGGGACATTTTGCGTCCTGGCCGAGAGGGCAGGCGCGTCCGTTCAGCGGCGAGGCCGGTAGAAAGCTGTTCGTACGCGGACCGGTTGCGGTGGCGGAGGTGTTACGGCTTGGGCAACTCGTAGAACCCGTGGCCGATGTAACGCAGCTTGCCCTGGCGGGCCAATTCCTGCCAGACCGATTCCTCCCACTCATCGGGCGGAATGATGGCCGCGACGCCGGCGTCGGCGCCCTTGGTCAGCGGGCTGTGGCCGAGCTTGGACTGCTCGTCCAGAACCGTCAGCGACAGCCGCTTGCGGAACGCCTGCAACGCCTTCTTGCAGACGTCATCGCCTGGGGCGTTGGCGGGGGCGGCCACGGCGGCGGGGGAGCGGAGTTGATCGATCAGCTCGACCATCGCCGCCACGTCGCGCGTCCCCACGACATGCGCCACGCGGCCTGAGGGCAGATCGGTTTTCTGGAGAATTCCGTACAACTGTTTCCACTCGGCCGCGGCCCGGCGGGGGTCGGGATAGGCCCGGATGGCGGCCAGCAGGGTATCGAGTCGGGTCACTGTCGTCGCGTCGCAGGTCATGGTCTTGTCGCTTTTGCCAGGCCTTCCTTGATCTGTGCGGCGAGGGCCCGCGCGTCTCCGAGGTGGGCATCCTGCAAGGGGCCGACCCTCGAATCGCCCATGACATCGCATTGCCCGTTCTCGTGGCAGATCGCGAAGAAACTCAGGCCCGATGCCGCCAGACGCTGCCGCAAGGCCGTCTCCACGCGGCCGGCCTCGTGAGAGGATTCGACCGTCACGAGCTTGTACTGGTATCGCGGGACCGGTGGTTTTTCTTTGCCCCTCAAGGGTGGCTCCTTCGTGACATCGGTATCGGCCTGGCGGGCGGCGGGCCGGTCACGGCATCGCCACAGCCACGGTGAACATCTCCGCAGTATAGCAGTTTTCTCCCCTCGCCGCTGCCTCTAAATGATCCAATCGTCGAAGAGGGGGCCAAACTCTGCGGCCTTGCTGTTTCCTAGCTCGAAGAGCGTCTGAAAATAGCCCCGCCTGGAGCGTAGCGGAGGGCGGGGTGGAGAGGCGTCGGCAGTTGGAGCCCTTTATGGGCGACTGAGGTCTTGGATGCAGGCGGGTATCAATCGCCCGCAAGGGGCTCCAGTACTGAACGCGCCGCTTTCCCCAGGCTGCGCTTCGCTCCACCTGGGGCTATTATCAAACGCCCTACGGGCTAACAACGGCAACAATATGTTGCGACGTGCCAGAAAGTATTGGCATATCGTCGAAGGGCGGCTAGGAAATACGCCCCTGACCTTCGGGCATGCAGAGCAGCGACTGGGCCGCCCGGAGGCCGTCGATGGCGCTGGTGACGATCCCGCCGGCATAGCCCGCACCTTCGCCGATGGGATACAGGCCCCGTGCCGAAGGTGATTGGAAGGATTCGTCGCGAACGATTCGGACGGGGCTGGAACTGCGTGTCTCGGCGCCGTAGACCATGCACCGCTCGAGGGCCACCTGCCGCATCTGTCGCATCATGAGCGGGGCGGCCTCGAGGAGGGTCGCACTGACATAATCGGGCAGCACGGCGTGCAGGTCGGCCGGCGCGCTTCGCGGGCACGATCGCTCCGTCGGCAGCGAGGAGGGCGTCCGCCGGGCCAGGAAGTCGGGCAACGTGCAGGCCGGCAGCGAGAAATCGCTTCCGCCGGCCTCGAACGCCCTGGCCTCGATGCGGCCTTGCCAGTCGATGCCGGCCAGGGGCTCGGCGGGCGAACCGCCAAAGTCGGCCGGGTCGATGGGCACTAGGAAGGCTGCATTGCCGTACCCGCTGGAGCGGTGCGACAGGCTCATGCCGTTGGTCGTGAGCATTCCCGGGCACGACGCGCAGGCGATGACCAACCCGCCGGGGCACATGCAGAAGGAATAGCAGGCGCGGGCGCGCCCGCCCGGCCGGCGCGTCAGACGAAAACTGGCGGCCCCCAGCCGCGGATGCCCCGCCGAGGGGCCAAACTGCGAGCGGTCGATCTGCTCCTGGGGCGCCTCGATGCGCACGCCGACGGCGAAGGGCTTGGGGCTCAGCGCCACCCCGGCGCTGTGAAGCATTCGGTAGACATCGCGGGCGCTGTGCCCGGTGGCCAGCAGGCAGTGGGCCGTCTCGATCCGCTGCCCGTTGACGACCACCGCGGTCAGTTGGCCTCGTTCCAGTTCCAGGCCCTCCAGGCGGCTGTGGAAACGCACCTGCCCGCCCCCGGCGATAATCATCTGACGCAGGCGCGGGACGATCTGCCCGAGGCGGTCGCTGCCCAGGTGCGGCTCGGCGTCGATGAGGATCGACTCATCCGCGCCGCAGCGGACCAGCAGTTCCAGCACCGTTCGCATGGGGCCGCGGAGCTTGCTCTGCGTGGTCAGTTTGCCGTCGGAGTACAGGCCCGCCCCGCCCTCGCCGAACAGGACGTTGTCCTCGCCGTCCAGCACGCCCTGCGACCAGAACCGTCCGACGCCGCGGTGCCGATCCGAAGCCGGCGCGCCGCGCTCGATCAGAATCGGCCGGGCCCCAGCCTCTGCCAGTGTCCAGGCGGCAAGCAGGCCCGCCGGACCCGCGCCGACCACCACCGGAGAATGCGGCAGGGCAGGCCCTGAAACGCCGGCCTGGATCATCGCCATCTCGGCCGGGGCGGAATCGCCCAGGATCTCAAGACCCGCCTTCTTCCGCCAGGCCGGCGGAATCGCATCGTCGGCGACATCCGGCAGGTCCACCTCGACAGCCAGCGTGAAGCACACCGGCCCGCGCAGGCGCCGGGCGTCGATGGAACGGCGGACGACCGCGCAGGAAAGCATCGCACGCTCGTCAACGCCAAGCTCCTCGGCCACAGCCTGGCGCAGGGATTGCCCGGTGTAGTCCAGGTCGAGATTGAACTGCGTCAGTCGGACCTTCATGATCTTCCAATTCCTCGGACTTCTCCGGTGGCGTTGGCCGGGGTTTCACGTCCGCACATGGTAGCGGAAAGGCCTCGGCAAACCCAGCAGCAGATCGTTGCGATAGTGTCAACTATTGTGTGTAAGTTCCCAGCAGGTGCCAACGGGCGAGTTGTCCAAAGACGGCCCGTTCGATGGCCGGCCCGTCGTGGAAGCAGCC
>JBAZTO010000083.1:0-7228 GCA_041661865.1 Phycisphaerae bacterium | reverse complement strand
GCACCCAACCATGATACACTTTGCCATCGCCAGTCTCCTTCAGGTCATGAGGAACAGTTCGCACGAACCTAACTGAACGTTCTCTCATCCTGGCCGAGACTGGCTTCTCTTGCTACATGGTATCTGCTGGGGCTTGAGCGACTAACAGCACGCTTTCCGGGGCCTCACGGCCCCGGCTAAGTTCTGAGCGGGCCTGCGGACCTGAAAAGCAAACAGTTGGCGTCTGCCGCGACCTGCCTGCCGACGGGCAGGGCAGAAGCGTGCTCCATAGCCCAGTGGCGCAGATGTGTGGCGAGGTTTTTCTTCACGTTCCGCCCGGTGGAGAGTTAGAATACCCCTGTGACGCCCGCTGGCGCCGTTTGGCCCGCCAGGGATGGCGGCGATGGTGTACTATGGAAAGCTATCTTACCGCGGAAATTTCCGCATCGGCCGTTGAGTCGAACCTCTCGCTGCTTCGCGGCAGGCTCTCGAAGGGAACCAAGTTCTGCGCCGTGGTCAAGGCCGACTGCTACGGGCATGGTCTGGGCGCGCTGCTGGGTGTGCTGGCCCGCTCGACAGACTGCATGGCCGTGGCCACGCCGCACGAGGCCGTCTCGCTCCGCGCCCTGGGCTACGAGCGGCCGATCCTGGTGTTCTTCTCGGCCGGGGTCCACAACGGCGGATCGGCCACGCGCGAGGCACTGGACGAACTGGTCGCGCGCGACATCACGCTGACGGTCGCCTCGGCCGCCGAAATCCCGGCCGTGGAAGAGGCTGCCGCCCGCGTCGGCGCGCCCGCGTCGGTACACATCAAGGTCGACAGCGGCATGGGCCGCAGCGGCGTGCCCGCCTCGGACGTGGCGGAGGTCGCCGGGCAGATCCGTCGCTGCCGATCGCTGCGGCTGGCGGGCATGTACACGCACCTGGCCACCGCCGATGAGGCCGACAAGGCTTACGCCCGAACCCAATTGTCCCGCTTCATGGCCGCGGTGGCTGCCGGCGGCGGCCGCGAAGGGCTGACCCTGCACGCGGCCAACTCGGCCGGGCTGATCGACCTGCCCGACGCGCACCTGGACATGGTGCGGCCCGGCATCGCCCTGTACGGCTATCAGCCTTCCGACGACATGCACCATCGCCTGCCCCTTCGGCCGATCCTGCGCCTCACCGGCCCGCTGATGCAGATCAAGGATGTCCCGCCCGGCACGCGATGCGGCTACGGGCTGACGCACACCTTCACGCGCCACGCCCGCACGGGCCTGGTGCCCGTCGGCTACGGCGACGGCTACCCGCGAAGCCTGTCCAACCGCGCCAAGGTCCGCGTCAACGGCGTGCTCGTGAACGTCTGCGGGCGCGTGTCGATGGACCAGATCATCATCGACCTCACCGACGTTCCATCGCCCAGGTGCGGCGATGTCGTGGAGATCATCTCGCCCGACCCGGCCGACCCTCACAGCGTCGAGAGCATCGCGCGGATGACCGGCACGATCCCCTACGAAATCACCTGCTGCCTCGGCCGGCGCGTGCGACGCGTGCTGGTGGATTAGGCTCTGTCACAGATGATCTGATGGTGCCACGGCTGCGCCGTGTGCAGCCATGCATAGCGTCGACACTGCTGCAAGCATCGCAGCAGTGGGATCCGATCCATCGTCTGACGAGATTGTAGGACACGCACGCGGAAGGTTCCGCTCGCTTCGCGCTCGCGCCGGGAAACGACCATTCCCGCTCGCTTTGCGCTCGCGGCTAGTTGGCCCGGGCACCAATTCGCGATTCGCGACTCGCGCTTCGCAATTTCAGTCCAGTTTATTGACCCGTTGGACGAACAGGTCGCCGCGTTGCTCGTAGTTCTTGAACATATCGTAGCTGGCGCAGGCAGGCGAGAGCAGGACGGCATCGCCCGGCGCGGCGGCGGCAGCGGCGGCGCGGACGGCGGACTCGAAGTCGCCGGCGCGCACGACGGCTGGGGCGTTGGATTGACGGCCCGCGGCCAGCGCCTTCTCCACGGCTGAGACGATCTGGTCGGCGGTGGCGCCGATGGCGACGACGGCCTTGGCGCGGTCGGCTAGCGCCTGGCCCATGGCCTCGAAGCTGACGTGCTTGTCGTATCCGCCGACGATCACGACGGCTGACCGCGGCGGGAAGGCCTCGAGGGCGACAATCGTGCCCCCGGGCGTCGTACACTTGGAATCGTTGAAGTACCGCACGCCGCGCCGCTCGGTGACGAACTGGAGCCGGTGCGGCAGGCCCTTGAACCCGGCCAGGGCGGCTGCGGCCGTGGCGCGATCGACGCCCAGTTGTTTCGCCGCACTCCACGCGGCCTGGGCGTTGACCTGGTTGTGCTCGCCGGGCACGAACAACTCAAACCGCTCCCCGCCGCCGGTGTTGAACAGCTCCACCTTGCCGCGCGCCTCGCAGGCCCAGGCCGAAACGACCGCGTCGCCGGCGTTGAGCAGCAGCACGTCGTCGGGCTTCTGGAAGCGGAAGATGTTCTTCTTCGCGTCGCCGTAGGCCGCCATCGTGCCGTGGCGGTCGAGGTGGTTTTCGGTCAGGTTGGTCACCAGGGCCACGTGCGGGCTGAGACCCACCAGCGGCAGGTCTTCGAGCTGGAAACTCGATAGTTCCAGCACCACGACGTGATCGGGCTCGATCCGCCCCAGGGCCTCCAGCAGGCTTCGGCCAATGTTGCCGCCCACGTGCGTGGTGAACTTCCGCTCCAGGATCGCGCCGATCATGGCCGTCGTGGTGGACTTGCCCACGCTGCCGGTGATGCCGACGATGGGCGCGCGGCAACGCTCCATGAACAGGTTGATCTCGGTGGTTCGCGGGACGCCGGCGGCGATGGCTGCCTGCAGCAGCGGAAAATCCCTCGGGATCGCCGGGTTGACGATCAGCAGGTCGGTCTGGAGGAAGTCGCTGTCCAGGTGGCCGCCCAGGTGCAGCGTGACTTCCAGGCCCGCCAGGGCCGCGATGGATTCAGTCAGGTCAGCCGCCGGGGCCTTGTCCGAGACGATCACCCGGGCCCCTTGCGCGCAGAGCCACTGGGTCACGCCCACTCCGCCGCCGAATCGGCCCAGGCCGATCACCGTCACGGTCTTGCCGGCCAGGGAGGTGAGGCGGGATTCCTTTCCCGTGCAGCCGGCGTCCTTGCGTTGCGTCATATTTCCTCCGCGGGTCCCAGCGCCACAATCGTGGTGGCCGTCATGTCGTACTTGCGCGCCACGTCCAGCACGTCGGCCGCCGAGACGGCCAGCAGTTTGTCGATCTGGGCGGCCAGGGGCACGTATTCCTTGCGATAGACCCAGTCGAAGCCGACCGTGGTCAGCCGCCCCATCGGCAGTTCGCCCTTGAGGGTGGCCGAGGAGGCGATCTTGTTCTTGGCCGCCTGCAACTCGATGTCGCTGGGCCCTTCGTCCTGGAACCGCCGCAGGACATCGTGGGCGATCCTGAGGGACTGCGCCGCCCGGTCCGGGTCGGTGGAGATGAACGTCAGGAACGCGCCGGCCCCGTCCAGGCCGTCATAGGCCAGCGACGCCTCGTCGGCAATGGCCGGCTCGACCAGGGCGTAAAACAGCCTGCTGCCGTTGTGATCGCCCACGACGGTGGAGGCCAGGCGGGCTGCGAAACGCTGCGGATCCTGGCTGGTGGGCGCGGGCGACATCAGGCCGATGTGCTCGCGGTTGATCCGCGTATCGACGATCGGCAGCCGCCCCAGCCGCCTGGGCGCAGCCGGCAGGTCGCGCGCCACGTCGAAATGCTTCCAGTGCGAGCAGCATTGCGCGACCTTGTCCACCAGGGCCGGCCAGTCCAGGTTGCCCACCGCCACCACCGTCACGTTGCCGGGGCTGTAGCGGCGATTGAAGTAGTCCTTCATGTCCCCAAGCTGAAGGGCCTTGATCGACTCGGTCGTGCCCAGCACGCTGTTGCCCAGCGGGTGGCCCCTGAAGTGCTCGGCCATCAGCTTCTCATAAACGCGGTAGCTGGGCTGGTCCTCGTAGCGGGCGATCTCGTCGAGGATGACGTTCTTCTCCATGTCGAAGTCTTCGCCCCGCAGCGACGGCCTGAGGATGTCGGCCAGCAGGTCAACCAGGCGGCTCTGAAACTCCCGCAGCACAGCCCCGTAGAAGACGGTGTTTTCCTCGGAGGTGAAGGCGTTGTACTCGGCCCCCATCTCGTCAAATTCGCGATTGACGTCGAAAGGCGACCGCCGCGCCGTGCCCTTGAACACCATATGTTCGAGGAAGTGGCTGACCCCGGCAACCGAGGGCGTTTCATCCCGGCTGCCGGTGCGGACGAAGAAGCCCGCGGCCATCGAGACGTTGTCGGGGTTGACCTCGGCGATGATCGTCAGCCCGTTGTCCAGAACCGTTTGTTTGAAATCCATGTCAGTGGTCCGATCCGATTGCGGATTTTTTTCAATTCAGCCCGCGGGTATCCAGCGGCTGGGGGCCGATGACCAGGACGGTAAAGTTCCGGGCCGGGCACTCGCACAGGTAGGCGATCACTTCATCGACGGTCACCTTGTCGATCTGCTCGGACAGCTCCGCCAGCGTCCGCAGGCGGCCCAGGTGATACCAGTCCGCCGTCATGGCGTTGGCGCGGGAACTGGTCGATTCGCCCTGCATGACCAGCGAACTCTTGAGCTGGGTGCGGGCGCGGGCCATCTCTTCGTCACTGACGCCCTCGGCCAGTCGGCGGATCTCGCCCACGGTGACCTCGAGGGTCTGCTGGCCCTTCTCGGGCATGGTGGCGGCGTAGGTGAACATGCCGGCGTGGTCCTTGAGGCTGTGGTAGCGTGTCGAAACGTGGTAGACCAGCCCGCGTTTCTCGCGGACCTCGGTGAACAGCCGGCTGCTCATGCCGCCCGAAAGCACCACCTCGGCCATGCGCGCGGCGTAGTAACGCGGGTCGGAGATAGTGACCGAGCGGTGGGCCAGCGCGATGTGCGTCTGGGCTGAGTCCTTGTGGATATGCACCACGCCGCCCAGCGGCGCCGTCGGCTTGATGATCCGGCGGGTGGCGCCGCGCCAGGAGCCAAAGAGCTTCTGGACCTGCGCGCAGAGCTTGTCCCAGTCGATGTTGCCCGCCACGGCCAGGATGGCCCCGTCGGGGGTGAAGCCGGCCTGGACGCTCTGCCGCACCGCCGCCGCCGTGACGGCATTGAGCGACTCCTCGGTGCCGTAGATGCTCCGCCCCAGCGGATAGGGGTAGTACCGCTCGCGGAGCATCAGGTTGCACTTGTGGATGGGCTCGTCCTCGAGAGAGGCCAGGTCCTGGATCGCCAGGGCCTTGCAGGGCTCGAAGGTAGTCTCCTCCAGCCGCGGCCTCAGCACGATGTCGGCATAGAGGTCCATGACCGCGGCCATGTTGCTGCCCAGTTGGGCGGCCGAGAACTGGATATGCTCGCTGAGGACCGACTCCTGGTGCTGGCAGCCCAGGCTGTCCAGGGCGTCATTGAGCCCCCGCGTATCGCGGCCGCCGGCCCCGCGAAGGCACCACTCGCTGGAAATGGAGGCTGCGCCTTCGGCGCCGGCAGGGTCGTGCGAGGCCCCCGCGGGAACGACCAGGCTCATGGCCGCCGAAGAGACCTGGCCCATCTTCTGCCCCAACAGCATCATCCCGTTGGGCAGCAACTGCGTGAAATACTGTTCTGACACGCTGGTCAACCTTTCCCGTTAGAGCGTGCATGAAAACGTAGCATGGGCGTCTCGCCCATGAGTATCACGGCCGTCCCGGCCGTGTCAGGCCATTCCAGAACAGGGGCAAGA
The DNA here is from genome assembly GCA_041661865.1 of Phycisphaerae bacterium. GTDB lineage: Bacteria > Planctomycetota > Phycisphaerae > SM23-33 > SM23-33 > JBAZTO01. The sequence goes on along the minus strand of JBAZTO010000083.1, from coordinate 1,487 downwards.
TGCCCCTGCGACTCATGGGCAGGATGCCCATGCTACGGGCAACGGCGGTTTTTATACACATTCTTAGAGCGTCGGAGAAACATGTTAAACTGTAGGGCCGTCCGGGCCAATGGCAAAGTCCCGGCCAGACTATTATCCCGGTGACGGCATTGCCCGCGTCGGGGGAACAGGTCGCGCGTCGCCGCGTGGGCATCATCCTTCGGCTAGACAACATCGCGGCCCCCTGATAGCCTGTTGCCCATGAGCAAACGCGTTGTGATTATCGGCGATGGAGCGATGGGCACCCTTTGCGCGATCATGGCGGCCGAGAACGGCCACGCCGTGCGACTGTGGTCGATGTTCCCCGACGCCGCGGCCACGCTGGCCCGGACGCGCGAGAATGCCCGCTTTCTGCCCGGGGCAAAGCTGCCCGATAACGTCGAAGTCCTCACCGACGAGCGTCAGGCCCTCCGTGGCGCCGACATTGCCATCCAGACCGTCCCCACGCAGTTTGTGCGTACCTGGTGGTCCAGGCTGGCGGACCACTGCCCGGCGGACTTGCCCATCTGCTCGGCGGCCAAGGGGATTGAGAATCACACGTTACTTCGCCCCAGCCAAATCCTCTCGGACGTTCTGGACGGCGGCAAGGGCGCGCGGCTGCTGGCGGCGCTGTCGGGGCCTTCGATCGCACCGGAGGTCGCGCGGAGACTGCCTGCAACGGTGACGGTGGCCTCAACGGATCGCAATCTGGGCGCGGCCATCCAGGCCCTCTTCAGCCGGCCCTATTTCCGGGTCTACACCAATGACGACCTGATCGGCGTCGAATTGGCCGGGGCGACCAAGAACGTCGTGGCCATCGCGGCGGGCATTCTCGACGGCCTGGGCGCCGGCGACAACGCCAAGGCCGCCCTGGTCACCCGCGGCCTGGCCGAGATCACCCGCCTGGGCCTGGCCATGGGCGCCAAGGTCGAGACCTTCGCGGGCCTGGCCGGCGTGGGCGACCTGGTCACCACCTGCATCTCGCCGGTGGGCCGGAACCGTTCCTTCGGCGAGGCGGTCGGACGCGGCAAGAGCGTCCAGGAGGCCCTGGCGATGACGCAATCGGTCGTCGAAGGCGTGGCCACCACCGCCAGCGTGGTCGAGTTGGCCGCCCGGCTGAAGGTGGAAATGCCCATCACCGCAGCGGTCCACAGCGTTCTCTTTGCGGCACGCTCGCCCGCCGAGGCCATCGCCGACCTGATGAGCCGCCCCCTCAAGGCAGAATAAGAGATCATCAGGAATTGATTCTCAGGCGGCCTCTTCTGGGAAACGAGTCGCCGCCGCCACGGGTCAGAGGGCAGAGGTTAACCCGCATATTTCACACTGGGTGCTGAGGGCGTATATAGAGGGTAGAGGGGTGTGGGCGGATGGATTTGTGGTGGTCGCGCGGCGGGTCGGCGCGAACTCCCCACTTACCCCCACCGGCGGAATCGAGTTGTGTTGGGGTCAGGTAGCCGGAGCGGGAACGC
>JBAZTO010000082.1:0-9035 GCA_041661865.1 Phycisphaerae bacterium | reverse complement strand
ATGGAACCTGCCCAACGCCGAGGCGATGGCCGCCCTGGCGTGCGTGGACCAAAGCAACATGCTGGAGGCCTACTGGAGCCTTCAGCGACAACGAGTTGCATAGTGCCAGAAACTTCGGGCACACCCTCTCACAGGAACAGAAAGGAATGCAGTATGGGCAGAATATCTATTATGCTAATCTCAGGGGCCGTGGCTGTCATTGCGGGCGGAGTCCTCGCTCAGAACACGACAGTTCAGCTATCCCCGCAACTGCGAGCGATATCGGCTGGATGGAACGAGAATGTCGATCGAATCAGAATAATCGCTTTCACAGGCACTATGCGTATAGAAGATTCATCTTTTCTTGATTATCCTGATCTAGATGGAAAAGTATATGGCGATCAAAATGCGACTATCAGTATGTGGGCAGACGGCACGAACATTCGCTCCGATGTATCATGGGATCGAACACTTGACCTTAGCAATAAGCGAATCAACTATAATCTGCCTTTTGCAGAATACATGGCACCAAAGAGTCAGGTTAACCTTGATAAGCTTCTCAGGGATCATGGCATAACCCGTACGACGCGCCAGTCTATCTCTATGGCAGATAGGCAACTGGCATTTGTGCCAGAGGCCAAAGAACTAGAAATCACAGCGGCCAACAGCACGCCACGATTTCAATCAGAGTGCAACATGTTAGTGAGACAACGTGTTGTAGGGGGCCAGTCTCTCTCAGAATACCTAAAGACAAAAAGTAATGCAAAGAATACGGTTAAGTTTGAAGTACATGATACCCCCGACGGCCAATACGAGATTCATCGATATTGGATCAACGGAGATGAATCACGGGACGATCCTGCTGGCCATACGGTAATTGTTGTGGATCCACAGAAAGGCTTCAGTGTCCAGTCTTTTACTTCTTCGGTGTCGGGACGGACTGAGGTCGATTTCCGCTATAGCTATACCGCAGTCGATGGGATTTGGGTATTGACTGGGGTAGCTAACAAGTACTATTCGAGCGATTCTTCTAAGCCCGTAAGAACTATTATATTTAGCCTTGGGCCACAGTCTCTTCAGGTAAACCAGCCCATCGATGCCAAGGTTTTTTCCATTGAGGCACTTCGTCTGCCGAAAGGAACGCACGTCAATGATCGAATAGAGAACCAAGAGTATCTATATAACGATATACCGTTACATTTAAAGGCTGGCCTGGTGGAAGCCAAAAAGGAATTACTGCAATTGCCTAAAGATTTAGACGCCCCTTTGTCCGTTCCATCAACACGTAACGTGACAACAGGTGTGAATGTGACAAGTATGCCTGCTGTCATCACCGGTGGGGCAAAAGCTCCGCGTGAAGGCCACGAATGGCTATGGTGGATGTTGGGATTGGCTGCCGTGGTTCTTGGGCTCGTAATAGTAAGAGCTGTTAGAAGAACGAGGGGCGTCAAATGACTATTTATCAATCATTGGTCTTTATTCTCGTGACCATTATAATGGCGGGTGGAAGTGTCTTGGGGCAGGATTGCATCGCCCAGTCACAACACAGTATCTCCATCAGTACGCAACCAACGGAGCTATCTCATGCGTGTGAACTCTTAGGGAAGGACAAATTACTGCCAATTCGCTGGAGCGGTGGCTGTGGTATCGACTCATTATTTCTCTGTCTGCGGCTTGTGGGCTGCGATGTCGACTATATGGATCTGGTGCGTAAAGCAAATATTACAGAACCCGGGCAATGGATCGATTTGAACACTTTGTACCAGATAGCCAGGCAAGTTGGAGGATATGCTCTGGCAGTTCGTATCTCCCCGCAAGATGAAGGTGAGTTGAAGAAATTGCTTAAGGTCAGTCCCCCTCGGACAGCCATATTGCATCTTCAAAAAGTTGACAATACGCCGGAGCACCTAATCTGCGTCTACCTCAATGCCAAGGGGGAACTTCGAGTCGCTGGAGCGAAATCTTTCGAGTACGATGAAGCCAGCGCGTGGAAAAGACGTTGGTCGGGTGTTGCATTATTGATTGCATCTACGCCCTTTAGGCAAATGTCCACTACATCCGGAGCAGTTGGGCAACTGCATGTCAACACAGTGGAATATGATGCGGGACAGATTGCGAGTGGTGCCACTTTTGCTTTTAACTTTCAGGTGCGCAACTTGGGGCAGGGGCCGCTGCATCTGGAGAGAATATATTCGAGTTGCAACTGTACGACCATCAAACTTACCACCGAATGGCTCAATCCAGGGGAATCTATAGATATAAGAGGCACTGTTGACGCTGGAGCCACTGCGGGCAGACACGAAGCGAAACTCGTTGTTCTTTCAAACGATCCAGAACGTCCTCGTGCCGACTTACGACTGACTTGGGAAATTGAACCGCCACTGGTTGAATTCTCTCCTGCAAGTGTAACTACTAGAGTGGCCGAAAGGGGGCAAAACGTTTGCGTGACTCTTAAGAGCCGCTTTTCAAAGGCAGGAACAAACTTGCAGGACTTTTCAATAGTATCTTCACAGAAGTGGGTCAATTGCAGCCTTGACGATAAGCTACAACTCATCCTTACTGTTGTCCCTACTTGGTCATCAGGTCAATGCACGGCTGAAGTCGTTGTGACTCCCAAGAAGGGCTCCGGTAAAGTTGTAATCCCGGTTGTGGCTGAAGTGCTTCCGCCGATTGTCGCATGTCCGCAGGAGTTGTTGTTTCAGAAGGATAAAGACGGTCAATATGCCCAGCGAGTAGTTCAGATTAAAGCGAATCACCAGATAGATAGTTTCGATATTAAGCGAGCAGAATTGAGGGGCTTGACAGGAGCCATTGTAATGGCGAAAGCCACCCCTTGCGTAAAGACCTTCACTGTAAAAATACAACCACCCGCCGATAAGGGCGAGAAGTTTTTCGAGGGTCAAATTGTTATGGAGTTGTCGGGAACTGACGTTACGGAACTGGTCATTCCCATTTATGTTATGCAATAGAGAATTGTCAAGGCTTGATGATAGTCTGTTACCGCGAGCATCTTTACTGCCAGCGATTCCGCTGCGCTCGACTATTTGCCCACCAATCGGATGGCGGCTTTGCCTGACTGTTTGACCTGCTTGAGGGCCAGGCCGGCCTTGCGGAGCAGCCCATCGCCGCCATCCCAGCCGTCGTCGCGGGCCTGGCGGAGTTGTCGGCCCGATACGACATCGCCATTCCCTGCTACGGCCACGCCGGCGACGGCAACCTTCATGTCACGCCGGTGATGAACCCCTCGTGGACACCGGAGAAATGGCACGTGACGCTGGGGGCGATTCTGACCGACCTCTACAAGCTCACCGCGAGCCTGGGCGGGACGATTTCCGGCGAGCACGGCATCGGCCACAAGCGAAAGGCCTACCTGCCGCTGGTTTGTTCGCAAGAGCACATCGAGACAATGCGGGGGATCAAGCGGGCCCTGGACCCCAACAACATCCTGAATCCGGGGAAGACCTTCGACCTGTGACGAACCCCGACTCGTGGCCACCCGCCCCGATCGCGGGAGATCAGGCCACTTGGCGCTTGAACATCAACTGTCACCCTGCCGACATGCCCGTCAGGCGGGCGGCGGCGGCATCGAGGACCACGATGAGCGAGCCTTCCCTGGGGTTGACCCCGGCGGCGGGAAGCTGCGCCCGGATTTCGGGGCTCTCGCCCAGCATGCCCAGCACGGCCTGGGCCTTGTCGGTCCCGGTCACCAGCATGATGATGTTGTGAGCGGCATTGATGAGGGGGAAGGTGAACGTCATGCGGCTGCGGCCCAGCACGGGCACAAAGCCGCTGGTCACCAGCTTGGTCTTCTCTGAAAGCATCTCGGTGCCCGGGAACAGGCTGGCCGTGTGGCCGTCGCCGCCCATGCCCAGGAACACCAGGTCAAAGCGCGGAATCCCGTCAGGCCCAGCCGGCACGCGCTCGCGGATGGTTCGCTCGTAGTCGGCCGAGGCGGCAGCGAGGTCTTCGGCATCGGCGGGCATGGGATGGATTTTGCCCGGCTCGATGGGCACGTGGTCCAGCAGCGTCCGCTGGGCCATGCGGTAGTTGCTCTCAACGTGGTCCTGCGGCACGTCGCGCTCGTCGCCGAAGAAGACTTCCACCTTGCGCCAAGGCACTGCGTCGGTGGTGGCGCCCTTGGCCAGCAATTGGTAAAGGGCGTGCGGCGTCGTCCCGCCGGCCAGTGCCACGCGGCAGTTGTCACGCTGCCCGACGGTCTCGCAGGCGATGCACTTGAACAAGTCCGCGGCGATGGCGGTGGCCTCGTCGGCGGTGCGCTCGATAATCACTCTTCGATTCGTTGCCGGTTCATTCATGCGTTTCTCTGCAACCTATATCGGATGCCAACGCTTATAAGGATCGTTCATCAGCGACTGGGCCTCGTCGGGCCCCGATGAGCCCGCGGGATACATTACTAATTTCGGCATTCCGGCCATATTCCATGAAGAGCGAATGTTGTCGATTATCCGCCAGGAGGCTTCCACCTCGTCGTCGCGGATGAAAAGGGTCGAATCCCCCTGTATCGCGTCGAGCAGCAGGTGCTCGTAGGCCTCGGGCGAGGCCGAGCCGAAGGTCGAGCCGTAATCGAAGTCCATCCGCACCGGGCGAAGGAGCATCCCCGGGCCGGGAACCTTGCCGTCAATGGTGACCGAAATGCCCTCGGTCGGAAAAATGCGAACCGTCAACTGGTTAGGCCCGCGCGCATCGCACCCCATCTCCTGGAACAGGCTCATCGGCTCGCGCTTGAAAACGATCTGAATGTGACTGGTCTTGGAGGAAAGCCTCTTGCCGGTGCGTAAACGGAACGGCACGCCCGCCCATCGCCAGTTATCAACATAAAGCGTTGCCGCAACATAGGTTTCGATCATGGACTCCGGCGACACTCCCAATTCCTGGCGATAGCCGGGCCCCGCCGGGCCGGCGGCGTACTGCCCGCGGATGGTCCGGCTGGCCACTTCATCGGGCGTCAGCGGGGCAATGCACTGGAGCACCTTGACCTTCTCGTTGCGGATGGAGGTCCCATCGATTCGCGAGGGCACCTCCATCGCCGTCAGGGCCAGCATCTGGAGCATGTGGCTCTGGACCATGTCGCGAAGGGCGCCGGAGGCCTCATAGTAGGCTCCCCGCCGGCCCTCCATGCCGGCAGTCTCAGCCGTGGTGATCTGAACATGATCGACGTACTGGCGGTTGAAGAGAGGCTCGAAAATCGCGTTGGCAAACCGCAGCGCGATCAGGTTCTGAACGGTCTCCTTGCCCAGGTAGTGGTCGATGCGGTAGACCTGATTCTCGCTGAAGTTGCCCAGCAACAGCGCATCGAGTTCACGGGCTGAAGAGAGGTCCGTGCCGAAGGGCTTCTCCACCACCACGCGGGCGAACGCTCCCCCGCCGCCGGGACGATTGAGGCCGGCCACGCCCAGGCTGTGGATCACGCCGGGAAAGGCCTCCGGGATAATGGCCAGGTAAAAGACCCTGTTGCCGCCGGTCTTGTACCGCTCGTCGAGTTCCTTGATTCTTGCCGACAGCGTTCGGTAGGAGTTTTCATCGCCGGCATCGGCCACCTGGAAGTGCCACCGCTTGGCGAACTGGTTCCACAGGCCTTCATCGACGGGCTGGCTGCGGGAATGAGTGGCGATGGCCTGGCCCATCTCCTGGCGAAACTGCTCGTCGCTCCTGGGGTGCCTGGCCACCCCCAGCACGGCCACGCGGTCACTGAGCATGTTCTCGTGGACAAGGTTGTACAGGGCCGGGGCGATCTTACGGGCCGTCAGGTCGCCGGTGGCGCCGATAATCACAAACAGGCAAGGCGGTGAGGCCTCTTCAGAACCAATGCCCCCGTTCTGCAACCTGTTGCTTTCCCGTGAGCCCATGCTGTCTGCCTTTCGTTACGCCGCACAACATGTTAGGCGCTCGAACAATAGCCGTAACGTCCGTTACCGCCAAGACCAAAATTCACATGCGTCCGCGCGGCTCGAATGTTATACAATAACGCCTTATGATGATTCGGCCTGCAACCATAGAAGACGCCCCAGCCATCTGCGAGCTGGTCAACCACTACGCCGAGCGCGGATCGATGCTGCACCGAAGCCTCGAGAGCGTCTACAATTCCCTGCGCGACTTCCAGGTCGCCCAGGACGAGTCGGGCGCGGTCGTCGGCTGCGTGGCGGTCGATGTGAGCTGGTCGGACCTGGCCGAGGTGAAATCCCTGGCCGTCTCGCCGACACTGCGGCGCCAGGGCCTGGGCAAGCAGTTGGTGCAGGCAGCCATTGGCGACGCCAAGCGCCTGGGTGTGCGCAAGCTCTTCGCCCTGACCTACGAGCGGGACTTCTTCGCCCGCAACGGCTTTTGCGTAATCGACCGCCAGACGCTGCCGGAGAAGGTCTGGCGGGAGTGCATCGCCTGCCCCAAGGCCGACGCGTGCGACGAAATCGCCATGATGCTGCAGCTAAGATGATCGGCGGCAGAGGGCTTCCGAATCGCGGGGCCAAAACCGAATGAGTGATCGAGAACCTATTATCCGGCTGGTGAACGTATCGAAGTCCTTCGGCAAACAGGCGGTGCTGAAGGGTGTCAACCTCTCGGTTTTTCCGGGGCAGACCACCGTGATCATCGGCCCTTCCGGGTGCGGCAAGAGCGTGCTGCTCAAGCACATCGTCGGTCTGATCCAGCCTGACAGCGGGAAGGTTTTTTTCGGCGACCAGGAAGTCTCCGCCCTGGGCGACAAGGAAATGGCGCCCATCCGCCGCCAGATCGGCTTCCTGTTTCAGGGCTCAGCCTTGTTTGACTCGATGACCGTGGAAGACAACGTCCGCTTCCCGCTGGAAGAGAACGACGCCTTCCCCAGCCGTGAGGCTGCGACGGCCCGGTGCAAGCAGGTGCTCAGCCTGGTCGGCCTGGATGGCACGCAGCAGAAGTTCCCCGAGGAACTCTCCGGCGGGCAGAAGAAGCGCGTGGCCCTGGCCCGCGCGATCGCCCTGGACCCCAAGGTCATCCTTTATGACGAGCCGACGACGGGGCTGGACCCCATCCGCGCCGACCTCATCAACGAGCTGATCCTCAAGCTCCAGTCGGCCCTGGGCACCACCGCCGTCGTGGTCACGCACGACATGGCCTCGGCCCGCAAGATCGGCGACCGGATTCTGATGCTCCACGACGGGCGATTCATCGCCGACGCAGCCCCCGGCGAGATGGATAAGATCACCGACACGATCGTCGCGCGGTTCGTCCAGGGACGGGCCAGCGAAGAGGAATTGGCGCAATTGCGGACCGGCCACCTGGAGAACGTGATGAATCACGACCCGGACCCCGGTCAGGCAGAGAGGCACTCATGAAAGCGGAAGCCCGCAACCTGGCGGTTGGAGTGACGGTAATCATAGCCCTGTCGATGCTGGGCGTGCTGATCCTTCTGTTTACGGGCCTGCCCGGCGTCCTCAATCGCGGCTACAAGATCCACATGGAGTTCGACTCGACGCACGACCTCATCGAGGGCGACAGCGTTTTCCTCGCGGGCATCCGCGTCGGCTCGCTGACGGAGGTGGACTTCATCGACCCCGCCGCCCCGGGCAAGGGCGTGAGGATGACGGCGCTGATCAACCATAGCGTCCGCCTGCCGGGCAACACGCAGGCCTTCGTCTACACCAAGGGCCTGATGGGCAAGGGCTACCTCAGCCTCTCGCCCGAAGGGGCCCTGCCGACCAACCCCGCCACCGGAAAGGTCATCGAGTATCTGCCCACCGACGGCAGCGTGGTCCTCGTCGGCCAGCAGCGCGGCAACGGGCTCTTCCCGCCCGAAGTGACCGACGCGGTCAAGAACCTCAGTTCCCTGGCCAAGAACCTCAACGAGCTGGTGGCGCCGGCGCCCTCCGCGACCGCCGCGACAGGCCCGGACGGCCAGACCCAGCCGGCTTCGGGGCCCTCCCCGCGGCAGAACTCGCTCCAGGGATCGGTGGCCAAGTTCAACCGCACGCTGGACGCGCTGTATGCCGTCATAGGCGACGAGAAAAACCAGGCCAACATCAAGGCGAGCCTGGCCAACCTGGCCGTCGTCACGGCCGAGGCCAAGGAGGCGATGGTGTCCTTCAAGGCCTTCGCCCAGCAGGCCACCGAGGCGACCAAGGATGTCTCAAAGGTCGCCAACAGCGCCGGCCAGCGGATCGACGAACTGGCCCGCAAGCTCATGGACGACGCCGATGCCGTCAGCCGCCTGATGAGCACGATGCAGGAGACGGTCCGGAAACTCGGCGAGGGCGAGGGCACCACCGGCAAACTCATCAACGACCCGAAGCTTTACAACAACCTCGTCGACGCGACCAAACAGATGACCGACCTGATGACCGAGATGCGCGATCTGGTCAAGACCTGGCGCGAAAGCGGCGTGGAGATGAAGCTGAAGTAGCGGGAACCGGATTGCCGTGAGGCCGGACTGCCGGAATACCGGGAGACCGGAATACCGAAAGAGCCCGGTGCCGTGGCCGCGACGTATGCGCCCACGTTTGAATTTGCAGCAGGTAGCCGCGGCAGGCAGGCCTGCGTACCCTCCAGGATCAGGGCCGAAGGCCCGGCAGACGATAGCCGGGGGCGTGAGCCCCCGGTAGCGAGCCCCAAAAACCTCAAGCCCCGAAGGGGCGACAGAATCCGTCCCGCGCATTGGCATAGATGTTACATATAAATATTTATAAGTCTTCTGTTCTTTCGCCCCTTCGGGGCTCAGATCAAGAGAGTCTCTTTCCGGGGGTTTCGCGGCAAACAGCCGCCGCTCCACCCACGGCTATCCTCTGCCGTCCCTTCGGGACTCCGTCGCGAACTCGTGGCCGGGGCCCGGCGCCATGCTTCTGCTTGTGTAACCGGTGTAACTGGCAGAAGCATGCTTTCACGACCTGCCTGTCGGCAGGCCCGGCGTACCCTCCAGGATCAGGGCCGAAGGCCCGGCAGAGGATAGCACGACAGCGCTAGGTAGTGTCGATAGCGGATTGCGTGCGTCGTCTGGAGGCATAGGACGCTTCGTTACGCCACTGATAGTACCGGCACTGTTCGATCAGTTTGGTCCAGGAGTTCTGGAT
>JBAZTO010000081.1:0-9581 GCA_041661865.1 Phycisphaerae bacterium | reverse complement strand
GTATGGTGTCCCGGAAATATCCTTCATTTGTAGGTCGGGCTTTACGCCCGACATCGCGCACCCTGTCGGGGATAAACCCCGACCTACAATCCACGGGTTTCGCAAAGTTATTTCCGGGACACCACACAAGCAGGCTCCTACAAAAAACGGAGGGAATCAGTGGCATGGCGGGTTTGGTCAAATGCCCCGCAGCTTGCTCCGGGGATCTTTACTTGATGTGGGAGCGACTTTACGTCGCGACAGGGGGGATGTTTTCGCTGGAAGAGTCGGGGCGTAAAGCCCCTCCCACACTGAATGCCGCTGCGGGCCCTCCACAAAAAGGCTGTCTTCAGTCCTCCGTCTTCTGTCCTCTGTCCAAAACTTCCCGCCAGAGCTCCGCCTCGCCGGGGAGGCCGTGGGCGGCGAGCTTTTCGGCGATCAATTCCAGGGACGGCTCGACCACCCGGTGCCGGGGATCCGCGGGGAATTCCGGGCGGACGGCCCGGCACAGCGCCCAGCAGGCCCAGGTGCGCCAGCGACGCTGTTCGCGGCGCGGCTCGTTCATCCGGTCGGCGAGATGCTGGAAATGCACGCGGGGATTGCCGATAAAGACGTCCGGGGGCGCGTGGCGCAGCATCCACGCCATGGCGGCGTAGGGCAGGGGCCGGTCGCGCAGCACCGGTTCGTCACCCCGCAGGTCGGAGAGCAGGGCCCGGTCGAGCTTGAGGATGGCGCGGGCCGCGAGGCCGTGCTGCCAGAGATACTGGGCGTAGGTCAGCGCCGTGAGATAGAAGCCGGCGTCGCGCGCGAGGCCGTGCGCGGACAGGGCGCGGGCGTCCATCTGCGCGGGGGCCGCGGGCAGATGGGGGCAGGGGGCGAAGCGCGGCGGCATGGGGTTGGGATGACTGAAATACAATGGGGCCGGTCAACCGCTAATTGGCGCTGATTTTCTCAGGGTGTGTTTGCAAAATGTCATTGCGAGGAGTCCTGCCCTGCAGGACGACGACCTGTCCGCCATAGGCCCGGCGACGGCGGACGCAATCCATCTGGATCGCCATCAGCCTTCGCCAAGGCTACGGCCCGACAGGCGACCCGCGCATGCGGGCCTCGCGATGACAAGGCATGAAAGATTCGGTTGGCCACAAAAAGCACAAAAAGCGCAGAAGGGAGCAGCCTTCATTTTGAGCATTCTGTGCCATTTGTGGCCCAATTGCCTTCTGTGGCTCGGGCGCACCGGTCAGTGGACGGCAAGTTTAAGTTTGGCGGCCGGCCGGGGGTTGGCGCATAACGGGGGACTGCAAACCGAGGACTCAGTCTCCATCAACGAGGTGCACGGCTGGCGCCGCCTGGTGCTCTGGCTGCTGTCGCTCCTGCTGCGCGCCTGGGGCCGCACGCTGCGCTTCGAGGCGGATGCCGCGACGCACGAACGTCTCGCCTATGCGGCGGAGCCGGCGGCGCTGGTGATCTGGCACAATCGCCTGTTTGTCTCGGCCGAATATTTCCGCCGCTACCGCACGCGGCGCAGCGTCTACGCGCTGGTGAGCGCGAGCAAGGACGGGGCGTGGCTCGCGGCGTTCTACCGCATGATCGGGCTGATCCCCGTGCGCGGCTCGAGCAGCAATTTCGGCCGCGAGGCGGGCAAGGCCCTGATCGAGGTCATGCGCGCGGGGCACGACATCGGCATCACGCCCGACGGTCCGCGCGGCCCGATGTATGTGGTCGAGCCGGGCGTGCTGGTGGTGACGCGCCGCAACAATGCGCCCATGGTGCTCGTCGGCGTGGAATTCACCCGGGCCTGGCGGCTGAACAGCTGGGACCGGTTCTACCTGCCGTGGCCGTTTTCCCGGGTACGGCTGCGCTGCACCGTGCTGCCGGCGAAGAACGCCGACGGCACGAAGCTCGGCGCCGACGAGGTGCGCGCGGCGCTGCTGGCGATCAGTCCGGATCGATCGGAATGAATATACTACACACCCCGCCCTGACGGGCACCCCTCTTCATAGAGGGGAATTCGTCCGCGTGGTTTGAGTCCCCTCTATCAAGAGGGGTGGCGCAACGCGCCGGGGTGTGTTTCGGCCCGGCCCGCCTCAGAACGTCGGGATGACCGTGACGCTCTGGCCGGGCTCGACGATGAAGTCGTTGCCCTCGCTCCAGGACAGGTCGTTCACCAGCACCTTGAAGATGACGGGGGAGGTCGCGTTCCTGACGGTGGAGGTCCAGAGACCGGCGCCGACGCAGTCCATCGCGAGGCCGTGGTCCCAGCTCAGGCCCGGGCCGGTGCCGCGGAGGTAGAGGTGGTTGCCGAAACCGATGTCGATCTTGGCGGTGATGAAGGTCGCGGGCGGTTCCGTGGTGATGGGCTTCTTCTTGGCCGGGGCCACGGTCTTCTTGGCCGGAGCCTTGGAAGTCTTTGCGATGGTGGCGGGCACCTTGGCGGTGGTCTTCTTGGTGAGCTTTTTCATGTCTGATTTCTGTTTGGTGTGAAAGGGGTAGGAGGTTTTATTTTCTCCTGCGGCGGCAAGCTGCAATAGCAATCATTGCGCCAATCTTGCGCTCAAGTTAAGTCACGCTGGGCAAGCGGGTAGCGGCGGCACAAAGTTGGGGGTCGGCCACGCCATCCTCCGCCAAGGCCTGGAAGGATCGTCCTTCGACCCCGAAATCCTACGGGGAAAATGGTCGGGCTGGTGAGATTCGAACTCACGACCTCTTGCACCCCATGCAAGCGCGCTACCAGGCTACGCTACAGCCCGATGACTCATCGGAAGGGTGAAGAAGACCCATGCCCCACCCCTAGGCAAGCCCTTTCCTGAGCCAATTTTGAACCACAAAGGCGCAGAGACACAGAGACCGACCATCGGTTTGTCCCTTGGCCGTTAACTCAGTGCCTTCGTGTCTCCGTGGTTAAAGAACCTTGGACGGGCAGGCATGGAAAAAAGGCTGCAATCAGGGGCAAGAACCTCCAATTAGCTGGCTTGGCAATTTGTCCTCGTAGCTCAGCTGGATAGAGCATCGGTTTTCTAAACCGACGGTCGCGTGTTCGAGTCACGCCGGGGACGCCATGCTTCGTTCCACTCCCGATGGCCGGCCGGCTGAGGGCAAAAATTTGGTTTACTCCGGCCGGGGCGTGAGCCAATCAAGTCCTTCCACTTTCGGGGCAGTAGCTCAGTTGATAGAGCGCGTCGTTCGCAACGACGAGGTCGTCGGTTTGATCCCGATCTGCTCCACCATCCTTCGCCGAGCGCAGCGAGGACGAAGGATGCCCTACGAAGCCTTGGCGAAGTAGGGCATTTCGCCCGCGACGCACCCAGAGTGGCTACGGATGGCAGGCCAGCCACCGTGCGCTGATTCGCTCTTCGAGCTTCCGCCCACGCCGCAGGCTTCGGCGAGACAAGACGGCTCGGCAAGCCGGCGAAGGCTGCCGCGCCGGCTTGTCTCGCCATAGCCCACTGGGTGCCGGCGGAAGTCCGCAGGGCAGAGGCGGGCTGCCCATCTCGCGCCGGCTCAATCCACCCGTCCTACCTGTGCCATTTCCGGCGATTTGCGGTCGTGCTGCGGTCCGGCAGCCTCGCCAGCCCTAGTGTGCAACTGCCAAGCATTCAGCGATCCATAAATACCTGCTCAATTGCTTGGGTCGCAGCCTGCTCATCATCACCGATTGCCTCGATCTCGACTGCCGTGTCCAGGGTCGCACACAGTGCAATAACGCTCAGAATACTACGCAGGTCGGCGATCTTACCGTTGCATTTCAGATAGACGGAGGAACGAAACTTCCTGGCCACCTGGACCAGCCTGGCCGCAGGGCGAAGGTGTAAACCATCGTGCCAAATTACGACTACCTCGGCGTGTTTCATGCCTGACTATGACTTTCCTGAGGCGGCTTTGTTCATTTTATCCTGGTGTCCTGTCAGGGAAGTTCGCGTCCTGATTCTGCCGAAAATATTCAAGTTGTAGGAGCCTGCTTGCAGGCGATTCAGTGTGTGACTCATTCGAATGCGGCCAAATCGCCTGCCAGCAGGCTCCTACAAGATGAAACGAACATAAGGTCAGCAAGGAGCCTTTGCTCTTCGCGCTATCTGTTGAGCAGCGCTGCGAGGCTGGCGGCTGCCTTTTCTGCGGGGCCGCCTGCCGCCAGCTGCGCTGTTGCCAGGACCGCGTTTCCTGCTCTCCCGCGGCGGGGGTTCCTGCGGCAAGAATATTTCTGGGAAAAAAGAAACTCGGCAAACCACTCGGTCAACGCGGGAAGCATTTCCGGTTCGTTTCCGTTTTTGACCGGGCCGGTTCCGGGGCGAAGCGTTCCGGCATGCCCCTGCGAACCCTGGCCGTCGACTTCAACTCCTTCTTCGCCTCGTGCGAGCAGGTGGAGCGGCCGGAGCTGAGAGGCAAACCGGTCTGCATCGTGCCGGTCCTGGCCGAGACCACCTGCTGCATCGCCGCCAGCTATCCCGCGAAGGCGATGGGGGTGAAGGTGGGCACCGGGGTGGCCGAGGCGAAGATCAAATGCCCCGGCCTCCTCATCGTGCAGCAGCGCCCGGCCGTCTACATCGGCTATCACCACCGGCTGCTCGAAATCATCGAGCGGTGCCTGCACGTGACGGAGGTGAAATCCATCGACGAGGTGGAGTGCGAGCTGACCGCGACATTTTCCCCGCGGGAAAAGGCCCTGGCCGTGGCGGGCAGGATCAAGGCGGAGATCAGCCGGGTAATGGGCCCGCACATGGGCAGTTCCATCGGGATCGCCCCGAACTGGCCCCTGGCCAAGATGGCCACGGACATGCAGAAGCCGGACGGGCTCGTGGTCATCGAGGAGACGGAGCTGCCGCAGCGCCTCCTGCACCTGCAGCTCCAGGATTTCCTCGGCATCGGCCCCCACATGGACGCCCGGCTGCGGGCCAAGGGCATCGATACCGTGGCCCAGCTCTATGCGGCGCCCAAGAGCGTCCTGCATGGCGTGTGGGGCTCCGTGGAGGGGGACCGGATGTATGAGACCATCCGCGGTGCGTCCATCCCGCGTCCGGTGGACAAGAACCAGACCATCGGGCACAGCCATGTGCTGCCGCCCTATCTGCGCACGCTGCCCGGCTCACTGGCCGTGTTGCATCGCCTGCTCCAGAAGGCCGCCCTGCGGCTGCGGGCGATCGATCACCATGCCGGCGCCCTGAGTGTCCACCTCGACTATTTTGACGACCAGTCCTGGCGGGACGATGTCCGGCTGACCGAGACCCAGGACACCCTCATCCTCACGACCGCCCTCAACCGGCTCTGGGAGCGCCGGCCGGCCTCCTTGAAAAGGAAGGCGCCCTTCCGGGTCGGGGTCGTGCTGCATGAGCTCAAGCCGCCGGCGTGTCACACCCCCGACTTGTTCAACCAGCAGCGCGATGATGCCCGGCGCCGGCTGCAGGGAGCCATGGACACCCTGAACCAGACCTTCGGCCACGGGAGCATCTACTTCGGGGCGGCCCACGGGGCCACCCGCGCCGCGCCCATGCGGATCAGCTACACCTGCATCCCGAAGCCGGAGTTGGAGGAGATCGACAAGTCCCGGGCCGGGAGGATCCGGCCGATCCAGGAGGCGCCCCTCATGCCGGATTGGGACGGCTGCAATTAGAGCGAGGATGCGCAGCCGTTTTTGTAGGTCGGGCTTTACGCCCGACATGTCGGGGATAAACCCCGACCAACAGGGCGATCTCGGCTGCACTCCGTTGGGTGCAGTGATGAGTCAGGTGGGGAGGGGAATAGGCAGCTGGGAGTTTTGCGCATTTTGCGCCTCTTTGCGGCCAACGAAATGCCGTGGATCAAGGCATTGATTGCCGCGAAAAGGCGCAGAAGTCGCAAAAGGGGAATTTCTATTCGTGTTAATCCGTGAAATCCGCCCGCCAACCATCCTGTCAGCCGTCCTGTCAGCCGTAGGCCCGGCGAAGGCTGAAGGCCGGGCGACGGCTGGTGGTTAAAACTGTTTGGCTTTCGTATCCTGGATGGCGCCTTTCTTCGTGTCCCTTCCGCTTGCCGCGCCGAAGCCTTGGCGAAGGCGGGTGGTTCAACTGCAGAAATATTCCGGCTGGCCCGGTGGTTGCAAAGGGAAGGGCAATTGTGACAGTAGGCGCATGCCAGATCGGGCCACGCCTTTCTCCCCCTTGCTTGCCCCGCGCCTGACCTCATGGGGAACGGGCCTGCTAGTGTCCCGTCAGGGAAGTTCGCATCCTGATTCTGCCGGGAAAATTCAAATTGTAGGAGCCTGCTTGCAGGCGATTCAGGGTGTGGCTCATTCGAATGCGGCAAAATCGCCTGCAAGCAGGCTCCTACAATCTGAAACGAACTTCCCTGACAGGACACTAGACGATGCCGGCCCCCGGGAGGAGGAACACGAAACCGGGTTGCGCCGCGCCATGGACGCACTGCGTGACAACCCGCGCCGGGACTGACCATGTGTGGACGATACACGCTGGCCCACGCCGAAGCCGCCAAGGCCGCCCTGGAGCGCCTGGGCCTCAAGATCGCCAAGGAAGTTTCCCTGCCCACCCGCTACAACGTGGCGCCGACCCAGATCATGCCGGTCGTGACGGGCGGCGCCGATCCCGCCTTGGTGGCGCTTTACTGGGGCCACCTCGCGCAGTTTTCTCCCGACGCCAAGCCCACGCTGCTCATCAACGGGCGGTCCGAGCTGGCCGCCGAAAAGCGGACTTTCAAGCAGGCGGTGGCGGAGCATCGCTGCGTGGTGCCGGCCGACGGCTTCTTCGAATGGCTGCGCACCCAGGGCGGCAAGGTGCGGGTGCCCTACCACATCCGCCGGAAGGATGGCCGGACGTTTTGGATTGCCGGGCTGCACTGGCCCGCGACCGACGACCAACCGGCCCACTATATCCTGCTCACCACCGCGCCCAATGAGCTGATGGCGCAGATCCATGACCGGATGCCGGTGATCATGGATGATGCGGCGGCCCGGGAGTGGCTGGCGGGCGGGCCGCTCCAGCCCGGCCGCATGAGCACCCTGTGCGCGAGCTACCCGGCCGAGCTGATGGCGGCGGATCGCGTCGATCCGCTGGTCAACAACGCCCGCAATGACAGACCCGAATGCATCGTGCCGGTGAAGCACAGCAGTATTGACGATCAGCTACCCGGTCTCGCGGATCACAGCTAGCCGACAAGGGCAGGGAAGTGGGCAGGCGCGGATATTATGTCTGCCTCTCCATATCAACGTAAGCGTCCGGTCGGGTGCCTTGTAGACGGCTCGTAGTGGTGGCTACTACGAGGAGATCGCCAACGAGGTGGCCCTTGTAATGGCCACCATTCCAAGAGGAGGCTACGAAGTCGGCTGCCAGCGGGCTGGCGTCAGCAAGCCTAGGTCGTCCCGGTTGGTCATCGCGGGCAAACGGGTGAGCACGTCGCGCAGGTAGGCCATCGGGTCCTTGCCGTGGCGTTGGCAGGAGACGACGAGCGAGTAGATGATGGCGGAGCGTTGGCCGGCGTCGGGATGCCCGATAAACAGCCAGTTCTTCTTGCCGAGGGCCGACGGCCGGATGGCGTTTTCGATGAGGTTATTGTCGAGCCGGGTCTGGCTGTGTTGAAGGTGGGCCGTCAGCGGCGCCCAGTGTTCGAGCAGATACGCGCAGGCCTTGCCGAGCAGCGAGCGCGGCAGGGCCTGCGCCCGCAACCCCAGCACGACACGGTGCAGCCAGTAGAGCGGCCGCGCAAAGTGGGCCTGGCGCAGGGCCGCCCGGTTCTCGGTCACGCCGGCCTCGTCCCACTGCCGTTCCCACTGGTAGAACTGGCCGATCAATCTCAGCACCAACTGCCCGGCCTTCGGCCGCTCCTCAAGCGCCTCGACGAAGTAGCGCCTGGCATGCGCCCAGCAGCCAACCCATGCCACGTCCGCCCGCTCACGGGCAAAACTCGGATAGGCCGCATAACCGTCGGACTGCAAGATGCCGCGGTAGCCCTCCAGCAATGAGGTCAGTTCGCCATGGCGACGGGACAGTCGCCAATCGAAGACCACGTCGCCACCGGGCCGACTGATCACCCAGAGCCAACCTTGACTGGTGCCGCCGCGTTTTTCATCGGGATCGTTACATCGGATCGGCGTTTCATCGGCCTGGATGTAGTCGCCGGCCAGCAGCTCCCGATACATGCGCCGGTAAATCGGCTCCAGCCACTCGGCTGTGATCCGGATCCAGTCGGCCATGGTCTGCCGCGTGATGGTCGCACCCCAGCGCCGTGACATCTGCTCCAGACGATAAAGGGGCGCGTGGTCCACGTATTTGCTGAGCGCCACCCAGGCGAGCAACCCGGCCGAAGCGTAACCGCCGGCCACCGGCCGCGCCGGGGCCGACGCCACGAGCGGGGCCCGGTTGCGATCCAGCCGGTGCCGGTATTTCGGGCGCACGATCTCGCGCTTGAAGAGCTTCGGCGGCACCACGTCCACCTCGAAGGTCCGCTCCTCGCCGATCCGCTCGTAAAGTTCCGGCTCCGCCTGCACCGCCGGCGGCACCAGTTCGATCGTCTCCTTCACCGGCAGGTGCGCAAAGTTTTCCGCCGGCAGGCTCCGCGGCGCCGCCGGCCCCTTCGCCCGCTCGTAGGTGATCGTCTCCACCGCGGGCAGTGCCGCCGCCAGCTTTTCCAGTTCGCCCAACTGCAGGCGCAACTGCGCCCGGTCCAGCTTCTCGCTCTTGCCCGGCCCGAAGAGCTGCTGCTTCAGCCACGCGATCTGCGTGCGCAGATGCGCGATCTCCTCCCGCAGGAGTTGCACTTCGCTGGGACTGGTGGCCGCCACGCTCATCGCGCGCACTCTGTCAGCGCCAGCGAGACAGTGTTCCCGCGTGTCGTGACTATTTTTTATCCGCGCTCATACCACGGCTTCAAGGAGCCGTGCTTGAGCTCGATGCCACCGACCAGCAACGCGAGGGCCTCCGGGGCGAGCGAGAGCTTGGTGCGCTGCGTGCCCGTGGGCCAGGAGAAGCGGCCTTGTTCGAGGCGCTTCGCCAACACCCACACCCCCGTGCCATCCCAATACAGCAGCTTCAGCCGCGTGCGCTCCTTGTTGATGAACGCGAACACCGCGCCGCTCTTCGGATCCTCGTGCAGCTTCTCCTGCGCCGCCGCCCACAGCCCGTTAAACTGCTTGCGCATGTCCACCGGTTGCACCGCCACGTAAATCTTGATCGCCGCCGGGAACGCCAGCATCGCTCACGCCCTCACGGCCCGCACCAGGGCCGCCAACTCCGTGGCGTCGTTCCCGCTCAGCACCGTCCCGTCGGCCAACCGCACCTCCAGCCGGGCGGCGGCCCGCGGACCACCCGACAGCGGCAGCCGCACTTCGGCAAATTGCACCGCCCGCTTTCCCGCCGTCGCCTTCGCCGCCAACTGCACCCAGTGCGCAAAAGTCGAGTATTTCACCCCCTCCCGCCGCGCGAACGCCGCCTGCGTCAGCCCGCTGGCGGCATACGCCCTCACCAGCTCCGTCTTCCGCGCCGCCGGCACGATCCGCCGCCCCAACTCGTCCCGCCGGTCTCCGGTTTCAATCAGCTCTGTCGTCTCCGTCGTAATGGTGGCCATTCCCTCAATCTATCACCTCTGCCCTCCCACGCCTACGAGGTCCCCGACCGGACGCTTAC
>JBAZTO010000080.1:0-9937 GCA_041661865.1 Phycisphaerae bacterium | reverse complement strand
CCAAGCCGTCCGTGTTGGACATTGGGTACGTCACTCCCTTCTATCACTTGGCGGTGAAAAAAGGATTACGTACCCAACTTTTTGCGCCGTGTCATGGGCCTGCGCTGCGGCTCGCTACGCTCGCCTCTGCTCCAGCCCATGACAACCAACGCCAAACTTACACACAATACGTTACACCAGCGCCGGCAGGTGTCGGGGCGCCGGGCCGGGTTAGGTCGCGATTTTCGCGTGCAGCGAGCGGGGAGTTGTCGTATGATATGGGCATGATGCGGATTGAAGCCCTGTTCATCGTTGCCGCCTCGCATTATTGGCGCCCTGCGCGCCAATAACCTTTCCCTATCCATCCTGCTTCCTGTTCCAGTAACCTCAATAGCTTCGGCCCTGGCGCGTTGTTTGGTGATCGCAATCCGGTATTCCGGCACCGCCGAAACGGGTATCATGGCCGCGGAAAAGAGAACCCTATGACCACAACCTCGAAAAACACACACGACCGTCCCGGCTACTTCGGCCCATTCGGCGGGCAGTTTGTGCCCGAAACCCTCATGGCCGCCCTGCGGCAGCTTGAGGACCAGTTCAACGCCGCCCAGGCCGACCCGGCCTTCCTGGCTGAACTGGACCGCTGCTACCGGGACATTGCCGGCCGGCCCAGCGAGCTGTACTTCGCCCAGCGCCTCAGCGACAAGCTGGGCGGGGCGCGGATCTACCTCAAGCGCGAGGACATGAACCACACTGGCGCGCACAAGATCAACAACACCCTCGGCCAGGCGCTGCTGACGCTGCGGATGGGCAAGAAGCGCGTGATCGCCGAGACCGGCGCCGGCCAGCACGGCGTGGCCACCGCGACGGCGGCGGCAGTCTTCGGCCTGGAGTGCGACGTGTACATGGGCACCGAGGACATCCGCCGCCAGAGCCTCAACGTCTTCCGCATGCAGTTGCTGGGGGCGCGCGTCGTGCCCGTCAGCAGCGGCCAGTGTACGCTGAAGGACGCCCTCAACGAGGCGATGCGCGACTGGATGGGCAGCGTCGAGGGCACGCACTACATCATCGGCAGCGTAGCCGGCCCGCACCCCTTCCCGATCATGGTCCGCGAGTTCCAGAGCTGCATCGGGCGCGAGGCGCGGGCCCAGATGCTCGCGTCCCAGGGCCGCCTGCCCGACTACGTGATCGCCTGCGTGGGCGGCGGGTCCAACGCAGCCGGCATGTTCGCCCCGATGATCACCGACACGTCGGTGGCGATGATCGGCGTGGAGGCCGGCGGGCGCGGGATGAAGCTCGGCGACCATGCGGCCACGCTCAGCCAGGGCTCGCCCGGCGTGCTGCATGGCAGCCTCAGTTATGTGCTCCAGGACGCCGACGGCCAGACTGCGCCGGTGCACAGCGTCTCGGCTGGGCTGGACTATCCCGGCGTGGGGCCCGAGCACTCCTACTGGAAGGAAAGCGGCCGCGTGAGCTACACCGCTGCCAGCGACGACGAGGCCCTGGATGCCGTCGTCACCCTCAGCCGCACCGAGGGCATCATCCCCGCCCTCGAGTCGGCCCACGCGGTGGCTGGGGCCATCAAGCTGGCCCCCACGCTGGGCAAGGACAAGATCATCCTGGTCTGCCTGTCAGGCCGGGGCGACAAGGACTGCAACGAAATCGCGGCGATCCTGGAACGGAAGAAACAGAAATAAAGTCACGAAGATCGCCAAGAACACAAAGGCCACGAAGGAAAGCATGAAATTCGTTAACTTTGAGATCTTCGTGCACTTCGTGATCTTTGTGATTTCTTAGGTGTCGAAGGAAGACCTATGACAAAACTGCAGGATAACAGACTCACCCAGGCGTTCTCTCAGTTGCGATCCGCCGGCAAGAAGGCCTTGCTGCCGTTCATTACGGCTGGGTTTCCCGACCTGGACACGACCGTCGCGCTGCTGGCGGACTTCGAGGCCCGCGGCGTGCGGGTCTGCGAACTGGGCATCCCCTTTTCCGACCCGGTGGCCGACGGGCCGGTGATCCAGGCCTCCTACACGCAGGCCCTGGCCGCCGGGGTGACCAGCGACAAAATCTTCCAGGCTGTCGCCCGCTACCGCCGAGATGGCGGCAAGCTGGCCCTGGTCGCGATGGTCAGCTACTCCATCGTCTTCCGCCACGGAACCGCTAAGTTCCTGGCCGACGCCGCCCAGGCCGGCATCGACGGCGTGATTATTCCCGACCTGCCGCTGGAAGAGGCTGCCACCGTCGAGCCGCTGGCCGCCGCCGCGGGCCTGTGCAACATCATGCTCGTCGCGCCGACCTCCACGCCGGATCGCCGCCGGGCCATCGCCGCCCACAGCCGCGGCTTCCTCTACTACGTCAGCGTTTCGGGCATCACCGGTCAGCGAACCGCCCTGCCCCAGGCCACCGTCGCCGCGGTGACCGACCTGCGAAAACTCACCGACACGCCCATCTGCGTGGGCTTCGGCGTCAGCAACGCCGCCACCGTCGAGACGGTCTGCCAGGTCGCCGATGGCGCGATCGTCGGCTCAGCCATCGTCGCCCGGATCGCCCAGGCCGCCTCCGACCCGCGCGAACAACTAGTCAAGCAGGCGGGAGACTTCGTCAGCGAACTACTCAAGCCGATTGCTTGAAAGGTTAGAGGGGGGAGGTTAGGGGTGAGATGACGGGCAACTACAGTAACGGTAGGGCGTGACGAGCCGGAAGAAGGCCGTTCACGCCGGGAAAATTAATGACATAAGGCCTTGACCCCCCCGGCCGGCAATGCTAGCCTACGAAGCTCGTTTGATGGGCGAGGAGAGTGTTTCTCCACGCTGGTGACATCAGGCGGATAGAATCCTTTTAGGTTTGCGACCTCGTTGCCTGGATGCTTATTGCCTCTGCTGCGGCGAGGCATCAATCCAGGCCCGAAGGCGGAGGTGCGAATTGGCAGAGCAATTGGTTAAAGATCTGATCGACGCGGGCGTTCATTTCGGACATCGCGTCAGCCGCTGGAACCCGAAGATGAAGCCCTATATCTTCGGCAAGCGGAACCTCATCCACATCATCGACGTCAAGGAAACCCTCAAGGGCATCCTGCTGGGCCGCAAGTTCATCACCCAGGTGGTGGCCGGCGGCAAGGATGTGATGTTCGTGGGCACCAAGCGTCAGGCCCGCAAGGCCGTCGAAGAACACGCCACCGCCGTGGGCATGCACTGGGTCAATGACCGCTGGCTGGGCGGCACGCTGACGAACTTCGGCGAAATCCGCAAGCGCGTCGCTCGCCTGGACCACCTCGAACAGCTCGAGACCGACGGCCAGTTGGACACCTATTCCAAGAAGGAAGGCTCCTCGCTGCGTCGCGAGATCCGCAAGATCCGCCGCAACCTGGGCGGCATCCGCAAGATGACCCGCCTGCCCGGCGCGATGGTCGTCATCGACCAGCGGCGCGAGATCAACGCCGTCCGCGAAGCCCGCAAGATGGGCATCCCCGTGGTCTGCCTGCTGGACACCGACAGCGACCCGGACATGATCGACATTCCGATTCCCGGCAATGACGACGCCATGCGGGCCATCGACCTGGTGGTTTACCAGATGTGCCAGGCCGTCGCCGCAGGCACCGGCGCCCGGGACAAGTTCGACGTGGAAGCGGGCGAGGCAGGGGCCGGCGGACGTCGCCGCAGCAGCCGCCGCGCCACCGCGCGGGCCGAAGAGGAAGGCCAGGCGGCCCCGGAAGCACCGGCCGCCCCCGAGGCCGGCCAGGCGCCCGCACAGGCCTAGAGTTCCGTATCGTAACAACGCGACACAGAGCCGCGGAGACATAGAGAATGAAGGTGTCGGACCGCCGGATTTCTCCCTCTCTCCGTGGCCTCTGCGTTGAAATCAACCTGACACAATTTCATAGATAACATCGGGAGCGAACATGGCTGAAATTACCGCCGCAGTCGTCAAGGCCCTCCGTGAGGAAACCGGCCAGGGCATGATGGAGTGCAAGAAGGCGCTGGAAGAGACCAAGGGCGACGTCGAGGCCGCCAAGGACCTGCTCCGCAAGAAGGGCCTGGTCACCGCCGAGAAGAAGTCCGCCCGCTCCACCAGCGAAGGCCTGGTCGGCATCGCCGTCAATCCCTCCAGGACGTCCGCAGCCATGGTGGAAGTGCGGTGCGAGACCGACTTCTGCGCCCGCAACGATGTCTTCCAGGCCATGGTCCGCCAGGTGGCCGACATGGCCATCTCGCAGGCCGACGGGCAGATCGAACCGACTGCCGCGATGAAGGAAGCCGTCCAGGGCGCCCTGTCCAAGATCGGCGAGAACATGAGCGTGGCGCGGGCCGTCAGAATCTCGGCCCCCAAGGTCGTGGGCACCTACATCCACCACAACGGCAAGGTCGGCGTCATCGTCGGCCTGGACAAGGAAGTCAGCGACCAGATCCTGGCCGACCTGTGCATGCACATCGCCTTCGCCGACCCGGTGGGCATCACCACCAAGGACATCCCGGCGGACCTGGTGGAGAAGGAACGGAAGTTCGCCATCGACCAGGCCGTCGAGTCCGGCAAGCCCAAGGAAATCGCCGAGAAGATGGTCGTCGGCAAGATCAACAAGTTCCTGGCCGCCAACGCCCTGATGGAGCAGCCCTTCGTCCGCGACGACAAGAAGCAGGTGAAGGAAATCCTCGGCGGCGCGAACGTCACGGCCTTCGCGCGCTACGCCGTCGGCCAGAAGTAAATCGCCAGACAACGCCCCGTTGCGGGCCTGGAAATCCGGCAGGATCAGTCGCGGACGCGGCCGATGGTGCCGGATTTCTTGTTTCTGCACTCTTGCCCTGCCGGGCCTGATCGCATAGATTCTCCGGCGTGGAAGGACGGAACTGACCTCATGCCAAGTCAACCTGTTTACAAGCGGGTGTTGCTGAAGATCTCCGGCGAAGGCCTGTGCTCCAAGGGCAGCGGGCTGGACGCCCCGGCCATTGCGGCGGTGGTGCAGGAGATTCTCCCCGTCGTCAAGATGGGCGTGCAACTGGGCCTGGTCGTGGGCGGGGGCAACCTGGTTCGCGGCCGGCAGTTGGCCGACAACCCGAACATCCATCGCGCCACAGCCGACTACATGGGCATGATGGCCACCGTGATCAACGCCCTGGCCCTGCGCGACTGCCTCGAGGCCGCCGGCATCCCCGCCCGCGTGCTCAGCGCCATCCCCGTCACCAGCGTCTGCGAGCAGTGGAACTACCACCGCGCCGCCTACCACCTTGACGCCGGGCGAGTCATTATCCTGGCCGGCGGGACGGGCAGCCCCTTCTTCACCACCGACACCTGCGCCGCCCTGCGGGCCAGCGAGATCGGCGCCCAGGTGGTCCTCAAGGCCACCAAGGTCGATGGCATCTTCGACAGCGACCCGATGACCCACCCCGCGGCCAAGCGGTACGAGAAGCTGACCTATCCCAAGGTGCTGGCCGACAAGCTGGGCGTGATGGACTTGACGGCCATCTCCCTGTGCATGGAGAATAATATCCCGATCGTCGTCTTCAAACTTTCCACGCCGGGCAACCTGGTCGGCGTGATCCGTGGACAAAGCATCGGAACCCTTGTCACCCAGTGAGGTCGCCATGGCTATTGACGATATCCTGCTGGAAGTAGAAGAGAAGATGGAACACGCCGTGGAGCATCTGCGGCGGGAGTTCCGCGGCATCCGCACCGGGCGGGCCTCCACCGCGCTGGTCGAGCACATCAAGGTCGAGTATTACGGCTCGCCCACCGACCTGCGGCAGCTCGCCTCCATCTCCGCGCCCGAGGCCACGCTGCTGGTCATCAAGCCCTTCGACGCCTCCTGCCTCAAGGACATCGAGAAGGCCATCTTCGCCAGTTCGCTGGGCATCACTCCCAGCAACGACGGCAAGATGATCCGCCTGGCCATCCCCGCGCTGTCGACCGAGCGTCGCCAACAGTTGGCCGGACAGCTCAAGAAGATGTCCGAAGCCGCCCGCGTCACCGTCCGCAACGCCCGCCGCGACGGCAACAAGGATGTCGACCACCAGGAGAAGGAAGGCGAGCTGACCGAGGACGATGCCAAGAAGGGCAAGGACGACATCCAGAAGCTCACCGACCAGTACGAAGCGAAGATCACCGAGATCCTCGACACCAAGACCAGGGAAGTGCAGGAAATCTGAGGCGGCCCCTCGCGCGGCGCGATCTGCCCCGGGCTGTCAGACGGCTACTGGATTTCCGAGAGCGTCCTAACGATTACCCTTGGCCAGGCCCCGGCCGGTCAGGAAGTCATAGCTGTCCCTGACCGCCTGCATCATGTCGGTCGCGCAGGCATCCAGTTCCACGATCAGCCACTCCACCTTGGCCGCGTCGCCGGCCTGGACGCAGCCGACGATATCCACCTTGCCCTTGCCCACGGCGGTGTATTTCTCGTCGCCGCGCGCCAGCAGGCTGTCCTTGCAGTGGATGCTGCGGATGCGGCCGGCGTATCGCTTCATGAAGGCCGGCACGTCGATGGCGCCGAAGTTGGCGGCGTGACAGGTGTCCACTTGCCAGATGATGTCGGGCGCCAGCTCCAGCAGGATCTCCATGCCCGTCCGGCCGGCGAGGGGGTCGAACTCGAAGTCGTGGTTGTGGTAGCCCATCCGCAGGCCATTCCGCCTGGCCAGTTCATGGGCGTTCTGGAGCGCCTCGGCGGTGGCCTTGACGGCGTCGAGCGTGGCGAAATGCTCGGCCTTGCGGTTGGTCACCAGCAGGTCATAGCCGAGCGTGCGCGCGACTTCGACTTCCTGGTCGATCGTCTCGGCCGTCGGCAGGCCGATATGGGCCGAGCAGGCCTTCAGGCCCAGGTCGCGACAGACCGCGGCCACGTCCTGGGGCTTGTGCCCCCTCATGCCGGCCATCTCGACGCCCTTGAAGCCGATCTCCGCCATCGCAGCCAGCGTGCCGGGAATGTCCTTTTGAAACAATTCGCGAACGCTATATAACTGAACGGCGATGGGTTTCATCCGGCGACTCCATAATCTCCGTTGCTCGTCAAATGATGGATCGGGTGCCACTGCTGCGGTGTTTGCAGCAGTGTCGACGCGATGCACGGCTGCACACGACGCAGCCGTGGCACCCAACGCCACATCCGCGACAGAGCAATAATCTTTTACTCCGCGTCCTTTTTCTCGATCTTGGCCCAGGTGTCCTTGAGCGTGACGGTGCGGTTGAAGACCACGTGGCCGGGCGTTGAGTCCTTGTCCACGCAGAAGTAGCCGATCCGCTCGAACTGGAACTTGGCGCCGGCCGGTGCCGAGGCCAGGCTCGGCTCGACAAGCGCCTGCGTCACTTCCAGGCTCCTGGGATTGATGTTGGCCATCCAGTCCTTGCCCTCGGGCGCGTCGTCGGGGTCGCTCTGGGTGAAGAGGTGATCGTACAGCCGCACTTCGGCGGGTATGGCGTGCGAAGCGGAAACCCAGTGGATGGTCGCCTTGACCTTCCGCCCGTCGGGGCTGTCGCCGCCGCGGGTGGCCGGGTCGTAGGTGCAATGCAGCGCGGTGATCTCGCCGGCGGCGTCCTTCTCCACGCCCGTGCAGGTGATGAAGTACCCATACCGCAGCCGCACCTCGCGGCCGACGGTCAGTCGGAAAAACTTCCTGGGCGCATCCTCGCGGAAGTCCTCCCGCTCGATGTAGAGAACCCGGGAGAAAGGCACCTTCCGCGTGCCGGCGGCGGCATCCTCGGGATTGTTGACCGCATCGAGTTGCTCGGTCTGCCCTTCGGGATAGTTGTCGATGATGACCCTCAGCGGGTTGAGCACGGCCATGACGCGCGGGGCGCGCTTGTTGAGGTCCTCGCGGAGGCAGTGCTCCAGCAAGGCCACGTCCACGACGCTGTCGTACTTGTTGACGCCAATGCGCCGGCAGAAGTCGGCGATGGCCTCGGGCGTGTAGCCGCGCCGGCGCAGGCCCGCCAGCGTCGGCATGCGCGGGTCGTCAAACCCCGTGACCTGTCCGTTCTTGACGATTTCGATAAACCGCCGCTTGCTCATGACCGTGTAGGTCAGGTTCAGCCTCGCAAACTCGATCTGCCGCGGGTGATAGATGCCCAACTGGTCGAGGAACCAGTCGTACAGCGGGCGGTGATTCTCGTACTCCAGCGAGCACAGCGAGTGCGTGATGCCCTCGATGGAATCCTCCAGCCCGTGGGCCCAGTCGTACATCGGGTAGATGCACCACTTGTCGCCGGCGCGGTGGTGAGGCATGTGAAGAATGCGGTACATCACCGGGTCGCGCAGGTTGAGGTTGGGGCTGGCCATGTCGATCCTGGCCCGCAGCGTGCGGCTGCCGTCGGGGAACTCGCCCGCGCGCATGCGGCGGAAGAGGTCGAGATTCTCCTCGACGCTCCGGTCGCGATAGGGACTGTTCTTGCCCGGCGCCGTCAGGCTGCCGCGGTACTCGCTGACCTGGTCGCCGGTCAGGTCGTCAACGTAGGCGGCGCCCTTCTGGATGAGCTGCTCGGCCCAGGCGTACATCTGCTCGAAGTAGTCGCTGGCGAAAAGCAGGCGGTCGCCCCAATCGGCGCCCAGCCAGCGGACGTCCTCGATGATGGCGTCGACATACTCCTGCTCTTCCTTGGCCGGGTTGGTGTCGTCGAACCGCAGGTTGAACAGGCCGCCGAACTCCTGCGCCACACCGTAGTCGATCCACACCGCCTTGGCGTGGCCGATGTGCAGGTAGGCGTTGGGCTCGGGGGGGAAACGCGTCTGCACGTGATCGAACCGCCCGGTGGCCAGGTCCTCGGCGACGGCGTCGCGGATGAAATCACGTCGAGTCTCGTTTGGAAGCGGATTGTCGGTCATGCCTTTATTCACCTCGTGAAGGATACGACTCTGTGCGGCTGATGGAGATGCGTTATACCCATAATCGGCCCCAAACGCCAAGGGTCAGTTGTTGCGGTGTGCAGACGTGCGGCCAGATTTATCGTGGTCGCAAACGCCGCGACCACGGCACCCGCTGGATGTGGTTCTTCTATGCCTGGCGGGCAAATAAACTACCCATTCGCAGGCAGTACACGAAATTCTCGCCATGATCGGTGAATCTGACCTGCTCTTGGAACTCGCGCGGCATCCGCTCAAAATGCCGGCAAATAGCTCGGTAGTAGTCGGTGGTCTTGGCCCACTTCACCGCAAAGGAAGAGTACAGCACATCGCCGAGAGAAAAACCGGCATCGCGGAGGACCTCCTCGTATTCTGGCAACGTGCGAAACCGCAGGTGCCCGTCACCGGGCGCGTCGCGATCGGCCGACAGAAACACATCGTTCAAGCGGTCAGCCTGCGCTGCATCTTCCGGCAAGATGTCCATGATCAGGTAGATGCCGCCGGGCTTGAGGACTCGCCGAACCTCTCGCAGATGATCCAGAATCCGTGGGTAATGGTGGATGGACATACGGCAAGCAGCGTAGTCGAAGAAACCTTCGTCGAACGGCAGGTCAAGTTCCCCGCAGACACGGTAGTCGATATCGGACCGAAAGCTCCGGGCCTTCTCGATAGCCTTTGACGAGATGTCCAATCCGTAAACGGAGGCATCCAGAAACATGTCCTTGGCACAACGGGCGACTTTCCCCAGCCCACAACCGATGTCCAGTAGCCGGAACGGCCCCGGCTTGCACATTTTGGCCAACAGGTCTGGTATATGCCGGTCTCGCTCGCTCAAGGATTGAGGCAGCTTCGCAACCTGCTGGAATCGATCCCCATAGAAGTCGCTGCTCCTGTCGCGGTTGTCTACATTCATGGTCCGTTCCCCATACTGTTCGCGAAAGAACCGTTTGCCGCATCTTTCGCACAGGATTGTACCGTGAAGAAGCTCACATGAGCAACAGCCGTGACGTGGCCGATAGTGTCAACTATTGTGTGTAAGTTCCCAGCAGGTGCCAACGGGCGAGTTGTCCAAAGACGGCCCGTTCGATGGCCGGCCCGTCGTGGAAGCAGCCCATCGGCTGCAGACGCATCCGCAGCGTC
>JBAZTO010000079.1:0-10915 GCA_041661865.1 Phycisphaerae bacterium | reverse complement strand
GCCGAGACTGGCTTCTCTTGCTACATGGTATCTGCCGGGGCTTGAGCGACTAACAGGGCGCTTTCCGGGGCCTCACGGCCCCCGGCTAAGTTCTAAGCGGTCCTGCGGACCTCAATATGTCCGGGGATGAACCCATTTTCCGCACGCTCAATCGTGGTCGCAAACGCCGCGACCACGCCACCCGGCGAGGTTGGTTGAAGCCCCCTGCATTGCAGGGGGATAATTGAGACAATCCCCCGGCGGGGGCTTAACAGACAACCGCCACTTTTTCCGGTGCGCCCCGCGGTTATCGCGGCGGAGTAGGAACTCCGCCACGCGGGGCTGCATTCCGCGTGCAACAAGTTGCACGCTCTACCAACTGGCCCGTTCCCGCCGGTCAAGGCGGCTGCGTGTTCATCCGATTCCGCGACAGGCGAGATTGACCGCGGGCCGTCGCGGTGGTGTAATAGGGGCATGCTAGGTCATGTTCGCCGCACAACGCGTTTGGACGTCGGGTTGGCCCTGGCCTTCACCGGCATCGCCTACCTGGTCTGGGTATTGGTGGCCTGGGCCACGCGAGGGCTGGTCGCCGACATGGTCAGCTTCTCGGCCGCCTTCGACCCCAACTTCCCGCCCGCCACGCGAATCGTCCGCATCGTGTTCGTGGACGCCGGCGTGGCCATCGACCTGGTGGGCATCCTGTGGCTGGTGGTCAGCATGTTCCTGATCATCTACGCCAGCCGCCAGAAGTTCAGCATCTCCTGGGCCTGGATGTCGGGCCTGTGCCAGGCGACCGTCGCGGCCCTGGGCGGGGTGCTGGTGGCCTGGGCGGTGCATCTGCCGTATCAGCCCGTCGCCGCGCGCAGCGTCCCGGCGGCCACCATCATCAGTTGGGAAAAACTCAGCGGCATCTCCCTGCCGATCCTGGCTGTGCTGGCCATCCTGATCTGGGTGACCTTCCTGGTCCTGCTGCTGGTCGAACGCGCCCGCGTCAACCGCCGCGGCCCCAGCCTCCGCGACGGCCTGCGAACCAATATCTACCGTTAGAGGAAAGGTCGTAGGTCGTAGGAACAGCAAAAACGGAAGAAAGTTCGTAGTTCGTAGGTCGTAGAGAAGAAACGGCGCCGGCTAGAATGTGCAAAAAGGGAGACTTTCCATGCCATGCTGCCTTGTCGCCGCGTTGTTCATGTTCGGGCCCCGGGTGGTGCTGTTCCTGATCTGGATCCTGACGAACTGGTTCTCGGCGGCGTATCTGACCGTCCTCTGGCCGCTGCTGGGCTTTATCTTCATGCCCTATACCACGATGGCCTACATGGCGGCCATGCTCAACAATCACGGCACTGTCAGCGGCGGGTGGCTGGTGCTGGTGGTGCTGGCCGTGCTGGTTGATCTGGGCGTCTGGGGCGGCGGCTCCCAAAGCCGCACGCGCCTGGTCCGCAAGGAGTAGGGCTCTGTCGCTCATCAAACGATGGATTAGGTGCCACGGCTGCGGTGTTTGCAGCCGTGCGGGGCTTCATTCCGCTACGCGCCTACGCGATGTGCCGGTTTCCGGTATTCCCGTATTCCGGGCCGAGTTGCACGCCCTACGCGCTACTTACGCTTCCGGCAGCCCTATTCGTTTACGGAGTTCGTTCATGACCCGGAGCGATTCGGGCTTCCTATGCTTGCGGCGTCCCGGCCACAATTTTTCCTTTCGTTCCGGCTCGTTCACGAAAAGGCTGTCGCGGAGGACTGCATCAAGAAGCCCATCAAGGCAGGTCCGCGTCGGCTCCCCACCCACCGTGCTCGGCATCAGGTCGCCGGCGAGCGTGACATATGCCGATCCAAACGAAAGCGCTCCGAAAAGGGAATGCACTTCATCGAACAAAACCCAGAGTTCTTCAAGGGTGACGCCAGCCAGTCCCTCCTTCGGGAGCCCGCTTTGCTCGTCCTTTGATCGGTGAGCAATGTAATTATTGCGCATCTCTGTCACACATTTCTTGATGGATTTGACACGTTTACCAAACTTCCGCTCGCGCAAAGTCTGCCTGAACAATTCGAACTTGTCCGAGCGCAGCCACTTGTCCTCGATGATCTCCTTCTTGAATGACTGTAGGGTGTGGGCCTTGCATTCCGTATCAATCGTCAGGCCGTGCAACAGCAAGACGGTGATATCGACAAAGTTCTCGAATACCAGCCGCCAGAACTCCATTTCGTTAGGGGCATAGATGCTTTCGAATGGGAACTGAATGAGTTGGTCGAGCGTGACAAGCGTACCATGAACGCGGATTATGCGCCACCAGAAGTCGCTGTGAAGGCTCTTGTATCGCTCGATAAAAGGCACCTGCAAGAGTTCTTCCAGTTTGGAATTGGCAAGTTTGGGATGACTGTACGCCTGCCATTGTTCCAGGTCTGCCAGATACTCGGCCGTGTTTCTGGTTGTAGTCATGACGATGCCCCCTCGACGATTGCGATTTCTTCGGCCGTCAGGCCGTACAGGTCATATACCAGCCGGTCAATTTCGGCGTCGGTAGCTTCAATCTGACGCTGGATCGCCCCGCGCTGGGTTTCGCTCTTGGCCGACGCAAGCTGCTTGTGCATCGAAGACATTGCACTTACAAGATCAACCATTCCGTCGTGAATAGCTCTGCCTGGTGTTCCTTTTAGGTCAGCCGTTGGCATGGGGAAGCGCTCGACGAATTGTGCCCGAAACTCGTAGTAGCAGTCGTCGCCGCCCTCCAGACGTGCGCAAGTCGCACCAAAGAACATCCGGCTTAGGGAAGAATTCAGAATGCCCAGGAGAAAAAGTGAATCTGTTGGAAGAACGAAACATTTGTCGTTCACAAGAAATCCGTCAGTGTCCAAAGCAAATCGCGGCTCTGGCGCTATTATCGGGTAAACGATCTTGGGCTTCTCAAGAATGGGCAGCAACGCGACGGCGGGTTGTTGAAGTTCAAACCATTCTTGACCAGTCGCGCGAGACACTAGCGCATCACGAAATGCGTCAAGGTGCTTCTTGATACCGGCAAAACTACTGATTCTCTTATTGGGATGAAGGTAAATCACATAGCGGCGTTCATCTCGCACGAAATATCGGCGAACATCCTTCCCCATGAGAAACGGGTGAATGACATTCTTCGCGTTCGGGTCGTCCCTAAGAATATCCCTGCGCGTCGCATCGTCAATAATGAATGCTTCGTTTAGCCCGGTCTTGATTCCGAATAGCGGCCGCCATTTGAATGTGTCACTAAGTGCCGGAAATCTTCGACTCAATCGCTGCAAGAAATCCGACTGGGCGGCCGGAATCAATTGCCACGGTGAAGTAGATACCTGCCTTGCCCCCAAAAACGTCTGCGACTTCTTCACGTACTCCACGACCGGCAGAACGCCGGCCTCTATCTGCTGGAAGTCGGCCGGGCGTGGGACCGGGGCGTAGCGAATCCTGTCATGCGTTCGCCCCGTCCTTGGCTTCATTACAAGAACCAGCGTACGAACGGTCGCGCCACGAAACACGCTTGCCCCAGCGAAATCCGCAATTTCTAGCACCTCTGCCGATTGTTCAATGGTCCGCCGCAAAGGTTCGCCATACTTTGCGACGGCAAATTTGTTAGACACGATCATTCCAAGAAGTCCAGACTTGCTCAATAATCGTAGGGCTTTCTCGATGAAATATGTATAGAAGTCCGCGCGTTCTTCATGCGCCGAATAGTGCGAGCGCAGATAGTCCTTGACACCCGTGAATCCCTCCATCCGTATGTATGGCGGATTTCCGATGACGCAATCGAAGCCCCCGGCCTTCATGGCATCGGGGAATCCCCGCTTCCAGTCAAAAGCATTGACGCGGGCGAATTCCTCGGCGTCGGGTATCAGCCGGCCGGTAAAGTAGTCCGGCCCGATCAGGGAATTGCCGCACTTGATATTGTCCGACAGGTTCGGCAGCGCCCGCTCATGGAAAAGCCGCATGGTGTTGCCGACCGTCTCGGCCGACTCGCCTTCCAGGACTTTCAGCAGCAGCGACAGCTTGGACACTTCCACGGCCTGGGGGTCGATATCGACGCCGAAGATATGGGCCAGCAAAATTCGCTTCTTCTCGGCAATGGTCAGCCGCCAGTCGCCCGCGCGGGCGGCACACACGGCCTTGGGGAAGCCTTCGGGCCCGTTGTCGATGTACCATTTCAGGCAATGGTCCAGAAGGCACTGGTAGGCCCCCAGCAGGAAAGACCCGCTCCCGCAAGCCATGTCCAGGACGCGGAAGGGCTTGGTACCACAGGCGTCCCGCCTGTGGCGGACGTTCACATTCACAGGCGAGACGCCTGTGCCACCACACAGTTGCGCCGGACTCTTTCCGTCGATCTGGCGGCCGACTGTCTGGTGGACGATGTAGTTGACGATGTAGGCGGGCGTGTAGTAGACACCGCCGGCCTTGCGGACTTCGGGCTTTTCCTCAATCTTTGCCTGGTGGCCGGGCGTCAGGCGGATGACCTTGCCCAGGAAGCGCTCGTAGACCGTGCCCAGGATTTCGACGGGCAGAACCTTGAATTCGTAGGGGCTGCCGTGGGCGAAGTACAGGCTTTGCAGGATGGGCTTGAAAACCTTGTCGTCGACGGTCAGGCGGGGGGTGATGTTGTCGGGCGCTTCGCCTACGTCGGCTTCCTTCTGAAAATGGAACAGGCCGGAGTTGTACTTGTCGTCGGCCTTGCGGCAGAGCTTCATGTAGCCGTCGTAAATGTCCTCTTGCCGGCACAACGTCAGGAGTTGTTCGCAGGGTTCCAGGCCCCGATCTTCGGCCATGCGAAGGAATACCACGCGGTCGATGGTGAGTTGAACGGCGCGGTTCAGTTCGTCGCCCGAGAGTTTCGGATTGCGCAGGGCCAGATTGCGGGCGAGTTGGTCGCGCCAGCCCTCCAGTTCCTTGAGAAACTCCACGTCCACTTCGGACGTGCCTCGCTTGCGCTTGGCCGCGGCGTATTGATCGAAAGCCCCGGTCCAGACGGCCTCATGCGAGAAGATATCCCACAGTTCGCGCCAGCGGTCGGGGTATTCATCGAAGCGATAGTAGAGAATCCGGGCGTGGCTGGCCTTGTCGCCGGGACGCGGGCGCGTGGTGCAATCGTACACGCCGGTTTCCTCAAAGTCGGTCAGGATGGAAAGGGCCACCTTGGCGCTCCATCCGTAGCGGCGAAGCTGATAGGCCGGGGCGGGATCGGCGAAGATGTTCACGCCGCACTTCTTGGCTTCGGTGTAAAACTTCGGCAGCGTGCCGACGCGGAAGGTGTAATCGGGGGCCTTCTGCTGACCTTCGATGTCCAGGCTGTCCTCGACGATGACTTCGCAATATTGCGGCGCGACGCGGGCGGCATTGCCGACGTCCCAGCCCAGCGCGCGGAAGAACGGGTCGATCAGATCCTGCCGGACGTGGGCTTCTTTCCTGCCGGGCGCGCAGAAAGCCGCTTGGTTTTTCGCGAAGTATTCGCACAAGGCGGCGACTTCATCTTTGCCTTGTTCAAAGGTCTTGCTCATGGTCGGCCCCCAAATCGCGCGATCAGGCCTGCGCCGTGCGGCGCGGCGACATTCTTCTGTTTTCCGGGCATGGGGGAAGGTTACTCCGTTTTGGGGCCGCCGTCAATTCGGCGTGTCGGCCTGTGGGTCGTGGTACTGGGTAGGGCGTGCAACTGGTTGCACGCGGAATCGTTGTACAATATGTACCACGTCCCATGTTTCAGGCAAATACGGTTCCGTGACGCCCTTGTCAGGTCCGGCAGATAGGTTGTTCCCCTGAAGAAATATCCCCGACAGGAATCGAACCTGTAACCTCTTGCTCCGGAGGCAAGCGCTCTATCCAATTGAGCTACGGGGACGCTATGCGACGGGGACATTGTCCGCGACGGATCGGCGAAAGTCAATGACGGTTCGGGGCAATCGTCGGGCAATCGCGCGGCGGGGCGGGGGGATTCACGGCGACGGCGGGAGGTTCCAGGCCCCCTCCAGCAGGTCGTACGCCTCGCGGGGCAGTTGCACAAGCACCGGCTGGGCCTGCGGATCGAGCCATTTCACCAGGTCGAGCACGTGCGGGCGGGCCATGGCGGTGCAGCCGGCGGTGGGCTTGTCCGGGCCACGCCAGATGTGCATGAAAATGCACGACCCGGCGCCCGGCACCACCGGCGAAGTATTGTGGCCGACCACCACGCCCCACTCGTAAAGACCGTCGGCGCGGCGCATCGTCTCGGCACTGTCCCAGTCCCTGGCCTGCCCCGGCTTCCACTGGACAATTTGGTTATAGAGGCGCGAGTTGGCGTCATCGACACCGACAATCTCGGCCGTCAGGGCAAGATAGGGAAGCTTGATTTCGCCGGATTTCGCTTTTTCGGCGTAGCCAAAAACCAGGGGCAGGGCGAAAACGCCGGCGGGGGCCTTGCCGTCTCCTTCGCACTTGACCGGGCCGGGCAGGGGGGCCGTCCCGTGGAGGCCGCGGCCCCAGGCCAAGCCCGTCCGGCCGAGGGTGACGGGGATGCGCTGCCCGGCGACCGTCCACGGCTGATCGACGCCGGCGCGGGCATAGCACACGAGTGTGGCCGTGGTGGAGTCCCAGCCATCGGCAATGACCAGCACGACTTGCCGCGAGTGTTGCAGCGGCGCCAAGGGGCTTGCCGGCGGGGCGTTGCTCGCGGGCTTCGGGTCACAGCCGGCCGCAGCCAGCAGCGCCACCAGCGTCGCCGTCGTCCATGCCGTCCGATGCCTGATCGCAGCCATGCGTGATGCCCTTTGCCGTTGCGGGTGGGTCAATTCGACGACTTCGAGCCGGCCTGGGCCAGCGGCACTCCGGGGCCTTGCTTATCGGGGGCCATCAGGATTGTCTCGTTCGGGAGCCGGCCGTCGGCGAGGTATCCCTCCGCCGCCGCGGCAGGGCGGGACATCCAACGTCGGCCGCCCATCACGCGGGCCACCAGCATGCTCGAGACATTGTCGCCGACGGCATTGACCAGCGTGGCCGGCGGATCGACGAGGTTTCCGATGGCGTTCATCAGCGGCAGCGATTCGGGCGGCAGGTTGAACAGCGTCATGATCAGCACCTCCCCGGTGATGCCGCCGCCGGGGATTCCGCTGATGACCATGCCCGCTAGCAGCGCCACCCCGCCGGCCTTGAGGAGGATCTCCGGCGAGGAGAAGTCCATGTGGAAAACGCCGAACACGAAGGCGATCTTCAGCACCGCCGCCAGGCACGAGCCTTCCATGTGCAGCGTCGCGCCGATGGGGATGACGGTCTCGGCGATGTCGTCGGGCACGCCGATCTGCTGGGCGGCCTTGAGATTGACCGGGATGGTCACATAGCTGCTGCCGGTGGACAGGGCGGTCAACGAGGTCGGCAGGATGCTGCCCCAGAAGCGTTTGACGCCCCTGGGCCCGCCGGCCAGGAAGGTGTACACGGTGAAGGCGGTGAAGAAATACGCAATCGTCAGCGGGTAGTAGAGCAGCATGGCCCGGCCGTAGGAGCCGACCAGCACCCCGCCGTACTGGACGACCAGGTTGGCGAAGTACGCGCCGAGTCCGACGGGGGCCAGGTACATCACGTAGGAGACCACCCGCATGAAGACTTCGTTGCCGGCGCGAAGGAAGGCGGTGTAGGGGCGCGTCTTCTCCCCGCCGGCCGAGGCGGCCAGGCCCGTCATGATCGCAAAGACGATCAGGGCCAGGGTGTTCCGCATCGACAGCAACTCGACGAAATCGCCCGTGGTGAAGGCCCGCAGCAGTTGCTCGAATGTGCTCATCTGCTGGGCGGGCACAGCCACGGCGGCGGCCCCATTGGCGAAACCTATTGCCGGCGGATACCACTGCACGGCCACCAGCATGACCACCGACGCGACGATGCCTGTCGCGAAGAACATGACCAGCATCCAGCCCAGGATGCGAAGCAGACGGAAGGTGCTGGACATGGTCGCCACGGCCGAGGCGATCGAGAAGTAGATCAGCGGGGCGATGATCATGAACAGGCACCGCAGGAACAGGTCGCCCAGGGGCTTGACCGACGCGGCCCACTGCGGCCGCAGGGTGCCCAGCAGGCAGCCGGCCGCCATCGCGCCCAGCAGGATCAGTGAGAACCGATAGCTTTGGAGAAATGACCGCTTCTTTTCCATGATGCACTCTCTCGGCCCAGCCGTCCGTGCCGGGTCCGCCTTCGCTGTCTTGCGGGATAGGATCGCACGTTGATTCTCGCCTTTGCCCCCTCGTTGTGCAAGGGGTGTTTGACAGGGTGTGTTTGACAGGGTTTGACAGGGTTGTTGGAGAAGTCCTCAGGGCCTCTCTGTTCTCGGCGTAGCACGGGCGTCTCGCCCGTGAGTAACAGGGGCTCTTGCCCCTGTCGGTGAGTTTTCGTATATCGCACGGCCGGGACGGCCGTGATACTCATGGGCGAGACGCCCATGCTACGTTTTCATACACGTTCTCATGGACTGGGGATGACCTTGCAACAATAAACACACCGGGCAGCGCCATGCTTCGACGCCGCCCGGTGATCTTCAACTTACTACTTCCTCAGACGTCATTGGGCCGCTTAGTGGCCTGCCGTGACGCTGTTGGGATCCACGCGGTACTGGAGGTAACGCTCGAGGTTGGTGTACTCGTCGTTTGAATCCAGGTCGCCGTTGTTGTCGGCGGTGTTGGGGTTGGTGCCGTACCAGTTTTCCCAACTATCCGGCATGCCGTCGCTGTCCGTGTCGGTCGGCGCGGTGCCGGTGGCCAACGACGGATAGGCGGGCGTGCTGGTGATGATAGCGCCGTTGCGGTTGGAGACGCTGTTGACGACCGCAGTATCACGGCTGTCACGCGCCGGAAGGGTTGCCCCGGCGCCGGCCAGCACCGCCTGGTAAGCCGTGTTGGCGTCCGAGGTGGTGATGGCATTAAGTGCCGGAATCGAGAAGGCCGAGGCCACGATTGTCCTGCCGCCCTTGAAGTTGTTGTTGGTCACGGCAATGCCGTCGTGGGAACTGTCCTTGTCGGTGTCGATATAGTTGCCGCTGTGATAGACACGGCAGGTGGCGCCGCTACTGCTGGTGCTCATCACGGCGTTGCAGTAGGAGGCGGTGCCGGTGTTGGGGCCGGCGATAGCGTAGTTGTTGACCCAGTTGGTGTTGAGATACTCTGAGCCTACGCAGCCCCAGCAGCCCCAGTCGCTCGCCGTGCCCCAGTTGTAGGTCACGTTGTTGACGTAGTCCATCAGGAAGTCGTTGGCGCCGTTCTGGGCGCCGGCGCGAGGCGTCCGACCCAGGTGGTGGGCATAGAGGTTGTGGTGCCAGCTATGCCGGGCCCCATTGGCCTGAGGCGCGATCAACGAGCCGTAGCCGTGCGTGGCATCGTTGATGCCTTCACTGATGATGCACCATGAGACGGTGATGTTGGTGCCTTGGGAGGAGAGGCATTCGTCCTTGGCCCACGAAGCGGAGACGTGGTCGACGATCGAGTTGGTGCAGCGCATGTCAATGGCATCGGTCACGCCGTCAGGGCAATCGCCCAGACGGACGCGGATGTATCGCATGACCAGGTCATGGGTTCCGCTGCCGGGCCGCATCTTGTAATTCCTCGTGCAGATGCCGCCGCTGTCGGACGGGGCGGTCTGGCCGGCGATGGTCAGGCCCTGTGTCGACGTAAGAGACGGATCGACCCAGAGTGTGCTGGACAGTGCGATGGTCCCGCCAATGTCGAACACGATTGTCCTGCTGGCCCCGGAGAAGTAGCAGCCGTCGCGGAAGGAACCGCCGCCGCTGTCGTTGGTATTCGTCACATGGTACACATCGCCGCCGCGGCCGCCAACGGCATAGGCGCCGTAGCCCTGGGCGCCGGGGAACGCGCGCGTCTGGGCATGGTAGATGGCCACAAGCTGCGTGTTGCTGTTGCGCAGCTCAGTGGTCCAGCCGGTGGGAACATTGGTGAAGTTGCCGCTGATGGTCCCGCCGCCGGTGCAATAGATCAGGGTGAACTCTTGGTGATTGGAAGGCTCATAGCCGCCAATCAGGCTCATCGTCAGCGTGCAGCCGCTGGTCAGCGTCACATTGCCCGACACGTCGGCATAGGTGACGTCGCCGTTGGCGACTTCCGCCGCAAACGTGCCGTTGGCGCTGATGCTCATGGTGCCGTTGACGTCGAGGGTGGAATACCTGCCCACCGCCAGCGTGCCGCGGGTCACCGTGATGCCCGTGCAGGTCATCTGGCCGCCGGCCAGGTTGCACACACAGGCCTGGTTTGTGCCATACCCGACAGTGATCGTGTTGGTGTTGGCATCGCCGCCGTACTGGGTGAAGGTCCCTTTAGCCGCGCGGTCGCCGATGCGGATATTCGGGCAGCTAAGGTTGCCGGGGCTCCTCAGGTTATATTGGCCGTCTGCGGTGGTGTAGCTGGAGGACCCGCCGTCGCCGATAATCAGGTCTTCATTGCCAATGATCACTCTTCCGCTATTGTGTTCTACCTTGCCCAGGCCGTTGGAGTTGTACCCCACCTTGAGCATGCCGGTGGTGGTCATGTTTCCGTCGATATTCAGCGTGATCCTGCTTCCGCTGTAATAGACATAGACGCGGTAAATGCTGGCCGAGTAGCCGCTGGGGATCGTGGCGGTGGAGCTGGATCGCTTAATGTCGGCCGTGTCGCCGGAGGATGGAACTCCGATGTTCCAACTCCCCGATACGTTCCAGTTGCCGCTGGCCACGTTCCAGGTGTGGGTGTCGGCCAGGCTCGTCCCGGCGGCGAGGGCCAGGACCAGGGCCACTGTCGCAAATGTTGCCATCTTGTTCATGAGTCATTCTCCTTCGTGCATTGGCCGCTCTGGGCGGCGCCGTTTGTTCAGTTGCCGACAGCGCTTTCGTCATTCGCAGCGGCAGGGGCCGCCTGAACCGGCGACGGCCTGCCAAAAGCCTGATTTGAGAAACGCTCTTGGCAACATCTCTCAATATGCGAGGAACCATTGGCCTGT
>JBAZTO010000078.1:0-11242 GCA_041661865.1 Phycisphaerae bacterium | reverse complement strand
CTTCAAGGTTGCTGTTAAGCACCTTCCAGTTCAGGTTGGTTGCGGCATTAATAGAGGCAAGGTCTTCCTCATATTTAGCCTGGCGCGCAAGAGATTGTTCGTACTGCTGACGCAGAGCTGCCATCTCGGCATCGCGACGGGCCAACGCCCGCTGGATACCTTTGTAGGCCTTGCTGCTAACCGTGGGTTCGGTTCCCGACTCAAGGGCATCTAGTTCATCGCCGAGTCGGTCAAGTACATCCGGTTCAGGGGTCCCCTTAGTGGATGCTCCCTCGCTGGGGACTATCGCGTCTTCCGCGTCTTCGTTTTCTGGTTCCGGTGCTACCGAGAACTCGTCGAGTTCAAGCGGAGGTCCCCAGATATCGAAGGGGTTTTCGCCAGATTTGTCCAATAACCACCTACGTGTAATAGCGGCAAGTGAAAGTCACCTGCTATATCACAAGTATACCAAGGGGGAATTTGACTGTGGGAGGTGCTCAATTCGCAGAATGAGCGCCCCTTGGGTGGTGGTTATGCTACTCCCAGAAGCGGCGGCGCCGCTTAAACCCACTGCGTGGAGTAGCTACGTCGCTGTACTGCGACACTTCTTCAGGCTGCTGTGTGTTCCCGTAGGCTTGCAACTTGCCGAATGCACGGTCCAGCTTGCCGCCGATTTCCTGTGGCGAGTAGCCGTACCACTTAGTCAACGCCTGGTCCATCTCGGGATTGCCCATGCGTAGCATCTTGCCTTCGAACTCTGCAAACTTCGTCAGCATCATGAGTCCAGGGTTTTGGCGAGAGAGGATGCTAAGAGCGTCGGCATTAGTGATGCCGTTCTGCAACGCTACCCCGTCGATGTATTCCTGTAGCTTGCTGTACGAGCCGAACTGCTGGAGGAACGGGTCGTTGCCGGCCATCTCTGCGAAGAGACGGTCGCGGGTTTCGAAGTACGGCTTCGTCACTTCCTTGACGCGCTCGTACTCCTTCTGACCAGGGGTGCGTTCCCGTTCTCCATTAATGCGCGACTCAACGTAGCGGCGTTCACGGGCGGGGAGTTCTTTCAGGAACTCTTCTTGCATCCGTTCAAGGCCATCGAAGTCCAGCTTGCCAGTGGCCGGGTCGGTCGCCTTGTCGAAGAGCCGGTAATACTCTTCGACCGCCACGTCTTCCGGCTGGAGGTTACGGTCCAACCACTCGGCTACTGTCTCGTCACGGCCGCGCATCTCAGCGCTGGCGTTGGCAAGGTCGCTCTCCACCTGGCTCATGCGCGTGCGCCGCTCGGTGGCCAACTCCTGCATCCGCTTACGGAAGGACACGCCGTCGCCTGTGGCGTAGTAGCGCTCTTCGGCCAGCGCCAGGTCCGCGGCCATCTTGTCGCCAACGGCTTCCTGCGCATCGAAGTATTGCTGGATGGGAGCGACCTTCTCGGCACCATACTGGTCAGCGCGGCCGTCCTCGGCGGACAAGTAGGTCTTGTCCTGTTCAAGGAAGTCGCTGATAACTTTCCGTTCGACACGGTTCAGTTCGGCGTACGTCTTACCGTCGTAACGAGCCGCGGCCTCCTCGTCCTTACGGGCAGAGATTTCCCTGCCCAGCGACTCGGGGTTGTGGTTCAGTCCGAACCACGCAGAACTGACACCAAGGTCTTGTTCTGTCTTATGGTTGTAGGCCGGGTCCTGTTCCTTCGGGTTCAGCAGCCGCCCGCCCAGCGCCGAGCGCTGGAGAACACCTGTCTCAAGCGCGCCCTGCGCGGACACTGGCATCACACTCTTGGCAACGTCGGTACCAACGCCCATGTAGTCATGGTCCTCAAGTCGGTTGATGAGGCCCGGTGTTGGCGTGCCCTCTTCGCTGGGAAGGCCCGTAGAGAGCTTTTCCAGCATGGGTGAGGTGAACGGTCCGGTAACGTCAGGAAGGCGGGTTGTGGCGAATCCAGTGAGGCCGAGGCCTAGTTCGTGGGGCTTTGGGATATGCCATTCTGTCTCGCCTGAGGCGTGGTCGTTGTACATGAACGCACGGGCCAGGGAGATAAGGGGGTTGGAGGCAGAGAGCGTTCCTTCGCGGCCCAACTGGGCACGCATAAAGGACTCGGGGGAGAACGGGGACTCGGGGTTCTGCGGGTTGAAGTCTTCTTCAACAGGCATCCGGCCTTGCTTAGCAGCATGGATAAAGGCCATCGCTGCGCCAGTCATCACCGCGGTCTTCACCAGGTAGATACGGGCAAGGGCGCCCTCGGGGCCAAGGTCCGACGCGGCCAGTTTGGCCATCGTCAACGCGTTCCTGGTAAGAGCAGGGGAGCGCATAAGCAGCACGCGCTCAATCTGCGCCTGCTTATTGGAGATGCCGGCGACCTGGCGGTTCTGGGTGCCAGAGATGCGGTTCGTCATCTTGCCGCCCAGCACGCCAGCCTCCACTTCCATGTCAGACGGACGGCCATTCACGCGGGCAGAGTTCATCGCCTGCTGACCGCCAGCGGAGATAGACTTATCCACGAGGGTGCTGCCGCCGACGCCAAGGGCCAGGGTGAACAGGCGGTCCATGTCCTCGTTGAGGAATGGGATGTCGAGTTCTTCGCCCGTGGCAACGGCGCCGATAGCGCCGAGCGTCGGCGCAGCACGGGCCGCATCCAGCGCCAGTCGGGAGCCGGGCACGCGAGAGAGCTTGCCCTTCTTCAGGAATGCCTCCTGCTGGGCAATGTTGTCTTGCATAACCAAACGGAATACGTCGAGGAAGGAGCGCGCGCGCTCCTCAAGGTTGCGGACGCCGGGAGCATTCGCCAACTGGATGCCCAGCGGGCCTTGCAGCTCTCGCTCAAGCCCACCGTGTTCGTAGGAACGGGCGCCGCGCTTGGCGGCTTTGTCTACGAGGTCCGGGTGTTTCATCTTGAAGTAGTCGGCGTACTTCTGGCCGAAGGCCGTAGCGCCAACGAGAGGGAAGAAGTTCCGCACCGCAACCACTGGATTCTGGAGCGCAGTCATCGCGCCCTGGAGGGTCCATGCGTTGAGGTCGCCGACGAAGAGGGCGGTACGGGCAACGTTCGTTGCGCCGTCCAGCCAGTTCATAACAGCGTTGTCGCCGCCAGCGGATGTGACCAGGAGGTCTTTGACGGTCTTCACAACGTCCGGGGCGAAGAGCACGTCGTCAACGCCCGGCATCTTCATGCCGCCAGCCTTGCCGAGAGCTGCGCGCTCAGCCTCTACTTCGGCACGCTTCTCTGGCGTCATGCTGCGGAGTTCGATGTCCGAAGGGAAGCGCTTGGCGAGTCCCGAGTTAATCATCTCCCCGGTGACAAGGGCGGACGCCTTGATGCGTTCCTGCTGGCGAAGCTGCTCTACCAGGAGGTCGCGGACACCGCCCGCAAGTTCAAGTTCCGGGTACTTCTCGTAGGCTTCGCGAAGCGTGTCGCCAAGGCTGCGCTGCTGTTCAATAGACTGGCTCTTACGGAACGATGTGGACCGCACGTCCACAGGGCTAATCGTATCCTTCACGATGCCCGAGTTCCGCAGGCTCTTGTCGGTGTACGCAGCAAGCACGGCGTGGTTCTCACGGTAAGGAAGCGGCTGCTGGCCAGCCGCGGCAAGGGCAGCGTTGACACGCTTCATGCCATCGATGTCGATGGCGTCCCA
The DNA here is from genome assembly GCA_041661865.1 of Phycisphaerae bacterium. Lineage (GTDB taxonomy): Bacteria > Planctomycetota > Phycisphaerae > SM23-33 > SM23-33 > JBAZTO01. Next base: position 7,637 of record JBAZTO010000078.1, on the reverse strand, counting down.
TGCCTCCTTCGCCTTCTGGAGTTGGGCCACGAGGTTCGGGTTCAGCGCCTCAATGGCGTAGCCCTCTGGCCCATCCCAGTGCTGAAGGATGTCGATAAGGCGGTCCTGGCTCTTCGCATTAGCAATGCTGCCGGTAAGCAGCTCCGGGTCTCGCGGTTTAATCTTGGCCCACGGGGTGTCGTTCATGAAGCCCTTGCGCTGCTGGCGAGACGTTAGGCCGGCGCCAAGCAGGCCAAGGCCAACCCCCGCCTCCTGCCACTCGGCATCCCCGGTAGCCTGGGTCATGGCGATGCCAGCGACACTGGGGCCAGCGAGTGCGGTGAGTTGGGCGCCAGCGCGGCGCACGTCAGCCGTGCGGCCTTCGCCGATAAGCGGAGCAAGGGTCTTGAGTATCTGGTCAGCACGCGCCTCGGCAACCGAGTCGCCGCGGTGAACCAGGTTGGCAGAGGCCACGATGGCAGCGTGCGTCTTCTTTGCTGCGGCCGACGTGAACTTGGACGCCGGGTCGATGGCGCGGCCAAGCGCGCCAGTCTTCCTGCCCAGCAGGCGGCCCGAGTCAGTCAGGGCCTCGGCATGGCGCAGCGCGTCCTCAAAGTCAGCACGCTGCGCGTCAATCATCACCTGGTCAGGGACGACCTTCTTCTGGGCGATGACGAGTTTCCGCTGCGTTTCCTTGGCCGAATAGTCGGCCTCCGAGTACACCGTCTTATAAGGGACGGTGGACACAGTGCCGTCCTTGGCCTGCACGCGGAGGTCGCCAGAGGCGTCCACCTGGAGCACGGTGCCAATCTTGTGCCCGCTGCGGTTCCGCACCTGGGAACCAACGCGAAGGTTCTCAATAGGAGTGTGAGTCGGCGGGTCAATCAGGGCAGGTCCGGGCAGGCTGGGCTGGTAGCCCTGGCGTGGCACGTTGGGCTGCGACTGGGGGCCGCCGCGGAAGGCGCGGGTTGCGCCGACTAGACCAGCGCCACCGAGAAGGCCAATGCCACCGCCAGCGATAGCGCCTTCCATGCCATCCTGCTGATAGCCAATCGCAGCGCCGCCAGCCGTCGTGGCAAGCATGGCGGCGAGTTCCGGGTTAATCTGCCCGGCTTCGCCTACGCCTCCGGCATTGTCGTACTCGCGGAAGGAGGGGCGTTGCGATGGGTAATCAGGCATCCCTGGCGGGCGCCATGCGTTCTTAGGAGCGTCCGGGGGAATCGCCCTGATTCCACCCTTTAGGTCATCCCACGTGGCAGCCTGCGTGTCCAGGTTGGTGAGGTTGTTCACCTCGCCAACGGTGCGCATCTTGTCACCGTTGATGACGACAAGGACTTCGCCGTCAGCATTGGGGCTGTGGTGGAAGACGGCATCGAAGCCGGCGTCGCCAATCTCGTTCTGGACGACGGCTTGGGCCATTGTGTTTGCTGACGGGTAGCGGTATTCACCTTCGCTACCAAGCAGCTTTGCAAACCTGCCGGACAGGACCATCTCTTCGAGGTCGCGATTCACGGACATCATGTCGATGAGATAGTCGCGGTAGTTGTAGTTCGTAAAGCCTTCGCCCTTGCGGCCAACGGTGGAGTAGGAGCTGCCCTTGGCGCGCTTTAGCGCAGCCTCGTCAGCGCGCGGCACGCCGAGCTTGTCAGCAATCGCATCCCAGAAAGGAGTGTCTACCTGAGCGGTGAGGTCCAGGGCGTTGCCGTCGAACTCAGTGGCGAACGTGCGGCTACCATATGACCCAGCGCTCTTCTTCGGGTCCGCAGCAAGGTAGATACCCTGGCCCTGCGTAGTACGCGCGACGGCGAACTCGGGGTCAAGGAAGTCGTGAGCACCGTCCGTCGAGTGGAACCACATACGCTCATTGGCCATGTGGCGCGGCGGTGAGTACGTGGCCTTCTTCTCTACGTCCCTCTGGAAGCGAATCTCGTATTCGCGCTTCACTTCCGCCTCGGTCATGTCGCGCCAAACCGTGCCGTCAAGGCCGTCCGCCCAACCATCGGGGGTCTCGTGGATTCTAGCTAGCTCATTCGTTTGGCCTTGCGCGTCTTCGGCTACAAGAACCCTCCCGCGGATGCCGTCTGGCTCCCAGCGCTGGTTCTTGAAGGTCGGCCCGCTAATCTGCGTGCGACTATCCGCGACAATCGGCCGCCCACTCGGCGCAGTCTTCGGGGACTGAACCGCCAGCGGGTCAACGTTACGCTTGAAGCCCGAGGCGCCACCGCCAACCATTGACGCGCCCATTGTCAGCAGCGCCTTTGGCGTGCCCTCAAGCCCCAATTTGTCCGACAACGCGGAGCCTGCGGCGAGTCCGCCAGCGATGCCAACGTTTGCCCTCGGACTGGCCCCTTCGATAATCGCAGCGCCAACCCGGCCAGCCTTGTTCAGCTTGAGCCCAGCCTTGGCAGCCACCTTAGACACGCCCCCAACCGGCACCCATGTCTGCGGGTCCACGAGGAAGCCAGTAGCGAGGGCGTCAGGCTCGGGCATAGAGCCGCGGGCAATCTGTCCCATCGCCTGCGTGCGCTCATAGGCATTGTCGCCAATGTCAACGCCAGCCTGGCGGAGTTTCTTGTTATTCTCCTTGGTTCGGCCAACGTCCAGGAGGTTCTTGGGCGTGGACAACACGCTCTTCAGCGAGTAATCGAAGTACGGCGTTCCGTCTTCGCGGAACTTCAGGTCTCCGGCCGCGGCTGGGCCGGCGCCCATAGCGGCGTCACTGATGTCGTTCGACGCATCCCAGATGGACTTGCCGGCGTCCGCTGTCTTATCGAGCGCCTTGCCGCCAACCTTCTTGAGGCCCTTCAGGCCCTTGTCCACGGAGGGCAGGTTGCGACGCAGGAAGCCTTGCTTCTTCTGCTGCTTTTCCAGTTCCTTGCGGCGCCGCTCTTCTTCCTCTTCCTGCTGGCGCGCCTGGGCCAGTAGGGCGGCCGTATACCGCGCACGGTCCGTATAGCCAGTAAGGCTGGTCTTCAGCCAGTCCTTCTTCGGGTCAGAAGAAGTCTTGCGAAAGCCAGCCGCGGGGTTTGAACGGTTAATCTGCGCGGTGATTACGTCGCCGAAATCGTCGAAGATGCTACGGGCCAAAGGTTATCCTTGATTAGCTCCGGTGCTTATTAAAGGTTACGAGTTATCCTTTAACATGGCCAAACCTTAATAAAGGTTAGCCAATGCGTGAACGAGCGGCCGGTTGGAGGTTAGAAGTCGGTCGGCCTATAGAGTCCATTGTACTTGCTTCAGGCATCCCAATGGGGCCAGTAAGGTAGCCGCCGAATGCCTCACGCTCGTCCATGCTCATCCTGTCCATGCCCTGCATGGAAGGAAGGGAGCCGCCGCCACGCGCAGTGAAGGCACTGGCCATATTCAGCGGGCCAGACTGGCCACCAGTGACGCTGTTCAGAAGCGCTGGCGGAATCGGCATTCCCATGTCAATGAGGCGCTGAAGCGCTGGCGGAATCTCCTTGCCCTGCGCGTAACTGTTGCTCGTGCTGGGAATCCAGGAGTTGCCCATTCCGTTCTGCTGGTACTGCGCGGAGTTGTCCGTGCCGAAGGCAAAGCGGGGAGCCTGCTGGGCGCGCTGCAACATCTGCTGCTGGCGCGCCATGTCTCGCAACTGCTGAATGCGGGCCATGAGTTGCGGGGTGAGCTGCGGGTTGCGCATCTCCAGCGTCTGCGCCCCGGCACCCGGCATCTGCGACGCTATGTTGCCAGAGAACGCGCCAGGGTTGCGATTTTCCATCGTCTGCCCGCCGCCAGTTCCATACAGGACCTCCTGGTCGCGGCCGTACTGCGGAGTAGGGCTGTAGTTGAAATCAGGCCGGTCGTAGACCGAGCGATACTCGGGAACCGCGGCCGGGGCCACGCCGGAGCGCGGGGCGTTCTGGACACCGCCGCCTTCCTTCCCACCCTGCCGTGGCCCAGTGGGCGCGCCGGTGCGCGGGTGCTTCTGGCCTTCGCTTCCGCGCGGCGGCGGAGCGGTGGTAACCATGTCGGGCGGGTTGGTCGTCTGGACGGGCGCGTTGCGCTGCGGGTTCGACGGGAGGCTTTGCGACGGCATCGTAAACGGGGGGGTCGTCTGCGGCGGCGCTACCGGGTCCGGGGTGCCGATGTCTCCGTACCCCGGATGTGTAACCGGGGCGTAGTTGAAGGGGAGTCCGTTCAGCGCCCCGCTCACCGCATCCAGGAGCCCCTGGTTGCCGGGGAACATCGCCTTTGCAAGAACGATATCCGCGGCACTAAGGCCACCGCTTGCAATCTTCTGCTGAATAGAAGTGATAAAGTCAGCCTCACTGAGTGGCTGTGGCATGGGGCTGGGGGTCGGTGCCGGGGCGCCGCTGGCGCCAGAGCCACCGGGGTATTGCGGCACTGGGGTGGCTGGCCCTGGGTTCTGCGGTCCCTCCCAGAGGCCCGGCGACTGCTGGGCCTGGGGCTGTGGCGCAGAGGCAATCGGCGCCGGCTGAGCCATGCGCGTCTGGCTCGGGCGGCTCATGCCGCCGCCAAGACTCGAATAGAACGAGCCCGCGTCGTTACCCATACCTCCGCCCATCCCGCCGTAGAACGTGCCACTGGAACTGCCGCCACTGGGCTGGGCAGCCTGTTGCGTCGGCTGGGTGTTCTGCTGCGTAGGCGCAGCCTGCGGGTTCGCCTGCTGGCGTGCGGAGGCCGTGAGTTCAGCCCTGCGGTTGGGGAGTCCAGTGATTGCCATAGTTAATCCTTAGCGCTTGGAGAACATCGTTGACGGGCGGATGCCAAAGCCAGCGGCCATTCGTAGTGTGTCGCCACCCCAGGCGTTGCCCATCGGGCGGCGCGCAGGGTTCAGCGGGGTTACCTTGGTTCCGAGGTATCGCCCGCCTGGGCCAACCTGCGGTTCGTTAAGCTCAGCGTTGACGCCGAGGCCATCAGGCGTATTCGGGTCGTCCCCGGTAACGAACTGCGGGGCGTTCGTGACGCCGCCCATGTTCATCATCGGTGCGTCAGCCGGGTTGTACGGCTTGATGAGCTGCTGGCCACCGCCAGGCAGGTTGTCGCCGTACCATGTCCAGATGCCAGTGCCGCCCTGCACCACGTCATCCGGGCCAACGCGCTGCGTCATGCCCTGGTCGTAGTACGCCGGGATGCCGAAGTTGGCACCCGTACGGTCAGCGCCGCCAACAGTGCTGTAGTTCAGCCCTGGCTTGAGGCCAGAGAGAGCCACGCCGTTTTGAAGCCCACCGATGTTCGTATCGGTGTACGTCGGCGCCGGGCCAGAGACGGGGTTCGTGTTCGTCGGCAGGAAGCTAGACGTGGCCTCGGGGCCGGTCCAGGTTGGCGTAGATGCGGCCTGCGGCGTGTAGTTAAACGACGGAGCGCCAGTGGTCGGCTGGTACGAGGCCTGCTGGCCGATGAACTGATTCTGAGAGGAATCGTAGCCACCGGATGCCTGCCCCGTCGCTGGCTTGAACGTCTCGTTAAACTGCGGAAGCGTGCTGGTTGCCGTGTTCGCGCCCTGCCAGTTCTGGATGAACTGATTGTTGGCTGCGCCGTAGCTTCCACCCGCCTGCTGCTGCGCCTGCGACTGGGCCGCGGTCGCATTGAACGTGGGGGCCGCGGTCACCGGGTTGTACGCATTCATGACGCTGGACGGCGCGAGCGCGGAGCCGGTAGCGGGCGTCCCGCCTGCCATGATGGTTTCCCAGTCTGGGGCCACGCCGCGCTGCATCGCGTAGAGCGCCCACATGTCACGAGGGTTATCTGACATGTCGGCGATGAACTTGTTGTTCTCAAGCGCGAGCTGCCCCATGCGATTCGCACGGTCAGTCTCCATCCCAAACTGGCTAGACTGGTTGCCCTGCTGCCCCAGCGTAAATTGGTTCGTCTGGTCAGCGTTAAACTGACTGTTCTTATCCAGGCGGGACATGTCTTCGATGCCAACGCGTGCTGCGTCGTTCGTGGCGTTGGCCATCGCGGCCCAGTAGTTCTGGTTGCTCGACTGCCGCCCAGTGTCCGCGTTAAACGCGTCCACCTGGTTCCCCTGCTGGCCAAGGGTGAACTGGTTGTTCCCCTGCATGTTGGCAATGGCCAGTTCGTCCATGCGGCGCCGGTCGTCCAGCGCGACGCGCTCAGCGTCCGTCGTGGCGTTGGCCATGCCAAGAATGTAGTTGCGCTCAGAGGTCAGTCGCGCGGTCTCCGCATCGAACTGCCCGGTCTGATTGCGCTGCTGGCCAAGCGCCGCGTCCGTCGCGTTCTGCATATTGGCAATGCCAATGCCGGCGTCGGTGGAGTAGCGGTCAGCGGCAATGTTGCCGAGGCCAAGGTTATAGTCGAGCTGCTGCCCCTGGTTCGTGAGGTTGTTACGTTCCTGGGCCTGCGTCGCCTCAACTTGCTTCCAGTGGTTCAGGTCCTCGGCGGCCTTAGCCGCGGCCTGGAAGTCGCCCACTGCCATAGCGTTATCGAACTGCTGCTGGGCAGCCGCAGCCTTCTGCTCGGCCTCAAGGAAGGCGCGGTCAGCCGCGTCCTGTTGAGCGTTGTAGCCGAAGTCTCGGCGGTCGCGAAGCACTGATTCATCGAAGTCGCGCGCGGAGCCAGGGGAGATGTCGTTGAAGTGGTCAACTGGAACGTCATTGGCACCAGACGGGTCGATGCCAATCATCTGGAGCGCCTGCTCGCGGGTCAGGCCATACTCGCGCATGATGCGGTCAATCGTGGACTCGCCCGTGGCGCCAGTGGTGCCGGTAGTCCCGCTGCCGCTACCACCGCTACCCGGCTGAAGCACGCTGCCAAGGATGTCGTCTAGATTGCCGAAGCCCCAGGAGGGTGTATCACTCAAGTTGTTATAAATCCCATACGTATTTCCGCCAGAGCCGGTGGTGCCAGGAGCCGTAGCGGCCCGACCATTGACCGGGCCGTTCGCTCCCCCCGATGAGCCACCGAGCCGGCCCATTACCTGGTCGATGTACTCGCCGATGCTTGGGTATTCGCCGTTCTCTCCCTGGCGTCGGGTTAGGTTTACCTCGGAGCGTGGCTGGCCCGAGTACCACATGCTTGCAACGTCTTCCCACGAACCTGTCTGGTTGTAGTACTGCTGCATCTTGAAGCGAGCCACGCGGTCCTGATTGGCCGCAGACTGCGGCGCGCCAGGGATGCCAGCCTCGGCAGACCATGACGGCCAGTTGGCGGGCATAATCTGAAAGCGGCCGTAAGCTCCGCTATCCGGGTTTTCTGCACCGTAGTCGCCACCAGACTCCTGGCCAGAGATAGCGTCCATGAACTGGTCTACGGTGTAAGCCACTAGCCCACCCCCAGGCCAAACTTGGCAATCATTGAGCAGAACTCACACGGCGCCTGTTCCATTTCGGAATGCCCGGCGCGGGCCTTCATGTCGCCAAAGAAGTCACGCATCTCTGCCTCAGGCAGGCGGCTAATCTCCTTGAAGATGGCGGCCTGTTCCTGGGTGGAGCGCTCGCGCGTGCCCGGGGCGGACGGGGCCAGTTTTCGGAACTCTCCGCGGAGACTGTTCGTCATCTCGGCCATATGGCTGTTTACGCCGTCGAAGAAACTAGGCACTCGGATTCACCCCACTGGCCATCGCGTTCATGTCGCCCATCATTGAGGCGAGTTCTGCGGGCATCTGCTGCTGCGGTGCGCCGCCCTGGCCACCCATAGGGCCAGTCGGCCCCTGC
>JBAZTO010000077.1:0-12313 GCA_041661865.1 Phycisphaerae bacterium | reverse complement strand
CTTGGGGCTCTTCGTGGCGCCGACCCCGCCCAAGGACAACCGCCACCGCGACCCCGGCTCAGCTTTCTGCTGCTCCTTGGCCCAGCGCGTGGCCTTGCGCTCGTCGGTGAACGTCTGCTGAGTCACGTACCGCGAGCCCATCTTCTTCTGAGCCTTGACCCCCGGGTCGGTGAGCGCGTTCTCGGACTGCGTCCCGCCCTTTTCGCGGCAGAGGTCTCTGAAGCCCTGGTCGTGCCGGGGGTAGCCAAGGTGGCAGGCTTCGTGGACGTAGATCTTCCACTGTTCCTCGGACGGGCGTGTGGCGAGGCGCGCGGCCACCTTCAGGCGATACTCAGGCGCGCGACGCAGAAGCGCGTTTCCGCTCGCCCAGACGCCGCGTGGGACGAACGTGACCGAGGCCAGTACGCCGTTCGCGGGCTCCTCGGGGTCCAGGGAGACGACGGGTAAGACGAAGTCCGCGTTCCGCCAGACGTGCTGGATGGCCCTCTTGAAGGTCTCCAGGGCCTGGGTGCGGGGGTCCGCGCCGAGGCCCGGCGGGCCGTTCAGCGCGTAGCTGTACGGGCCCCATTTTTCATCGTACGCGCCCGATGGCGCCTCAGCCCATTCGTTCCGCGTCTCCCAGTTCTTGCCTTCGCCGTATGCTGGGAACGCCCGGTACGCCAGTCCATGCTTGGTCGCGAGCTTCTGATGAACCGCCGCTGCTGGGCTAGAGTGTGCCGTTCCTTCGATGCTTTTCACGCCCATGGACTGGGCGTGCCGGAAGAGGGCCTCGTATAGTGGCACGGCCAGCCCTTTACCACGGAAGGACTCGGTGACGAAGCTTTCTCCGACCACGAGCGAGGTTCCGCTCTTCACGCCCGACACGAAGCCCACTTCGCCTTCTCGGAGCTGCTTCTCGTGCGGCGCGCTTGGGTGGCGTAAGGAGACCCGAATGTAGTTCCCGGACGGGCCCAGCTCCACGCGGATGTTGTAGCCAGCCTTCCAGACCTCGGAGGGCAAGACGCAGGAGTAGTCCCAGACGTTGCGCCCGCGCGCGGTGCCGGCGCAGAGGTCGGAGATGCGCCCGAGCGGGGCGGCGGGCCGGCATCCTCGGGGGCACTTGGGCATGCCCATATGCTACCGCGAGCGAGCTACTTCCACATTTCCTTGGCGTCGGCGAAGTTCTTCGCGGTCAGCACCACGGGCGTGGTCCGGCTGGCCGGGTACCCGCGCGAGACCGGGCCGAAGTTCTGCGGATAAAGCACCTTCGGTACGTCTTCGAGCCCATAGAACCGCTTCCGCCACTCGAACTTTCCAGGCACCTGGTGCTCTTCGTAGTACTCGATGGTGTACTGCCCTGGGTCTCGGAGGTGAATGGACACAGGCAGCATGTCCCCGCCCGCGTTCATCACGGCGGCTGCCCGGTGGCGCCCCTCGTGCCCGGTCACGTTTCCGGTGCCTAGCTCGACGTCGAGCCTGGGCATGATAATGGTCTCACCCTCGGCCGCGTACGCGTTGTACTTCTCCAGGGGCTGCACAGCCCGGTCGCTGACCTGCTTGGCCCACCGGGTGTCGTTCAACGTCGTGGTCAGGGAGAGGAAGTCTTGGGGGCTCATCCAGATGATGGCGACGGCCTTGTTTCCCCTGGCCTGGCGCACATGCTCGTCCGTGAGGAGCAGCTTCGAGGCTTGGCGGGCTTCGGCGAAGGTGCCGAGCCCCGGGCTCTTCCGCACGCACCGCTTCTCGAAGGCCTCGTCTACCTGACGGAGCGCCTTCTGCCCGGCCCCGCCGGCACCGAGGTTGTAGTAGCCCTGGTCGATGAGCGTGCCCGCGCGCAGGCACTTGCCGGCCTTGAGCGCTTTCGCGGCCTGCCTCGTCAGCGTGGGCACGGAGGCCTTGGACCACTTCACAGGGGCAGGTCCATGGTCGAGCCGTCGTCCCAGTACATGCGCTCGTCCTCGACGCGGGTCGGGCGTGAGAGGAAGAGGTCGTTGACCTCGGGCTTGCCCCGCTGCCGGCTGTGCCTGGGCGTCTTGCGCCGGTTGCCGCCCGGCTTCCGCTTGCACACGCGCCGGCCGATGGGGACCTTCAGCTTGCCGTAGGGGCACTTCTTCATGCCCAGAGTCTACCCCCAGGGCGCGGGCTCGCCTACTCCTTGGGCAGGCACTTCTGTTCGAGCGCCTCATGCACTTGGCGAGCGCAGCGATGGTAGGCTTCCCCTCGTTTGGTCCATCGGGAACGGCGAGTGGGACTCGGGCCGCATTTGGCGCGTTCCAGCTTTGCTCGCATCAGCCCGTAAGCGTTCGGTGTGTTCGAAGTGCCGGGCTTGGCGACGAACATGACCTGGTGCCCACCGCGCCAGACCATCGTTGCCTTGACTGGCTTGAGCGTGAAGCCGTGGGTGCGCAGCCAGTTGCGTGCGCGGGGGCCGAACCACTTCCTAGCCTGAGCTGGCTTCTCGAACCCGAAGTGAACCTTCGGCGTCTTGTCCCGGTCGCGAGCCCTGGGGTGAAGGAACTTCAGGTCTGCATTCGGGAAATCGTCATCCGGGGCCGGAGCCCGGCCGGAGTGGTTGTCTTCCCGCTCCGCGAGTTTATCGAACTCGTCGTTCATCATGTATGGGCCCAGGCCGCACTTGTTCTGGTAGCGGTACACGGTCTTTGTGCGACGCGTGTTGTGGTGAATGAGGTCGCCGAGCCCGGACAAGGGGGCGGCGGGTGTGCATCCTCGCGGGCACTTGGGCTTCATGTTCCCAGGGTACCGCGAGCCCAAGGCCCAGGCTACTTTTGCTCGGCCTTGAAGGCCTCGACAGCCTGCTCCAGCGGCACCACCGCCCGAGCCGGCCTCGGCGTAGGGCGCACCATCGGGGCCTGGAGCGTGATGCCCAGCGCGCGCTCGTACACGCCGAACTGGGCCTTGATGCCGGCGACCCGGTCTTCCAGCCGCTCGACCTTGACCAGCAGGGCCGCGTTCGCGTCCACCTGGGCCTTGTACGCGGCCTCGACCCGGATGCGGTTCTCGTTCGCGTCGCTTCGCGCGACGAGGAAGTTCACGGTGGCCGGCGCGAGCACGGCGAGGATGGCGACGACGGTTTTCCAGGGGGGCATACCTGGAGTCTACTCCGCGTCACGGCCTGGGGGCCACCGGGTACCGCTTCGCGAGCACGCGCTCGACGATGGCCTTCTCCTCGCCCTTGGCTTCGCCGTGCAGCTCGACGCAGATGAGCGCGCAGTCCACGGGGTCGATGCGCTTGTAGATGCCGATGACCATGTCGACGGAGCGCTCGACGCCCAGGGTCGAGGAGAGGACTTTGGCCGTGACGCGGGAGAGGATCTTGGGGATCTTCATTCGGGCTTCCAGTCCTTCGGCACCGGCTCAACCAGCGTTCCGTGCAGTTCTACCCGGACGGTCGCGACGCCAGTCCCTGGCACCGGATGGACGATGCTGATGTGCCCCCGGATGTCGGTGTTGTCCATGAACTTGGCGTATTCCATGAACGGGTTCTTGAAGTGTGCTAGCGGGCGGTTAAGCACCGGGCGGGCGTCGGCCATGAGCGTGAGATTGGCAGCGCCCCAGAGAGCTTCGTCGGATACCTTGACGACCACGGAGTTGAGCCGGAACTCCTCGCCAACGTGGAGCCGGATCGGGACGTCGAAGTTGGTCTGCTCCCTCGTCTTGCCCATGAGGTCGCGGAAGAGGGCGAACTTGAACCCGGGCTCGCAGGGTAGCTGGACTTCGATGGTGTCGTAGAGAACGTGTGCGTGAACCAGGTCTCGGAGCCTCATGCGGTCACCGTGTCATAGAAGTCGTCTTCGCGGAGTTCCATCATGACGAATCGGCGTGGCTCACCGCGCGACGTCTCGCTGAACGCCAGCCGCCGTTTGCAGACCAGGCACAGGAGCGGGTGCGTGGCAGCCCAGGACGCGCGCTTGGAGATGGGCTTGCCACGGCGCCGATGAGGCTGACTGGAGTGGACGCGGATGACGGCCGGCGCTGTGCCATTGAACCGGTCGGCGCCACACGGGCACTTCAGGGTGGCGATGTAGACGACGCCGGGTTCACCGGCACGGACAGAGGCGAATTGCATTACACCCTCACAGTCGCTGTTTTGAGCGCCGCCCTGGCCCGTGTTTCAGCAAGAGCCTCAGCACTGACCTTGGTGTTCGTGGTGGCTTGACCAAGAACCCAGTGCGACCCATCTGTGTTGCGTGAACAGGACACTGATGCTCCCCAGGTCCCGTCGCCGATAGGCCAGGAGCTGCAGCTGATGACGTGGACGTCGTCCATCACACCCTCGGGATTGCTTCAGGCAGAAAGAGTTTCACCCGGGCGGCCTTGCGCCAGGGGCAGGTGACCACGGCTTCGCCATTCGCGAAATGCGAAATCTTCTCGAACGTCATACCAAGCTCGTCGGGGATGGCATCGCGAATCTTCTTCCAGTCTCTTAGGTCGGTGAGTCGGAGGAACACGCGCACGTTGCAGCAGGCCAGCACGCTCACGTCCACCAGGCTCTGCCTCTGCGTGGCGTAGAGGCAGTGCAGCCCGTACTTGCGGCCGTCAGTGGTGATGTTCACGACGACCTTGACGTTGTCGCTCTGGCCCTTGCTTTGGTTTTGCGCTGCGACTTGCTGCACTTCCTCGATGACGAGGAGGGAAAAGTCCGTTGGATGCTTCACGCGGTGAGCATACAGTTCCTTGATGAACAGCAGCGTGAAGGCGTCAAGCTTCGCGGGCTCAAGGACTGCCCACTCTCGTAGATTGACGAGCACGCTCTGCCCGGCGCGCACGGCCGCCATTACCGGGGCGACCACCTGGCTGACGGTCTCCGCGATGGTTTCCTTGGACGTCGTGTCGATGTCGCCGAGCGATTCGCCATACCCGAACCGGGTAACGCGCGCGGGCGCGAGTCCCCAGAGCCCGGCGTTCTCTCCGTGCATATCTAGGAAAAAGACCTGTTTCCCACCCTCCAGGAGTTGCCCTGCGATGGAAGCGCAGGCCGCGCTCTTTCCGCTGCCCGATTCACCGACCAGGTATTGACGATAGCCGCTTGCGCGGACCTCGGGCGAGTCCAGGTCGAGCGTCAGCCCGGGGGCGAGGTAGAGCTTCAAATGACCCTCCCGGGATGCCTCATCGAAACGTGACCTGTCTCAGGGCCCATCGCTTCTGCTTCGTCCTTGCGATGGTGGGCCGATAGCCGTGCGCGGCGAGGAAGCGGTCAACGGCCGCCACTTGGGCACGACGCGCAGGAGATTGCAGAACGCGTTCCAGGCTTGCGGCCATGAATTTCATCTGGGGGCGGCTCATGGCCTCCAGGCCTCCCAGAGGAGAAGTAGCGCGACGACCACGAGACCGATCACGAAGTTGGCGTGGTCGTACCACTTCCTCCTGGGCATGAGCATGTCCGCGCCCTCCTCGGGCGTCAGCTCGTGCTGGGCGACCTTCTGGAAGACCTCGACGACCGTCATCCGGCGGCCAGGACGATGGCGGTAAACAGCTTGTCCTTGAGCTGGACCTCGACCGGGAGCTTCTCGTACGGCACCAGCGCCGGGTGCGTCTTCAGGTCAGCATCACGCATCGGACCGAGGGTCCAGCCGGCGGTCAGCTTGTCCTTCATCCACTGCTCGTGCTGGGCTGCAGCGGGGGCTCCCCGGTGGGCCAGCCGCCACTCGACACCGGCTGCTGACGAGACGCGCATCTCGTTTGGCGCCGCGTCCCAGCCAGGCTGGAGCGGGACGTCCTGGAAGTGCTCGGTGAGTACCCGGTTGGCCTCGTGGCAGATGCGAGCGATTTCGAGCGTGTTCACGGCATCACTCGGAGGTGCCCGACAATCCGCGCCGCCGCTTCCTGCGCGATCTGCTTCACGGTCCGCTCGACCGTGCGCTCGATCTCGCCGCGCACCAGGTTGCGGACCTGCGCCTGAACCTGGTCTTGCACGTCCTGGGGGATGACCATCTCCCGGGTCATGCGCGCGACGATGGCCTGGGCTTCGTCGAGAAGCACGGGCGTCTCGGCGGCGGCCTCGAAGAGCCTGGTCGCGAACTTGTTCGCGAGCGCCTTCTTGGTCGAGGCATCGACGTGGCCCCAGACCTCGCGGATGAGCGCCTCCTGGGTCTGCAGGTCCTTGGTGTTGAAGAACTGGACTTCGTCTTTAGCCGGCGGCTTCCCGGGGTACGCTTTGTCGGCGCGGTTGGCCACCTCGATAGCGTCCACCACGTCGTCGTTCCCGTCGGCCTCGGTGTACCCGTTGCGTCTGGTCATGTGCTTCCCTCTCGATGGCCCCTACGGGCCGATTTGGCGCATCAACAATACGAAGAACCAGGTGTCCATCGGCTCAGCGGATGATCTTTCCTTGGGGCTGGACCGCCGCAATCTTGCTCGCGGGAGAGATCGACTGCCCCGCTTGAAGAACATTGTACCCGAAAGAACCCCAGTGGATGAGCATGGGCTTGGCCCAGAGATAGTGGGGGCGGTCTCTGTTGGCATGCCGGGCTCTCCATCCGAACGACCAATCCTCCGAGAGCATTTCGGATTTCCCGTCGAAAGTGTCGCTCGGGACCGCGATGGGCCGGAAGAAGTCGTAGAACGGGTGGCCGTCCAGGCCGATGCACTCGGTGATCTTCACGTTCGGCGGCGCATCGGGCAGCAGCCCGGCCTTTAGCACCTCCTCGGCCACCACGCGCGGGATCGCCAGGAACCCAGCGCCTAGGTAGTCCGCCTCGTAGCGCTCGTCGTGCCCAGGGTGAACCGGCTGGCGCGGGTTCTTCATCCGCCCCGCGATGCCGGCGCCGAGCCCGCGCAGCGACACCATGCCCGAGACCAAGCACTTGCGCAGGTCCGCCTGCTCGGCGAGGCCGATGACCGCCCCTGGTTCCCATTCGATGTCGTGGTCGCACATGACGCACACGTCGAGGTCGCTCTTGAGAAAGTCGCTGAGCGCCTTGCTCCTGGACCGCGAAATGAGCGCGTCCCCATGGACTCGCGCGTAGCCAAGCACCTTGCCTTGCGAGCCCGCGAGCATGATCTCGTCGATGACCGAGTCCATGACGCGGCCTTCGACGCCGCCGTAGGAAAAGAGGATGAACGCGGTTTTCACGGGTGCTCCGGAGGCTTCGGGTAGAGGTGCGCGAGGGCTGCCTTGACAACCCGCGTCGAGTACATGGCCCCCTCGGCGGTGGCGCTTCGTAGTGCGTTTCTGAGGAGCACGTCGGTCATGGACCAGACCCAGAGCTGGCGGTCTGCTAGGGCCCCCCAATGGCCGATGTCGAGCGCGATGAAGGCGAAGCGCAGCCACGAGAGGAGCCAGATGAGCCCGAGCACTGGGTAGAAGAGGACCACGACCTTGGCGCGCAGCTCCCAGGGAACGTAGGTGGTCGGCAGGTCGGTCGGCACGCCGCTTTCTACCCCGTCACGCAGGTTTTGACAAGCCCGGAAAGTGGCTCAGCCCTGGGGCCTCGGGTACACTCTCCTCATGGCCTCGTTCTTCGCCGCGTGGAGCACCTGATGGCTACCCCGCCCTTCTTCGCCGACGTCATCGGTGCCGTTCCGTCCTCGGGCGAGCCCCTGTTCCGCGCCCATTCGTACGTCCTTTCCTTGGCCGCGATTGGCGCCTACCTGCTCAAGAAGCCCACGCTCGCCAAGGTGCTCGCGGGGGCCAGTGTCGCTGACACCGTCGCGCGCCAGCTCTCGCCCTGGTACGCCGGCCACGTCGCCTGCCAGTACCGCGCGTCGTCCTGGGCCGAGATGGTCGCGTGCCACACCGGCAAGGGCGCGTCGGCGGCCACGGTGGAAGTCGCTCCGGTTCAGACGGTCGAAGCGTTCCGGGCCTCGCGCCCCATCGCCCGGGTGGCCTGATGCCCCTCCCAGCCGCCACCATCCCCCTTCTGAGGACTGCCCTTCAGAGTCAAGGGTTCAGCGCTGACGTCATCGACGCGGCCGGGAATGTGAATTTCGGCGCGCTCGCTAGCACGGCCTACGACACCGTCGAGTTCCGCACGGCCATCACGCCACCCATCACCGTGAAGCTCACGGAGGCCGGCAACGCCGAGCCTGGCGTCGCGTCCTGGATGAAGCCCATGGCCATCTTCAGGGGCAAGGCTGGGCAGGTCGTGGTCGCGCCGGCCGGGGCGCCGGGGAACTTCGGCTGGGTTGTCTTGCCCGCGATTGCCCTGGGGCTCGTGGGGATAGGCTACTTCATCGGAAAGAGGACATGACCATGGACCTGAAGAGGTTCGCCTCCTGCCTCAAGAAGGCTATCCGAACCGATGCCGCGTACGAGGCTTTGGACGCGGGGCCCATTTCGGGCGATTGGCTAGAGGGCGGCTGCTGGACGTTAGCTCATGCGGTGGCTGGGCTTCTCGACGGTGAGCTATGGGCGTTTGTATCTCGTCCAAAGCACTCTCAGACGCTTGTCGTGCAGCACGTTGTCGTGAAGGTTGGGAACAAGTTCATCGACGGTGATGGACTGTGGACAGAGAATGACTTGTTCGACCACTTTATCGAAGTGGTGGAGCGCTGGCCGACTTTTAGTGGTCATCTCGACCTCGTACCATTCACGCCTCGGATGCAGGCAACAGCGACGCGTAGGGAGTGGGCGATCTGCGACACGCGCGCGGCCACGGCTATCCTCCCGGCCTTGATGAAGTGCGCCCGACGCCGCTAGCGCGGCTTGAGGGACCCCAGGATCTTGCCCTTCAGCGTCCCCGGGCAGAGATGCTCCTTCAGGTGCTGGGGGCAGAAGTAGCCCCGACACGCGGCACAGCGCCTATTGAACTCAGGGATCTGTGTCCAGGAGAGCGGGACGCAGGTGGGGCAGGAGGCGTTGGCGAGGGTCTTCGGCGGCTTGGAGAACTTGGTGACGGCTGCCTTCACGAGCGGGCCTTGAGCACCGTGCGGACGTTCTCGGGAATCTGCCCCAGGGCGACCTTGAGCACCCGCTTCGGGAACTGCAGGTACCCAGGCTTCACCGGCTTGCAGCGCTCGCCCCAATCGTCATCCACGCCCTGGACGTGCAGCTTGCAGCCTGGACGACCGTAGTCGTCATTCTCGCTCTTGACGATGTCCAAGACGACTCCGTATCGCAGGCCGGCGCAGCGCCCGAGGGCGTGTCCGTAGACGATGTAGTCGCCAGGGAACAGCTGCTTGCCGGTTTTGTCGCAGAACATGAGCATCGGCCAGTCATACCGCGATGCGGTCACCCCTTCAAGAAGAACTTCGGGGTCATGAGCTGCGTCTTCGCGCACTCGTGCGCGTGCGGGTCGGCGAGGTGGGTGTAGCAGAACCAGAGGTCGCAGTACGCGCAGAGAAGCACGCCCGGATTCGGGTTCCGGTTGCCGACGCAGGGCGCGCAGGTGTGGGGGCGCTGGAGGCGAGCGACGACGAGGGTCACTGCGCGACCTGGGCGACCCATGCGGCGATGCGCCCGGCGGAAATGGACGGCAGTTCCCGATTCCACAGATGGAGCCCCGCGACTTCGGCAAAGCTGAATGCGACGCCGGGGTAGGCGAGATAATCTTGCAAGGTGCGAACTTGAGCTGGCGTTAGGGGTCGGCCCGCCTCGATATCCAGGTTCATCTTGCTAAGGGTCATGCGTAGGTACCCACGCGTCAGAAGCTGAGCAATCAGGCTCTGAGCGTCATCGTTTGGCTTGACGCGCAAAGATCGCAGCACGCGAACAGCGCCTACTTTATGGTCCGGGTACAGCGTGTCGAGCCCCTCTGGACTGACCCATATGTGCGCCCACAATGGGGACGACCCCATGTACGGGCTGTCGATGTGGCGCACTGGGCGCTGTATGCTTTTTGCAGCCCCGAGCCCGCCCCCGGCCTGCCCCTGTGCCCACGCGGCAATTTGCCCAGCCGTCATTCTCGTGAACCCGTCGGCTTGCAGGTACCGGTTTCGGTAGTTCGCCGCCCTGAATGCGATGCCTGGGTAGCTCAAGTACTTGGCCAAGGTCTCGACCTGGGCCGGGGTGGGCTCCGTCTCCAGCTCGACCGAGATGGCGCCCGCGTAGATGCTGATTCGAATCCAGCCTTGCCGCTCGAACTCGATGTTCGGATTCCGTCCGCCGGCTCCCTGCTGCCGTGCGTACTGCTCGTGGTCCACGACGCTGATGTCCTCGCCGTCGGGCCCGAGCCAGATGTGCTGCCAGCCCTCGCCGATGCCGTGCTCGTCGATGTAGCCGGCCAGGCTTTTCGGGGCCGGGTAGTCCAGGACGTAGATTTTGTTTCCGAAGGGGCGCTTCGCTCGTGCGCGACCCAGCCTCTGCTGTTTTTTCCATAAGCCTTCGGCTGACGGTGTCCGACTCGTGTCGGAGGCCAGCGGCAGGCCGTACTGAGCGGCAATCTCGGCGGCTTTCTCGTACAGCCGAGTACCGATCAGCTGACGTCGGGCGTCGGCGGCAACGCGCACGCCGATGACGAACAGGTAGGGGGCGTCGCGGCTGGTACCGAGGATCATGTACCCACATGAGCCTTCTTTGAGCATCATGCCGTCGGTGCAGGGATGTCCTTCCAGGTACGCATTGAGCTGGATGTTCTGGTCGATCCCAGGCACGCCGAGAACGTCGATTCGGAGCTTGGGCTCGTGGGCGGCGCCGAGCCCGGTCACGGGCACGCATCCACGAGGGCACTTGAGGCGGGGCATGCCTCGATGCTACCAGCCCGACGCCCCTAGGGCACTTCTAGCGAGCCTATCGGCGGCAGCCGCCGGGGCAGCACCTCGGCGCGCGGCGGGGGCGAGACGGTCGGCCAGCCCACGGCGTTCGCTGGCACGCGGTACAAGCGACCGCTGGGGCCATCCAAATCAAGCTTGCCCTGGAACTCGCCCACGACGCGCATGGTCTCGCCCGCGAGGTACCGCCGGCCGGCGGACGTGTACAGGTCGCGCCGGAGCGTGACCAGGGGCCCGGGGTTATCCAAGGGTCGCTGCCGCCAACCGCGCCGGGTCAGGCTCCGGGTACAGCTCCGGGTCCGGGTGCAGGCGCCGGAGCGCGCCAACGACCGCAAACACGGTCACGCGGATGGGCTCGTAGCACTCGCCGCAGACGGTCGAGACGTTCCCGACGAAGGGGCGCACGTCATCGGCGTGGGCTTCCCACTCCTCGATGCTGCCGTCCACCCGCTCCTTGTCCTCGGTGACCAGCTTGCCGCAGAGGTCGCATTCGAGCTTCACCGCCATCGTTCTCTCCTCGGACGCGTTCGCGGCCGTGTTCACGTCTCTACGAAGACGACCCTCTGAAACAGGTACTTCGGGTGCATGTAGCGGACCGTACCCCGGATGGTCACCACCTCGCCGCCGATGCGGCGGATGGTCACGTCGGCCGAGAACAGGCCCACGATGACGCTCATGAGGCGGTAGGAGTCCGGGTTCGGTCGGTGCCTCCGGTCGAAGCACGACCACAGGTCCGGGTACTTCACCTCATCCCCGAGGACTAGCTCTTTGCCGCTGCGTGCATCGACGATCTTCACGGGTCCTCCGGGGGCACAACGTGGAGCGAGGGCTTGGTCGGCTGAGCGAGTTCGAGGTCAACCTTTTCGGTCAGGACCTTCCCTACTCCCATCATGATGCAGAGGCAGCTGAAGCAAACCGTAGCTGGCCCCATAGTGTCGAGCGCGTGGCGAAGGGACTCAACGCATGCAGGACATATTCTCGGGATGACCATCAGGTGTTCCTCGCGAGGTCTTCAGCGTCCTGCTTCGCCAGATCGATGAGCTTGTCCTTCGGCGCGCCCAGGGCCTTGGCGATCTTGAGCGCGGACTCGAACGAGGTGAGCCCGTGCTCCGCGTTGTTCACGGCCTGGTGGCTCATGCCGACGATCTCGGCCGCTTGACGTAGGGAGAGCTTCTTGGCCTTGCGGCGGACAGCGATCTCCTTGCCTAGGTGCATCACCATGCGGACCCTACCCCAGGCGTGGGGGCCTGTCACCTTTCCCTTGACGCGTACCGCCCCCTAGGGGACTATGCCCGGATGAGGCTATGCTTACACTCGTGACCGACTCTGACATGCCAATTCCCACGTCCACGGCCATCATGGAAATGGTGAAGAAGCTCAAGCACGGTGTTCAGCCCGAGACCCTCCATGCCTACCTGGAGAGCGTGATCATCCGCCGCGTGGACGCAGAGCGTGAAGACCTGGCGAAGCTCGGGCTGGAGCTGGACGTCGATCCTCGGGAGCCCCTGGTGCTCGCCGGGGCTCGCTCCGGCGGCCCGGCCGGCGCCGCGCTCGCGGCGGTGACGGTGATGAAGCGCCGGTTCTCTCGCCTCTGTCGGGAACGGCTCCAGGGTGAGGACTGCGGCGGCCTCGTGAAGCCGAAGAAGACGTCGGACAAGTGCCCGCT
>JBAZTO010000076.1:0-12513 GCA_041661865.1 Phycisphaerae bacterium | reverse complement strand
GAGTTCGCGCCGACCCGCCGCGCGACCACCACAAATCCATCCGCCCACACCCCTCTACCCTCTACATACGCCCTCAGCACCCAGTGTGAAATATGCGGGTTAAGCTATTCTCGCACCTGGCAACCGTCCTCTAACCTAATACTACCAGTTATCCCTATTGCCTACGGAATAAACAAGGACAAAGTTCACTAAAATAGTTGCCATTTGAGGTCGAGAAGCCATCGGTGTGATCCTTAACGGAGTTCGCACGGCGCAACACACGTCACAAAAGCTACTTATGCGAGTCAACCTAGGCCAAATGTCTTGTGACTTGGCCCCTCCGGCTAAGACAAGTCTCTTCAAATGAAGCTGACGAGGACGATCGTCGGCGACCTGTGGGCCGAAGCACAGATGGTTGGAACCGGTAGCAGAAGACGGGAGCCAAACCTCAGGAGCAGGCCCTTCCCGGTCGCCCGGCACCTCTATCGGGGGCCTTGAGGTTTTCTTTGAGAAGCCCGCGGATCCCTATCCTGAAACGGCTGAGCCTTGTTTTGTGTTATTGGACTTTACACGTCGCACTCGCCTGATCGCGCCGAGGGTCGCCAATAACAACACCGCCGCCCCGCTGGCCAGGCTGACCCCCAAGGCCGCAGCCCAGTGCGACGGGCGGAACTCCAGTACCAGTTCATGCTTGCTAGGCCCTATGCGCACGCCCATCAGGGCATAATTGGTCCGGTAAAGGGGAACAGGCACGCCGTCCAGCCTCGCTCGCCACCCCGGATGCCACACGTCGCTGATGACCAGGTATCCCTCCACGGGCCTGTCGGTCTTGACCCTGTAATATCCCTCGTAGGCCTGCTCCACTTCCGCCGGGCCGGCCGAGGGCGTCAGCTTCGCCGGCAGCGCCTGCGGATCGCACAGGACCACCGCCGTCCTTCGGAGGTCCTCGCTCGCACGCATCCTGGCGGCCAGGTCGTCCTCGTTGGAAGCGGCGACCGCCTCCTGCGCCCAGTAGGCCTGTCCGGCGGCCCCTTCGTTTCGGTAGATGAAGATATTGCTCAGGGCCATGCCTTGATAGAAGCCGAACACCTGCTCCTTCTCAAAGGCCGCCGCTTCCTTGAAGTGCCCCGGTTCCAGGCGCAACGGCCAGCGGCTGACGACATATTTCACGTTAAGAATGTCCAGCAAGTCTGCGTTGTTGCGCCCTTGGCTCGGGCGCAACGGAACCTCCTGGGGGGCGCACGGGTCAAACCGCAGGTCATACCAGAGCTGGGCGCGTGGCGGGAGTACCTTGTTGAACTGCAGCATGTTGAAGTAGCCCTGGTATTGGCGATAGTTCACGCCGTCATATCCGGTGATCACGTGCAGGCCCATGGGCGCAGCCCAACCATAATTGATGGTTCCCCGGCCGACAGGCGCTATGCGGAAGGCCGAGCGGTCTTCGGCGAAAAATCGGGAATAGGAAGTCTCCGGCATTGCGTACTTCTGCGGCACCATCGTCAGGTAACGGTTCGAATAGTAATGGCCTTCCACCGTCATCAGGGCCAGGGCCAGGGGAATCACCAGGGCCGGGATCCATCGATTCAGGCCCCGGGCGCGCAGGCGGGCCAGGACTTCCTCGGCGCCGATGCCGGCCAGCACCATGCCGAAAAATGACGTCAGGAAAAGGAACCTCGCCGGGCAGCGGAAGAGCTTGAATCCGGGCATGCCGGCGTAGAGCAATTTGAGGATGGGCGTGTCGGCTGTAACGATCAGCGAGACCACGAAGCAGATGGCCAGGTACTTCGTGATGGGCCTGCGCCAGCCCAGGATGGCTCCCGCCACGGCCAGGATCAGCGGAATCAGGCCGAAGTAGGCCTCATCCTCCCAAAGCTCGTTGGCGCCGATCTGGTCATTGCGGCGATAATTGTCGTCCACAGGCGACCCCAGGGCCTCGGGGTAGAACAACGTAGCCAACTGCCGGCTTTCCAGGGAATGGGTCGTCAGGAACTGATAGGAGCCTTCGCCGCGCGAGATCATCTTGGCGCCCGAGGCCATGGGTATCAGGAGATAGCTGGTCATGCCGACGGCCAGGACACCGGCGGCGACCAGGTAACCGGTCGTCTTGCCCAGGACCTTCCACTCCCTCCGCCGTATCCAGCCCACCCACTGCCAGAGCCAGTAGGCCAGGATGAAGAGCATGATGTAATACAACAACTGCAGGTGGCCGGTGTGAAGGCAGAGCGCCCCGACCAAGGCCGTCAGCAAGGCCCGCCCCAGGGTGGGCCGTTGCATCAGGTACATCACCGCGGCCATCATCGCCGGCATCAGTGCGACCATGCCCAGGCACCATCCGGCATAGGTGGCGAGGATCAGCTTGAAGCTCATCAAGGCCGCGGCGGCCATCAGGAGCCTCGGCCAGAATCGCAGGCCCAGTACAGCGCCCAGGAAATACATCGAAACGCCGGCGGCCAGGAATTGCAGCCACTGCGCCCAACCGATGGCTGTCATCGGCGGGGCGATCAGAAACGGGACGTGCAGCGGATACGTGTACAACGACAACGGATGCGTCAGGCCCTGGTAGCCACTCAATTGATCGTTTCGCCAGAACGGGATGCCCCTGCCTTCCTGGATGGACTGGTATAGGATGGTCTTGGTGGCCAGGCCGCCGGCGATGAAGTCCGAGTACGGAGAGTAGAGGGTCTTGCCCGGCTCGAGCATGTGGCCGTAGACGACCAGGGACAATAACGTCACCAACAGCAGCGCCAAACCCACGCGACGCGGCGCCGAACCCGTGGTGTCAACGGCCTGCCCAGCCTCGACCCGAGTAACCTCTTGAGCCTTATTGCCTCTAGCTTTGACCATACGGCAGTCGCCTTTAGTCGATCCTGTCGCCCGGAGGCGACAGTTGTGTTGAGCCTGACCTGACTTGTCTCGGAAGACTTCCCCGCTGACGACCGCCGCCAGCAGTCTCCGCTGATTCTAACTGGCGAGGAAGTTTCGACAAGGCAATTCGCGATCCCCCAGGCTGTTAGGCTCCGTGACATATCATATGACCGGTGCCACGGCTGCGTCGTGTGCAGCCGTGCATAGCGACGACACTGCTGCAAACACCGCAGCAGTGGCACCTCTCAGCAGGCATGTGGCACAGGCTTTCCAGCCTGTGTGCGGCGCGCGGCCCGAGGAGTTATTCCTTCGCCTGCACCCAGGTGATGACCTTCTGGTCCAGGGCGTTGGCGTTGAGCCTGATGGCCTCGGCGGCAGGCAGATCGCAACTGTCGATGACCCGTATCGCGTGCGACCAGGAGGCTGCGTCGGGCAGCAACTGCGCGAGCTTGTTGGGGGCCTGCTCGAAGAAGTCCTTGTTGAGGAAGTTGTCCTGCCGCGTGGGGAACAGCGCCAGGTACAGCATGTCCATCTCGACCAGCTCGTTGAAGAAGTGCGTGCCCAGCGAGACGTCGGGGATCAGGTCCTCCCGCATGGCCACGATCTCGCACAGCACCGAGACGGTGTTGATGTCGGCGAAGGTCACCGGCACGCCCAGGGAGGGCGTGGTGGTCCCCCACCGCCCCGGCCCCAGCAGCATGATCGTCGGGGGCTCGGCGCCGTCCACATGCGTCAGCCGGCCGATCACCCGCGCCAGGTTGTGGCGGTCGCTGATGGGCATGGCCCCGTAGACCGCCGGCACGACGTAAATCAGGCGCTGGATCGCCATGCTGCGGCTTTGGCCGATGACCGCCCCGTGCGCCTCGAGGATCATGTCCTTGCGGCGGATATCGGGCGTCTCGATGGCCACCCCGCCGCCCTTGACCTGGAAAGGCCGGCACTGGACGAGGTTGATCTTGTAGCTGCCATCGTTGAAGAAATTCGCGGTGAACTCCACGTCCACCGGGTAGTCGTAGGCGGTCTGGAGACTCGCGAGCATCAACTGGGTGTCGGCCACGAAGTCGGTCTTGGTAAACAGGTTATCGAAGGTCAGCACCCACGGGAAGACATCCTTGACCCCCCGCTCGACCGCCCGGGCCTCCATTGCCTCGTCGCGCGAGGCGAAGACCTCGATGGGCAGGTCGGGGCTGCGCTTGATCACCTCGGCGAACGACTCCGACAGCAGTTGGTTGGCCTCCAGGTCCAGCACGTCCACGCGCCGCTGGGAATACTGGCGGACCTCGTCGAAGTTGGCCTCGGGGCGGCGCTGGGGCTCGTTGAGGGCCACCACGCGGGTGTAGTCGTCGTCGCTGCGGTCGACCGCGCGGGTCCCCAGCCCGAAGACCAGGCGGAGCATCCCCGCCGACGGGTCGATCTGCTGGTTCCACACGTAGGGGTTGAACGAAAAGCCCACCCCGGCGATCTGCGGGAAGAACAGGTGGCTGTACATCTTGCCCGAGACCCGCTGGACCAGCAGGGCCATCTGCTCGTCGCGGTCCAAGATGCCGCGCTGGGCGCGGTAGGTCAAGGCCTTCTCGCTCATGGTGCTGGCGTAGATGGTCCGCACAGCCGAGATGAAGTCCTCCAGGCGCTTGTGCCTGCTGCCCTGGTTGGCGCAGAAAATGCTCTCGTACTTGCCGGCGAAGCTGTTGCCGAAGTTGTCCTCCAGGAGGCTGGAGGAGCGGACGATGATGGGCGACTGGCCGAAGTAGTCCAGCATCATCTCGAATTGCCGGACGGTGTACTCGGGGAAGTTCCCCATGAGCATGCGCTGGCGGGCCTTCTCGGCCCCGACCAGGAAGTTGGCCTTGTCCCGCTGCTGCTGGCGGACCCACCAGATGCCGTTGCGGACCAGGAAGGTATAGAAGACGTCCGAGCCGATATAGAACGAGTCGTGCGGCTCGAGACGCTCCCGCCATCGCGCGTCGCCCTGTTGCAGAACCGCCCGGGCCAGCAGCATGCCCACGCTCTTGCCGCCGATCAGGCCCGTGCCGATCATCCGCTTGGTGATGTTGACCACCTCGGCCAGTCCCAGATACTTTTCCACCAGGCCCAGCACGCGATCCTCCCGGCTGATGGCCATTCGCAGCAGGCGGTGGAAGTATTCCTGGGCCCGCGCGGGCGGACACTGGCCGTTGCGATGCTCTTCCAGCACCTCCTCGGCCTCCAGGATCGTCCGGTTCCACACGCCCAGGTGGTAGCTGGCCGAGCCCATCCGCAGCCACGGGACCGAGGTGAGGATCTCGCTGGTGATGGCGCTTTCGGTGACGGGCGGGAACTGGTCGTCCTGCCAGACGTGCAGCATGTACATCGTCGGCGAATACCGCTGCTGGACCTTGACGGGGTGAATGTACAGCCGCCCCTTGTGGCGGTAGACGTCCAGGAATATCTGCGTGGTCTCGGAGATGGGGCCCACGGCGTGGGAGGAGTGGCGGTTGCGAAAAATGGCGAAGAACGCGATGGCCTCGATGTCAAACAGGTAAGGGCAGGTGAGCATGAAGAAGTTGCCCAGCATCTGATCGCTGTACCAGTCGGCCGCCAGGTCGGACAGGCAATCGAAGACGTAATACCCGCCCCGGCCGGTCTTCTCGATCACCGCGTGGATCTCGCTGATGAAACTCTCGAACCCGCCCTCGGGGTCCAGTTCATGCACCTCCGCGCCATCGTCGGCATCGAGCAGAGGCGCGTGCCTGGCAAAGCGGAAATAGATCAGCTTCCGCCCCTTGTCGCGGGCCTCCTGGCAGTAGGGCTTGACGAAGGGCAGGTAGTCTTCGATCGCGCTGATCTGCCAGACGATGTTGTCGCCGGGAATCAGGCCGCGCAACACGTGATCCAGTCCCGGCAGCCCTGTGCTCAGATGCGAATCAACCTGTGCCATGCGATTCTCCTGCCGCCACGCTCCCCGGCGAAAGACAAAGAATTGACCGGCTGGATCATACCATATTCCAGGCCCGGTGGCACGGCCAAGTGATTGGGCGACAGGGCCATCGCATCTAAGAGTGAAGTAAGTTGGTCGCAAAGAAAATCAGCCGCGAATTCCGCGAAGACAGCCGCAAAAAAAGAAAATCTCATAAGCTCGATCCGGCTTCGTTGTTTTCGCGAAATTTCTCCTGGCGTTGCTTCTAGTTCTTTCTCCCTCCGAATTCGCGTAATCTGCGTAATTCGCGGCTAAGGTCTCTTTCTGGGTACGTTTGTCCTGTGCTATTCTCCGTGGCCTCTGTGATCTTCGTGTTCTTTGTGATAGGCCGTTTCATCTATTGCCGCCCCGCAAAAGCAGAAGCGGGTGACCCGGTCAGGGGCCACCCGCTTTCCGCCGGATTTCCAACCCTGGCTTGCCTCAGCCAAGGCCGATTCTCAAAGTAAAACTACTAGTTGCGACGACGGCGAAGCATCGCCAAGCCGCCCAGGACCAGCAGGGACATCGTGGCTGGTTCCGGAATGTAGACCAGCTCGACGTTGTTGCCATTGGCCTGAACCTGCCAATGCGCCGGGTCGGAAACGCTCATGCCGCTGACAACGGCCGGTGAGGTGCCCTTGGCGATCGTGAAAGGCTCATTCAACGTCGGAGTGTAGCCGACGAGAATGGGGTTCAGCAGGCCGCCAGTCAATGAGGCCTGGCCGTTCAGAATATTGGCCCAGTCGGCCAGACCGGCGCCTGTCACGTCGATATCCCACGTGCCGGCGGTCATGACGAAGTCGTCGGCCAGGGTGCTGCTGCCGACATTGACCGCCAACCGGACGCCTGGAAGCAACGTCAGGAGGCCACCATCATTCTTCAGATCCACGCCGTTCCAGGCCGTCGCGTAAATGTCGTCAATCCCATCAGGAGAACCAACATATGTGCCGTTGGGATCAGTCCAATTGTTGCCCAGGTTTCGCATGTCCACGGTTCCGCCCGTGAAGTTGAACGCGCGAATGGCGTCTGCATTGGCTGTATACAGGCCTCGGCCAAGCTGTAGATAACCATTGCCGCTGATGGACAGAGAACTGTTGGAGGTCGCGTTCTTGCCCATCTGGATCGCGTCCATAATGGCCGTGCCATTAAGACCCACTTCAAAGCTGGCCGCGCCCTGATCGCCGATGATATTGTCGCCGCCAGAGCCACCAGGCTTGTTGGCCATGAAGACGCCGCCGTTGACGATGATCTTGGTGCCCGCGTCGGGTTCACCGGCGGCGGACTCATCAAAGGCTTGCATTCTCATGTCCACCGAAGAGCACCAGAACGAACCGCCGGTCTGGTAGAGGGTGCCGCCAGGGCTGCTGGCGCCATTACCCATGCGCAATTGGCCAACGGCGGCAAAGCCGTTTTCCATATTGAGTTGCGCCTTGCTGCGGGCAGCTATTTCCAACCTGTAGGTAGCGCTATCCCAGGTGGCCGGCTGGACGGCGGCAAGCAACGAGCCGCCGGTCATGGTCAGCGTGGAGTAGTTGCTGTTAGCGGAACCGCTACTTGACCCGTAGCCGAGTTGCGAATCTGCTTTCAACACGACGAGGGCATCATTAGAGATCGTCATGTTGGTGGTGCCGCCGGTGGTGTTGTTCGTGCGGAAACCGCCGTTGGTTTGGAAGGTGCCACCACTGAAGTTGATGGCATTGGTGGCGCCGGTAACGGTGCCGGTGGTCAGGCCGCGTCCGCCACTGCCGCTGCTGAAAACGCTGCCGCCGGTCAGGTTGAACGTGGCGTTCTTGTTGACCAGCATGCCGGGGCTGCTGGCGGAGGAGGAGAACACGCCGGCGTTCACCGTCAAGTTGGCGCTGACGTTGCTGGACAGTTCAAAAGAACTCATTGTGACCGTGCCGCCCTGCTGAAGGAAGCTGCCGGCCTGGGTATCACCGATCTTGAGGCTGCCCAGCGTCAGGGTCTGCGTTCCAGCCGCCATGACGCCCGAGCCGGCCAAGGCGCTGTCGATCAACGTGTTCGGATCGATGTTGCTCTTGCCGAACTGTAGCGCCAACGCTGCCTGGCTGGCCGTGATGCTCACCACGCCGCCGTTGCGGACGTAGGCGGTGTCGCCGGTAGTCGGGACGCCGTTGGCCAGGTTGGCATCCTGCCAATTGGCGGCCGTGCCATAGTCGCCATCAGTGGAAACGAAATTGTACGTGGCTGCGCCCGCGATGGACGCAATTGAAACCACAGCAATAGATAATGCTGTCTTGAGTAGATTCATGTTTTCCTTCCTTATGTACGAGAAGAGGCTGCTACGCTCCGAGACCGCCTTCAGCCATGAGTGGAGGCACACCCTACAGAAGCCTTCAGCGGCACATGCGACCCAGTCGTCCGTTTGTATTTCCTTGTGATCCTCCTATAAGAATCAGCTTCTCTATATAGTCACGCTGTGTCCAACACAGCACAAGGCAGGGACAATTTTCAACACCGCTCCGAAATCTGACTTGCAGGTGAACTGCTATCCTTCCGAGACTCCGCTCCGTTACAGGGTGGAGTATACCGCAAATCTGCGGATTTTTCTACTAAAAAACGTATATTATATTGCCGATGCCGTGGCTTGCCTGCCAGCCGCCTCAAAGTTGTGCAATGACTACCCCGATCATTGGTTAGGACTAATATACAACTTATTTAATAATAGATGGTTATGTCGTTTGTCGCGTAGTAGGGTGCAGGCAACCGACTCGGCGGGCGCGACGCTTTTGAATCTGGACAGGATTCAGGAATAGGAGGTATCACTCTGTCAGGAATGGCGTTATAGGTGGCACAGGTTTTCAAGGCCTGTGCAGCTTGGAGAGGTTGTGCCACCCAGGGGGCATGCCATCAGTTGACGGCTGACGGAGCGGTAGGAACGTCCTGGTTCTTCCGCCCTACTTGGCAATGAGCTTGTCCACTTCGGCGCGGAGGGCCTCGATGTGTCCTGGGCCTGTGCCGCAGCATCCGCCGATGAAGTTGGCTCCCGCAGCCAGCAGGGCCGGGACGTAGGAAGCGAACTCCGCCGGGGCCATCGGGAAGTGCGTCTTGCCGTCCTTGCCGACGGTGGGCAGGCCGGCGTTGGGCTTGATCCAGATGGGCAGGTCGCTGGCGTCGCGCAGCATCTGGGCGACCTTGACGTAGGTTTCAGGCCCGGCGCCGCAGTTGGCGCCGATGGCGTCGGCCCCGCCGGCCTTGGCCATTTTGGCCAGCTCTTGCGGGCTGTTGCCCATCATGGTCCGCGTCTTGTCGGGGCCGGAGGCGAAGGTCATGCACACGATCACCGGCAGGTCGGTGGCGCACTTGCAGGCCTGGAGGGCCAGGCGGGCCTCCTCCAGTTCGTTGAAGGTCTCGATCACGATCGCGTCGGCGCCGCCGAAGGCCAGGGCCTCGGCCGACTCGGCGAAGGCGGCCAGCAGGTCCTCGGCCTTGACCTCTTCGGTCATGACGATCTTGCCCGTGGGTCCGAGCGAGGCGAAGACCTTGACGTCGCGCCCGGCCGCTGCCGCCGCGGCGCGCCGCGCGACCAGCACGCCGGCCTCGGCCAGCTCTGCCGTGCGGCCGGTCAGCCCGTGGGCGGACATCATGTAGCGGTTGGCGCAGAGCGTGTTGGTCAGGACGATGTCCGAGCCGGCCTTGATGTAGTTGCGGGCGACCTGCTCGACGGCGGAGGGGTTGGTCACGTTCCACAGTTCCGACGCGCTGCCGGCGGAAAGGCCCAGCTTGGCCAGTTGCGTCCCGGTGGCGCCGTCAGTCACCCTGACCGTGCCGACATATTCTCGAAGGTTCAGTGCCATGATCGGTCCTTGTCAAAACCAGTGCGTAGTGTGAAGTGCGAAGCATGACGGGCTCGCCAGCTTCGCACGGTCCTGTCGCTCACTTCGACAAATGCGACTCAGCCTTCTCTACCGCTGAGGCAAATCTCTCAGCGGCGGCGGGGGGCCGATGAAATTCGGGTCCATCGCAGCCTTGATATTGTCGGCCAGCGGGCCGTAAGTGTCCAGAAGCTGCCGCAAGTCTTGTTGCGCTCCGTCGAGCCGGAGGCTCTGCCGCCAGGCGTCAACGGCCTGGACCAGGAACAGGCGATCGCCCCGCGCGCGGTGAAGTTCGAGCAGGATTTCACCTTTCAGCCGCCAGGCCAGGGCGTCGTCGGGCGCGAGCTGGATGGCCCGCACCGCGGCGGAGGCAGAGAGTCCCAGGCTCCCGGCCCGCTGCGCGGCGACGGCCAGGTCCAGCCATATCTTGGGATCGTTCTCCTGCAACTTGACGGCCTGGGTGAAGACATCCACGGCCTGGGCGTTGCGGCCCAGGTCCAGCAGGACTTCGCCCAGCGAGATGCGGGCGGATGAAAGCTGCGGGCATCGCTGGACGACCTCCTGCCAGGCATCGAGGGCCTGGGCGAGTTTGCCCTGGGCCTGGTAGAGGCTGGCCAGGTTGTAGCGGGCCGTGTGATAGTCGGGGTTCTCGGCGAGCAATTGACCGTAGATGTCCTCAGCTCGCTGGTACTGTCTTGCCCGGGCCAGCGCGACGGCCAGGTTGAATCGCGCCTGCGGGTCAGCCGGCTTGAGGGCGACGATTTTCTGGTAGGCCTCCAGCGCCTGCTCGTAGTAGCGGTCGCTGACCAGCGCGTTGGCCAGGCCTTCGAGGGGCAGGACTTCGTCAGGCCGCAGGTGGGCTGCCTTGGCGAAGGCCCCCGCGGCGGCGGGATAGTCCTTGGCGGCCAGGGCGGCGTTGCCCTGCCCGATGAGGCCCTCGTAGCCGCGGGGATCGACCTCCCTGGCCGGCGCGGAGGCCGGCGAAGTGGCTGGCGACGTCGCGGGCATCGATGCCGGCGCGGTTGACGGCGACGGGGCGGCGGCCGGTTGAGAGGTCGGCGGCGGCGAGGACTTGCGGCATGAATAGACCCACAAGCTGACGATCACCGCGAGGATCAGGCTGATGATGCAACTGATCTGGCGCATGGGCGGTATTGTAGCGGCCGGACACCAGGCTGACGAGGGGCGATCGTCAGACCAAGAGGAACAGCAATCACAAAGACCACAGAGGCCACGGAGATCACGGAAGAGCGATGCGTCTCGCTTAGTTCTCTTTCTTTGTGATCTCTGTGACCTTCGTGATCTCTGTGATATCTTCCACTTGGCCAAAATCTCTGGCATCGGCCCAGCCGCGTTATTACGATGGTTGGCTCGCCTTGCGGCCTAGCCCGACGAGGCATACCGACATGGAGAAGTCCGATGAAAGCCGCTTTGTTGACGGGTTTGCAGCAGGTCAGAATCGATCAGGTTCCCGAGCCGAAAATTCAGCGCGACCAGGATGTGCTGCTCCGCGTGGACGTGGTGGGCGTATGCGGCAGCGACGTGCATATTTACAAGGAAGGCCGCATCGGGACGTCCATCGCCGAGTTGCCCTGGATCGTCGGCCACGAGTCAGCCTGCACGGTGGCGGCGGTGGGCAAGGGCGTGCGGGCACTCAAGGTCGGCCAACGCGTCGCGGTGGACCCGCTGATCCCGTGCAACAAGTGCGACCAGTGCCTCTCGGACTTCAAGTACACCTGCCGCGACCAGGGCTTCCTGGGCTCGCCGGGCCTGTCGCAGGGCTGCCTGACCGAGTACATCGTCATGCCCGAAGAGTGCTGCCTGCCCGTGCCTGACAATATGACTCAGGAGCAAATTGCGCTGACCGAACCGCTGTCTATCGGCCTGCACACGCGCAACCTGGGCAAGCTCGGCAAGACGGGCAATGTTGTCATTCAAGGTTGCGGGCCTATCGGCCTGTGTGTGTTGCTTGGATTGCGCGCAAAAGGTGACTACAAGGTCTACATGACTGACGTGCTGGACTATCGGCTGGAGGCGGGGCGGAAGTTCGGCGCCGATTGGGTCGGCTCGGCCCGGGACGCCGGGAGCGTCCCAGCCGCCATTCGCAAGATGGAGCCGGTGGGCGTGGACGCGGTCTTCGAGTGTGCCGGCCAGGAGGAGACGGTCGACCAGGGCCTGGCGATGCTTCGCCCGCGCGGGCGGCTTGTCATGGCGGGCATCCCGGCGGAGAGCCGCATCTCCTTCGACGTACACTTGGCCCGGCGGCAGGAGTTGGTCATCCAGTCGGTGCGGCGGCAGGACCGCTGCGTCGAGGAGGCCGTGGAACTGGTCGGCAGCGGCAGGATCGACATGAACGCCATGGTCACGCATCACTTCAGCCTCGACCAGACGGGCGAGGCGATGGACCTGGTGTCCAACTATCGCGACGGCGTGCTCAAGGCCATGATACACGTTTCGGGCCGGTAGAACGTTCTTGAAACGGTCCGCCTCGGCGGGCGGCGACGAGCGGGAAATCGACTTCGACTCCATCGCGGCCCTGAGCGGCGTGGAGCGCGCCGGGGCGAAAGGCGCCGTGCGGGGAGAGATTGAACTGGTTACGGACAGGCCTGGGGAATCGACGCTGGTCGTGCCGATCCAGGGATATCTGCCTTGACGTGACGACACCAAACCCCGAACGCCCGCGAAAGTCAGGCGTAAGTGCCGGCGGATTTGTACGCCCATCTACCAACGGTGGGCGGCCTTACAGGCGTGCTTCATTCGGGCGGGGATTGGCCGGGTGCCGTGGTCGCGGCGTCTGCGACCACGAATGCGATGCTTGTGACGAGACGCTGCCCGGTGTGATTGGCTATTGAAGATTGAGCGTCGACGTGGGCACGGTTTCTTTGTCGCTCGTTTGGC
>JBAZTO010000075.1:0-13279 GCA_041661865.1 Phycisphaerae bacterium | reverse complement strand
GCGTAAGGGCATCAACCCCTTCACGAAGATGGAACAGATCTTCGCGGCCAAGCCCGCCCGCAAGGTCGTCAAGGTCCGCCCGCTCAAGGCCCTCAAGGACATGGCGAAGTAAGGCCAATTGACCGGCCGCACCAGCAGGTGCTGCGGATTCAAAGACACTTTTTGAAACGCAAAGGAGATTCAGATGGGCAAGGGTAACAACGCTCAACAGAGGAACGTCAAGAAGCCCAAGAAAGACAAGGCGCTCAAGGGCAAGAAGAAGTAGAGCCGCCTTTGTTCAGCGAGGCGAGCAGGTTCGGCCTGGAGATTGGCCAGCCTCCTCGCCTCGCTTGTTTTTATGCTTCCTTCATTCGTGGGCCGGCTCCGCCCGAGGCCAAGGGAAAGCTTGCCCGGAATATTTGCAGGGCGTACTATCTTCTCCAGCGGCCGGCGGAATGGAAAACGCCCGCCTTCACGAAACCGGGAAAGTGCGACATGCTTCGACTCTGGAACACGATGACGCGGTCGGTGGAGGAGTTTCGCCCGATCGAGGACAACAAGGTCGGCCTCTATACCTGCGGGCTGACGGTCTACAACTACGCTCACATCGGCAACCTGCGAACGTACCTCTTTGAAGACATTCTCAAGCGTGGGCTGCAGTTCTGCGGCTTCCAGGTGAGGCACGTGATGAACATCACCGATGTGGGGCACCTGACCAGCGACGCGGACGTCGGCGAGGACAAGATGGAGAAGGGCGCCGCCCGCGAGGGCAAGAGCGCCTGGGAGATCGCCGAGTTTTTCCAGCGGGCATTCGTGGCCGATCTCCGTCGCCTCAACATCATCCAGCCTGACCTGTGGTGCAAGGCCACCGACCACATTTCCGAGCAGATCGCGATGATCAGGACGCTCGAAGAGAAGGGTTACACCTACATCATTGGCGACGGTGTCTACTTCGACACTTCCAGGCTGAGCGACTACGGCAAGCTGGTGCGGCTGGACGTCGAGGGCCTCAAGGCCGGGGCGAGGATCGAAATGGTGGAGGGCAAGAGGAACGCCACCGACTTCGCCCTGTGGAAGTTTTCGCCCAGGGACGCACAGCGCCAGATGGAATGGCCCAGCCCCTGGGGCGTGGGCTTCCCCGGCTGGCACATCGAATGCTCGGCCATGGCCATCAAGCACCTGGGCGAGCGGCTGGACATTCACTGCGGCGGCATCGACCACATGGCCGTCCACCACACCAACGAGATCGCGCAGGCCGAGGCGGCGTTGGGGCACCCCTGGGTCAACTGGTGGATGCATGGCGAGTTCCTGGTCTTCCCGCGCGAGGGCAGCGCCGAGGCGGTCAAGATGTCCAAATCCAGCGGTGAATTCCTCACGCTGGATCGCCTGATCGAGAAGGGCTACGACGCGCTGGCCTACCGGTACTTCTGCCTCGGCGCCCACTACCGCCAGCAACTGGCCTTTACCTGGGACGCCATGGACGCCGCCGTCAACGCCTACGGCCGGCTCAAGCGGGCGGTGCTGGAACTCCGGCCGGCCTGCCGCGGCGCCGAGCCGCTGGTCGAAAAATACATGCAGGAGTTCCGCCAGGCCGTCGAGGACGACCTGAACATGCCGCGCGCCGTGGCGGCGATGTGGGGCGTGCTCAAGGATGCCCAGGCCGACAAGGGCAGCGTCTATGCCACGCTCCTGGCCATGGACGTGGTGCTGGGCCTGGGCGTCGCCCAGATGCAGGAAGAGTCGCTGGGTGACGAGGCCCAGGTAATCGAGAAGCTCATCCATGATCGCCTGGAAGCCCGCAAGGCCAGGGATTTCGCCCGCGCCGACGCGATCCGCAAGCAGCTTTCGGACATGGGCATCGTGCTGGAAGATAAGCCCGGCGGCACGGGTTGGCGAAAAGCCTGACAACGTGCGTGGTGTGAAGTGCGTAGTGCGAAGCGATGTGGAGCGGCCGATGGCCCAATGGGTTTTCCGCACTTCGGCCTCCGCACTTTGAACGCCTCTGTGATCTTTGTGCTTTCTGTGATAGATTCTCTCTCATGTCAGGTTCCAACGGGACATTCCGAGTCTTGGGCATCGATCCGGGATTGAACATCACCGGTTACGCGATCGTGGAGTTCCACGGTCGCGATCATCGCGTGGTGGAGGCCGGCACGCTGCGGACCAACCCGCGAGGGAGCATGGCCGAGCGAATCGCACAGATTCATGCGGAATTGGCCCAACTGCTGTCGGAGATGAAGCCCGACCTGGCCGCCGTCGAGCAAATCTACGCTCACTACAATCACCCGCGTACGGCCATTCTCATGGCCCATGCCAGAGGCATTGTGCTGTTGGCCTGTCAGCAGGCGGGCGTGGGCGTGGAGGACCTGGCCTCCACCAAGATCAAGAAAAGCCTCACCGGCAACGGCCACGCTTCCAAGCTCCAGATGCAGCGGGCCATCCAGGCGGTCTGTCGGCTGGAGGAACTTCCCAACCCGCCGGACGTGGCCGACGCGCTGGCCATCGCACTCTGCGCGGGCCGGCACCGGTTGCACGGCTGAGGCGCGAAACCTGAGCACGCTCCCGCCGGGCCGCCAAGCACCCCGGACGCGGGCCCACTTCGGGTGTCCCGCTGCCCAGCCCCGGGACAGATTACCTGTTTCGCGCCCATTTTCGCGGACGTTTTCTCTTGACTTAGCCGCCCGCGGCAGGCACTCTATCCTCCAGAGCCTGCGAGCCTCTCTCCGGGGCTCGCAAATCGGAAGGAAAAGGAGCTAGTCATGAAGGTGCGGATTCTCTCTTTGATTGCGCTGCTGCTTGCTGTTGCGCCGATGGCGCCGGCCTCGGTCATCTCCGACGCGAGTTTCTTCAACGGGATCAGCAAGACCGTCATCGACTTTGAGACCGACGGCCTGGGCTATGCCGTTGACCTGCCCGAATACGGCGGCCAGGACATGTACGCAGCCGACGAATATGCACTTCAGGGCGTGGCCTTCGACCAGGTCTTGACCTGGGTCAACGACGGCGGGAGCGACTTCGATTTCGCACAGGCCGTCGGCGGTTCGCCGAACAACTCGATCCCCGGCCCCGCACAGGATTTGTTCGTCATGTCCTTCAGCGAGCCGGTGCGGGCATTCGGCTTCTGGATCGTCAATGACACAAGCTCGCTCACCGCGCCGACCTTCACGGCCAAGAACGCCGCCGGCGAGACCATCGAAGCCGTCAGCTTCCAGGACGCCCTGATTGACGGCACCCACGGCATTGCCCAGTACGGCTTCATGGGCATCTACGCCGATCAGGACATCGCCAGCGTGGAGATATCCCTGGACGTCGCCGAGCTGGACAACCTGACCTTCAGCAGCGTTCCCGAGCCGGCCACCCTGACGGTCCTGGCCTTGAGCGGCCTGGCATTGCTCCGTAGACGCAAACCGTAAGCACAGTCTTCCGTGCCTGCTGCTTCCTGGACTGCCGTTTGCTCGGCTACCGTTTCTCCAGATCAGCACCGCAGGTGCGTCTTTCTTAGCCCCGGGCGGAAGCCCGGGGAAAGCCAGTGTGTGTTTTACCGAATAAAGCTCCGTAGGAGCGTCTTGACGTCAAGGCGCCCCTACGGGGCTTTTTTTATCTCGCGCTTCAGCCCATGGCTCGCCTTCGGCCTCGCCATGGGCTAAGAAAGGCGCCGCTACGCGGCTAAGAACCTATCTCAGTAGGTGTGTGGCACAGGCTTTCCAGCCTGTGCATGGCACAGCTTGAAAAAGCTGTGCCACCTATTGGGATAGGCTCTAAAGAGCAACGGCCTTATTCCGTCGGCTGCCTTCCGGTACTCCGGCCCTTCGGTACTCCGGTCTCTCGGTACTCCGGTCTCTCGGCAGTCCGGTCTTCCGGCATTTCGGCAGGTTCACCTGTCCATCAACTCGCACCAGTCCACCTGGCCGACGGCGAACTGCGTTTCGGGGCCGACGCTGAGCTTCTCGACGCTGCTGGCGGGCTCTTCGGGCACGACGGCCAGGATCGGCACCTGCCCGAGTCTGCCGATCTGCTGGGGATTGGTGTAGATGGCCAGGTCGGCATCGCCGCGCGTGTAGGGCTGGGCATCCTTCTTCAGTTCCGCCTCCGCCGCCGGCTCGATGCGGTAGCGATTGACCACCACGCCGGCGACCTTCAGCCCCGCCGCCCGCGCCACCTGGAGGGTCAGCAGCGTGTGATTGATCGTCCCCAGGCCCGCCCGCGCGACGATCACCAGCGGCAGGGCCAGCATCCTGGCCATATGGATGACCCAGAATTCATCGCTGATGGGGCACAGCAGCCCCCCCACTCCCTCGACAATCACCGCGTCGGCGACGCCTTCGAGGCGGCGATACTCGGCGAAGATCGCCTCCAGATCGACGCTCTTACCCTCGCGCTGGGCTGCTATGTTGGGGGCCAGTGCCGCCGAGTACCGCAGGGGCGTGATCTCCGAGAGCGTTCGCCGCGAGTCGGCGCAGGCGGCCAGGAACATCGCATCGGCGCTGACCAGGCCTTCGCGCTGGCGCGGGCAGCCGGTGGCCACGGGTTTGAACACCTCCACACTCTGGCCGCCATGACGGAGCTGGCGGGCGATGGCCCCGGCGACGAGTGTCTTGCCGACCTCCGTGTCGGTGCCGGTCACCAGCAGCCCGCGCAGGCGGGGCAGCGGCGGATAGGCTGAGACATCGAAGTCGAACGCCTCAGCCCGCGAAGTATACGTGTATCGTCGCGATGACACCTGTGAGCAACCTTTCCAATGTCGCCGTGTCCATGGCCGGGGCGGGCATGAGCACCACCACGTCGCCCAGCGGCCGAATGATGATCCCCTGTCGCCGCGCCTGCTTGCAGACGGCCGCCCCCACACGCCGCAACAGGTCAAACCCCTGCCGCCCCTTGCGATCGGCCAGCAGTTCGATGCCCACCATCATGCCGCACTGGCGGATGTCGCCCACGTTGGGGTGGTCGGCCAGTTCAGCCAGGCGACGGCGGATCAGTTCCACCTTGGCCGGCAGTTGATCCAGCAGGCCGGAGGAGAAGATCAGGTCCACGCTGGCCACCGCGGCCGCACAGCCCAGGGCGTTGCCCGTAAAAGTGTGGCCATGATAAAACGTCTTGCCCTCGGCGATATCGCCGCAGAAGGCGTCGAAAATCGCCTGCGTGGCCAAGGTCGCCGCGACGGGCAGATAGCCGCCGGTCAGCCCCTTGCCCAGGCACATCAGGTCCGGCTGGACCTGCTCGTGCTGGCAGGCGAAAAGCATGCCGGTGCGGCAGAAACCGGTGGCCACCTCATCGGCGATCAGCAACACGTCGTGGCGGCTCGTCAACTCGCGCAGGGCCCTGAGGAAGCCCGCCGGGTGCGTCAGCATGCCGCCGGCGCCCTGCACCAGCGGCTCGACGATCACGGCGCAGTACTCCCCCGCCGCCGCGGACAGGATCGCGTCGATCTGTCCCAGCACAACACTCCCCGCCTCGCTGCCGGCGGGGTGATGATACGCGTTGGGCGAATCAACGAAGGTGGCCTCGAACAGCAGCGGGCGGAAGATCTGGTGGAAGGTGTCGATGCCGCCCAGGCTCACCGAGCCGATCGTGTCGCCGTGGTAGCCTTCGCGAAAGGCGATGAACCGCCGCCGCCTGCCCTGACCCAGGTTGCGGTAGTACTGGTAGGCCATCTTGGCCGCCACTTCCACCGACGTCGCGCCGCTGTCGCTGTAGAAAACCTTCTTCATGTTGGGCGGGGCGATCCGCACCAGCCGCTCGGCCAACTCGATGCTCGGGATGCCGGCGTGGCCCAGCAGCGTCGTGTGGGCGACCTTGCCCAGTTGCTCGACGATGGCGGCGTCGATCTGCCGGACGCGATGGCCGTGCAGGTTGCACCACAGGCTTGAGAACCCGTCGATGTACCGCCGCCCGGCAGTGTCGATCAGTTCAAAACCCTCCGCCGACGCGATGACGCGGCCGCCCTCGTCCTCCTCGGCCAACCATTGCCGCATGGGCGTGAAGGGGTGCCACAGGGCCTCCTTGTCGGCCTGGAAAAGCCGACGGGCCTGGGCGTCCTTGTCTTGGGAGGAACCGCTCATAGGCAGGGCCTTTACAACGCCAACTGGTAAACGCGATAGCGCCGGTCAGCCACCAGCCCGTGCCGCAGCACCGGGGCAAGCATGCCCTGGTTGTCTTCGAGGATCTGGTGGGCATCGACAAATCGGACGCCGTGGGCCAGCAGGTTGCGGACCAGGTGTCCGACCATCAGCGGCGTCACGGCGAAATTGTCGCCCTCGCGGGTAGCGCCCATGACGAGTACGGTGACACATTCGGGCCGCCGGCGCCATGACCGCAGCAGGAACTCCAGGGTCTCGATGAATCCAAATCGCAGCTTCAATCGCCCGATGATCTCGTTGATGTCCGGCAGCGCGATCGTCAGGCCCACGGGCGTGCCGTCCCGCTCGGCCACCAGGACGAAATCGGGGTCGACGACGGGGCGAAGCGAATCGGTGATCCGCCGCCACTCCGAATCGCTGATGGGGGAATGGCCAAAGTGATCCCTCAGGGCCTCGTTGAGAACCGCGCCAAGGATGTGAGCCTCCTGCCGGTATCGCCGCATGTTGATCGGGCGGACCGTGATTCCGTTCGATCTCCGCGTGCCCATGGCTTCGGTTCGCTCGACCAACCGCTCCATCTGCTGGCGGCAGGCGGGATCCTGGAGGTCGCCCGAAAGCGAGACAAGATCCTTGGCCTTGCCCAGTCCGGCCCCTTCCAGCAGGCCGGCGTAGTAGGCCGGATGATAAGGCAGGAGAAACCGGTGCGGGCAGTCGTGTCCTTCGATCAGCAGCCCGAAGTCGTACGACTGCGACGGGCTGGCTGGCCCGTACATGCGTCGGATGCCCTGGCCGCGAAGCCAATCCGCGGCGGCATCGATCAACTGGCAGGCCACCTGCGGAGAATTCACGCAGTCGAAGAAACCAAAATCCCCGCACATCTCGTGGCCGGGATCACGCTGCTTAGAAAGCTCATTGTGTCGATGATCGATGATGGCGGCGATTCGGCCGACCACCTGCCCACCGGCCTTGTCGATGGCCAGGAAGAACTCGGCCGAGGCGCCCCGGCCGTGGTCGTAGAAGGGGTGCCGCTGGCGATCCAACACAAAATCCTGGAGCGTGCCGAGGGGCAAAACCGCGAAAGAATTATGGTCCAGCAGCCGACGAGGCAACTGCTTGAACTGTCGCATATCCGAATTGGATCGCACCGGGCGTACTTCGCAACGACCGGCGCATGATTCCTGACTTACGGGCATAACAGCTTCTAAACTCGTGTGTTGAACGCGATTCTTCGCCGGCGGCCTTCGCCGGCCGGGAAGCATTCTAACCTGCCGACCATCGGTAATCCAGCAGACAAAGCTCCCCGCTTGCCTGGTTCACGCCGGAGCCAACATCGCAACTCGCGGGGCCGGATTCCCCCCGGCAGGGATCGAAAAGCGTTGACACGGCCCGACGGCAAGCCCAATATCGTCCCGGTTGCCGCGCGCGGCGGGCGTCAACCCGCCGAATGATTTCCTGCCGTTCCATGGGATAGGTACGGACAATGCGAATTCGTTGCCTGTTTGCGGAACTGATGATTCCCCTGTTGGCATGGTCTTCCCTGGGTTGCGGTGTACCAGCCGCCAAGGGGCCGGCCGACACATTTGGCCTGGACTTTTCGATGTCCCAGGGCAAGGACCCTAATGGGGCGATCATCTTTCTCGTCGATGGAGTCAACGCCACGACATTCGGGGAGTTGCTGGACGCCGGGCAACTGCCCTCGATCCAGAAGTACTTCCTCGAACGCGGCCTGTTCGTTCCTCACGCGGTGGCCAGCAATCCCTCGCTGACGATGAACAACCTGACCAGCATCGTCACGGGGCGTTTTTCGGGGCATCACGGGCTGGTGGCGGCCAAGTGGTTCGACCGCAATCGTCTGATCTTCCGCAATTACGAAACGCTTCAGGACAAGAACAAGCTCGACGAGGACTGCCGCGTGCCGTCGCTGTATCAGCAGTTTCCCGACGACCTGACCTTCTCGCTCTTCCTCCAGCCGCACGCGGGGGCCACCCACTTTTTTGAGAACCGCACCTCGGCCGGGCCCGCCATGGCCTTTGACATGCACGGCCTGGTCGACCGGATCGCCCTGTATCGCCTCCACCAGGTAACCGACGTCGCCCGCCAGTACGGCAAGTTCCCAGCCGTCACGACGGTCTACCTGCTGTCGGTGAACTTTGCCGCCTACAAGTACCAGGCCAGCTCGGAGGAATATCGCCAGGCGATCCGCGAACTGGACACGCAGATCGGGCGCGTCCTGGGCGACGTGAAGC
The DNA here is from genome assembly GCA_041661865.1 of Phycisphaerae bacterium. Lineage (GTDB taxonomy): Bacteria > Planctomycetota > Phycisphaerae > SM23-33 > SM23-33 > JBAZTO01. Next base: position 4,977 of record JBAZTO010000075.1, on the reverse strand, counting down.
GCGCGGGCCTGCTGGATCAGCTCCTCATCACGTTCGTCTGCGATCACGGCCATTGCGACACGCCCAGGCACGGAAAGGTCAACGACTTCATGGAGTCCCTGGGCATCAGGATGGCCAAGGCCGTGCCGATGGGCGAAGAGACGCCGTTCGAGAATCGCCTTCGATACTTCAGCAACGTCACCGCCGTGCCGTACGGCGCGGGCGACCGTTACTGGGTGCTGTACCTGCGAAAGCCCCTGTACAACGGCGGCCGGCAGAGCTGGGCCAATTGGCTGGAGCGGCCCAGCGGCGAGGACCTGTGCAACTATCCCGCCCGTCGCGGCAAGGTCAACTTGCCGGCGCTGCTGGCCGAGGAACCGTACATCGACGCGGTGGCCTACCAGATCGCGCCCGGCCGCATTCGCGTCGTCCGCCAAACCGGACAGGTCGAGTTTCGCCGCGTGGAGGGCGCCGGCGGCCCGGTCGGGAAGTTCTCCTATCATTTGATCAGCGGGACCGACCCGCTGGAGTGGGCAAAGGACGTGCCCGCCGATGCCCTCGCGGGCAAGCCGATGACCTCCCGGCAATGGCTGGAGGCCACCGCCCAGACCCAGTTCCCCGACCTGGGCACCGGCCTGCTGTCATACTTTGATGGCGCCCTGGCCGCAGATCTGGTGGCTTTCCCCACGCCCCTGTGGGATTTCGATGGCTGGCGGAAGGCCGGGCATGGCGGCATTCGGGCCTGTGAGGTGCTCTCTCCGATGTTCATTGCCGGTCCGGGCATTCCGCACGGGCGAATCCCGGTGGCCCGAACGGTGGACCTGATGCCGACGCTCCTGGAGGCCATGGGCAAGCCCATACCTGCCGGACTGGACGGAGAATCGCTTCTCGGCCGCGTTGACGCGAAATAGTGCAGGCCAACCCCAACCACGCGAGATCACATGGCCATCGACGCCAAACGAATCCTGGTGACCGGAGCGGCAGGCTTCATCGGCAACGCCTGCGCCCGGGAATTCCTCTCCAGGGGCTTCCGCGTGACGGCGATGGCGCACCGACGCGATCCCCAGGGCCTTGCAGGCGCCGAACTGATCCGCGCCTCGCTGTCGGACCGCCAGGCCCTGGCGGCGGTGCTCGCCGGCGGCGGGCCGTTTGACGCCGTCGTCCACTGTGCGGGCCTGGCATCGGATGTGGCCAGTCCTGCCCGGTTGATGGAGGCCAACTGTCACGGCACGGCGAACCTGGCCCGGTGCCTGCTGCAAGTGCCGACCGGCCGGCTGGTGCATATTTCCACGACCGACGTCTACGGCCTGCGCGACTTCGTCGATGCCGACGAGAGTACCCCGCTCCAGGACAATCGCCGCAACGGGTATCCAAAATCGAAAATTCTGGCTGAGCAGTTCATTACCACCCACCTGCCCGCCGATCGCTATGTCCTGCTTCGCCCCGGCGCCGTCTGCGGCCAGGGCGACACGACGATCCTGCCGCGAGTGCTGGACTTCCTGCGTCACAGCAGGGTCGTGGTGCATTTCGGACGCTGGCGAGGGAGCAACCGCTGGCCCCTGGCGAACGTGCGGAACGTCGCCAAGGCGGCTGTGCTGGCCTCGACGTGCGACCAGGCCCTGGGCCAGGCCTACAACGTGGCCGACCCCCAGGTGACCACGGTGGAACAGTACTATCGCTGGGCCCTTCGCACATTTCTACCCGACAAGGCGGCGATCAAGAGCATCACCGTCCCGCTGAGCGTCGCCTGGCCGTACGCCCAGGCCAGCACCTGCCTGTCGCGACTCCTGGGGCGCGACCATCCCCTCTTCGAGCCCTCCCTGTACGCGCTCTACAGCATCGCCAGCAACTTGGACTTCAGCAGCCGAAAGCTCCAGCAACTCTTTGAGCGGCACGGCGAAGTCTTCACCGACAGCTTCGAGATGGCCTGACAAGCAGGCGCGATCCCTGCGTTATCTCCTGTCCTGCCCCTCTGCAGTCAAAGGCCACGCTTTGCCCTGCATGCACTCCTCTGCCGGCCGCGCAAAAGAAGACCCCGGGACGCTCTGAGCGCCCCGGGGCTTGATTGAGCGATAGTGAAACTCAGACGATGGCCACCATCCGGACCAGAAGGTCTACCATGCCATCAATCTCATCATCATCGAGGTCAGCCGCGGGATTCCTGCGAGTGGTCGTGCCCAGATCCGTGGTGAAGGTCACTTTGGAGATCCGGTTAGCCGCCAGGCCAAACTCGTCACCGCCGTTGCCGGTCTGAACCTTCGACAGCTTGACGGTTCCCATGTTCAATGCGGCAGCATTGGAGTTGATGAACGAATCCACCAGCCCGCCGTCTTCCCGGATGCCTTTGACCGTCAGCTTATTGATCGACGCGTCCACGAAGAGATTCATGTCATCCTGCGTCGGCAGGCCGGTGAGTCCATCGAGATCATCGTTCCCGAAGTCGAACCCGGCATAGATGACAGAGTTCTGTATCCCGCCGGCAGTGATCGAATTGATCGTGCCGACCGTCCGAATGTCGGCCCCGTCGATCAAGCCCTTGACGCTCATGCTGCCCAGCGAGTAGTCCCGGCCACGGGAGGTGTACACGTCCAGCAGCTCGATTTCGCCGGCGAAGCTGCCTTTGGAGGTCAGGCGAGAGATCGACGGAGCCTCGATCCAGCCCCCATCCCAATCCGACACCGTCAGGCTCCCAATCGGCATCTCGCTTTGCAGGTCCACGTCCTCGACAGTTCCCAGGTTCGCATTGAAGGTCAGCCGATCGTTTTCGGCCTCGCCGATCCAGATGTCCAGTTCGTCGGCCTCGCCGGTATTAAGAGTCCGTAAGCCTTCCGGCGCCCAAACATCCCCGCCAAGCCAATCGCCGACCGTAACCGTGTTGGAGGTTCCACCAGTCAGAGAAGTCAGGAACAGGCTGGTCAGGTCGTTGGTTTCACCGTCGCCATCCACATCAGCGTCGAACCCGATGCCGCCAAACGTCTGGTCGTTAAGGTTAAAGCCGTCAATATCACCCTTGATATTGATGCTGTTGATGGGGCTGTCAGAGGCGATGAAAGCGAGGCAGCCCAAGTCGCCCCTCCTCCTATCCCTGATGTTGCCGACCGAGTCGGCGCCGCCCTCGATCACCAGGCCCAGGCCACCCATCTCCTCCGTGCCATTGAGAGTGATGCCACTAACCGTGTTGTTGCGGCCAAAGGTAACGGTAATGTTGGCCTTGGTAATATCAAAGGGATCATCGAGGTCATAAGCCGAGACTGTCGCGGTCCCATTAGTCCATGTGAACGGATCGACCGACAGCGTCGTCTCCGCGGCCAAGGCTGAATCGGTGGTGGCATCGTCATTATCCGTGGCCACCGCGAAGAAGGTGTTTTCGCCATACGCGAAGGGGGTCGTCGAAATGTCGGTACAAGTCCAGCCGTCACTGCCGTCACCGTCCGTGCCGAGTAACGTATCCACGTCGGTATCGAGTTCACCATCGCCGTCGGCATCACGATAGAAGCTGACCGATACGACTTCGCCGTCCTCACCGTCCAAGTCGTCAGAAACACCCGTCGCGGACAGCGTAATGTTTTCTGACCGCTCAATATTCTCAACCACGTTCCCGCCAACCACCACCTCAAGCAGGTCGACCGTCGGGGCGTCATTGACGGCGTTGACGGTGATGGTGACGGTGGTGACTTCGCTGTCGAGTGCGCCGTCGTTGGCCTTGTAAGTGAAGGTATCCTCGCCGTTGAAGTCGGCGTCGGGCGTGTAGGTGAAGGAGCCGTCGGCGTTGAGGGTGAGGTCACCATTCTCCGGTCCGTCCACCAGAACAGCCGTCAACTCGTCGTCTTCAACGTCCGCGTCATTGGCCAGAACACCGTCACCGGCGTTCACGACCAGCTCGCCGTCTTCGTCGACCTCATATTCGTCGGCCACGCCGACCGGGGCGTCGTTGATGGCGTTGACCGTGATGGTGACGGTAGTGACGTTGCCGTCATCCGTGCCGTCGTTGGGCCGGTAGGTGAAGGTGTCCACGCCGTTGAAGTTTGCATCCGGTGTGTAGGTGAAGGAACCATTGGCATTGAGGGTGAGGTCACCATGGGACGCATCGGCAACCAGGACAGCCGTCAGGTCGTCGTCTTCAACGTCCGTGTCGTTGGCTAGCACGCCGTCATCGGCAGCGACCACCAGCGATCCGTCCTCGTCCACGTCGTACTCGTCAGCCACGCCCACGGGGGCGTCGTTGACGGCGGTGACGGTGATGGTAAAGGTCTGTGCGTCAGACTCATTGTCGCCGCCACCAACTGTACCGCCGTTGTCGGTCAGATTAACCGTCACGGTGGCAGACCCGTTGGCGTCGGCCGCCGGCGTGTAGGTCAGCATCCCGGCAGCATCAATGGCCGGCTGAACGCTGAAGAGGCCGTTATTGTCGTTGGCCACCACGAAGGTCAACGTCTGGGCGGCCTCGTTCGCCGGACCCTTGCTGATGTCAGTCGCCCAACCCGCTACGGTCTGTGCCCCGGCATCCTCGTCCACCGTCTGGTCGGCGCCCTTGGTGAAGCTGGGGGCGTCATTGACGGGGTTGACGGTGACGGTGAAGGTCTGCTCAGCCGACTCGTTCGTGCCGCCGCCATCGTCGGTCAGCTTCACCGTCACGGTGGCGGCCCCGTTGGCGTTGGCGGCCAGCGTGTAGGTCAGCGTCCCGTTGGCGGCAATGGCCGGCTGAACGCTGAAGAGGTCGTTATTGTTGTTGGTGACCACGAAACTCAGCGTCTGGCCGACCTCGTCCGCGGGGCCCTTGCTGATGTCGGTCGCCCAACCCGCCACGGTGTGAAGGCCACTATCCTCGTCCGCCGTCTGGTCGGCGCCCTTGGTAAAGCTGGGAGCGTCATTGACGGCGTTGACGGTAATGCCGAAGGTCTGCTCAGCCGACTCGTTCGTGCCGCCGCCATCGTCGGTCAGCTTCACCGTCACGGTGGCAGCCCCGTTGGCGTTGGCAGCCAGCGTGTAGGTCAGCGT
>JBAZTO010000074.1:0-14236 GCA_041661865.1 Phycisphaerae bacterium | reverse complement strand
GAAAAGACAAAATGATCTCCGCAAGCGGCATCGCGGACGACCGAATAGCAGGCTGCGCGTGATCAGCGTTTGACAGAATCATCTTGTCCGAGACGGTTGGCTTGACAACCCGCTACATAGCGGGGCGCAGGAAACAAGAGGGGAACCCCGTGTCTTACACGAGCCTGAGATACCACATCGTCTTCGGGACAAAGGAACGTCGCCCCTTCCTGACAGCCCCACTGCGACCCAGAATCTGCGAATTCCTCGCCGGCATGATTCGGCGACAAGGCGGACACCCGGTCCTCATCAATGGCCCAGAAGATCATGTTCACATCGTGGCGGAGATCCCTCCCACCTTGGCCATCGCCGACTCACTTAGAGATCTGAAAGCCAACTGCACAAACTGGATTCATGACACGCTGCCGGACATGAAAACGTTCAGTTGGCAGGAAGGCTATTCCGCATTCAGCGTTTCCCCGTCAGTGCTTCCCAATCTGCTCAGATATGTGCGGAACCAGCAGGAGCATCACAAAAAGACCACTTTCACCGACGAGATGATCTGGCTCCTGAAGAGTCATGGGATCATTTTTGACGAAAAGTACCTCGCGTAGTCGAGCTTCTTCCGACACCCCTGCGGGGTTTACATCAACGCCCCGCCCTCTCCCGGCGGCTCACGCCGCCGGCTAACATCCTGCGGCCCTTCGGGCCTGTATGTATTGGCCTGCCCTGGCCGTGGCCCGACTGCGGCAAGCCTACCATCCTGCGGCCCTTCGGGCCTCTATGTATTGGCCTGCCCTGGCCGTGCCCCGACTGCGGCAAGCCTACCATCCTGCGGCCCTTCGGGCCTGCCTGTATGTATTGAGGGATGATTTCGGGGTCCGGGCGTCGGGATTTGTCGTTGCATTGGGCTCGCGTCGGGCGCATAATGGCCCTTTCCGTTGAAGCCCCCAAGGCAGCAACCCTGTAGCTCCCGCTCAAAGGTTTACGGCGGTAAGTCATTCGAGTTTTTTTTGAGACCAGCCAAAGGAAGGTAAACATGGCAAGACGCATGAAGATGATGGACGGCAACGAGGCCGTGGCACACGTAGCGCACAAGGTGAGCGAAGTTATCGCGATCTATCCGATCACGCCCTCCAGCAACATGGGCGAGCACAGTGACGACTGGACGGCTGCCGGCCAGAAGAATATCTGGGGCACGGTGCCGCTCGTGGCGGAGATGCAGAGCGAAGGCGGCGCCTCGGCCGCCGTTCACGGCGCGCTTCAGACCGGCTCGCTGACCACCACCTTCACCGCCAGCCAGGGCCTGCTGCTGATGATCCCGACGATGTACAAGATCGCCGGTGAACTGACCAGCACCGTCTTCCACGTGACGGCCCGTTCGCTGGCCGCCCAGGCCCTGTCCATCTTCGGCGACCACAGCGACGTGATGGCCGTCCGTCAGACGGGCTTCGCGATGATGTGCTCTAACTCCGGCCAGGAGGCCCATGACCTGGCGCTGATTTCCACCGCCGCCACGCTCGAATCGCGCATCCCATTCCTGCACTTCTTCGACGGCTTCCGCACCAGCCACGAAGTGGGCAAGATCGAGATGCTCACCGAGGATGACCTGCGGGCCATGGTCGATGACAACCTGGTGATGGCGCACCGCGCCCGCGCCCTCTCGCCCGACCGCCCCGTCATCCGCGGCACCAGCCAGAACCCCGACGTGTACTTCCAGGGCCGCGAGACGGTCAACAAGTACTACAACGCCTGCCCGGACATCGTGCAGAAGCAGATGGACAAGTTCGCCAAGCTCACCGGCCGGCAGTATCACCTGTTCGACTATTACGGCGCCGCCGATGCCGAGCATGTCATCGTGCTGATGGGCAGCGGCGCCGAGGCCGCCCACGAGGCCGTCGAGCACCTGACCGCCAAGGGCCAGAAGGTCGGCATCGTCAAGGTCCACCTCTACCGCCCCTTCAACGTCCAGGCCTTCGCGGCTGCACTGCCCAAGAGCGTCAAGTCCATCGCCGTCCTCGACCGCACCAAGGAGCCCGGCGCCGGCGGCGAGCCGCTGTACCTGGACTGTGTCAGTGCCCTGGTCGAGACCGGCCGGGTCGGCGGCATCAAGATCGTCGGCGGCCGCTACGGCCTGAGCAGCAAGGAATTCACCCCCGCGATGGTCAAGTCGGTCTTCGACAACCTCGCCGGCGGCAAGTGCGCCAACCATTTCACGGTCGGCATCAACGACGATGTCTGCCACACCAGCCTGGCCTATGACGCCTCGTTCAACACCGAGACCGACGACGTCGTCCGCGCCATGTTCTACGGCCTGGGCAGCGACGGCACCGTGGGCGCCAACAAAAACTCCATCAAGATCATCGGCGAGGAAACGCCCAACTTCGCCCAGGGCTACTTCGTCTACGACTCCAAGAAGTCCGGCGCGATCACGGTCAGCCACCTGCGGTTCGGCCCCCGGCCCATCCACTCGACCTACCTGATCAACCACGCCAATTTCGTGGCCTGCCATACCTTCTCCTTCCTGGAGCGGTATGACATGCTCAAGGAAGCCGTCCCCGGCGCGACCTTCCTGCTCAACGCGCCCTATCCGACCGGCGAAGTGTGGGACAAGATGCCCCGCACCGTTCAGCAGCAGATCATCGACAAGAAGCTCAAGTTCTACGTGATCAACGCCTACGAAGTGGCCAAGGCCACCGGCATGGGCGGGCGCATCAACACGATCATGCAGACCTGCTTCTTCTACCTCTCGAACATTCTGCCGCAGGACGAGGCGATCGCGGCCATCAAGACCGCCATCAAGAAGACCTACGGCGCCAAGGGCGACAACGTCGTTCAGCAGAACTACAAGGCCGTCGATCAGGCCATTGCCAACCTCAACAAGATCGACGTGCCCGCCAAGGCCACCAGCAAGATGGAAAAGCCTCCGGTGGTTTCCGCCCAGGCGCCCGAGTTCGTCAAGAAGGTCTCGGCCGCCATCATGGCCGGCTGCGGCAACGATATCCCCGTCAGCGCCATGCCCGACGACGGCACCTGGCCGACGGGCACCACGCAGTGGGAAAAGCGCAACATCGCGCTGGAAATCCCCGTCTGGGATTCGGAAGTGTGCATCCAGTGCGGCAAGTGCTCCATTTCCTGCCCGCATGCCACGATCCGCACCAAGGTGTACGATCCGGCCCTGCTGGCCAAGGCGCCCAAGACCTTCAAGTCGGCCGAGGCCAAGGGCGAGTTCAAGGGCCAGAAGTGGACCGTCCAGGTCGCCCCGGAAGACTGCACCGGTTGCAGCCTGTGCGTCCGCGTCTGCCCGGCCAAGAACAAGCTCGATCCCAGCAAGCGGGCCATCAACATGGCCTTCCAGCCGCCGCTGCGCGAGAGCGAGCGGGAAAACTTCGAGTTCTTCATGTCGCTGCCCGACCCCGACCGCTCCAAGATCAAGGTCGGGACGGTCAAGGGCAGCCAGTTGCTTCGCCCGCTCTTTGAGTACAGCGGCGCCTGCTCGGGCTGCGGCGAGACGCAGTACGTCAAGCTGCTGACCCAGCTCTTCGGCGACCGGGCCCTGATCGGCAACGCCACCGGCTGCTCGAGCATCTACGGCGGCAATCTGCCGACGACCCCCTACTGCACCAACAGCGACGGGCGCGGCCCGGCCTGGTGCAACTCGCTGTTCGAGGACAACGCCGAATTCAGCTTCGGCTTCCGCCTGACGCTGGACAAGCAGCGGGAATTCGCCGCCGAGCTGGTCGGCGAACTCAAGTCGCAGATCGGCGCCGACCTGGCCGAGGCCCTTCTCTCGGCCGACCAGAGCAGCGAGGCCGGCATCGCCGCCCAACGGCAGCGAGTGGCGGAACTGACCGGCAAGCTCAAGGCCATCAAGAGCCCCCGCGCCGCCCAATTGCTGAGCCTGGCCCCTTCGCTGGTCCGCAGGAGCGTCTGGGCCGTCGGCGGCGACGGCTGGGCGTATGACATCGGTTACGGCGGGCTGGACCACGTGCTGGCCAGCGGTCGCGACATCAACATCCTGGTGCTCGACACGCAGGTGTACTCCAACACCGGCGGGCAGTGCTCCAAGGCGACGATGCGCGGCGCGGTGGCCAAGTTCGCCGCCGGCGGGAAGAATGTCCCCAAGAAGGATCTGGGCATGATCGCCATGGGCTACGGCACGATCTATGTCGCCCAGATCGCGATGGGCGCCTCCGACGCGCAGGCCGTCCGGGCCTTTGCCGAGGCCGAGGCCTACCCCGGCCCCAGCCTGATTATCGCCTACAGCCACTGCATCGCCCACGGCATCCAGATGGAAGCGGGCTTCGAGCAGCAGAAGCTGGCGGTCAATAGCGGCGCCTGGCCGTTGTATCGCTTCGACCCGCGCCTGGCCGCGGAAGGCAAGAACCCCCTGCAACTGGACTCCAAGGAGCCCAGCGTCTCCTACAAGGATTACGCCTACAGCGAAACGCGATTCAAGATGCTTGCCAAGTCCAACCCGGCCGAGGCCCAGCGCCTCATCGAGTTGGGCCAGAAAGACGTCAGTTCACGGTGGCACACTTATCAGCAGATGGCCGCCATGCAACCCCTGGCATCCAAGCCGGCCCAACAGTCCTGAGCCGGTTCAGTTTAAGCAGCAACGACAGCGGAGCGATCCATCTCGGGTCGCTCCGCTTTTCTGTTGGTGAAGAAGGTAGCCGGTAGTCGGTTGTCAGTAGCCTGTGTCGAAAGCCGCGTTTACCTGACTACCGGCTACGGGCTACTGACTACCGACCACTGGCTCCTGACTTCCGCCTCCTTCCCGTCAGGCCTGGGAGTAGTTGGCCATCACGTTCTCGGCCACTTCGGCGGTGATGGCCTTTTCCTCCAGCAGCGCCGTGATCGACTGGCTCATCGTCAGCATGCCATACTTCGAGCCGGTGGCGATGATGTTGCGCAGGAAGAAGCTGCCGCGGTTGCGAATGACGTTCTTGGCTGCGTCGGTGGCCACCAGAACCTCCATCGCCACCCGCTTGCCGCCATTGATGGCCGGGACAAGCTCCTGGTGAATGACGCCCTGCAACGCGCCGGCCAGCAGGTATCGCACATGGTTTTCCTCCTCGGGCGGGGCGTAGCTGAGCAGGCGCTCGATCATCTTGTCGATGGAGATCACGTGCAGGGTCGAGAGCACCAGCACGCCGGTCTCGGCGGCTGTCAGGGCGATGCGGATGGTCTCGTAGTCGCGCATCTCGCCGATGGCGATCACGTCGGGATCCTGCCGCAGCGCCGCCCGCAGGCCCGCCGCGAAAGATTTGGTGTCCCTTCCGACCTCGCGCTGACGGACAATGCCCTTCTTGTTGGAGTGTACCGTTTCGATGGGGTCCTCGATGGTGATGATGTGCTTGCGCTGGTAGGTGTTGATCTCGCTGATCATGGCCGACATCGTGGTGGTCTTGCCCTGGCTGGTCGAGCCGGTAATCAGGACGATGCCCTTGGTCATGCTCGCGAGGTATTTGACCACCGGCGGCAGGCGGAGTTCGTCCAGGCTGCGGGGCTCTTCGGGCAGGATGCGGATGACGGCGCCGACGGCCCCGTCGTTGTAGGAAATGTTGACGCGGTAGCGCCCGCTGGAATCGGCGGCCATAAGGTCAAAGTCCAGCCGCTCCATGAAGAGCTTCTGCTGGGCCGGGTTGAGCAACCCGAAGACCAGCTCCTCGCTCATCTCGGGCGTGAGCTTGTCCTTGCCGCCCGGGACGAGCTGCTTGCCGATGCGAAAGAGCACCGGCGCGCCGGCAACGACGTGGACGTCGCTGGCGTTCTTGCTGCGTGCGGCGGCGATATACTGGCCGATCTGGCTGCCTTCCATAGTGACCATCCTTCGCTGGGTTGGGCGTCCCCTGCCCTGCGTCCGCAAGGGCGGGGATGCAGGCTCATCGGCTGCCACTATACCAATTTCCCGCCTTTGCAACCACAGGGACGACAAGGGCGTCTGTTGGGCCTATTGAAAGGCAGGATCACACTTTCGGAGCGAGCCTTGAACTTTGCGCGCAGCCGACGTATTCTTGGGTGAGTTACCTTCTTGAACGAATTCTATGGATGGAAGTGACCGATGAGACGTGGGATATTGGCCAGCAGGGAAGAATTGACCGCCCTCAAGGACCGCATCAAGAGGAAGCCCTTCGACCGCATCTACGAAGCCCTGGTCCGCCGCTGTTCACTGATCCTGGAGGCTTCTCCCGTCAACGAGCAACATTGGCGGAGAGGGTGGGAACACGGTAGCTGGGACTCGGCCGTGATGGCCGCCCAGACTACCCAGGGGCGGATCATGGACCTGCTCATCGCCCACCACATCGACCGCAACTTCGCCTTCCGCGACCGGGCCATCGAGGAACTCCGCAACCTGACTGCCTGGAGCACCTGGGTCGATCCCTGCCACGGCCAGGCCCACGCCGACCTTTGCACCGCCGAGGCCGCCGTGGCCGCCGCGGTCGGGCTGGACTGGCTGTGGGAGGATCTGGGCGAGCCCGACCGCCTGCGGATTATCCAGGCCATCCGCCACAAGGCCATCGAGCCCTACCGCAAGGCCGTCAGCCAGCAGGCCTGGTGGCACAGCGTCTATCACAACTGGAACGCCGTGGTCAACTCCGGCTGCGCGATCGCCGGGCTGGCCCTGGGCGATGACGAACCTGCCGCCCAAGAGGTCTACAACATGGCCCTGGGCGGGCTGAGGCACTTCTTCGACGCCCTCGGCCGCGAAGGCGGTTGGGACGAGGGTACCGGCTACTGGGGCTACGCCATGCGCTACGTCCTGCTGCTGGCCGAGGCGGCGCGGCGGACGATGGACGATCAGCGACTTCTCCACATGCGAGGGATGGACGCCACCGGCGCCTTCCCGGTTTATTTCACGCCCAACGGACAGGCCGCCAGCTTCGGCGACAACCCGGCCGTCCCGCTGTTCGGGGCCCTGTACCTGCTGGTCAAGCACTACGGCCAGAACGAGATCGGCTGGTGGCTGGACCACTTCGCCTATCGCCAGGACGTCGTGGTCGGCGGCTGGTCCTCGGCCGGGCTGGGACTGCTCTTCCGCCCCATCGACGCCGAAATCACCAAGCCCAGCGAACTGGCCCCCGTGAAGGTCTTTCACGAGATCGGTTGGGCGGCGATGGCCGACCACTGGCCCGAGCCGGCCTTCTATGTGGCGGCCAAGACCGGCGACCTGTCAGCCAACCACTCGCAGCGCGACATGAACTCCATCCAGTTCCAGGTCGATGGCGAGATGCTGCTGACCGACCCCGGCCACGCCCCCTTCAGCCGGGCCTACTTCTCCGACGCGCGCGGCGAGTTCTACCAGGTCCAGGCCCGCTCGCACAACACGCTCATCGTCGGCCAGCGCGACCACCAGATCGACGCCCAGGGCGAGATCATCGAGGCCGGCGTCGGCGTCGGCTATCACTACCTCGCCTGCGACGCCGAAACCGCCTGCGGCGACGATGTCCACTTCGTCCGCCACCTGGTCATGATCCTCGACGCCAAGGGCCAGAAAGCCCACACGCTGGTCGTTCTGGACGAACTGACGGGCAAACAGGCCGAGGCACTCGACCTGTTCTGGCACAGCCTGGGGCAGATCGACCTCAACAGATCGCTCAAGTGCGGCTCCATCGCCGGCCAGAAAAGCTGCGTCTATTTTGCACTGGCCGCCACCACCGGCGAATCGGTCGTCACCCTCGAACAGCACTCACTCCAGCCCCAACAGACCGAGAGCATCATCCACCTCAAGACCGTGCTGCGCGGCAAGGCCTTCGTGGCCAGTGTCTTTTCGCGCAAGGCCCTGACCGAGGCCGTCGAGATCCACCCCGCCGCCGGCGCCATCCACGTCAAGGCCGGGGCGATATCTCTGCACTTTAAGGCCCGAAAACGCCACCTACAGCTTGAAGAGGTCACGCTGAAGTAGGCCTCAGGTCGCATGGCCGGGTTTCCAAGGTCCGTGGCAAGGCTCTATTAGGCTGCGTCACCAAATCTCGCCCCAAACGCCTCCCTCAAGTGAAGCGGTAGTGAGTCGGCCCCCGCCACAGTGGCACGACACCTGATGCCCGAACGACGCAAAATATGGCGACATGGCGTTTTGTGTTGATACACTGTAGAATACCGAGGTGACGTTCTGTTGCTGTCACGATCAGCCTATCCGGCAACGGTCTGGCGCCAGGGGGTTTTATCCCTGGGGTCTGGATCGGACAAAGAAGGAATCACGATCATGAAGAGGCGGACAAAGCCCCCAGGCAGCAAGGAGGAGTCGGCCAAGACCGTCTCCAAAGCCAAGCCGACCCGACAAGAGAACTTCCGCTTCCCCATCGTTGGCATCGGCGCCTCTGCCGGCGGGCTGGAGGCCCTGGATCGGTTCCTGGGGCATGTGCCCGAAGGCAGCGGCATGGCCTTTGTCATCGTGCAGCATCTGGATCCCACCCACAAGGCCCTCATGCCCGAGTTGCTCCAGCGCGCCACGCACATGCAGGTCCACCAGGTCGAGGATTGCACCCAGGTCCAGCCCGACTGCGTCTATGTGATTCCGCCCAACAAGGACATGTCGATTCTGCACGGGGTTCTGCACCTGCTGGATCCGGTGACGCCCCGAGGGCTCCGCCTGCCGATAGATTTCTTCTTCCGTTCCCTGGCCGATGACCGGCAGGAGCGAAGCATCGGGGTCATCCTCTCGGGCATGGGCACCGACGGCACGCTGGGCCTCAAGGCCATCAAGGAAAAGGCGGGGATTGTCTTCGTGCAGGATCCGGCCTCGGCCAAGTTCGACAGCATGCCCCGAAACGCCATTGACGCCGGACTGGTCGACGTCGTCGCCCCCGTGGAAGACCTGCCCGCAAAGATCATCGCGGTTCTCAAACACGTTCCGCTGATCACCCAACCCGGCCTGACACTGGAGAGCAAAACCCTCAGCGTCATCGAGAAGGTCTACATTCTACTGCGGGCTCAGACGGGCCACGATTTCTCCCTGTACAAGAGCAACACCGTGCATCGCCGGATCGAGCGGCGCATGGGCATCCACCAGATCGGCAAGATCGCTGACTATGTCCGGTTCCTCCAGGAGAACCCCCAGGAGATCGAATTGCTCTTTAAGGAGCTCCTGATCGGCGTGACCAGCTTCTTCCGCGACCCGGCCGCCTGGGATCAACTTAAGACAGAGGCAATCCCATCGCTCCTGGCGGGCCGCCGGCCCGCGCAGACGCTGCGGGCCTGGACGCCAGGCTGCTCGACAGGCGAGGAAGCCTACTCCCTGGCCATGATCTTCAAAGAGGCGGTGCAGAAAATGAAGCCTGCCCAGAAGTACACGCTCCAGGTCTTTGCCACGGACCTGGACCCTGAGGCCATCGCCAAGGCTCGCCAGGGCGCCTACCCGGCCAACATCGCCGCGGATGTGTCGCCGCAGCGTCTGAGCCGGTTCTTCGTCAAGGAGGAGCACGGCTACCGGATCAGCAAGGAGATCCGTGAGATGGTGATCTTCGCCCCGCAGAATCTTGTCATGGATCCACCCTTCACCAAGTTGGACATCCTGACCTGCCGGAACCTGCTGATTTACCTCGTCCCGGAGTTGCAGAAGAAGATCCTGCCTCTGTTTCACTACAGCATGAATCCTGGCGGCATCCTGTTCCTGGGCAGCGCGGAGTCCATCGGCGCCTTTACCGACCTGTTCACCCCGCTCAAGGGAAAGTCGCGGCTCTACCGGCGGCTGGAGTCTGCCCCGCGGACCGAACCGCTGGAATTACCCACATCCTTTGCCCCCGCTATGCCGAGCCTGCCCGAACGCCCCAAGGTGGACAGGCCCGCCCCCAACCTCCAGTCGATGGCCGAGCAACTTCTCCTACAGCAGTATTCCCCGGCGGCCGTGCTGGTCAACGACAAGGGCGACATCCTCTTCATCAGCGGTCGGACGGGCAAGTACCTGGAGCCGGCGGCCGGCAAGGCCAATTGGAACCTCTTCGCCATGGCCCGTGAGGGGTTGCGCCACGAACTGGGCAACGCCTTCGCGAAGGTTCTTCGGCAGACGGCCCCCCTCAAACTCAGCAACATAAAGGTGGGGACCAACGGCGGGACGCAGGTCTTGGACGTCACGCTCCAGTCGATTGATACCCCCGAGGCGCTGCGTGGGATGGTGATGGTCGTCTTTACGGACGTTGTGACACCCCCCGATACGCCGGCGACAGGCAGGAAGCGATCCCCTGTCCACAACATCCATCTGGCCCAGGCACAGCAGGAACTCCAGCAGACCCGCGAGGATCTTCGGACCCTCCGGGAAGAGATGCAGACCTCCCAGGAAGAGCTCAAGAGCACCAACGAGGAGCTTCAATCCACTAACGAGGAACTCCAGTCGACCAACGAGGAATTGACTACCTCCAAGGAAGAGATGCAGTCGATGAACGAGGAGCTTCAGACGGTCAATCATGAGCAACAGGCCAAGATGGAAGAGCTTTCGCGGGCCAACAGCGACATGAAGAACCTCTTGAACGCCACGGACATCGCCACCGTGTTCCTGGACAATGATCTCCGCCTGAGGCGGTTCACCACCCATGCGACGAAGATCATCCCCCTGATCCCGGCCGACGCGGGCCGTCCGATCACGAACATCGCCTCCGAACTGCGCTACCCCGAGCTGGCCGAGGACGCGCGGGAGGTGCTGCGGACGCTGGTGCCCATCGAGAAGCAGGTTTCCGCCAGCAACGATCGCTGGTTTGCGGCGCGGATCGTGCCCTACCGCACCCTGGAGAACGTGATCGACGGCCTGGCGATCACCTTTGTCGACATCACGGAGACGAAGCGCGCGGAGGAGGCGCTGCGAAAAGCCAATGCTTTGCCTCGTCTGGCTGTGGTCGTGCGTGATGCGTACGATGCCATCACCGTGCAGGATCTGGACGGCCGCATCCTGGCCTGGAACCCTGGAGCGGTGAGGATGTACGGTTGGAGTGAAGCGGAGGCGATGGTGATGAACGTCCGCGACCTGATCCCGGAGGGGCTGCGAGAGGAGGCGTTGGCCAAGGTGCATCAGCTTAGCCTGGCTGAAATCCTGGAACCGTATCGGACCCAACGAATCACCAAAGAGGGCAAGGTCGTGGAGGTCTGGATGACCGCCACCGCTTTGGTGAATGAGGCCGGGCAGATGTATGCGATTGCGACAACGGAACGGACGAGAGGATCCAGGATTGGCCGAACAAAGGAGGCGCCTAATGAAAAACAAGGGTAACCGACCCTCCTCCGCCGATCTGCGGCGTCTGGCGGAGCAGCGCCTGCGAGAGCAAAAGACCGAAGCGGTCCGGCTCGGGACGGAGCTGGACACGCTGCGATTGCTCCACGAGTTGCAGGTCCACCAGGTCGAACTGGAGATGCAGAATGAGGAGCTCATCCAGGCCCGCTCGGAAATCGAGGCCGGGCTGGAACGATACACGGACCTGTACGATTTCGCGCCGGTGGGCTACTTCACCCTCGGTCCCGACGGGACCATCGGACAGGTAAACATCATGGGGGCAAGCCTCCTGGGGATTGATCGCTCCCAACTGGTCCGCCGCGGGCTGGGGCAATTTGTGGCGCCCGACGACTCGGACCGGTGGAATCAGTATTTTGCGAGCGTGTTGCGTTCGGCCGAAAAGCAGACCTGCGAGCTGACGTTCACGCGGGCGGACGGTTCCACATTCTACGCCCGACTGGAGAGCATCCGTCTGGACCGGCCCGCCCAAGAATCCCCGGCCGGCGGCAAGAGCCCGGCTATCAGTGTTGCCATGAGCGACGTCTCCGAACGCCAGCAGGCTGAGAAGGCCGTACGCGACAGCGAGCGGCTCTACCGCGCCATCGGCGAGTCCATCGACTACGGAGTATGGGTCTGCGACCCCAGCGGACGCAATATATACGCCAGCGAGTCTTTCCTGAAACTGGTGGGACTGACCCAAGAGCAATGCTCGAAATTCGGCTGGGGCGAAGTACTCCATCCGGACGACGCCGAGCGAACCATTTCCGAGTGGAAGGAGTGCGTTCGTACCGGCGGAAAATGGGACGTCGAACACCGTTTCCGTGGCGTGGACGGGCAATGGCACCCGATCCTGGCCCGTGGCGTGCCCGTGCAGAATGAGCGGGGTGATGTTATTTGCTGGGCAGGCATCAACCTGGACATCAGCCGCATGAAACAGGCCGAGGACGCCCTTCAACAGGCGACCGAGGAACTCGACCGGTCCAACAAGGATCTGGCGCAGTTTGCCTACGTGGTTTCACACGACCTCCAGGAACCGTTGCGCCAGGTCACCGGCTTCATGAAACTGCTACAAGACCGGTACAAGGGCAAGCTGGATGACAGGGCCGACGAGTATATCCGCCATGCGGTAGACGGCGCCTCGCGAATGTCGAATTTGATCATGGACCTGCTGGCCTATTCGCGGGTCCACACCGGCGGCAGACAGCCAAGCGCCATAGCCTGCCAGGTGGCGCTGGATCGGGCCCTGGCCAATCTTGGGACCGCCCTGTATGAGAGCAATGCTGGCGTGACGCACGACCCGTTGCCCACCCTGGTTGCCGATGAAACGCAGATCGTGCAGCTCTTCCAGAACCTCATCGGCAACGCCCTTAAGTTCCGTCGCGAGGGCGTGGCGCCGAAGATCCACGTCGGCGCGCGACAACAAGAGGGCCAGTGGCTGTTCTCGGTAAAGGATAATGGCATCGGCATCTCGCCGGATCAGCACGATCGTATCTTCGTCATCTTCCAGCGGCTGCATGGCCACGAACATTACCCCGGCACTGGCATCGGCCTGGCTATCTGCAAGAAGATCGTCGATCGGCACAGGGGACGAATCTGGGTGGAATCGAAGGTGGGTGAAGGAACCACGTTCTATTTCGCGATAAAGTCGTGAATAGGCGCGGTTGTGAATCCCACGCCCTTGTCGGCCGGGATTCCCGGAAACCGTGAGACATACCCGGCTTGAGATGCAGCGGCAGGGCCAATGCAGCGGCAGGGCCTTGCCCCGGAGGAGTTTTGGTCTTATCATTCGCGGCCATGCTGGGTGTGCTTCACATTATCGATTCCGATGCGCCCGCCGAGATGCTCGACCAACTGGCCCTGGCGGCCAGTCCGGCCGACCGTCTGGTTTCGGCAGGCCCCTGTCCAGACCGGCCGCTGCCCTGGCCGGTCGAAGAACTCCACCGCCCGCTCTCCGCGGCCACTTTGTGCGGATGGAGAAATGGAGGTTTCCCGGGACAAGAGAAGGCCGTGCATGCCTGGTCGATTCCGGCGGCACAGGTCGCCGGGGCCATCGCCGACCAACGCGGCTGCGGTGCGGTCCTGTCGCTGCCTCACGTGCCCGCTCCGGCGGACCTGGCCCGGCTGGCCAAACTGGTCCGGGGGGGCGAACTGATGCTGACTGTCCCCACCGAAAGTTGTCGCCTCTGCCTCCTCAAAGCCCTGGACTGCCCGGCGACAATCCATGTGCTGCCGCCCTGTGCCCGCGTGACCGGCGACGCCGCCGCGCGGCGCAAACAGGCGCGAGCCTCGCTGGGCCTGGCTGAGCATGAGCAACTGGTGGTCGCGCCGGCGGGGATAACCTGGCAGGCCGGCCACTGCTACGCCTGCTGGATTCACGCCGTGCTGCGACAGATCAAGAGCAACCTGCGCCTGCTGCTGCCCGGCGTCGGGCCTTGTGTGGCGGAGGTTCGACGATTCGCCGATGCCACCGGCCACGGGGAAGAGATTCTCATGCCCGAGGAGCAACTGGCCATCCCCGACGCGCTGGCGGCGGCAGACCTGGCCGTGTTCTTTTTCAGCCGCGAGGGCGGGTTGTCCAATCTCGCCGCGGCCATGGCGGCTGGGTTGCCCATCGTGGCCTGGGCCGACGACGACGTGAGCGAGATCCTGGGCGACGCCGGCCGGTTGACGCCTTGCGGGGATGTCCGCTCAGCCTCGGCGGCGGTGCTTGAAATGCTGGAAGCCCCCGCACTCCGCGCGTCCCTCGCCGCATCGGCAGAGCGTCGCGCCGCCGGCGCCCTCAGTGTCGATCAATGCCGCCACAAGCTGGCGGAGATTCACCAAGCCGCCCGGCGGCCTGGCTGTATCGCGTGAGCCCGCTATAGCTCGGGACGGTGCATTCTCCGCACCCGCCGCCCTGACCCGTGCGAACTTGCACAGGACCATTTAGTAACTATCTCAAAAGCCTCTATTTTTCCGATAACCCTCCGTAGGACCCCAACCAAGGAGCCACGGATGGCCAGACGAAAACGTAAGGTAAAGCCGCTTCCAACCATTTGGGAAGTCAGCGACGAA
>JBAZTO010000073.1:0-14635 GCA_041661865.1 Phycisphaerae bacterium | reverse complement strand
TGCGCCGTGTCATGGGCCTGCGCTGCGGCTCGCTACGCTCGCCTCCGCTCCAGCCCATGACAACCAACGCCAAACTTACACACAATACGTTACACCAGCTTGCCCAATGCCCCATCCAGAACCTTTGCCCCCGGTCCCACTGGCTTTTCTCTTGTCGGCGGCGAGGTGCCCTCATAGCATGTCCCTGCTGTGAATTCTTGGCCGCTTAGGAGACCTCAATGAAGTTTGCACTAGCCAGGATCGTCCTGTTGGCTGCGGCGGTTGTCTGGGCGGGCGGAATGGTCCAACGGGCCGACGCCTCTGGAGAGGCCTCCAACCCGCCTGGGGCGGATCTCGTCACGGTCGCCACGACGCCACCTGAACTGCTCCCAGCCGACGAAGCAGCCGCCCAAGACGATCCAGCCGCCAGGGAGGCCGACGAACAGGTCCGCAATTCCGACCGCTACATGCATCAGTCCAAGGTGCAGCGCGGCATGAGAGGCTACGGCCTGACGGTCGTCGCGGGCACCGATATCGTTCGTTTTGACGTGGAGATTCTGTCGGTGATGCCCCGCTGGGCCCCCCACCAGGACGTGATTCTGGCCAAGCTGTCGGGACCGGTGCTGGGCACTGCGGGCCTGGCCGCCGGCATGAGCGGCTCGCCCGTCTACCTTACCGACCCCGCCGACGGAAAGGACAAGATCATCGGCGCGGTGGCCTATGGTTTCATGGCCACCAAGGAGCCAATCTGCGGCATCCAGCCCATCGCCCAGATGCTGGCGATCGGCAAGGCGGCCAACCCTGCCGGCGAAGCGTCACAAACCGAATCGGCGCCCTCCACGGACAAAGGCAACGGGGAAATGCTCCAGGCTGCGCTGAACTGGCGAAAGGTCGATTACCTCGCCCAGGGGCCTCTGGGGCGGCTGGGCCAGAATGAAGCGTCCTCCTCCCTTCCGCAGCTGGCGCCGCTGGCCACGCCCCTGGCCTTCAGCGGCTTTAGCCGCACCACGATGGAGAAGATGAGTCCGCTCCTGCGGGCGCGCGGCTTCATGCCCGTCCAGGGCGGCGGGGCTGGGGCAAGTGCCCCCGGCTCATCCAAGGCGCCGCCCCTGGCCCCCGGATCGGCCCTGGCCGTGCCGCTGGTCAGCGGGGACGCCGACATGTCGGCCGTCGGAACCGTCACGGATGTCGCCGACGGGCGCATCCTGGCCTTTGGCCACGGATTCTTCAGCCAAGGCCCCGCCGAGTTCCCCATCAGTCAAGCCTACATTCACACCATCATCCCCAGCCTGCTGGAGAGCTTCAAGCTCGGCTCGGCCACCGACATCGTGGGCACCTTGACGCGAGATGAATCCACCGGCGTCTCCGGCGTCCTGGGCAAGCAGACGCCTCTGATCCCCGTGACCTTCACCATCGACTGGCAGGACGACGGCAGAAAACAGCAGTTCTCCTACCAGGTGGCCAGGCACCGCCTGCTGACCCCCATGCTGATCGGCATGGCCATTCTGGACGCAGCCGGCAGTTGGCGCGACCTGCCCGAACTGCATACCGTCCGTTATGACATTGAAATAACCTTTGAAGGATTAGGTACTTACCGCGCCAGCAACATTTCAAGCGACCAGCAATGGGGCCCCTTCGCCAGCGACCTGCTGCGGCCGCTGGTAGGCGTGCTCAATAATCCTTTCAGCGCCGCACCACGCATCGAAAAAATCAGCACGCACGTCAGCGTCGAGTCCCGCCAGCACACTGCCGAGATCCTCCGCTTGGAACTGGATGGCAAAGTCTATCGCCCCGGCGAGACCGTCACCGGTCGCCTGACCCTTCGGCCCTTCCGCAAGGACAAGACAACGCTGCCGGTGGAGTTCGCGCTCCCTGAAGACCTGGCCGAGGGCGACTACACCCTCACGGCCTGCGACGCCACGTCATCCACGCACGCCATGGCCAGCGAGATGCCGCAACGGTTGGCCCCCACCAACCTCCGCGAATTGTTCGCCGCCATGCAGATGCTGGTGGAGAACAAGGACGACAGGCTCTATCTCCGCATGACGCTTCCTCGCACGGGCCTGGCACTGGGGCAAAAGGAACTGGACAACCTGCCCGAGAGTCGCACGCGGATTCTCAGCGAGGCCATGCAGAGCGACAAGGAAATCCGGCAGTTCACGCCGGCCGTCGTGACCTCGCAACAGACAACGTTCGTGCTGAGCGGTTCGGCCCAGGCCGGCATCGTCGTCCAAAAGCATCCCAAAGAAACCCTTATTCGCCAATAGAGGAATCGTGATGAAATACTGGATCGTATCGGCGCTGCTGGTGCTGGGCGGCTCTCTCCAGGCCGTCTCTCCGGTGACGTGGACGCAGGACTCCGAGGCCGAGTTTTCCGGCGGGGAATTCAAATCGACGGTCCTGACCTCCACCGGCCAGGTCGCCCTGTCCCGCGAGATTTCCATCCTCATGCCCTCGGCTGCGGACTTGCCTGATATCTCCGCCGTCGCGACCGACGGCAAGGCCGTCTTTGCCGCCTCCGCCGGCAGCGGCGCCATCTATCGCATGGCGAGCCTTTCGGACAAGAAGGGCAAGCGGTGGGCCACGCTGAGCGGCGCCATCGTCACCGCGATGGTCTGGACCGACAAGGGCCTGCTGGCTGGCAGCGGCGGCCAGGGCGCGGGCCTGTACGCCATCGACCCTGCGGGCAAGGTCTCGACCCGCTGGAGCGACCCCAACGTCAATTACATCTGGTCGATCCTGCCCGGCCCGGAGGGCAAGACCTACATCGGCACCGGGCCCGAAGCGTCCGTGTACTCGATCGACGCCGACGGCAACGCGACGCGCCTGTACAAGGACGGCAAGTTGGCCAAGAACATTCTCAGCCTGGCCGCCGGCAAGGACGGCCTGCTGTACGCCGGCACCGATGAGAGCGGCCTGGTCATCGAGATCAACACCGCCACCAAGGCCAGCCGCGTGGTGCTCGACGCGGAGGAAAAGGAAATCTCCTCGCTGATCTGCGATGGCGCGGGCGGTATCTTCGCAGCCACCAGCGACGCGGACAAGGCCGGCGGCGACGGCGAAGAACCGGCTGGGGCGGCTGCCATGATCGCCCGAATCCGCAAGGCCGCCCCCACCTCGCGCCCGGCCAGCCCGGCTCCCAAGAGCCCGCCCAGCGAAGGCGAGAGCGAGGATCTGGCCGATGAGGAAGCAACCCCCGCGACCCACACAGCCACCTCGGCGGCTGCCCCGCGCGCCAAAGCGCCCAAGCCCACCTCGGCCGCGGCCCGGATGCGGGCAGCCCTGGCCAAGATGCGGACGACGACCACGCCGCCTGAGGCCAGCGATCTCGAAGGCCCCGGCAACGCCGTCTACTACATTCGTCCCGACGGCCTGGTCCGCTGCATCTTCCGCAAGCCCGTGACGATCCTGGCCATGATGATGCTCGACAAGCAGTTGATCCTGGGCACCGGCAACAGCGGATCAGTGTACGCCGTGTCTCCCGATGGCCAGGAGGCCGCCCAATTGGCCAACACCGACGCCAAGCAGGTCACCAGCCTGACCACCGGCCCCGACGGCAGCATCCTGTTCGGCACAGCCAACAAGGGCTCGCTCGGCAAACTTGGCGCCGGCTTGGCCAAGAGCGGCACCTATATCTCGAAGGTTCAGGACGCCCAGCAGATTTGCCAGTGGGGAACGGCCCAGGTTCGCGCCAAGGCCCCTGCCGGCTCGGAAGTGACCTTCGCCACCCGCAGCGGCAACCTGGCCGAGGCAGATGACGAAACCTGGAGCCCCTGGTCGGCCCCGATGCCCGTGAGCGAGGACTTCCTCCAGGTCGCCAGCCCCAACGCCCGCTTCCTCCAGTACCGCCTGGCGTTCAGTTCAACGGACAAGGCCGCCGTGCCCTCCGTCGGCGGGGTCGAAATCCTCTACCAGATGGGCAACCTGCCGCCGGTGGTCTCCGCCGTGACGGTCAAGCCCTCCGCCAGCGGCCACGACGGCGGCGACAGTTCCGACGCCGCCACCGCCCCGCAGCCCTTCCGCGCCGTCAGCTTCACCGCCACCGACGTCAACAACGACACGATGGTCTACAAGATCGAGTTCCGCCCCGTCGGCAGCGAGCAGTGGATCGAGATCGCCGACAAGCTGGATGCGACCAACTACAGTTGGGACACCCGCACCGTCGGCGACGGCGTGTATGAGTTGCGGGTCACCGCCAGCGACAGCCCCTCGAATCCGCCGGCCAGCGCCCTGTCTGCCTCGCAGATCTCGGCCCCCGTGGTGGCCGACAACACCGCGCCGGTGGTCAAGCTGGTGCAGGCCAAGGTGGACGGCCGAAATGCCGGCATCACCGGCTCGGCCCAGGACGCCTCCAGCCGCCTGACGAGCATCGCCTATGCCCTCGACAGCCAGAACGAGTGGGTGGCCGTGCTGCCCGACGGCGGGATTTGCGATTCATCCTCCGAGAACTTCAGCTTCCAGTTGAAGGATCTCAAGGCCGGCGCGCATCGCATCGCCATCAAGGTCACCGACCTCTACGGCAACACCGGGTATGCAACCGTCAGCGTCACGGCGCAATCGGCGACCAATCAACCGACGGAATTGGCGCCCCTCGAACCCAAGGCCACCAGCAAGCCAACGGGCCGGTAGCGCGTAGGGCGTGCAACTCGTTGCACGCGGGTTGAAGTCATGGGCCAATCTGAATTGCGCGGGGTGTAGCCCCGCCCTACGACTACCTACTTTCGAATGGACAGAGACAATTGTGCTTGGGATTATGGAACATTAATAAGGGGAAGACCCATGATGCGAGTGACGGTAGCTATTCTGTGCCTGGTGATGGTTATGTCCTCTCTGTCCTGCCGTCGAGGCCCCAAGGAGGAGTATCCGGCATCGCAGCCGAGCGCAAGTGCTCTCGTCGGGAAATATGAGGTAGTTGGCGACGAACAGGTTCTCCACCAGTACGGCAGCAAGGGATTGCTTGATCTTTTATCAGATGACACCTTTGTGATGGAGGATATGCCTGGATGGGGGTGGAGAGGGGATCTGATCGGGCAAGGAAAACTGTGGGCTGGGAGGGGGACTTGGGTAATAACGAAGCAGAACCGGGTTCCGCCGAATTTCCCAACTTGTCGGGTACAGCTAGACTTTGATAAGATTGCCGGCAGTGATCACACCATTGTGGACTCAACGCCCTACTTAGTCGGTGGAGAACCTCCTTACGAAATCCGTATCCCTATTGGAGATCCAGACGGTGGGCACAGACTGATCCTGCGGAAGGTCGGGATGCCCGTCCCGCCGACTGCCCCTGCGCAATAGTGCGGTCGCCGCATAGGGCGTACATATCAGGGAGGTGGAGTTCCGACTCCACCTCCTTTTCTTTCGTCCCGGACATCTTCGCGGCGGAGTAGGAACTCCGCCGCGCGTCTATGCGCGTAGAGAAGCAAGGCACCCGGCAGGCAGGTTTGCGACCGCGAAGCTCCGCCGCGCTACTTCCATCCCGTCATGATGGCCAGTTGGCGGGCATAATCGAGGTAATCGGGCCAGGACACGTCGCTGGGGACGGCATGGTCGCAGCCGGGGATGAAGCCGCCGTCGCGGACGACCGGCTCGATGCGTTTGAGTTCCGCTCGGAGCGTCTCGCCGCCACGGGCCATCGCGCGTTTGTCGATGCCGCCGCGGTAGGCCATCTTCCGGCCGTACAGACGGCGGAACTCGTTGATGTCGTTGTGGGCGGCCACTTCCATCGGGTCGCAGAAGTTCAGGCCCGATTCCAACCAGATGGGGATCAGCTCGCCGACAAACCCGTCGCTGTCCACGCCCACCAGCGGCACGCCGGCGTCACGGACGATCTTCGACCAGTTGTCGTAGCTGGGCTTGCAGAACCGCCGCGTCATGGCCGGGGAGATCATGGCCTTGGCCTTGTAGGCCATGTCCTCGTTGAAGTGCAGCTCGTCGGGCACCACGTGCTGGACGATGCGTTTGAGTATGCCCGCCACGAAGTCGTTCCAGAAGGCCGCCATCTCGTCCACCAGCTCGGGCTGCTCGACCATCATGAAGCACAGGCCCTCGAAGCCGCACCACTCGCGGAGCTGCCAGAACGGTCCGGCAATGCCGCCGCAGCCCAGCATGGCGTCACGGTTCTTGGCCTTGCGGCATCGTTCGAGAAAATCCGCCGGCCAGCGGCCCGGAGTGTCGATGTCGTAGCGGGCCTTCATCGCCTCCCAGTCGTCGCGGTTCTCCACCGGGCACTTGATCCATCGCCGCGTGACGAAGTCGCGGGCCTCCCGGAGGTAAGTGACGTCGAAGGTGTCGGAAATTTCGCAGACGTTGCCCTTCCAGTCCTGCACGACGTAATGGCCGTCGCGATGCTCCAGCACCTTTTCCTCGAAGTGCGGCATCATGCGGAAGTCGGCCTCCAGCCAGATGCGCGAATCGCCGCAGGCCGGGTCGAGGTCGAGCGTCTCCAGCACGCAGGTGTTCCAATCGACGCCCTTGGGCATGCCCTGAGTGCGCCAGACCTCCAGCGTCGACTCCCGCGGCCAGCCGGGCGTAAAGGGGATCTTGTCGGGGTGGCCGAAAGTCATCGTCTCGATAAATCGCTGGCGAGGGGTCATAGGTTTTCCTGTCTCGATTCTCTCCATTGAGCCACTTAATCTCGTAAAACTCTGGGGCGTATCTTACAGATTCCCCGAGCTTTCGCCAGAGGGTAGTTGGTAATCCTGGCCGAAGGATTCCGGATTGGCTCAGCCCCTGCCCGTCGCATCGCAGGCCCAGGATCCTTCAGTTCTCGGCGTAGCACGGGCGTCTCGCCCGTGAGTCACATGGGCATCTTGCCCATGTCGGTGAGTTTTTGTATATCGCACGGCCGGGACGGCCGTGATACTCATGGCCAAGATGGCCATGCTACGAGAACTAAAAGACTCGCCTCGCAGGCCAATGTCCTTTGACAGCCGCCGGTTACCGGACTATCATCCACGCCTATGAAGACGACCCTCTGCACGACCCTGATCGGCTTGTGCATCCTGTTGTCGGGATGCATCAGTGACCTGGATTCGAGCACATTGAACCGCTACCAGCAGGCGCTGGTTCAGCGAGGCCCGGCCAAGCGTGCGGGCCAGGAGGGCGTGGAACCCCTTCGGCCGCTACCGGGCACCACCGGCCCCAAGCTGGATCTTCACACCGATCCCAACACCGGCAAGACCCAGGTCTACCTCACGATGGAAGAGGCGATCATTCGCACCCTGGCCAACAGCCTGGACATCCGGGTTTCCAGCTATGATCCAGCCATCTCGCGCGAGCAACTCAAACAGGCCGAGGCGGCCTTCGATGTGACGGCCTTCGGCGGCGCCAACATCAGTAAGAGCGACATCCCCTCCAACCTCCCATCCGCAGCCGCCCAGGGCCAGACCGGCCAACTCAAGACCACCGCCTACGCAGCGGGATTGAGGGAGTTCGTTCCCACCGGCGGCACGATACAGACCTCGTGGCAGATGACGCGGACGCTGGGACAATCCTTTACCCAGTCGATCAACAACACCGTCCCACTGAATCCGGTGCTGGTCAGCACGCCTTACAACTTCGACGCCTACGAGCAACAGGTGGTCGCGCAGGTCACCCAGCCGCTGCTTCGCAACGCCGGCATCGAGTACAACATGTCCCAGATCAAGCTGGCCGCGCTGAATGACAAGGCCACCCGCGACGCCTTCCGCCAGAAGGTCGAAGAAACGGTCAACCAGGCCATCATTGATTACCTCGGCCTGATCCAGGCCCGCGTGGACGTACAGATCCAGCAGGAGTTGCTGGACGCCACCGAGGCCACCTTCACCCGCGTCAAGGCGCGGCAGGATCTGGACGCCACCGCCGTGCAGATCAAGCAGACCGAGGCGGCTGTCCAGCGGCGACTTGCCGTCCTGATCGCCGCGCAGAAAGCCGTCGGCGACGCCCAGGACGCCCTGGCCCGCCTGATGGCCGATTCGCAGATCAACCTGCTCAACGAGTACGAGATCATTCCCGTTTCCCCGCCTATCACCACACTGGTCACGATCGACCGGGCCGACAAGCTCATCACGGCCTTGAAGCACAACCCGGTGCTCGATCAGGCCCGCCTGGCCATCGAGGCGGCCATCATCAACGTCTATGTCGCCCAGAACCAGACGCTGCCCCGCCTGGACCTGAACGCCGCCACCACGGTGACCGGCGCCAGCTTGAACAACCCTCACGGTTCATCCGAACAGGTCGGATCGGGCAATTACGTCGGCTACGCACTGGGTCTGTCGGCCGAGTACCCCATCGGCAACCGGGCGGCGATCGCCCAATTGCAGCAGCAAAAGTACAACCGCCTCAAGGCCGTCACACAGATGCAGAACCTCTCCGACCAATTGGCCCAGCAGATCAACGAGCGGATTCGCACGGTCAGGACCGCGTGGGACGAGATGCTGGCCCAGCGGGCGTCGGTGGAAGCAGCCAAGGTGCAACTCCAGGCCCTGGACGACACCGAAAAAATCCGCGGGCGGCTGACCCCTGAGTTCCTCCAGCTCAAGCTCCAGGCCCAGGAGGAAGTAGCCCAGGCCCAGCATGACGAGGTGATCTCGCTGATTAATTACAACGCGGCGCTATCAGACCTGGATCGGGCCACCGGCACGATTCTGGACACCGGGCCGGTCAAGATCGCCCTGCCTCCGGCCATCGACGAAAAGCTCTGGCCGGCGATGGAAAAGGCCGTTCCAATACCCACGACTCGCCCCACTCAGGGAACCGCGAGCGACTCCGTGTACGAGGCCTACCGCAGGGCCTTGACACCGATGGGCTCAGGACAACTTGAAGGGATCAAGTAACCGGGCGGTCGCGTCCGTCGCGCGAGGGCGCGGCACCGGCTACAGACTACCGGCTGCTGCTCACTTGTCTTTAGGAATGGCGTACCGGGCCATCTTCAGGGGCTTGCCCAGTTGCCCGCCGGCGTGATAGGTCAGCAGCCGATTGGCGGCCAGGGCCTGCTTGTCGGGCAAAGCGACCTTGGCCCCAGCCTCCGCAGCCGCCAGCGCCGCCAGGCCCGCCAGCGTCAATCCGTCCAGCCGATACTTCTCCGCCGCGGCGCCCTCGCAATCCCCGCACAAAATCCCGCCCTGGATCGACGAGAAGTACAGGTCGCCGCCGCCCGACCCGCTCACGGCGCGCCCGCAGGCGACACATTGCCGAAGGTCACCCAGCAGCCCGACCCGCTTGAGCAGCCGCCACTGGAAGTAGGCCAGCACCGCCCCCAGCGGGGCATCGGCATCGGCCAGCCGCAGGAGGCTATTGTGGAGCAGATCGAAGACCTCGGGGTGCGGGTCGGACTCCGCCAGCATCTCGCCGGCCAGCTCGACCATGTACAAGGCCGTGTTCAGCCGCGCGCTGTCACTGCGCAGCGGCGTGTGCGAGACCGTCTCGGAAAGCTCCACCAGCGTGCCCAGGCCCGCGCGGGCCGGGATGTAGATCAACTCCCCCTCCGACAGCAGATCCATCGCGCCGCCGGACTTGCTCTTGGGACGCTTGGACCCCTTGGCCAGCAGGCGCACCAATCCGGCCCCGCGGGTCAAAAAGCAGACTACCTGCGATGTCTCGCTGTAGTCGCTCGTTCTGACGCAAATGGCCGGCTCGCGATGTTTCATGGTCTGAAAGAAAAAGAATACCGCCACACAGAGCTTATGAGAACCAGAGAAAGCCGAAAGAAAATGGAAAGCCGGCCGCACAGGCTTTCGAGCCCGTGCAGGCACTCGCCCGAAAGAGGTTCTTTTCCCGATTCTGGGGACTGGCAAGCCCAATGACAAATGACGAAATCCGAATGACTAATCAATTCCGAAACTCGAATACGGCATCAGGCCGTCTCGGCCGAGGAACGGGGCACAGCACGGGCGGCCCCGGGCTCCGCAACGTCCTATCGTCGGCGGACGAAGTGGCGTTTTTCGTCATTTGAGTATTCGTCATTGTTTCGACATTCGAGCTTCGGAATTCGTCATTCGACGGCGGCCCACCGGAAATGGGCCATGAACCCCGTAAAGGCGGTGCCACGAGAAGGACCGCGGCGAACCTTATTGGAATCGCGCCAGCATCTCATGACGGTGAATGTACAACTCGCCGACCTTCTCCCAGTTGACCACATGCCACCAGGCCTCGACGTAGTCGCTACGCCGGTTCTGGTACTGGAGGTAGTAAGCGTGTTCCCATACGTCGATGCCCAGGATCGGCCTGTAGCCCAGCATGATGGGCGAATCCTGATTGGGGGTGCTGATGACCTCCATCTCGCCTTTCCTATCCAGGCACAGCCAGGCCCAGCCGCTGCCGAAGCGGTCCACGGCGGCATTGGCCAGGTCTTTCTTGAAGCGGGCAAAGTCGCCGAAGCGGTGGTTGATCGCCTCCAGCACCGGCCCGGACGGGTCGCGTTCCTTGCCAGGCCCCATGATCTGCCAGAACAGGCTGTGATTGAGATGGCCGCCGCCGTGGTTGCGAACGCCCTGGCGGATATCCTCCGGCACGATGCTGATGTCGGCGATGATGTCCTCCAGGCTCAGGGAGGCCAATTCGCTCTTGCCCTCCAGGAGCGTGTTGAGCTTGGCGACGTAACCGGCGTGGTGCTTGGTGTAATGAGTCTCCATCGTGCGGGCGTCGATGTGGGGCTCGAGCGCATCGTAACAATATGGAAGGGAAGGAAGCTGGAACCTCATACTACGGCTCCTTCTGTCGGCGCCAAGTTCGTACCCTGATCGGGAGGACTCAGCACTCGCTTTAGCGTACGCCTGAAGGCCGCTCTCCTCAGCCGCCTGATCCCACGTTATCCAACAGGGTCTGTCGGCCAGAGTCTAGGGCTCTCCAACTAAGTATAGGCGACAGCGGGAGGGAGGGTTGGCCGGGCGGCGGGCGAGTCGGTCAACACGACACCTGACCGACTTACTTCTTCCTGTTTACTTCTTCCTGGCTGCAACGATGCGCTGGGTCTTGCTGACCTCTGCCTTGACTTCCTCGGGGGTCAGCATGTCCACGCTGCCGCCAAGGCGAAGCACGCAACAGCGGCCATTGTGGGCGCCGGCAGTCTCGTAGAGAACCACGTTAGTCGGGGGCATGTTTGTATTCTGACCGGCGATGTAGGTCCATGCCTCATGGCTGCCTATCGAGCAGCGGAGTTGGCTCGAAGAGTAAAGAGACGACAGGCTCTGGGGCAGTTTGCCGTTGTTGGCCATGGCCTCCACCTGGATACTCCGCGAAACGGCGTCCATGTCCATCATGCACTTGGAGTCCTCAGCCTTCTTGAGGGCGCCCAGGTCCGCCTCGACATGCTCGCTGCCGACCTGGGCCATGTTCTTGATGACCCACACCGCTCCAGCCCCCAGCAGGGCAAAAACCAGGACGATCACGCCGATAAGCATGTACCTCTGCTTGTCGATGCCGCTCCAGCGCGACTCGCCCTTGACCTGCGGATGACACCGCGGGCAACGCTGACTGACGGGGTAAATGGTAGAGCAAACGACGCAAGTATTTGTCCTACCTGATGGTTGCGCCGGTTTGTCAGTATTAGCCGGGACGGCGACCTCCGAAGGCGCCGGCGCCTTGGCGGCAGGCCGCTCATCGAGTGGAGCTTCGCTATCCTCCGCCAGGTCGTAGATGTCCTTTTCGGGCGGCTTGGGAATAGGCTGGATGCGTCCGCAATGAGGGCAGCGCGCCTTCTTGCCGGCGGAATTGCCGGGGGCCGTTATGATCTTGCCGCACTTGGCATTGTCACAATTAAAGCGGATCGCCATAGGACGTAGTCTATCGCCCCAGGGCGGAGGATTCAATGTTTCCGCGAGGATAGCTAGATTCCCAGCATCTGTCGTACCCAGGCAGCAACCGCCGGGATAACCCACTTGGCCGAGGCTACCGAGCCGGCCAGGCCCACGCCGAGGGAGGCCACCGTCGCCAGCGGGCTCGAAACTTCCGGCAGGCCCTCCGCCAGCGAGGGATTGTGGGCGGTGAACATGCCGATGCACCGGGCCTGGACGCAGAGCATCATGGAAGCCAACACGAGCAGGATGCCCATGGCCGCGATCTCCACGACCAGCCCAAGGGCAACCCCGCCGGCGTTCCCGGCCGCCTGGCAGGCCCAGTGGAGCGGAAAGCCCAGGCCCACGCCAATCGCAATGAAGATGGCCGAGGCGATGATGAGCACCCCCCACAGAACCCCCAGTGGCCGGCGGTGCCGCGAGGCCGACTGCGCCGCCCAGTGGAGGTCGTAGGCCCTGCCGTCCCGCTCGTGCGCCACGGCCAGCACGCCCAGCGGCATCAGCGGCAGCGTGATGATCGGGACGACATAAACGATGAGCATCCCCAGCGCGATGATCCCGGCGGCCAGGAGATCCTTCACCTTGAAGGCCGGCAGACGCGGGCGGCGCTCGTCCATCTCCACCGAGGTGGCCAGCACGTCCAGATAGTAGATAAACGCGTATCCCATCAGCAGGACGGCTGCGACGCCCGCCAGCGGGGCCAGGCCTGCCATCACCATCAGCGGCAGGTCCGGCAGGAGCAGGAGGCGAAGGGCCGCCAGCGGGGCCAGCATGCAGGCCGACAGGGCCAGGAGGCTCTTGAGATGCCTGGCGGCATAGGCCCCCGCGCCCCAGCATCCGGTCATCATGCGGTCGATTTGGATATCGGCCTGGGCCAGCCCCACCGCCTGCTTGGCCGGATCCTTCCAGTGCTTGTTCTTGTGGCCGCAGTAGGGGCAAAACAAGGCGTTTCGTGGGTACATCATATGACAGTTGTCACACGTGGCCGTGTCGGCGACGATCGTGGCGGAGCGGCGGCGGACGATGCCCGGCCTGGGCGGAGCGGCACCAGCGGCCTTCTTGCCCAGGCCCAGATCCTCGACCACTTCGGGCCTTGTGGGCACGGTCAGCTCGACCCCGCAGAAAGGGCAGTGCGTCTTGGCGCCGGCGGCGCCATCGGTCGCGCGAATCATGCGTCGGCAGGAAAGGTTGAGACACTTGAAGTGGATGGACATCCTTGTTCCCTCGGCCACGGGCTTGACGTCTCACATGAATATAGCCGCCACGAGCACCGCCGTCAGCAGGAAACTCCCCGCCACGATCGACCAGGTCACCTTGGCATTGTCCTTGCCGACCAGCGAACCCACCAGGTCCGGGCGGAATCTCCCCATCAGGCCGATGCAGCGAATAGGCCCGCAGGCCAAGGCACAGGTGATAAGGCTCGTCACCAGCACTCTGCCGATCCCTATCAACTCCGTCAGGATAGTCCCTTCAGTCCCGGCCAGCGGCGCCACCGCCAACCCCGACAGGTAGGCGAAGAGGGCGTTGAGCAGCATAACCTCCACCACCAGTCCAACCGCCGCAAGGAATAAGACCAGCCACAATATGGCGAACATTTCCCCGCAGGCCAGGGCCCACTTGAGCATCCTCGCGATGTTGAACGACCTGCCATTTTGCGCCATGCTGAAGGCCAGCAGCACCAGCGGCAGCAGCGGCAGCGTCACCACCGGCGCCAGGTAGATCACACCGATCGCAAGCCCCATCAGCCCGGTCTTGAGAATATCCCATAACCGGAAGTGGTGGCCCGAAACCAGCCGTGTCGCCCCAGCGACCGAACTGCTGATAAGCCGGATGACCACCTGGAGGCAATAGCCCACCACCAGCACCAGCATCAGCAGCGTGGCCCCCAGCAGCAGCATCTTGCCGCCGGGGAGACTGGGAAGGAAGTCGGGAAAAATAACATAGAGCAGGCGGCAGCAGGCGTACCCCAGCGTCAGGGCCAGGGCGGCCACCGCCACGCTGCCGGCATTGCCGCCGGGATGAGCCAAAGCCGCCCGGCACAGCTTGAAATATGTGCCGTACACGGGCGCGGGGCGCGGGGCCAGCCCATCAGCGTCACTGGGCAAGGCGGCCGCATGCTTGGCAAAATCAAACCCGCAAAATGGGCAGACGGCCGTAAAAATGGGTATCTGACGGTTGCATCCGCCGCAGGCCTTGCCCGCCGCAGCGGGCGCCTGGGCTGGCGGCTGGATGGCCGGGCGCTGGCCAGACCGCTGACCGTTGCCGCCCGCCCCCGGCGGAAGATTCTGGATGGCCGGCCGCTCGGCGCTCCTCTGATTGGCTGGCGCCGAACTCGGCGGCGACACCGCAATCGCCGGCCGCTGGGCCGATTTCTGATTGATGGCCGCGACAGCCGGCTCACTGACGGGCGGCGGAGCCTGGGAAATCTCCTCGATGATATCGCCCCCAAGCCCCTCCTGCTGCCTGCGGAGGAACTCCTGGAACCCGGTCAACTGTTCATCCTGGGCCGGCACAGCGTCGCCCGGAGGCCGCATTTCACTCCCGCAATCGGGACACTTGACCGCCCTGCGAACCTGCTGGTCCGACACGGATATAAGCCTGCCGCATCTTGAATTCTGGCAATAAAGCTGCATCCCCTATACCTTAATTCCTCAAACTCAATAGATCCGTCACCCGTTGGCTCCAACCAGACGTGCGGGCACGAGTATATCTCCCGCCGCGCCATACAGCAACAACTTTTCCGGTCTCCAATTCAATCTGGGTGTGCCCGAAGTTTCTGGCACTATGCAACTCGTTGTCGCTGAAGGCTCCAGTAGGCCTCCAGCATGTTGCTTTGGTCCACGCACGCCAGGGCGGCCATCGCCTCGGCGTTGGGCAGGTTCCAT
>JBAZTO010000072.1:0-14906 GCA_041661865.1 Phycisphaerae bacterium | reverse complement strand
AAAAAGTTTTTCTCAGCGTCTCTGCGCCTCTGCGCGAGTCCCAAGAAAACAACAACGGGGCGCACGGCGCGCCCTGCAAAGGAAACTATGAAAAATTCAAAATATGTGGAGCTGTTCGGCGGCGGCAGGGTGCTGGTCCAGGAGGTGCCGGTGCGGCGGATCTTGGCCATTCTGCCGTTTTTGAAGGGGGAAAAAGGTAAGGAAGAGGCGGGTGAGGTGAAGAAAACCATCGGCGGTCGACCATGCGCGGGTCCCCCGATCCTGCTTGAGGACAAGAATGAGGTCCAGAAGACTTTTATTGACCACGCCTCAGAGCTGCTGGAGGACACCGTCGGCCTCAAGGCCGATGACCTGCTCGATCTGTTGCCCAGTGACCTGGAGCAGATCTGGGCCGCCTTCCGCGAGGTGAATAGTTTTTTTTTCGGGATGGCGGACAAGCTGGGAGTGACGGAGCAGGTGGGGACCATTCTGCGATCAGTGCTGGGTGGTGTTGGGACCGAGCTTGCGACCTCATTGCAGAAGGACATACGGGTTGCCTTGATTACGGCTTCAGCTGGTTCATCAGCGCCGTCAGAAGGGCAGGACACAACCGCAGAAGCAGAATAATAGACATGGCCGAGGCCGTCCGCCTGTCGTGGGCGGACGATGCGGCATGGCGGAAACTGGTGGCAAAGAATGGCGGGTAATCAGGTCGATATCATCATCCGGGCGGTAGAGAAAGGGGTTTCGGCCACCTTCTCCAAGCTCGGTTCCGGTTTGAAGACGGTGTCCGCCAACCTGACGAAGGGCCAGATGGCCATGGCCAGCTACAACAAGACCATGGACACGGCCAACCGTACCGCCGGCTCCCTGCGCCAGTCCGTGACCGGGCTCATGGCGGTGCTGGGCGGCGGGGCGCTGTTCGGGTCGGCGGTGAAATCGGCCTTCAGTTTCAACCAGACCATCGAGCAGTCGAAGATCGGCATTGCCGCCCTGGTGCGGACCTTTTCCGAGGCCGACATGGGTGAATCGTTCTCGCAGGCGGTGGAGATCCAGAAACGGCTGCAGATCGCCGGTCTGGAAACGACCGCCACCTACGAGCAGTTGCTGCGCGCCCTGCAGGAGGGGGTCGGCCCGGCCCTGCGCAACGGCTTTGACCCCAAACAGATCGTGGCCTTTACCAGCGCCATGGCCCAGGCCGGTGCCGCCATCTCCCTGCCGATGGACCAGCTCGGCCAGGAGCTGCGGGCAATCATGGACGGCACCATCGACCGCAACGCCCGCATCGCCAAGGCGCTGTCGATTGATAACGCCGACATCAAGTCCTGGAAGGAGGCGGGGACGCTGTTCCAGGAGCTGGAAAAGAGGCTGAAAGCCTTTACCTCCGCCGGCGACCAGATGGCGGCCACCTTCGGGGGCGAGTGGTCCAACTTCAAGGACGCCGTGCAGATGGCCCTGGGCGCCAACACCCAGAAGACCTTTGCCGCCACCACGGCAGCGATCCACAAGATGCGGGACGCCATCGTCACCATTGACAAGGGATCCGGCACCTTCACCTTCAGCCCCAGGATCGTGGCGGCCATTGACGCCATCGACAAGCGGCTGGCGACCTTCCTCAAATCATTTTCCAGCGACCAGCTGGCCGAGGCCATGACCACCGTCGTCAATGTGGCAGCAGCGGCCATCGACGTCCTGGTGACCTTCTCCGGGGCGGTGATCAAGGTGTTTGACGCTCTCGGTCCGCTGGGGCCGGTGCTGGTGCAGGTGGCCGGCTATCTCACTATTATGGCGACGGGGTGGAAGGTGCTGTCCTTTGCCGTCATCTCGCCGCTGGCGGGTATTCTCAAGTTCAGCGGCGTGCTGCTGTCGCTGCGGGCCGGCATGGCGGCAGTACAGCTCGGGGCCGTGGGCCTGACCGGGGTCTTCGGCATGCTCTATATGGCCATCGATTACGATATCAAGGCCATTGTCAACCTGATCAGCAACTACCGGGAGATGCAGCAGCTCCAGAAAGAGATCGCGGCCCTGCAGGTGGAGAACGCCGCGGCCCTCGCCGCCCAGGCCAAACAGTATGGAGAGATCAGCGCAGCGACCGGGGTGACGGTGACCTCGATGCAGGAGCTCGATGCGGCGGTCGCTGCCGGCAAGATCCGGTGGGATGAGACGGTCGGAGGCTGGGTTGCCGGCAACAAGAAGATGAGCGCGGCGGTGGCGGCGGTCACCGACGACATGAAGAAGAGATACGAGGACTACGCCAAGCGGGTCCTACAGTTGCAGGATGAGATCGCCGGCAAGCAGCAGTCGCTGGCCGACAAGCTGCGGGCGATGGGCCGGGACGGCATGAGCGAGCTTTCGGCCTGGCGGGACCAGAAGGCCGAAGCCGACGCCTTTTACCAGTCCGCCCAGCAGGCCCTGGAGGCGGCCCGCGCCGCCTCTGCCGCCGGCAACGAAGGCCTGGCCCAGCAGAAATTTGCGGAATCCCAGGCCGCGGCTGAAAAGGCCCAGGCCGCCTACGAGGGGATGGCCAATACCGTCACCGAGGGCGACAAGGAGGTGGTCAGCCTGGCCGACGGCCTCAAGACCCGGATGGACGGGGTCAAGGCCGCAGGCGAGCTCGGCGTCACCGCCATGAGCGAACTCAAAGACGCCACGGCCGCCGCCGCCCGCAAACTCGACGAGAGCACCGGCGGCGAGCTGGGCAAGGAACTGCCGGAGGTGGCCAAGGCCTTCGGCGAGATCACAGTCAAGGCCCAGGACCTGGAGCAGCAGTCGACAATCATGACCGACGCCTGGCGCAATACCTGGACCAATATGGCGACCCAGGGCAATGAGACTATAGCCGATCTTGAGAGCCGTATTACCGAGCTCACCCGCGACCGTAACATCACCGTCTATGTCAACGAGGTGGTGCAGAAACACCTGGGCGGGATGGTCCAGCGTCTGGCCTCCGGCGGCTTTCCGCGCCTGGCCGGCAAGCTGCCAGGCAGCGACGGCCCGGACGGCATCCGCGCCCTGCTCGCACCCGGCGAATTCATCATGCGCTCGGCCGCGGTCCGCAAATACGGCGCCGCCCTGTTCCATGCCCTGAACTCGATGCGCCTCGATGTCGGCTCGCTGATCGGCAGCTCCCTCTCCGGGGCCCTCGGCCGCATCACCGTGCCGTCGATGGAGCCGGTGCGGCTGTTCGACGGCGGCCTGGCCGGGGCGGGCATGAGCGGCACCAGCAACACCTACAATCTGAGCCTCACCATCCCCGGCCAGCCGGATGCCCCGCAGCAGGCCAATGCCAGGGCCCTGGCCCGGATGGTGCTCGGCGAGTTTGAGAAGATGCACCGGGGGCGGTCATGACCGTCTCTGTCACCAGCATCGGGGGCCTGGCCCTGTCTGACGACCTTATTCTGTCCGGGCCCGTCAACCAGGCGCGGGTCGCCACCAAGACCCGGGCGACGCTGGGCGGCCGGACGGTGGTGACCGCCATCCCCCAGGCCACCGGGCGGATGCTGGTGCTCTCCACCTATCGCGGCAGCGGCGGATCGGCCGGCACCGTGACCATGACCCAGGCCGAACAACTGGCGGCGTGGCGCGATGCGGCCTCCGAGGTCGAGCTGGTCCATCATCGCGGCACCTTCCGGGTGGTGATCCTGGGCCTGGAACTGGAACCAATCAACGGCGTGGCTGACCCCGGGGCATCGACCCTCATGGTCGGCGCCGTCACCATGATCGAGGTCTGATTTTAATCGCGCAGAGGCGCAGAGACAACAAGGGCTTTTCTCAGCGCCTCTGCGCCTCTGCGGGATAAAAAAATAAAAGAGTAAAAGAGGTATAAAACATGCTCAACACCGATTTGAAAGTATACAAGGCCAAGGCCAACGGCCGCATGGACGGCCTGGCGCCGGTCACCTCCGGCGTGCTGCAGAACGTCTTCCCGCACGTGACCTCGGGGCAGCGGGCCGCCGGCTATTTCGACTATTACAAGACCTTCTGGAAGATCGCCGATGATGCCGACGGCACCCTGCTCGACCCGGAGATCTACACCGACGCCCCGACTGGGTCGCTGACCGATTACGTGCTGATGTTTATCATGGGCCAGCGCGACCGGGTCGAGGACCTGGTCGGCTATGCCACCGGCACCGATAGCCAGCGCAAATATGGCAGCGCCTATCTCAAGGCCGACGTGGCGGCCATCGGGGCTGCGACCTGTGTCGTCACCGTCAAAAATGCGGCGATGGCGACCGGGGCCGACAGCATCATCGCCGTCGGCGATATCATGAAGATCACCAGCAAGGCCACGGCCGACGCCCTGGTCGGCAATGAGGAGACGTTCGAGGTGGCAAGTTTTGTCGTCGCCGGCCTGGACATCACCATCACCCGGGTCGGCACGTTTCAGTACGCCTACGCCGCCGATCTCGTGCCGACTCCGGTCTCGCCGCGGGTCTCAAGCCTGATCAAGCCGGGCGATCTCGCCGCCTCAGTCACCGTGCCGGTCAAGACCTCCGCCGCCGGCACCATTGATTTTACCACTTCTCCGCTGGTGCTCGACAATATCGGCACGGTCGACGAGGACTGGACGCTGACCTTCACCGACGCCACCCATTTCACTCTGTCCGGCGACTCGCTGGGGGTGCTCGGCACCGGCCTTGTCTCCGCTGATTACCTCCCCAACAACACCGATTTCACCAAGCCGTATTTCACCCTGGCTCTCGGGGTCTGGGGCGGCGTATGGGCGGCGGGCGACACCGTCACCTTCACCACCCATCCGGCGGCCAGCGGCATCGGCCAGAAACGGGTAGTCCCGGCCCTGTCGGCCTCGCTGGCCAACAACAAGACGACCCAGGTCCTGGGCGGCGAGGCGGTCTAGGGCATGGCCTCCGACCGTCACAGCCTGCGGCTGGCGTTTGTGTCGCCGGTCCCGCTCCGGGATACCTCCGCCTTTGTCCTCCTCGAGCAGGAGGCGTGGGACCCCTATATCAACTACCTGACCAAGGCCGGGGTCTTCGCCTACCTCAATGCCCGCCTCTTTCAGGCCCCGGCCCCTCCCGCCTTCTGCAGCGCGGCCGACGGCTCCTACTCCAAGACCGTTTTTGCCTACCCCTCGCCCGCCGCCCTGCCGTACCAGATCGGCGTGGCGGTGGGGGTAATCAGCGAGTGCTCCATTGCCTTCCTCGACTATGCCGAGGCCATCCAGTGCGACCTGCAGGCCGAGCTCACCCCCAAATATCCGGTGCAGGAGATCACCAGCTACGAGTGGGTCGGCGATGCCTATGATCAAAACGGCGCCGTCATCCCCCGGCCGGCGGTCCGGATCAGCGGCAAGGCCCTGGCCCTGTCCCAGCCGGTATACGGCACGCTGCTGGTGGTCTACAAGGTTATCCAGCACCGTTATACGGTATCGATCACGCCCCGGCCGGGGGCCAAGGAAAACCGCTTGACCGCCTTCGCCTGGGCCGTCTGGAACGGCGGCAACACCTACCTCGACGTCGAGGCCCCGTCCGGGGCGAAGGGCGGGGTCTGCCAGGGCTCCATTGACACCGGCTCCGCCCATATGGAGGAGATGCCTGACGGCGTTCCCGGCTCGGTGTCGCCGGACAATGAGACCCATTATATCGATTACTGCACCATGCTGGAGATCACGTCATGAGGACAATTACGAATTACGAATTACGAATTACGAGGGATGTAATTCATGGTTCCGGACTCGTGGTTGTCTTTTTAATTCGTAATTCTCAATTCGTAATTCGTAATTGATTATGACCGCCCTGACCATAAACTTCACCGCCCACGCTGCGCCCGTCGCCGGCGATGCCTGGGCGCATCTGGAGCAGATCGTGCCGGCGGAGGTGGACGACTACGCCTCCCTCAAGGATGTCCATGACCTGTGGCTGGCCGCCGCTACCGGCAAGTCCGCCGAACTGCTGCGGGCTTCAAACTGCCCGGTGGAGTTTTCCGGCGATACCATCCTTATCCATCTCGGTTTTTATGTGTGGCCGTCCTACCCCGATCTGCAATTTTCCCTGTCTGCCGCCCTGGGCGAGATCAACGCCGGCCGCAAGATCGCAAAACCCCGTGAGTTTTCCCTTTTTGTCGATAACCGTTCCAATATTGATCTGGATTTTTACATGGAGCAGGTGAGCGTGACGTGGGAGTCCCCGACCTTTGACCGCTTCGGCGCCGCCATCCGGCCTCCCGGCTATACGGTCATTGACGGCGTCACCATTAAATTTGATACCGAGGTCTTCGGCGCGGTCCGCATCACCGGCACCGCCGTCGGTTTCCATCATGTCGTCACCATGACGATTGAAAAACCGGTGACCGCCATCGAAGATCCTCCGCCGGCCCAGCTGCCCGATGACGACATGGTCATCACCGGGGTCAACCCCTATGTCCAGGACCAGGATTCGGTCAAGATCGAGAGCCTGGAGAACACCCTCGCCGTCACCTGGCAGGACGGAGACAAGACGGAAAACGAACAGCTGCGGCTGGTCATCCCCAAATGCGTCTCCGCCCTGCTCGCCATGTGCCCGGACATGTTCCGGACCATTGTATTGATCTGCAGCGAGACCTCGACCACCACCGTCTATTTCAACGCCTGTAACGGCGAGATCATCTCCGAGGTGCCGGGTAAAGACCCGCGCTCGTTCTGCTCAGTACTGCCCTCCTCGGGTGCCACTGCCAATCCCTGGGGCGTCGGCACCTTTGACCCGGAGGCCTTCGCATGATCCAGTCGCTGGTCGTCACCTTTGCCGGGCAGTCCCTGCCGGAGGACCCTTACTGGCTGACCATCATCCCGCCGGTCTATGACGACCGGGCGACGGTGGCCGATGTCGCCAAAGTTGTCGACGCCCTTTATGGTCTCAACCCCTGCATCGCATCGCAGGGGGAGACGCCCAAAGTGCCGCCCCAGGAGCCGCAACCGGAGGATCTGCCGCGCGCCGCCCAGGCGATCGATCTCGACCTGTGCCGGGTCCTGATGTCCGGAGACTACGAGGCGGAGATCAAGGTCATCCGCTCGCACCCGGATATCCCTTACAAGTTTATCCCGTCCATCGGCGAGGTCAAGCAGACCGTCCGGGTCGAGGAGGAGGTCACCGTCACCGTTGATGTCAAGGCGGCGACAGAAGTCACTCTGGACTTCCCGGTGGTCTCCGGCCTCACCGCCTCCTGGCTCGGTGCCTCAGGCTCGGAATTGAGCGCCCGCCATAACACCCTGTTCTGGCAGGGCTCGGCCACCGGCACCATCCGCGCCTGCTTTAAAACCGTCTATGACCTGGTGACCCTGCTCGTGCCCGGCCTCAAGGATTTTCCTGAGGATCCCAGCGGCGACCCGCAGTCCAGCGATATCCTCGTTTTTTACCATTACCAGGCGTACACGGCGACGGTGGAGCCGCCGCCGAAAGA
The DNA here is from genome assembly GCA_041661865.1 of Phycisphaerae bacterium. Classification (GTDB taxonomy): domain Bacteria; phylum Planctomycetota; class Phycisphaerae; order SM23-33; family SM23-33; genus JBAZTO01. The sequence goes on along the minus strand of JBAZTO010000072.1, from coordinate 7,532 downwards.
TGCGGCCGCTGATGATTCCTTCATGGCCGCCGTCTGCGGCTGGATCAGTGGAGGAGGCAGCGGTACCGGTGAGGTGGAGAAACCCCTGCCGGAAGACCCGCCGTTGCCGGTGGATCCCTGTTTTGATCCTAATGAGCAACTGGCAGACCTGGATTTTTATAAACAGCAATGCTGCCATTTCCCATCCTGGCCCCTGCCCCATTGCCAGGGCTTCATCGCTGGTCACAAGCCGGGCAAGGGTCTGGACCAGTCAGTGATGGATGAGATCCGGGCCTGGCACAGCGGGCCGGTCGAGTTCGTCGGCATCGGCAACCCCGGGCCGGAGGGGTGCGGCGAGATCATCCATCGGATCGAGGTCAACCAGAAAAACTGCTGCGGCGATATTTTGCCGCTGGTCGCCGATCCGGCCAACCCATCCACGATCTCCAGCAACGGCCGGGTCAAGATGTGCGTCACCGGCGGCGGCCCGATCCTGACCTGGCAGGCCGGAGGCGGCCTTTATTTCGACAACGGCTCCTCCACCATCGTCACCTCGGCCCGCTGCCTGTATGTCAATGCCCCGCATGATTTCTGCGCCCGTTCGGCGATCGAGGTCAGCGATAACTGCACCCAGCTGTCGATGATACTGGTCAAGCCCTATGCGGCCCCGCTAGTGCTTTGTGATGAACTTCATCAGGATATGGTGCTGGCCCCTAATGGCTATATCCTTTTTCAACCGACGGGTGGTGTTCCACCCTCTACCGGCTGGCAATCAGATAAATTGATCTATAGGGGGGACGGTCAAACCGGTCTGTTCCAGGCCCCCCCGGATTTCTGCGGCTCGGCCGAAGTGACAGTCCAGGACTCCTGTATGGCCACGGCTTCCTGCGTGGTCAGATCAACAGCAGGATTTTGGCAAGACCAACCGCTCCCAGGCGACATCTGTGGCGGATATAGTACAGCCGGAGCTACTATAATGTCTTGGAATCAATATGGAGCCTTTACTGAGTTAATATCTAGAGGCATGAAAATTAATTCGTACGTCGAAATAGCTTATTGGTCACCTCATGTCTGCGTGACCTGCCCTTGCGGGACTGATCTCGGCTCGTTGAGTGCAGCCCTCATAGCAACAGGGAACAGTCCTGATTTTCTTTATGCCGCTGAGTCGCTGGTGAAGATATCCAAATGGGAATGCTCATGAATAAACTGACAACCGATTTTCTGCGGCCATTCAGCCCGGCGCAGGTCATGGCGCTCCACACCCAGGCCCTCCATATGCGGCAGTTTGGGATGACGGCTGATGACGCCATCGCCGCCTGCGAGGAATATATAGAGAATATGATCGCCAATGCCCCACCGCCGCCGGTGAATGCCCGCGCGCCCGGAGGGGGAGAGGCTATCCCCCCACCACCGTCCAGACTGCCGGAATGTCCGGAGTGCAACTCGTTTATGACGATATCTCCTGTCAATGTCAGCAGGTGCACCAATATCGGCGGCGACTGGAAAAGCTCGCTGCAATGCCGCAATCCGGACTGCCGGTTCTCGGAATTATCAACCAAAACCCTCAATGAATGGAGAAATAAATGATAACGACCCTTGATGGCCTGGTGGCTGCGGCCCGGACCAAGCTCCCGTTTTACAAGATTTCCTCCGCTGCCGATCTCGCCAATGTTTTTGTCAGCCTGTGGAAGATCGGGACCCTGCCGGCCCCCGGGGTCACTCCGCCGGCCGGAGCGGGTGAGGCCCCGACCAGTGCCACCCTTGGCGCCTTTAGCTTTACCGAGATCGGGGCCGGGACCTCCATCTATGCGGCCAGGGCCCTGCTGCAGATGGCCACCATGGGGACCCTCTACCTTTATGACCGCCTGGTCCATGCCAGCGGTCTGAACGGAACCCTGCTCACCGAGCAGGTCATCAATTCAGCGGCCCTGACCCGGTATACCGATGGCGCCGGGGTAGAATTATTCCTGGAACATTACACCGCCACCGGTAGCACAGCCGCCAATATCACGGTCAACTATACCAACCAGGCCGGGGTGGCCGGTCGAATCTCGACCTTCGCCTTTTTAGTCTCGCCGCTGGCCGGACTCATGCAGATGGTCCCGCTGCTGGACGGAGACACCGGGGTCAGGTCGGTGCAGTCCGTGACCCTGTCGGCTTCCACTCTCACTGCCGGGGATTTCGGCATCACGCTTGCCAAACGGCTGGTAGACATCTCTCCCGATAGCACCAACTCCGGCAAGGTCTTTTCGCCGTTTGATATCGGTCTGCCGACTATTCTCCCCAATGCCTGCCTGGCCATGGCGGTGTTTACCTCCACCACCAGCACCGGCATCATCTCCGGATCATTTGACGTCCTGCAGGGCTGATAATGGGACTTTTTTCCAGGACGACTGCCAGCGGGTTATTCAACTATCTCGATAACCCGCCGATTGCCGGTCAGCATGAACTGCTGACGGCGTGGGCGGAGGAGCTGTTCTTTACGACCAGATGGGTGGATGTGCCATCCTTGACCATGCGGGCGGTGCTTGACCAGCCGTACAATCTGACTGGCGACATGATGGTGGCGGCTATGGAGCAGCGCTATGCCTTTACCGAGCGTCGGCAGGCGCTGCTCTATCAGGTCTACGGCCTGCGGCTGCTGACCGCCCTCACGCAATGGTACGGCGATGTCTCCGCCCTCCGGGCCCGGATCGACCAGTGGTACGGCGATGCCGCCACCCTCCGCCGCAGTTGCGGCCAGCGCTACGGCGACGCCCTGGCCCTGCGCCAGCTCGTTGACCAGGACTGGACCATGCCGGCGGGACTGCGGGCGGTGCTGGCCCAGCTCTTTTCTATGGCCGGGGAGCGGCTGCAGGGGCTGGCCGAGCAGCGCTACAGCCTGCAGGAGTATGCCGCCCTCCGGGCCCGGCTCGACCAGTTGTGGATCCTGCCGCCGGGCGCGGCCCTGGTGCAGAGGCCGGTCATTAGTATGACGGCTGATGGCGTGGCGATTGACCCGCACCATATCTCTATCGACATCGATGAGGCTGACTATGCCATCCGCGGCGAAATCCATGTAGCCGATCAGGCCCATTTTTTGCGGTGCCGCCATATGGCAACCGAGCTGCTCATCACCATCGATGCCGACGTGTACCGGGTGGTGGTCGACAGTCCGCGCCGCTCCCGCCCGGAAACAGCGCGGACGGAATACTATGTGCCGTTTGCATCACCGACGGTGCGGCTTGATGCGCCGTATGCCGCCACCATCAGCCGGGAGTTTGCCGGGGCCATGGCCTCGGTCATTGTTACCGAGCTGGCGGCCATTGGCGGAATTACCGTGGACTGGCAACTGGTTGACTGGTATCTGCCGCCCGCCACCCTCTACGCCAACAACGAGACGCCGCTGGCCGTGATCCGCAAGGTGGTCGAGGCGGTCGGCGGGATCCTGCAGACGTCACCCGCCGGGGTCTTGATCTGCCGCCCGGAGTATCCGGTTTCGGTCAATGCCTGGGTTACGGCCGCCCCTGATTTCTGGCTGACCGATATGGACAATTTTTTCTCGGTCGATTCCACGCCGTCGATCCGGGAAGGCTACAACCGCTTTGCCGTCAGCAACCAGGCCGCCGCCGCCGCCGGGCTCACCCTGGAGCAGAAAGATATCGATGCTACCACCAAGGAGATTTTGGTCTACCAGGTGCCCTGGGACGATGCCGCCGTGATCCGCCTTCGCACCTCCGGCGGCGAATGGGTGTCGATTGTCAGCGAGGGGGTGGTGACCGAGGTGCTCACCGACCAGCTGGTCGAGATTATCGCCGGCGAGGGCCATACGGCCAAACCGATCGCCGCCATGGGAACCCATGTATACAAACAGGCGGTACTGGGGGCGATCACCGCCGCCGAGGACGGCCAGATCACCACCGAGGTCGTCGGCAACTCGCTGCTCGAAGTGACCTATACCACCCGGTACCGTAAATTTATTTGCACCGACGCCCGGATCGAGGACGTCCAGTTTTATCCCGAGGAGGTAGCGGCATGAGCGGCGGGCCGACAATAGTTGTGAAATTCGGGGAGTCGGTGAGCGCGGCCGACCAGGATCTGTTTGTGCTCGAGCTCGACGCCGAACTCAATGTCGATACCGCCGGCAAGGCTAAAAGTGAGTTTGTGCCGGGTGACGAGATCTTTTTTTTGATGCACTACGATGCGGCGAGGCTGCGGGTGCAGGCGATTAAGACCACGGCCGGACAGGTCGTGCTGCAGGGCCAGGTCAGCCGGAGCAAAACCGACGAGCAGCTGTTTGTGGCTGCCGCCAGCGGTCAGGGAGTTAGTGAGCCGGTCGTGCTGCCGCACCTGCCATCCGCCGCTCCGACTGTGCAATGGTTCGGCCGGGAATCGGCGCTGACGCGGACGGGCCGGTCGCTCACCGCCGCCGTTACGCCTTGCCTGGGGAAAATCACCTACAACTACAACGCCACCAGCGCCAAACTTTCGCCGCCGCCCCTGAACCTGGCCCCCGGGGAGGAATTCCCGGTAGCCGTTGTCATCTACGTTGAGGCTAACCTGTGAATATAATCGTCAGCAGGCCGCCGGGCGATAAGCAGGGTCCGGATATTGTCGACCCGTTATTGACCAGCGATCCGGCCGGTGTGGCCCGGGCCACCAGCGCCATCGATCACCACTCGACCAACCGCAGCCTCGAGCGCGGCAACTGCGTGCTCATGCCCTATATGCCGACCGGCGCGCTGATCAACGTCACCGAGGACACCGGCCGCTATCGAGGAAAACTGACCGCTTTCTCCATTATTATCGATCTCGATGAGAGCGGCCGGGACTTTACGGCAACCGCCGCCGTCAGCATCGAAAAGGAGATGAGCTAAGTGAAGGACGTCCTGAATAAAATCTTTACCCCGGAGGCGTTGTCGGTAGTGGTCGCGACGGTCCGCCGGCGCCTGCAACCGGGCCGCTATGAACTGGCCGACGACAGCGGCCGTCTGTTCCAGGCCGACAGCAGCGCCGCCTGGCCGCCGGGATCGAGGGTTACGGTCCAGTCCGGACGAATCGTCGCCGCCGCCGGATTATCCGGTAAAATCAATCATTATGAGGTGTAGCGATGGTCTTGGCCTGCGTGGAAAAATGCCCGCGGTCCAAATGTCCAAGGTTTTCCCGGTGCGAGGAGCACTGGAACGCGGACGAACTGGCGGAGATGGCCCCGGCTGCGCCCGCGATCGCGGCGAATGACCGCCCAGACAGGGTGAAACCTAATATGGAGGAGGAGAAAAGATGAAATGCCCGGTATGTGACTGCGAACTGCCCGAACACTCGGGCGAGTGCCCGGCCTGCGGCTGGCAGGGTGGGGAGGATTGCGATGCTTGATGAATACCGCCAGTGGGAGTTGCCCGCTGATCCGGCTGAAGGAAAAAAAGGAAGTGCACTGAGAAATGCTTTAATTTTACTGCCCCTTGTAATCCTCTGGCTGATTTTTAGTTGCGGGAGCGCCTGTAGTTCGATATTGGCTTTCCTGCCAATCAATACCCCACCCGTCGAGGTACCCAAAAAAGGGCTGCAGCTTGTTGGCCTGAGTAAGTGGTCAACGGTTGGTACCACAAATTGCCGCCAGGCGATTATTGACAGCGCATGCAAGAGTTTTGAGTTTTCTTACTGTCCGTTCTTCAACGTTGTCAATCCTTTTGGAAACGCAGATATTTTAAATTCAATCCCGATTTCAATTACTGAGACAGTATTCTTAGGTTGGCGTAACGAATCTGTAATGAGTGGAGATTGGGGCGCTACGCTGGCAGTTCTCAGTAACCGGGCCGCCCAGGTAAATGTCCATGTAAATGAGATCCGTGGCCGTGTAGCTAAAATAGTCCTTGTGCCGGTTCTTGAGGATTATTGGTCGGATACTCAGTGGATGCAGGCGGTTCAAGTAATCGCCTCACAACTTGATAGTGGCACAAAGATTTTCTTCAGACGGTCACATATGTTGAACACCTCAATTCCGCCTGAAAGCATCGTCACAACTTTGAAAAACGGGACTACCTGTGCGTTTACCAATACTGCTCTGGAGGCGCACAAGATTGATTTCGGTGGCAGTGCCCAGGTCATAAGCAATGACGGGGGGTTCGTGTTTCAATCCGCACCGTTGTTTGGCATGTACGAAGACGCCAGCTCTTTGAGTGGAATCTCTGGAGGGTATGCGACAACAGGAAATTGGTTTGATGCGGCAAAGGTTTCAAGCAAAACAGCCATGCTCTGGCGACCCGCATACAATCTTTGGTCTCACACTATAACTTACAGGTATATTTCGTACAAAATTCCGAGTGTCACACTTGATCAGCGATTTGATAATGAGGCTGATCCGTTTTTCAATATGTTTGAGGCCGAGATTGTTAAACAGTTTCTAAACCCCGCAACCCATTAAGAAAAGGCAACCCCATGGACATCCTGAAGGACATAAACTTTGTGCAATGGCTGATAGGAATTCTGATGGCCTATGCGGTATGGACATTCCGCAGAGCATTGACGGGATTCGAGCAGAGCATAAAGGATTTATATGAAAAGTATGGGAAGACTGATACCCGGCTGACAAGGGTGGAGACAGTCCACAACATCAAGGGCTGTGATACGGTGAGCAAACATGATTGAGCAAATATTGAGGGTGATTGTCTCGGCCATTGCCGCGCTTAGCCTGATCGTTCTTGTCCCGCTGGCACCGCTGCCACCATCGTTGCAACTTCTGTCATTTAAGGCCGTCTTGGTGTCTCTGGCCTTCGTCCACGCCCACATTGCCGGGAAGATGGCATTTCCCACTGTTGATTGGCATGAAGATTTCAAGCCCGTTCATGTAATGAGGATCTCACTATATGTGGTATTTGTTTATTGCTATTCTCTTGGCGGCTGAACCAGCTTGTGCCGGACGGTGCCTGCAATACGCCCAAAACGTCCGCACCGAGCATTTCCGGGAGTTCGGCCCAGATTACCCTTATTGGTACGCAGTGGGCCAATTACAGCAAGAGAGCGGGTGTAGGAATATAATCAGCAATGATGGTGTCGGCTCGCAAGGTGTGGCTCAGATCACCTGGAAAGTATGGGGCAAATTCCTTAAAAAGAACGGCATCACTAATATGGCCGGGATAAAAAACCAACTCCGTGGCCAGGCACTAATCAACAAGGACTCGTGGAACCAGGCCAAGCCGAAAAAGTTATGGATCGCCTGGCAGATTTACAACGGCGGTCGGCTGGTCTTGAAAGAGATAGAGCGTGCCGGATCACCTGAATGGAGTAAGGCAAGGTCTGAATGTCGTCGGAAGGTAATTACGTTCTCAAACGGACAGAAGATTGACGCCTGTGAGATAAATTATGAATATTCTTGGAACGTGTATAAATATGGAAATCAGTATCGTATTGGCCCGGACTCAGATAAATTTTTGTATTGGTAGGGAGGTGTAAAATGCAACTGTATATAATTTTAGCCGTCATCGGCCTGCTCTGGTCGGCCGGGATCACCACTGGTGGCTATATCAAGGGCCATGTTGACGGTGTGGCAACAGCCACAAAAACATGCAACGCTAATA
>JBAZTO010000071.1:0-15119 GCA_041661865.1 Phycisphaerae bacterium | reverse complement strand
TGCCGATGGCCTTTCTAATTGCCTATAAGAGGTCTGGTAACTACTTATATAGCAAATAGTTAGGACATCGGCAACTTATTTATGGGCAAACTGCGTGAAATATGCGGGTTAATCAGGGCGTGCGTTAAAGCGCGTGCTGGAGTTGAAACGGCATAAGGTCCGATAACGCAAAAGTGTATTTTGTCGGCCGTTTGGCGTTTGCTACAATCGAGCGTGCAGAGAGAAGTCAGCAACGCCGTGGTTGAGGGCGTGGCCGTATGTGTGGCGTATGTGTCACTGTTGTCGCGGTGATAATGGTAACCCCGGCGTTGTTTCCCTTCCTGTTTTTCCAATTCCCAGGCGTTCAGAGGCTCCCGTTGCGTCTCCCGATGATTCGCCGTGTCGGGGGCTCCGAATGAAGCCCCGGAATCCACAGAAAAGGAGTGCGGTCATGGACGTATCGCGTAGAGAGTTCTTCAGGGAGTTGATCGGCCGCAAATCGCTCGTGCGACTCTGCTCGGCGGCCAGTGACAGCCTGGAGAACCTTGGGCTGTCCATCGTCCCGCGCTCAGGCCCGGAGGAGGCAGGCCTGGCCCTGGCCAAGGCGGCGACCCGTCGCGTCCCAGTCGCCCCTGTCTTGAAAGCAAATCTTCAGTCGGAGCACGAGGCCCCGGATGCCTCGTTGCCTGTTTCGACGTCCGAGAGTCAGTAATCCTTTGGAGCCATGTGCAGCCGACGCTGGCATGACAGAGGTAATGGGTGTGTCCCGCGACCACTCGACCTGAAACAACCGTGTCCTCCAAGTAATCAGTAAGGTAAGGAGAGAGATCATGGCATTATCACGCCGGGACTTTTTGAAGGCATCTTCGGCGGTGGCGGCAGCCCTCGGGTTGCGGTCCTTGGGGTTTCTGACCGAGGAAGCTCTTGCCGCTGAAGGCACACCGACGGTGGTATGGTTGCAGGCCCAGGGATGCACCGGCTGCTCGGTGTCGCTGCTGAACAGCATCTACTATACGACCATCGACAAACTGTTGCTGAACACGCTGGACATGCAGTACAACTCGACGGTAATGGCCGGGGCGGGCAGCACCGCCGTCAATGCGGCCAATGCCGCCTATGCCAAGGGTGGGTACATCCTGGCCGTCGAGGGCGCCATTCCGACCGCGTCGAATGGGCAATACTGCACGGTCTGGCCAGGGATGACTGCCCTGGCAGCGGTGCAGAAATTCGCCGCCAAGGCCAGTTGCGTCCTGGCCGTGGGCACCTGCGCCTCCTTTGGCGGCGTCTCGGCCGCCGGGGCCAATCCCACCGGCGCCAAGAGCGTCCAGGCCGTGGTGGGGACCTCCAAGCCTTTAATCAACGTGGCCGGCTGTCCCATTCATCCCGACTGGCTGGTGGGCACGATCGCCTACATTCTCAAGAACGGCAGGGCCCCGGCGTTGGATTCACGCCGTCGCCCGGCCGATTACTTCCGCAACACCATCCACAGCGCCTGTCCCTATCGCAACAACTCGCCGATTCCGCCTTCCAGCGGTCACGGCGGCGGGGCGGCCTGCACGGCCTGCCACGGCTCGGGCGCGCCCACCGGCGCCGCTCGGCTTGGCCAGACCGGCTGCATGTACCCGCTGGGCTGCAAGGGCCCCACGACTCGCGGTGACTGCCCCACGAGAAAGTGGAACAGCGCCGCGGCCGGCGCGTACGGGGTCAACTGGTGCATCAGCGCGGGCGCGCCTTGTTCCGGTTGCACCGAGCCGACCTTCCCGGGCACCGGCGCGTTGTATACACTGGCCGCGGCGGCGGCCTCGGGCGGCGCCGGTGGCACCGCCAGTTGCAGCCAGTGCCATAGCGATGGCAGGAGCGGCGTACTTCCGGCTGGCCACCCGTCCATTGGAGGCAGCGGGACAGGCGGCACGACCACCGGTACGGTCAATTGCCGGCAATGTCACTCCAATGGTTCCACCCGCGGAACGCTCCCGAAAGGCCATCCGTCTATTACCCGTCGCCGTCGGGAAGAGGATGATGATTAACCGTTCCCTCGGAAATGTCTGAAGGACTGAAATAAAACAAGAAGCAAGGAGTCGAATATGCCTCAAGTCATAAAAGTCGGGCCCGTGACGAGAGTCGAAGGCCACCTGGACATCGAGGTGACGGTCGAGGCGGTCAACGGCAGGCAGCAGGTCGTTGACGCAAAGAGTTCTGGCACGATGTTCCGTGGTTTTGAAACGATGCTGGTCGGCCGCGATCCGCTCGACGCCAGCCAACTGACGCAGAGGGTCTGCGGCGTCTGTCCCATTTCGCACGGCATGGCGGCATCGTTGGCGCTGGAAGCGGCCCTGGGCGTCACGGCGCCCTCCAACGGCAGGATCCTGCGGAACCTGACCTTGGGCGCCAACTACATCCAGTCCCACGTGCTGCACTTCTACCACCTGGCGGCCCCGGACTACCTGGACACCACCGGACTGCTGGACATGTCGCCGTGGACGCCGCGTTACGTCACGTCGGACATGGCCAAGGGCAGCACCGCCGCCACGTTCGTGGACCATTACGTCAAGGCCCTGGAAATCCGTCGCAAGGCCCACCAGATGGGCGCGATCTTCGGCGCCAAGATGCCCGCCAGCCCGACGCTGGTTCCCGGCGGGGCCACCGAGCCGGTGACGGCCGCGCGCGTCACGGCCTTCCGCGCGTTGTTGACGCAAATGCAGGCCTTCATCAACAATGTCTACATTCCTGACGTGTTGGCGGTGGCCAGGCTGTTCCCGCAGTATGCCACCCTCGGCAAGGGCAGCGGCAACCTGCTGGCCTACGGAGTCTTTGACCTCAATTCCGCCGGCAGCTCCAAGCTGCTCAAACGGGGCACATACACCAATGGCGCCTTTGGGCAGGTAAACGCTTCTCTTATCAAGGAATATGTCAAGTACTCCTGGTATTCGGTCAGTAATACCGGACTGAACCCCTCCCGGGGCACGACGACGGCGTACCCAGGCAAGAGCGGGGCCTATTCATGGATCAAGGCGCCGCGGTACAACGATGCGGTCTATGAGGCAGGCCCGCTGGCGCGCATGTACGTCAACGGCGACTACCGCAAGGGCATCTCGGTCATCGACCGCGTGGCCGCCCGCGCGCTGGAGGCCAAGAAGGTCGCCGACGCGATGGCCGGCTGGCTGAATGAGCTGGTGCCAGGCGCCGCCGTCTACGCTTACAAGGCCACTCCCTCCAATGCCACGGGCGTGGGCCTGACCGAAGCCCCTCGCGGGGCCTTGGGTCATTGGCTCCAGATTGCCGGCGGCAAGGTTTCCCGCTACCAGATCGTCACCCCGACGGCCTGGAACGCCTCGCCCATGGACGACGCGGGCCGGCATGGCCCGATCGAGCAGGCGTTGATCGGCACCCCGGTGGCCGATCCGAATCAGCCCATCGAATTGCTCCGCGTGGTACATTCGTTTGACCCGTGCCTGTCCTGCTCGGTGCATATGTCGCGCCCCGGTGACAAGGCCCGGAGAATGCTGGTTCGTGTTTAGAGACTCCAACAAACGTAGCATGGGCATCTTGCCCATGAGTATCACGGGCGTCCCGCCCGTGCAAATCCAAAAGAACATGGCCAAGATGGCCATGCTACTCACGGGCGAGACGCCCGTGCTACGGCGGTTTGTTAGAGCCCCTTGGAAAGGCAAGCAGATGCAGGCCAGGCCTGTGTTAGTTGTGGGCATCGGCAACATCCTCCTGCAGGATGAGGGCGTCGGCGTGCATGTGGCCCGGGCCCTCCAGGAGGAGGTGTTGCCTCTCGATGTCGAGGTTCTGGACGGAGGCACGTCCGGGGCCGATATCATCGAGGCCGTCGCCGACCGGGAAAAGTTGATCGTCATCGACGCCATGCAGGCCGATGCCGAGGCCGGCGCGGTCTTCCGCATGGGCATGGACGAGTTGGCCGGCCGGGATTACGCAGGCTTTTCGCTGCACGAACTAGGCCTGCTCGAGACGCTCCAGATGGCCAAGCTCCTGGGTTGCCTGCCCAGGGAGATCGTCATTTTCGGCGTCCAGCCCAAGTCCATCTCGCCGGGATTTGCGATGACTGACGAAGTGGCGGCTGTAGTGCCCCGGATCGTCAAACGGGTGGTCGAGGAATGCGGTAAACGCGGCACGACGGCCAAGACAACCTGACGCAGCGGACAATTGTCTTTGGTCAGTTGTGGGCGGCAGCGGCGAGTCATAACGATCGCCGCTACTGTATTTCGTGCGCCAGGGATCGGCGTTATCACGACCTCTTACGGACTGTTCATTGCGCCGGGAGCTTGGTAGCATTAGTGCTCAATGTTCGACCAGCGGCAAATCCTCGACATCCTCAGCGGGCGGCGGAAGGACGCGGGCGCGCGGGCCCTTCGCGGGGCGTTGATCGCGGCCAGCCTGCCCTATGCCGGCGCGATGTGGTTGCGGCGGCTGGCCTATCGCAAGGGACTGCTGCCCGGCAGGAGTTGCGGGGCGGCGGTCATCTGCGTCGGCAACATCACCGCGGGCGGCACGGGCAAGACCCCGACGGTGGCCTGGCTGGTCGGCCAGCTCCAGGCGACGGGGGCCAGGGTGGCCGTGCTGACGCGCGGCTACAAGGCCCAGTCCGGCGGCAGCGACGAGGCCCAGTTGCTCTCCCGCCTGCTGGGGCCGGACGTGCCCGTGATCGTGAATCCCGACCGCCAGGCCGGCGCGCGCCAGGCCATCGCCGCCGGCGCGCGGGTGCTGGTCATGGATGACGGCTTCCAGCATCGCCGCCTCCGCCGCGACATGGACATTGTTCTTATTGACGCGACCAACCCCTTCGGCTACGGGTTCTGCCTGCCCGGCGGCCTGCTGAGGGAGCCGCCCTCGGCCTTGGCCGACGCCCACGCCATCATCCTGACCCACGCCGACGCGGTTGACTCGTCGCGACTGGAAGCGATACGCCGCCGCCTGGCCCACCTGGCCCCCAAGGCGAGCATCAGCCTGGCCAGGCACGAGCCGACCGGCCTGGTCGATGCCGCCGGAGCGGCTGTGCCGCTGTCGGCCTTGGCGGGCAAGAAAGTGCTGGCCTTCTGCGGCCTGGGAAATCCCGAGGCGTTCTTTGGTGCGTTGCCGCCACTGGGGGCGGAGGTGGTGGCCAAGGTCGCGTTTGACGACCACGCAGCCTACGGGCCGGGCGATCTGGAGACGCTGCGGGCTCAGGCCAGGCAGGCCGGCGCGCAAGTGATGGTCGCCACGGCCAAGGATGCCGTCAAGCTGCCGCGCCAGTGGTGCGACCAGCCGGTCTGGACGCTGGAAATGCGGATCGACATCACCCTCGGCCGCGATGAACTGATGCGACAAGTCCGAATTGCCGGATTGCCGTGAGATCGTGAAACCGGAATGCCGGATGACCGTGGATGGCGGGGTGTGCAACTCGTTGCACGCGGGGTTGTTTCCAATTCGGGATTCAAAGACCCGCTCGCTTCGCGCTCGCACAACGACAATTCCCGCTCGCTTCGCGCTCGCGGCTAGTAGTCAGGACACGGACCGATTTCCTGGTCCCTAATCCCCGGTTTTTCATTCCCACTCAATCGTTGCCGGCGGCTTGGAGCTGATGTCGTACACCACGCGATTGACGCCGCGGACTTCGTTGATGATGCGGTTGGAAATTGTGGCCAGGATGTCGTAGGGAATCCGCGACCAGTCAGCCGTCATGAAGTCGCTGGTGTCCACCGAGCGGACGGCCACCACGTTGTCGTAGGTTCGCCCGTCGCCCATCACGCCGACGCTCTTGACCGGCAGGAGCACGACGAAGGTCTGGGCCGTCTTGCGGTACAGGCCGTTGGCGACGATCTCCTCGATGAGGATATTGTCGGCCTTGCGGAGAACCTCCAGCCGTTCGGGCGTGACCTCGCCCAGGCATCGGACGGCCAGGCCCGGGCCGGGGAAGGGATGCCGCCAGACGATCGGCTCTGGCAGGCCCAGCAGTTCGCCGGCTTGGCGGACCTCGTCCTTGAACAGGTCCCGCAGCGGCTCGATGAGATCGAACCCCAGCTCAGCCGGCAGACCGCCGACGTTGTGATGGAGCTTGATGTTGGCCGCCTGCCCGGCCAGCGAGTGGCCCGACTCGATCACGTCAGGATACAGCGTGCCCTGGGCGAGGAACCGGGCGTTGCGGATGGTCTTGGCCTTGGCCTTGAAGACCTCGATGAACGTGTGGCCGATGATGCGGCGTTTTTCCTGCGGGTCGGTCACGCCGGCCAGGCGGGAGAGGAACTGCTCGGCGGCGTCGGCCATCACCAGGTTGATCTTGAAATGCTCGGCGAAGGTCGAGCGGACCATCTCCACCTCGTTGAGTCGCAGCAGGCCGTTATCGACGAAGATGCAGACCAGGCGGTCGCCGATGGCCTTGTGCAGCAGGGCGGCCACCACGGAGGAATCGACCCCGCCCGAGAGGCCGCAGATCACGCGCTCGTCGCTGCCGACGCGGGCGCGGACGCCGGCGACGACCGAGTCGATGAACGATCCCATCTTCCACAGGCCCGCGCAGCCGCAGATATCGTAGAGGAAGTTGACGAAGATCTCGTTGCCGTGCGGTGTGTGGGCGACTTCGGGGTGGAACTGCACGCCGTAGACGGCGCGATGGCGGTGGCGCACAGCCGCCACCGGACAGGTCGGCGTGGTCGCCAGCGGGATGAAGTCCTCGCCCGTCGTCCGCACCTGGTCGCCGTGGCTCATCCAGACGGTGGTCTGGGCCGGGACGTTCTTGAGGAACGGGTCGTTGCCCAGGACCGTCAGGTTGGCCCGGCCGTACTCGCGGCTGGCGGCGGGCTGGATGTCGGCCCCGAGCATCTGGCAGGCCAGTTGCATGCCGTAGCAGATTCCCAGGATCGGCACGCCCAGATCGAGAATCTCCGCCCGGCAGCGCGGGGCGCCGTCCTCGTAGACGCTGGAGGGCCCGCCGGTGAAGATCAGGCCCTTGACGTTGACCTTGCGCAGTTCCTCGGCCGAGACGTCGGGCCGGGCCAGCAGGCTGTAGACGCCGTTCTCGCGGACGCGCCGCGCGATGAGCTGGGCGTACTGGCTGCCAAAGTCGAGAATGACGATCGTTTCTGACTGTCCTGCCGGTGCGGTCATGGATCACCCTTGTCTGCCTGGCCCGCCGGTGCGGGCCGAAGGCAGCATGATACGGTCAGAGGGGGCCTAAGGCAAGAAATGCTGAAGTTGACTGATTGTATTGGCGGCTTGACGGAAGTCATTCGCCCGCCATAGAATGACTCCGGTTCGTCGCGGTCGATTCGCGTCCCAGTCGCGGGGCGATCTTCGCGAGAGTTGCAGAGGAGATATCCCGCATGGAATGGTCAGAGTTGGCCAAGAGCATCTTCATGGTCGTCTACACCTTCGCGCTGGCGATGGTGTCACTCTATGGGCTTCATCGCTACGTGCTGGTCTTCCTTTACTATCGCCATCGCAAAGACGTGCCCACGCCCAAGGGCCTGTTCGCCGAGCTGCCCCGCGTCACCGTGCAGTTGCCCATGTACAACGAGCAGTTTGTCGCGCGCCGGATCATCGAGAAGACCTGCGAGATCGACTACCCCCGCGAGAAACTCCAGATCCAGGTGCTCGACGACTCGACCGACTCCACCTGCCAGATCGCCCAGGCCGCCGTCGCCGAGGCGCGGGAGCGCGGTTTTGACATCGAGTACGTCCACCGCGACGATCGGACGGGCTTCAAGGCCGGCGCGCTGGAGAACGGCCTTAAGACCGCCAAGGGCGAGTTCATCTCGATTTTCGACGCCGACTTCATTCCCGCCCCGACCTTCCTGAAGCGGTCGATCCACTACTTCACCGACCCCAGGATCTGTGCCGTCCAGACCCGATGGGAACACCTCAATCGCGCCGACAGCATGCTGACCCGCTCGCAGGCGATTCTGCTGGACGGGCACTTCGCCATCGAGCATGTGGCCCGCAACCGCAGCGACCGCTTCATGAGCTTCAACGGCACAGCCGGCACGTGGCGGCGAGAGGCCATCGCCTCGGCGGGCGGCTGGCAGCATGACACGTTGACCGAGGACTTGGACCTGTCCTACCGCGCCCAGATGAAGGGCTGGAAGTTCGTCTTCCTTCGCGAGTTGGCGGCCCCGGCGGAGTTGCCGCCGGAGATGAACGCCTTCAAGGCCCAGCAGTTCCGCTGGACCAAGGGCGGCGCCCAGACGGCCATCAAACTGCTGCCCAAGCTGCTGATGTCCCGCATGCCGCTGAAGGTCAAGGTCGAGGGGTTCTTCCACCTGAGCTGCTTCAGCCTTCACCTGTACATGCTCCTGATGATTGCACTGATGTTGCCGGCGATGTACCTGCGATGCGGGCCCGGGGATGCCGATTCGTTCTGGCGGACCTGTGTGGACATGGGGGTCTTCGCGCTGGCGACGCTGTCGGCAAGCGTGTTTTACTGTGCGGCCCAGCAGGAGTTGTTTGGCGACTGGCGGGTGGCGGCCAAGTACATGCCGATGATGATGGCCCTGGGCGTGGGGCTGTGCCTGTCCAACACCAAGGCGATCCTGGAGGCATTGTTCGGTCGCAAGAGCGAGTTCGTCCGCACGCCCAAGTATGGCAACCCCGCCGACCGGAACGTCCCGAACCCTGTCGCCCCCGGCCGGCGCAGGAAGAAAAACGCCCTGCCGTACGTGGAAATGTTCTTCGGCCTCTACATGGCCGTCTGCACCGTGCTGAGCGTCGTGGACGTTCGCTCGATCATCCTGACTCCGTTCCTGGTGATCTTCACCTTCGGTTTCTTTTATGTCTCAGTCCTGAGCCTGCTGGCCCAGCGGGTGCCTTCCCTGGCCAAAGAGCCCCAGGCTTCGACCGTTCGTATTGATGCGTAGCGGCCTGCGGCCCCGGCCACAATCGCGTTATTTTGCAGGATAAGCCACCCTGCGAGCCAGCGGCGCGCGTACAATCGATCAGAGATATGACGGGCGGTGGGCTATGGCAGAATCACTTCCCAAAGAGGGACGGGGCGTTGGCCCTTCGTCCGAACTGGCCGGAAAGGTCCGCCATCAGGAATTCATCGGCGAGCCGTTAACCCCTGTGCCGCTGACGGGCGATGCCGTCGCGATGGCCCGGGGGGAACCGGGACTGCCGGGCCGCTTCAGGTGGCGAGACCAGACTTACCGCGTCGCGGGGGTCATTGGCGTTTGGAAGACCTGCGGTCCCTGTCGAAACGGCGGGGGAGAGATGTACCTGCGGCGGCACTGGTACAAGATCCTCGCCGAGCCTGTTGTCCAACCCCCCGAGGAAGCCCAGGAACCTGAAAAACTCCCGAAGGGCGCCCGGCGGGCGTTGCCCCAGCGGCTACAGGAGCGCCAAGCCGCTGCGATCCTCATGACCGTGTACTGCGACCGCCAGGCCAGGAATCGCAAGCATCCCAAGGATCGGTGGTGGGTCTACACCACCGAGCCGGTGGAGAACGACGCAACGGGGGCCGGGCGGCTCGGCGCCTCGTAAGCAAGCCTCTGCCACCCCTCGGCGTCCTGCGGGTTCTGATGGGTATTGAACTGACCGGTCAGTCTAGTGTACCATGCTGTCATGAGGAACTCAGGCGGCATACAGGATGGTGGACCGCCGGCCAAGGGCGCCAAGGCCCGCCGCAGCCCCGTGGGGCACGCCCCCGCCGCGGGGACAGGACGCAAGCGCCAGGCCATCATGCAGGCCGCCGAGCGGCTTTTCACCACGCGGCGCGTCCACGAGATCACCATGGACGACGTCGCCGCCGCGGCCAGGGTGGCCAAGGGAACCCTTTACAATCACTTCCGGGACAAGGACGACCTGTTCTTTCAAACCTGCGTGGCCGGGTTCGACGAGCTTTGCGAACTGCTGGAGAGCCGGACCGACCAGGGGGTCCCTTTCCAGCAACAGTTGCTGGACTCCTGCCGTGAGATCAGCCACTTCTACGACCGCCGCCGCCAACTGCTCCGCATGATGCAGGCCGAGGACGAACGGATGCACGACTGCCGCGGCGCGCTGCGGAATCGCTGGATGCTCAAACGCCACAGGCTGATCCAGGCCGTCGGACGCATCCTTGCCCGCGGGATCGAGGAAGGGATCATCCGCAACGATCTGCCCGGCGAGATCCTGGCCAACGTTCTCATGGGCATGCTCCGCGCCCGTTCGCATGGGCTGGCCGATGCCCCGGAGGTGATGCGGTCACACGAGGTCATTGTCGAGTTGTTCTGCAACGGCGCCGGGGCGCCGGCCTCCGCTGGCCGGGCCGGCGGGGGTGACCGCAGGCGGAATCATAAGAACCACCTCTCGCCGCGGCGCGCAAGCCGCTCGGCGGGAACGATCAAAGGAGTCAGATCTTGAAATCGATCCGGTTAACGGTTGCAGGGCGGGCGCGCGTGGTCTGGTTGGCGGCGGCGGCGATGGCCCTCTCGGGCCTGGCCTTCTCGTGCTCGAAATCATCCGAGCAGTCTCGCGGCGGCAGCAAGCCCGTGCCCGTCACGGTCGCCACGGTTGCGACGGCGTCGGTGCCTGTGGAAATCACCACATTTGGCACGGTGGCGGCCGACTCGTCGGTGGCCGTCCGCTCGCAGGTCAACGGCGCGATCACGAAGGTGCACTTCAAGAAGGGTCAGAACGTCCGCGCGGGCGATCTGCTGTTTACCATCGACCCGCGCCCGTTCAAGGCCGCCGTGGACGGGGCCCAGGCGGCGCTGGATCGTGACAACGCGCTGGCGGAGAATGCCCGCAAGGGCGTACTTCGCGAGCAGTCGCTGTTCAAGAAGGGCATCTCGGCCGAGGAGTCGCTGGACAAGGCCGCCGCTGACGCCGAGTCGCTGGAGGCCGCCGCCCGCGCCGACGCCGCCATGCTCGAGCGGGCCCGGCTGGACCTGGAGAATTGTTCCATCCGCAGCCCCGTCGACGGACGCGTGGGCAACGTGCTGGTTGACGAGGGCAACCTGGTCAAGGCCAACGACGCGACGCTGGTGACGGTCAACAAGATCAGCCCGGCGATGGTGTTCTTCAGCATCCCGCAGTCGGAGCTGCCCGCCGTGCAGAAGTTCTCCCCGGAAAAGGAGGCTTCACCGCAGACCCAATCGACCCAGTCAACCCAAACGACACAGGGCAGCCCCAAGGGGCTGACGGTTATCGCCTATCCCCAGGGCTCGCGGAATTCGGAATCCGAGCTGGTCACGGGGCAGGCCGACGAAGAGGCTGAGGCGGAAACCGGCGAGCTGGTCTTCGTGGACAACGCCATCGACAAGAGTACGGGCACCGTGCAATTGGGGGCCAGTTTTGAAAACCAGGACGAGCGCCTTTGGCCGGGCCAGTATTTGATGGTCAAACTGACCCTCACCATGCGCAAGGACGCTATCATCGTGCCCTCCCGGGCCGTCGAAACCGGGCGCGACGGCAAGTATGTCTTTGTCGTCAAGCCCGACAACACAGCCGAGATTCGCGAGGTGATGTTGGCTCCCGGCTTTGCACAGAAGCCCGGCCAGGAGGATGTCATCGTGATCGCCAAGGGCCTCCGCCCCGGCGAGCAGGTGGTCACCGACGGGCAACTCCGCCTGGGCCCCGGGGCCAAGGTGGAGATCAAGAAGTGAAAGGCGAAGAGGAGTACGTGGTAAGTGGTGGCCATGGACGGGAGGCGGCTCGAAGCTCCCACGCCGCAGGCTCGGAATTACGGATTACCCAGGAAAGTCGTTCATGAATATCGCATCGATCTTCATTCGCCGGCCCATCGCGACGACGCTGTGCATGCTGAGCATCCTGCTGTTCGGCGTGATCGCGTATCGCCTGTTGCCCGTCAGCGACCTGCCCAACGTCGACCGTGCGACCATCAATGTTAGCGCGTCCTACCCTGGCGCCAATGCCGACACGATGGCCTCGACCGTGGCCACCCCGCTGGAAAAGGAGTTCACGACCATCGCCGGCATCGAGTCGATGAGTTCCTCAAGCGCCCAAGGATCGACTTCCATCAGCATCGAGTTTTCACTTGACCGCAACATCGACGCGGCCGCCCAGGATGTCCAGGCCGCTATTGCCCGCGCGGCCCGGCGCTTGCCCGCCGACATGCCGACGCCGCCCTCCTACCGCAAGGTCAACCCCGCCGATGCGCCGATCCTCTACCTGGCCCTCACCAGCCCCACGCTGCCCATGTCCGCGCTGGACGAAATGGGGCAAACGATGATCGCCCAGCGCATCTCGATGGTTGCGGGCGTGGCGCAGGTGCAGGTCTTCGGCTCGCAGAAATACGCGGTGCGGATCGACCTGGACCCCTACGCGATGGCCTACCGCGGCATCGGCATCGACGAGGTGGCCGACGTGGTCGGCCAGAATAACGTCAATCTTCCACTGGGCATCCTCAGCGGCCCCAGCAAGATCTCGACGGTGCAGGCCAACGGGCAACTGACGGCCGCCTCGCAGTTCATGCCCCTGGTGGTGGCCTATCGCAACGGCCAGCCGGTGCGACTGGCCGACATCGGCTCAGCCATCGACAGCGTGGAGAATGACAAGACCGCCGCCTGGTATTCCAAGGCGGGATCGCGTGACCGGGCCATCGTGCTGGCTGTCCAGAAGCAGCCGGGCACCAACACGGTCGAAGTCGCCCGCGACGTCAGGGCCTTGTTGCCGGTCTTCCGCGAAAAACTGCCCTCCTCGGTCTCGTTGGATGTTCTGCGCGACAGCAGCACGAACATCAAGGAGTCCTTCGCCGACGTGCAGTTCACGCTGCTGCTGACGTTGGCGCTGGTGATCCTGGTGATCTTCCTGTTTCTGCGGAACTTCTCAGCCACCGTCATTCCCAGCCTGACGCTGCCCATGTCCATCGTCGGCACCTTCGCCGTGATGTACATGCTGGACTACAGCCTGGACAACCTCTCGCTGATGGCATTGACCCTCAGCGTGGGCTTTGTTGTCGACGACGCCATCGTCATGCTCGAGAACATCGTCCGCCACATGGAAATGGGCAAGAGCCGCTGGCAGGCCTCGCTGGACGGGGCCAGGGAGATCGGCTTCACGATCGTCTCGATGACTCTCTCGCTGGCGGCGGTGTTCATCCCCGTGCTGTTCATGGGCGGCATCGTGGGGCGGCTTTTCCGCGAGTTCTCCGTGACCATCGGCGCGGCGGTGCTGGTCAGCGGCGCCGTCTCGCTGACGCTGACGCCCATGCTTTGCAGCCGCTTCCTCAAGGATCCGCGACTGGTCCACCACGGCCACGCGTACATGGTGACCGAGGCGGGCTTCCAGGCGATGCTCAACTTCTATAACTGGACCTTGCGGAAGGTCCTCAACTATCGCGGCTGGACACTGGCGTTTTCGCTGGCCATCCTGGTCCTGACGGGCGTGCTGTTCATGGCTATCCCCAAGGGCTTTATCCCCTCGGAGGACCGCGACCAGATCATGGTCCAGACCGAGGTGGCCCAGGATGCCTCCTTCGACGCCATGGTGGCCCACCAGCAGCAACTGGCCGACATCGTGCAGAAGGATCCCAGCGTCGAGCGGTTCATGAGCAGCGTGGGCACCAACACGGGGCGCATGTTCCTGGTACTCAAGCCGCGCAGGGAGCGTGCCCTCAGCGCCGACCAGTTGATCGAGCAGCTTCGCGCCAAGCTCTCGACCGTGCCCGGCGTGCGTGTTTTCCTGGTCAATCCGCCGTCCATCAACGTCGGGGCTCGCCAGGCCCGCAGTTTGTACCAGTTGACTCTCCAGGGCGCCGACACGGCGGAACTGTTTCGCTACGGGGCCGACCTGGAGGACAAGCTCCGCGGCATGAGCGACTTCCTGGACGTCACCAGCGACCTGCAACTGCGGAACCCGCTGGTCCGCGTCGAGATGGACCGCGACCGCGCCTTCACCATGGGCGTGACGCCCCAGCAGATCGAGACGGCCCTGTACAGCGCCTACGGCTCGCGACAGGTTTCGACCATTCTCACGCCGGACAACCAGTACGCCGTGATCATGGAACTGGATAAGAAGTACCAGACCAACCCCTCGCTGCTGTCGATGCTTTACGTGCGGTCGTCGCAGGATTCGGGCCAGAAACTGGTGCCGCTGAAGTCCCTGACCCGCCTGCGCGAGGACGTGGGGCCCCTGAGCATCAATCACTCGGGGCAATTGCCGTCGGTGACGATCTCCTTCAACCTCAAGAGCGGCGTCTCGCTGGGCGCCGCCATCGACCAGGTCAACGCCATCACGCATGCCTCCATGCCGCGCGGGATGAGCGCCAGCTTCCAGGGCACCGCCCAGGCCTTCCAAAGCTCGCTGTCGAGCATGGGCTGGCTGCTGGTGCTGGCCATCGTGGTCATTTATGTGGTGCTGGGCATCCTGTACGAGAGTTTCTATCACCCCATCACCATTCTGTCGGCCTTGCCATTCGCGGGTTTCGGGGCGCTGCTGACCCTGTTGTTCTTCGGCAAGGAACTGTCGATCTACTCCTTCGTGGGCATCATCATGCTGGTGGGCCTGGTCAAGAAGAACGGCATCATGATGGTGGACTTTGCCCTCGAGGCCCAGCGTAAGGAGAACAAGTCCCCGCTCGAGGCCATCCACGAGGCCTGCATGGTCCGCTTCCGCCCGATCATGATGACGACGATGGCGGCACTGATGGCCGGCATCCCGATCGCGATGGGCCTGGGCGCCGGCGCGGAGTCTCGCCAGCCTCTGGGCCTGGCGGTCGTCGGCGGCCTGCTGTTCTCGCAGATGCTGACCTTGTACATCACGCCGGTTTTCTATGTGACGATCGATCACCTTCGCGTGTGGATCCACAAGCGGATGATGGGCGAGGGCGAGAATGCGGCCCTTTCGGCCCAGGAACCCGCTCCGGAACTGGCCGGCCCCGGCGATCGCGCCGCGCCCTGAGCACGCAGCCGGCGCCCGCGGCTCGATGTCAAGCCAAAGTAGAAATGTCCGCTAGTTGGCCAAAATAGGAATGTCCGCCTTTGGGGGCCTCGAGCCACGCAGGCGGAACTTGTTCCAGGGGTGTTCTGGCGGTCGACGATACGGCACCTTGGCGGGTATAGTCTTGGCGCCCTTGGGAGGACAGGGCTCCGCAGGAGTGCGACCCGAGCGCCTTGGGGCAGGACGTACAGCAGAGGGCCGGGCCGTGACAGCGGCTTGGCCTTTCTTTTGGCGCCGCTCTGCTGGGGTCCTCTCAGGCGATAAACTCC
>JBAZTO010000070.1:0-15373 GCA_041661865.1 Phycisphaerae bacterium | reverse complement strand
GACCTGGCCGTGGCGGGCCCGGAGCGACTCGACGTCGGCCTCCTCGCCGGCCCGGATCCCCGCGTCGGCCAGATCGCCGACCTCGGCGACGGTGCTGTGCAGGGCCCGGAGGTTCTGGCTGGCCCCCGGCAGCGCCCAGGCCGGCCGGGCCCACACCGCACCGAGGGCGTCCTCGCCGCGGCCCAGGGCCTGCCGGGCCGCCCGCAGGTCGGCCACTGCACCGTCGGTGTCGCCTTCGCGGGCCGCGGTCAAGCCGGCCTGGAGCAGGTCGACGCCCCGGGTGAGCTGGATCCGAGCGCTGATGGCCGACATCGTGCCGAGGGCGCCGGCCACCACGGCCAGCCCGACGGTGGCGAGGGCCACCCGGTCGAAGCGGCGGCGGAACTGCCGGCCGGCGTGGCGCCGGGCCGACCAGGCCATCCAGACGAGGGCGGCCATGGGCAGGAACAGGAGCCGGGCGCCGGGCTCGAACGGTGCCCCCACCGCGGCTGCCCAGGCCAGCCCGCCGGACGAGGCGCCGGCCAGGGTCCACCTGCGCCGGAACCGCCGGGCGAAGGCGGCGGCCAGGCCGAGCCCCCCGAGCACGAGCGGCACGGTGGCTGGCTGGAGGGCGGCGGCCAGCCCGGCGGCCACGTAGACGGGGATGGTGCGGGAGCGCACCGCGCAGGCCGCCGCCGCGGCGCCGCCGAGGCCGAGCAGCACCGCGTCGAGCCAGGCGATCCCGGTGGGGCGCGCCCCGCCGAGGGCACCGAGGGCCCCGGCGAGCACGTAGGCCACGAGCAGCGCCGGCCGGTGGCGCCGGTGGCGGGAGGGGGAGGAGCGATCACCGGCCAGATGCACCGTCTAGCACAGGGGTGCGCCTGGTCGGCCGCTCCACGAGGTGGCGAACGCGCCAGGCCGGCGGCGGGAGGGGGAGGAGCGCTGCGGGGCCAGACGTCTCGTCTGGCAGGCGGTGCCATCTGGTGGTCGCATGCCGGGGATGCCCTGGCACTACCCTCCCGGCATGCTCTCGGTGGACGCGCCTCCGGTCGACGATGACGAGCTCGACCTGCGCGCCTACCTGACGGTCCTGCGCCACCGCTGGAAGCTGATCGCGCTGGTGGCGGTGGTGGCCGTGGCCGCGGCGCTGGGCCTCTCCCTACGGCAGGACGCCCTGTACCGGGCGGAGTCGGAGCTGCTGATCCGCCAGAGCGACAGCGCCACGATCATCGGTAACACCCCGATCATCAACGCCAACGACGCGGCCCGGCGGCTCAACAACGAGGTGCGGTTCTTCGAGTCGGGCGCGGTGCGCAACGCGGTGGCGGCGGTCTACGACGGCCCGCTTGACCCCGAGTCCGTGCACGCGTCGGTGGCGTCGGACACCTCCGACATCGTGAACGTGCACCTCACGGCGGCCGACCCCGACGCGGCGGCCGAGCTCGTCAACCTCTACGCCGACACGTTCCTCGAGGTGCGCCGCCAGCAGCGCACCGACGAGCTGCTCGCGGTGGGCGAGGAGATCCAGACCAAGATCGACGACCTCGACGCGCGCATCGTGGAGATCCGCCAACCCCTGACCGACCTCGAGGCCCAGGCGGCGGCCGATCCCGAGGACGAGGCGCTGGCCGCCCAGCGCGACGACCTGGCCGCCCAGCTCGCCGGCCAGATCGCCCCCCTCGAGAACCAGCGGACGTTCTACGAGGGCCAGATCGAGGACCTCGAGCTGAGTGCCGACATCACCCGGTCGAGTGGCGCCCAGGTGCTCACGGTGGCGGAGGCGCCCGACACCCCCGTGAGCCCCAAGCCGGTGCGCGACGCCGCCATCGCGCTCATCCTGGGGCTCGTGCTCGGCGTGGGCGTGGCCTTCCTCGTCGACACGCTCGACGAACGGATCCGCAGCGTGAGCGATCTCGAGCAGGTGACCGGCGGCCTCCCGACGCTCGCGCTCATCCCCGAGGTGGAGAAGGGCCACGACGACGCCTTCGTGGCCGTGCGTGACGACGCCAAGAGCGTGCAGGCCGAGGCCTTCCGGTCGTTGCGGACGGCCGTGAAGTTCGCCGCCCTCGACCGCCCCATCAAGGTCATCCAGCTGACGTCCCCCTCGCAGGGTGAGGGCAAGACCACCGCCGTCGCCAACCTGGCCGTGGCTCTCGCCCAAGGCGGCGACCGGGTGGCGGTGGTGTGCTGCGACCTCCGCCGGCCCAGGCTGCAAGAGCGCTTCGGCGTCGAGCTCACGCCAGGCCTCACCGACGTGCTGGTGGGCGACGCCTCCCTGGTCGACGCCCTGCGCCGCTACGACACCAACGTCCTTGTCCTCCCGGCCGGTTCGCCCCCGCCGAACCCGAGCGAGCTGCTCTCCAGCAGCAAGGCGGCCGCGGTGATCAAGGCCCTGGCCGAGGAGTTCGACGTGGTGCTCATCGACTCTCCGCCGGTACTGCCGGTGACGGATGCCCTCGTGGTGTCGCGGGTGGTCGACGCCACGATCATCATGGTCGACGGCCGTTCGACCGCCCGCAAGGCGGTGAAGCGCACGCTCCAGCTCCTGGCCCAGGTGAACGCCCCGGTGCTCGGCGTGGCCCTCAATGGCCTCCCCCCCGGCGGGCAGTCCGGCTACGGGTACGGCTATGGGTATGGCTACGGCGATAGCCATGGGTATGAGAAGAAGGGCAGGAAACCCGCGTATAGCGATGGCTCCACCTAGGGGATAACACGATGGGCCTGCGGTGGATGCCGCGATTGCGCACGAGCCAGAGGGAACGATGCGGTCAAGGCTGCCGAATGTGACGCGGGTGCTCCCCAGAGGCGCATCCCAGCAACTCGATCTGGTTCGAGGCCTCGCAGCGCTGCTCGTGGTAGCTGACCACCTGCGGTCGATGTACTTCGTCAAGCAGGAGGACGGATTCGACCAGCACTGGGAAAAGGCCCTGCACCTCAGCCTCACTCTGGGGCACCAATCTGTGATGGTGTTCTTCGTACTGTCCGGCTATCTCGTTGGCGGCCAGACCTTGCGTGCGTGGATGACCGGATGTTGGGAAACGCGGCGCTACGCCATCGCCCGGATGTCGAGGTTGTGGACGGTCATTCTCCCGGCTATTGCGATCGGCGTTGCGGTAGACCGCCTCGGGATCCACCTGTTCGGCGAGCATGGCATCTACGGGGCGGCAGCGGGCAAGAACATGCAGCTGTCCGTTTCCTCCACCCTTGGGGCGCGGGAGATCGTCGGCAACGCAGCCTTCGTGCAGACAGTCCGGGTCGAGACCGTGGGGTCCAACGTGCCACTGTGGAGCATCGCCAATGAGTTCTGGTACTACACGATCTTCCCGTGCCTCATCGCTGTGGCAGTGGTCCGCAGCACGGCGTGGCGTGTTGTAATCGGCCTAGCAGTCGTAGCCGCGCTCTTGTTTGTCGGCCACGACATTGCCCTCTACGGCACCATCTTTGGGTTCGGCGCCGCGCTCAGCATGTTGCCGCCGATGGACCTGCTCGCGCGTACCGCGATCCGCAGGCTCCTTTGGGCCGGGTTTCCGCTGGCGATGGCTGCAGGCCGACTCGCACCAGACGGGTACCTCGCCGATCTCCTGGTCGCTGTCCCATTCGGCGTGCTGCTGCTCGCGATCGTGAACAACCGCCGCCACGAGGACCTACGGTTCGGCACGGCCGCCCGACAGCTCGCCGCGTTCTCGTTCACGCTCTATGCCGTGCATTTCCCGCTGCTCGTCTTTGGCAAGGCGTGGGTTGAGGAGAGCAGTTCCGATCTGTGGCAGCCAACGTTCCGCAATCTTGCTGCTGGCGCTGGGATCTGGTTGGCAACCGTCAGCGTCGCAGCCCTGATGGCACTTCTGTTCGAGCGGCGCACCTCGCGTGTCCGGGCGTGGGCTACCAGACGGTTTGACAACCAACGAGTCGCGGCCGCGGTGGTGATCTGACCGTGAACCTTCTGTTGCGACTACTTGGATGGCGGATGATGATGCTGTCCGGAGACCCATGCGTCATGGATCGCTGGGCCTTTGTCCGTAGATACATGCGCAAGGGTAACGTCTCAACGCTAGATGCCGGCGCTGGAAATGGCGCCTTCACGATCATGGCGGCGGCCCATGGCAATCGGTGTCTAGGCCTTTCGTTTGACGAGCGCGAGATGGTCGATGCGGCCAGCCGTGCTGCGCTCGTGGGCGCATCGCGAGCAACATTCATGGTTGCCGACCTGCGACAACTGGGTGCATTGGTACATCGCCTCGGGGGATTCGACCAGATCATGTGTCTGGAAGTGGTCGAGCACATCATGGACGACGCGACCTTGGTGCGGGCGCTCTATGACTTGACCAACCCAGGTGGACAGCTACTCCTGACGACACCGTCGTCCGACCATCGGGCCATGCACGGCGAGAGGATCTCGGCGTCAGAGGACGGGGGCCACGTCAGATGGGGGTACAGCACTCAAGAACTCCACGCGTTGGTCGAGAGCGCTGGCTTTCAGGTCATAGTCGACGGCAGACTAAGCGGGCTCGTATCTCAGCGCCTAACAGCTCTGATGCGGCGCATTCAAGGCCTTCACCCCGCCCTTGGATGGGTAGTGGTCCTCCCACTGAGGCCCCTGGGGCTTCTCGACGCGGTCGCGACACGCGTTGCCAGGTACCCGCACTTGTGCGTCTCGGTTGTCGCCGTGCGGCCAATCAACGCGTCAGTTGCGGGGCACTGAGCCAAGGAGAACAAGGGTGTTAGTGAGGAGCGAATGAGGCGCGGTCAGTGAGCGTGACGACGGCCGCAGTTTCGGATGCGGCCCTAGGTCCCACCCATCGCCACCGATACGTTCGACCACGAGACCGGCATCACGCGCCAAGAGGGTTACCGAACGCCTGTCGAAAAAGCGGATATGCGGCGCGGCATAAGTCCTACCCCGCAGGCCCTCGCCCCCAGCTCCGCTCGCCGGAAGCCTGCGGGCAAGCATGCGGATTCGGTTGGTTACACTAAAGGCATTAGGGACAGAGAGAATCACGCGACCGCCGGGCCGTACTGCGGCAACCAATTGGGATAGGGCTGCCACTGGGTCAACGAGGTGCTCTGCCACCTCGAGCATCAGGCCAACGTCAAACTGACCCCGAAACCCGCCGAGGTCCTGCAACTGAATGACCTCATGACCCTTCAATGTGCGCCGCGCCAGCACTTCTGGGCTCACATCAGTAACGGCATATCGTTCTGACGTCCGATACACGAGGTCGCCATAGCGCTCGCCATCGCCTCCCCCGTAGTCAAGGACGGATCGCCCAGTGCACTCATACTCAAGGATCCTCTTCATGACGGAGCCCAAAGATGCACTGACCGACCACCCCTCAACGCCCTGCGTCCAGTAGCGGTCGTAGTAGGACCCGTCGCCGGGCGTCGCGCTCACTTTCGCCAACTTGTGAGTGTCATAGTGTCTCAACGCCTTCGGGCTCACGGACCGCGGTCACTACGGCCACCAGGTTCTCTGTAAAGAGATGGCCTCTAGGAATGCCTGTCTCGGCTGCAGTTCGAATGCGGTCTCCGAGGCAGGTGACCTGGTACACGAATCTGCGTAGCAGCCCTCTCGCATTGCCAGTTCCAGGCAGCGCTTCAAAGAACTGAGCTGACAACTCACCCCCGGATAGCCGCAGAAGTTGGCGAATGCTGCGGTCGTTGTAAATCTGCTGGTGCGTCAAGTCCCCCGAGGCCACTCTGCCGGCTCTGGGGCTGGAACCGTTGGGAGTCCGCAGGATGCACCGGCCGCGATCCGACAAACGCGGAGAGATCGCTCGCATGAGGGCTATGGCCTGCACGATCGAGAGATGTTCCAAGAAGTCGATTCCAAGAATGAGGTCGAACCGATCCGTCGAAGACTCCAAGAAGGCCACCGCATCGGAGTTGATGAATTCTGCACCGCTCGCACCCGCAAGCTGCTCCGCCGATATATCGACTCCAGTAACCGAATAGCCTCGCGTGGCGAGACATCGGCTGACCTCCCCGCCGCCGCAACCGAGCTCGAGAACGCTGGCCGGAGCAGATGGAAGCCATGATCTGAGCTGGTATAGAACGGCCTCGGGCCGTATCCCGTCTTCGGTGCCCACGATATGGGTGGTTCGATAGCGAGAGTAGTCAAGTAGCGCCATGCTTGAGGCTCCTCGAGCTCCCCTGATTGAACAGGATCTCTGGGTCCAACTTGGTCCGCGGAGGGGACGCACGATACAGGAGACTGAGCATGACCCAACACATCAACCCCGACTGAAGCCCGTTGGACATGGTCTCGAGCAGTCCAAGCAGCCCACGCTCGAACAGTGCGGCGGAGGCCACCGTGGAGGCGGCCGCTAGGCCTGTGAGGGTCAGTCGGCACCTCGCGACGATAAGGCTCACGCCGACGATGCAGGCCCCCCAGACGATGCTCCACATGACGAGGCCGGACACGCGGCCAATCGCGTAGCCCTCGGCAGCTACTCCTTCGGCGAAGGAGACGTTCGACTCGGAACCCGTCATCAGGCGGCCCCACAGCTGGCCCGACTGGATCGAGTCACTTCCCGAAACCAGGGTCGGTATCACGATCGCCCACGCCCGTGACAACGACTCCTCGTACGAGAGATATCGAGGCGAGTCTACGGGCATGGCCTGAGCGGCAGCTTGCAGCCCATCCAGCCTGATCATAATCGTCCGAGCGACAAGTGCACCCGAACGACTCGGCGTGGTGGCCGAGTCGATTGAGCGAACGACAACCTCCTCGGCGAATCTGAGGCCGGACGCGTCCGGCTGGCTCTGACGGGCGAGATTGATCGACGCGAAGAGCACAACGACGACGACGCTCGCTGCAATTGCCACAATGGCACGGCCCGGGCGTAACGTAGGCCGCCGTTTCGTGGCGCCATCGGAACCGGGCCTTGCTTCATCACGCCCCAGGTACCACGAGACTCCGAGCCCCACCAGTGGCGCCTTCGTGTTACCCAGCAGCGCCCAGGTCACCTCAAACAGCGCCAGGTACAGGACAAGGCGCCGCCAACGCGCACTGTCGCGATTCACAATTAGGAATACAACGGCGACGACCATGTCACTTAGGCGGGCTACCTGCCCCAGGAGCGCGACATTGGCCGACACTGCATCGTTAGTCGCGCGGCTTCCCGACTGTGATAGGCGCGCTAGGAACCCGACGAGGTAGATCGCCCACAGTGCAACCAGGAGTCGAGATGTCAGTGCCCGCCGATAGGCAGTCCTGGCGAATCGTCTAGCGATAGAGTCCCAGCGGCACAGGGCGCGAACCACCGCCACTCCCGACAGTAGTGAGAGCGACTCGAGGAGCCAGATCCGCCCGATCGAGCCGTCGTAGCCAAGGTCATGCAACCGCACGATCGGAAGACCATCGTTCAGTCGCGGGGCCGGCTCAGCGATGGCAAGTAGGCCACCCCGAACGAGAAATGCAACGCAGCCATACACGGCGACGACCCGAAGCACTCGGCTTGGGAGGATCGGCATGCCCTCGGGCCGATGCCACGCAACACGGAGAGCTGCAAGGTAGAGAAGGCCCGCAAGCCAGGTGCTTAGAGGCACGAGAGCAACTCCCCAGCGTGGTCGGCCCACGTCCACGACTGGGCCACAGATTGCGCGGCGTGGCCCGCCTCACGCCGTTGACTCGCCACCTGCGCGACGACGGCCGCTACCTCCTCAGGGTTCAGAGGGTCTACGACCGCGCCCCCAACCTCAGCGACCCATCTGCCGAGCCCGGTCTCGTGAGAGACGACGATCGGCGTACCAAGAGCCATCGCCTCCATCCCGGCGCGCGCCATCCCCTCCTCCCGGCTCAGCAGGACGAGCGCAGATGCTGAATGCATAGCGTCCACGACCTCCCGATGCGGGCGCTGCCCCTTGAGCTCCCACCAGCCTGGCAGATCCCGCCGCGCGACCTCGACGGATCCATACGCCACTAGGCGACGCACAGATGAACTCGGTCGGGGGAACGCGCGCGCGAGGAGGTCAATACCCTTGCGGACAGTCAGCGCCCCGACAAACACAACGGTCTGCTCATCCTTATCGTAGGGGACTCTCGTGACCGGCGGGAACCCATAGGCATCGACATGAACCTGGGCGCCGTCCTGCTCCCAAAGCTCATCCGCTGCGATTCCCTCGGTCGGCACAGTCACCTTGCCGGCATAGCCGTATTCCCGGCGCTCGCAGCGGACGGACGGACCAGATGGGCCTTCATACGCGGCCCGCAACTCCCCGGCCGCTGACTGGAGAATCCGCCTCTGGCGTTCGATGTGATGGGAGCCCCGGACGAGCACATCGATCGGACGGTCGCTCTCCATCAACCCGCTGCCGAAGGACGACCACACGATGGTCCGGGACCCCTCTCTCAGGTGCCGAACAAGCCTCCGAGACGCGAGCTTCGCATACAGGCTGTGGTCACCACCGGCACGCCGCCACACCCTTCCCACGAGTTCCCCATGGGTCACGACGGTGCATCGGTAGTCGACGGAGCTATGAGGTGAGGTAGTGATCAAGTGCACGTCGTGGCCGAGTTGAACCAGACCCCCGGCCAGGTCCCCTGCGTGCCACATTCCCCCGACGACGATATCGATCTGGGTCATCGACCGGGCCCGACCAGTAGGTCGAGGATCTGACGCGCACGGTCGCCGTACGTGTGCCCGCCGGTCATCACGACTGAATGCCCGACCGTCTTGATTCTGCGTCTCTCCTTGGGCTGAGCCGCCAGGGCCTGGCGGCAGGCGTCAACGAGCCCGGACGGGCCATCGAAAAGGATTGCTCCACCCCGACTGAAGAGCTGGAGGTGCTCAGACGACCGCTCGGCGACAAGCAGCCCTCCGCACGCGGGGATCTCGAAGGTTCGGCAGGTGTGTTGATCTCTATTCGCGTGGTTGAGAAAGCCCAGGCAGACCTTGCTTGCGTTGAGGAGGGCCGACATCTGTGCTCCGTACACGCCGCCCCGCACCATGGCCCTAGGTAGGTCGGACCGGCGCCAGCCGGGCCCTGCGACGGCGACGCGGGCGTCAGGCAGTTCTGCGACCAGCGACCGCATCCAGTCGGAGCGCTCCGGTCGCTTCACCCCGACAAAGCAAATGTCGAACGACTCGGAGACCTCGACCGGGTGATGGATGGCGGGGTCAAATGCGCTCCAGACGAAGTACGCGTCTCGAGCCCCAGCTTGGAGGAGCTCGGCAACGTTGAAGCTCTTCGTCGTGAAGCACGCGCCAAAGAGCGGGATGCACTCCTCGAGAGCCCTGCTCACATTCTCGGGGTTTCCGTAGTCGTCCGGGTGGTAGTGGGCGGTAAGAACACGGTCGGCAATCCAAGCGAGGGTCGCAGGATCGAGCCAATTGGACTTGAAGAAGAACACCAAATCCGGGCGAAAGGTCTCAACTTCACGCACCAGCCGCGCGTTCAGGCCCCGAGCGACCACGGCGGCATCCCTGCGGCCCAGCACCCTCCGCCGCACATGTGCGAGAGACCCTCTGGGTGGCTGCCCGAACGGCGTCGTATCAATGAGCCGCACGTGATGCTTCAAGGCGAAGCCTTCCCGCAAGGAACGGGCGTTTGAACCAAACCAATCATCACCGCAGTACAGGAGTCTCATGGCTGGCCTGACTCGCGGCGCAGTCTCTCGTAGATGGCCATGTGCCGACCTGCGATCGCCCCCCAGGAGAAGTCGAGTGAAAACGCTCTCGTAGCGTCGCGATCAGGTAGCCGTCCATCCGCTGCGCTCGCGAGACGACGAGCCAGCGTGCGGTCATCGCCGGGTGGGACCACAAGCGTAGGATCGAGGCCCACGACTCCATCGGGCAACCCACCGGTGTCGGATACAACGGCTGGAGTACCGCACGCTGCGGACTCGAGCGTGATCAGCCCAAACCCTTCAAGGGCAACCGAAGGGGCGACGCTGCAGTCAGCTGCCCGATAGATTTCCACGAGTTCGTCATCCGACACACGCCCAAGGAAGCGGAACGAGCCTGCTGGCAGATGTCGGGCCGCCAGGTCCTCGAGGCTCTGTCGCTGCGATCCGTCCCCAGCGATGAGGAGCACCGATTCTGGATGCTCGATCAGAACCGAGGCCCAGGCCCGCAACAAGACGTCGATACCCATGCGCGGCTCAAGCCGCCTCACGCAGACGGCGACGAACCCTTGTGCCGGAACGCCTAAGGACACCCGCGCATGCTGCCGATCTCCCGGACTGAAGCGGTCGAGGTCGACCCCGGGGGGAATGACGCTCACCCGGTCCGGATCAACGCCGTACTCGTCCGCAACCAGCCTGCGAAAGGCCTCCGAAAGGGTAACTACCACGCTGGCTCGACGAAGCACCGCTCGCTCGACGGCGCGCTTGACCGCCACCACCAGGCGGCCCTCTCCTCGATTGAATGCACTCTCGGCCGCCCATGGCCCCTGGAAGTGAACGACGAGCGGACGATTCCGCAGGCGGCTGCCCAGAATTGGAAGCAACCCATAGAGGCTGAAGTGAACATCAACAACATCGGTTGACCGAGCGACTTGGCGCGCCCGCCACCAGAATCCTGCCAACCGCCACGGCAGAGGGTCGCTGATGGCTCCAATCGCCACGAGTCCTGGGGGCGGCGCCGAAGGTCCCGGCCCAACGAGCAGAGTGCGCGACGGCTCCCCCAGCACACGAAGTGCGTGAATGAGGTCCGACAAGTAGCGATTGAGGCCGCCTGGCCTGTCACCGACCCACTCGGCGCCCACCACGAGGAGCGCCCCGGGTGCTCGCTCACTCATCGCCGCTCCTTGCGGAGTCAGCCGCCGATGCAGCCGCGGCCGGGTTTGCGAGGCCCACCGCACCAGGGCGAGGGCGTCGCTTCACCAGGCGTCGCACCAGACGCGTGATTTCCACCGGGCTCCCCCCCAAGAGGCTGGCCAAAGTATCTCCGGCAAGAGCCACGGCAACCGGCAGCGCCACGGCGTTGACCGCCACGCTCGTCGTCAAGAGGGAGAACCCCACGCCGATGATCCCCAGGTGTGGCAGTAGCTGATACGCGACAGGAACCGCCACGACGGCTGCAGCGAAGTACGCGATGGCGATTCCCTGTGTTCGGTTCGCCGCACTCGCTATCGAGAGGGCCGCGAGCCACGTGCAGTCCGTCGCCGTAGAGACCACGAACACCCACATGACAACAAACGAGACGCTGACCGCTCCGTCAGTCCAGAGCCGGAGGAAGAGGGGGCCGAGCGCACACATGGCAACGGCGGCCGCGACTGACACGGCACAAACGACCGCGAATAGCGTACGGAACAGGCGCAGGGCCAGAGCCCGGTCATTGGCTCCGAGAGCACGGCTCAGCTCGGGGGTAACGCCGGCCGAACTCAAAGTGGCCAAGTGGTACAGGCTATTGGTGACGGTCCGGATCGAATTCAGTGCCACAACCTGACCTGGGCCGCCGACCGCGCTAGCAACGAGGAGCATCCCCTGGTTCTGGACCAAGGTTGCCGCCGAGATCCCGGCATTGGCAAGGGACGACGTGACGAGCGACCCCAGCCGGAATGGTCTCGGCTCGACGACGGTGTGCCAGGGCGCCGAACGCATGTAGTCCCGCTGAACTGCGAGCGTGCCGACGACTCGTATCACCAGGAGCACGGCGGCGAGGTCCACTGGGCCTGCGCCCATCGCGAGACATCCGATGATGCCTGCAAACTCGATCGCTCGGACGATCGTGATCGCCCACATGTGCCTGTGAAAGAGGCCGATCGAACGGAACGCGATGCTGTAGACACCCCAATAGAGGTTGAGCGCTGCGTATAGGGCCAAGAGGAGGATTGCCAGTCGAGCGTCCCTTAGGCCGATCGCGTCCAGCCCGAGGATTCGCACTGGTGAGAGGGCCAGGCATCCGGCCACAAGAAGCGCCACCAAAGCTGCTGCAACGGTCACGATCAATCGACGAAAAGCGCGCAGTATGCCGGCCGCCTCCGCGATCTCGCCAGCACCAACACACATCGCCATCGCGCTGCCAGCTGAAGTTTGCACTCCGAAGTCCGCAAGGCTGAGATAGCTCGGAACCGCGTAGAGAACGATCCAGTCGCCATACAAGGGCACACCCAACTGCCGCACAAAGACTGGGACGCTCAGCAACTGAAATGCCGTGAAGACACTCACGTTCGCAGCCGATGCACCACTTCCGCGAAGCGCCCTGCTCGTCGCCGACCGCCGAGCACTGATTTCCGAGGCTCTATCCATTGAGTTCTCGCGCGCGCTGGACGCCAGGATGGGAGGCCGCCGTGCCATGAGCTGCGAGGATGAGCGGTTGCCCTGAACCAAGGCAATCACTCATCGGCCTGTCCCGATATCGACCCGAGTCTCAACCTGCGCTACCCGGGGTATTCAGGAGGGTCCGGTAGAGGCCCATGACCTGTGTTGCGACCCGTTCGGGGGCGAAGTCGCGTGCACGCTTGCGACCGGCGCGACCCAGTCGCGCTCGCAGGCGCGCGTCGGCCGCGAGGCGCACGAGGCAATCGGCCAGTGCTGCGGCATCGCCCGGTGGGTAGAGCAGTGCATTCACGTTGTGATCCGCCACCTCAGCGGGACCTC
This sequence comes from Phycisphaerae bacterium, assembly GCA_041661865.1. GTDB lineage: Bacteria > Planctomycetota > Phycisphaerae > SM23-33 > SM23-33 > JBAZTO01. The sequence continues at coordinate 2,853 of JBAZTO010000070.1, read as the reverse complement.
CGGCATTCGCAGCAACAACGGGAATCCCGACGACCATGCCCTCGAGAATCACCTGGCCGAACGGCTCGGACACCGTCGAAGCGTGAACGAGAACGTCAAGGCCTCTCAAGACTCGTGGTACGTCGTTGACGTGGCCCGTGAATTCGACTCGATCCGAAATGCCCAGAGCTGCAGCCTGCCGATGCAGTGCGCGCTCATACTCTTCCTCGTCCTCACCAAATAGAGGCCCCCCGACGATGACTGCCTGATGTGGTTCGGCTGGGAACGCTCTCGCGAACGCCTCCAGGAAGACGGATTGTCCCTTCCAGGGCGCAATGCGCCCCACCAACCCGAACCTCAGTGTGCCCTGAGCAACGTGAGTTCTCTGCGGCGTTGCGTCCACGCTGTCGTAGATCACGGGCGAGGGTACAACTCGCCGGATCCCTCGCGAACTAGCAGGCGGCAGCGTTGCCATTGTCGCCTCGGAGTTCGCGATGACAGCGGCAGGCAGAACCTTCGCAGCGCCCCGAACCAGCTTGACCGCGCCGGGCGGAAGGTAGTCAGACGCGATGCGATCCCTGACATGCCAGACCACGGGGATTCGTGCGAGACGCCCCGCCACCCCGCCATAGAGCGCCGACTTCAGCGAGTTCGTGTGCACAAGATCCGGCCGGAGCCGGCGGAGCCGCTTGGCGAGACGAATCGTGTAGCTCGCCGTGGCGATGACGCTGGACAAGGGCACTGAACCCGGCCTCACCCGCTCCTTGCGCAACCCTCGCCCGGCCTCTGCCATTGGCACGACCTCGACCGCGATGCCCTCCCGGCGAAGCTCAGCAACGAACGGGCCGTCCTCCGCAAGCAGGACGATCGCGTCCACGTCGAGCACAAGGAGCAGTCGCAGCAACGCGAGCTCACCGCCCGAGAGCCTCGCGCAATGGTCGAGGAACACGACTCGCGGTCTACGCGGCACTCGGGCGCCCAAGCGTGGCCGTGGGCCGCCTGGCCTCGCTCGATCGAACCGCGTCGAATCCGGGATGGTCACGCGACCTCTGCCGCGATGGCCCTAAGCCGGCTGGCAAACCGCTCTTGGCTGAACAACTCCAGATGCCTGGCCAGACGATCCGTCGAGAAGCGGACGTGCTCCCACTCATCAAGTGCCCCAAGAATCTTCTGGGCGTTTGGCGCATCGAAATGAAGGCCAGTCTCTCCCTCAACCACCGTGTCCAGGAAGCCGCCATAGCGCAGAGTGATCGACGGCTTCCCAAAGGCAAGAGCTTCGAGGGGCGTGAGTCCGTAGTCCTCATATGCGGCCGAGATATTCACGACGCAGTTGGCGTAGAGCCAACGAAGCACGTCGTCCGGGACCCGTTCCGTGAACAGGACGTTTGCGGGTGCAGCAGCTCGGTAGGTGGCAAGTAGCGGTCCTTCGCCAACGACGACGAGCTGGAGGTCCGGACGAGCAGCGACGGCCCCGACCACGGCGTCAACGTTCTTGTATGGAAGCAGCCGGGCCACGCAAAGGAGAAATCCAGGATCCACACCATCTAAAGCAGTCTGTGGCCCGGACGAATCGAACATGAGCGGAGGCGGCACAACCTCAGCCTCAATGCCATATGCGGCTGCGATCTGATCGCGGACGGCTCCGGAGAGAGTGAGATAGCGTTCAACCGATGCGGCGGCTTGCTCGTCCCACCGCCGAAGAGCCGGACCCAGTGTGGAGATCAGAGCGCGTTGCCCCCGAGAACGGCCAGTGTATCGGTCGGTCTGGTACAGCCAGCGAGCGGGCGTATAGCAGTAGGCGAGTTTGGGTATATCGGTCGTCACGCCATGTGCCCACCCGCTGGTACTGCAAAGTACGAGATCCGCGTCCGCGAGTTTCATCCGGCCGAACGTGCTGGCGAGAAGGGGCAGGGCACGGCGGTGGTCGGCTCGCAGGGCCGCGAACCGATTGAGCCACGAGGGACGAATCTCCTTGTCGCGAAACTCGGGGTAGGTGTCAGAAGGCTCGTAGAGCGACGTGTACAACTTCGCGTCCGGAAAGGCGTCCAGCATCGCCAGCACAAGGCGCTCTGCGCCTCCGCGTTGTGTCAGGTAGTCATGGACGACATGGACGCGGGGACTCCGCACGGAGACCGTTGAGCTCTGGAGGGGTGCGCTCCCGACGGTCACGCTCACAGCCCAGCCACTAGCAGGCGTCGACGGGCTGCCCGTCGAGAGGTGGGACGGCTCTTCTGCTTGCCTGCCCCCGACTTGTCGAGCGAGGGGTCATCATCCGTGGCCAGCCGATCGGACTGGTCTCCCATGGCCGTCGGGTGTTCGCGACGCCGTTCGCCTCGACCCGACGCGGGCCCGCGGCACCCATCGGCCCCGAAGGACTGACGAGGTCGATGCGAGCTTTCTGCTGCACGTAGCTCCCTGTGATGGCCTGGCTGGTGTTGCGTGCCCACCCCATCCAACTGGACTCTTGAGCCTAATTGGTGTGACTCCCATCTCCTGCAACACTGCCTCGATTCCATCGTTCCGTGGTTCCTGACTTCTGCAGAATGCAGGCAGTCTCGGGTCGTCGGCATCGCGGACGAGTATCCGCGCCTCCACGTGGTCTCCTGGTTCCGGATGATCAGTAGGCGCCGGACGGGCGGATGATCGTCTTGATGGTCCTCGTGATGATCACCCAGTCGAGCAGGGGGCTCCAGTGGTCGACGTAGATCAGGTCGAGGTAGACGCCGTCGTCCCACGGCAGCTCTGAACGGCCGCCGACCTGCCAGAGGCCGGTGATGCCGGGCTTCACGTGGAGGCGGCGGGCGGTGCGCTGGTCGAAGGTGGCCGCCTCCTCCGGGAGCGACGGGCGGGGGCCCACGATCGCCATGTCGCCGC
>JBAZTO010000069.1:0-16054 GCA_041661865.1 Phycisphaerae bacterium | reverse complement strand
CAGATCCAGAACTCCTGGACCAAACTGATCGAACAGTGCCGGTACTATCAGTGGCGTAACGAAGCGTCCTATGCCTCCAGACGACGCACGCAATCCGCTATCGACACTACCTAGCGCTGTCGTGCTACTATCAAACGCCCTGCGGGCTGACAGTGACGCAACAATACCTTGCGACATACCAGAAAGTTTGGGCACACCATGAGAACAGGCCGTCAGTCAGCATCTCTGTCATCCGCGTTAATCTGTGTTTATCCCCGCTAAGAATTGCTTCTTATTCCCATGGGAACCGGTAGCTGGGCTGATGGGCGTAACGTTTCATGCCGATCTCCAGCCGCACCTGGCCCAGGGGCGCCAGGCGGACCTGGAAGCACTGGGCGTTGACCGCCACGGGCGGCGTATCCTCGCCGCTGCGGCTGACGGTGGTGAACTGGTGTTCCCCGAAGACGCCGGCCTGCACCAGCACGTCATGGGCGGCGGCTGCGTCGGTGTTGACCAGGCTGAAGGTGACGCCGTCGGCGGCGGTCTTTTCCACCATCGCAGCCACGCCGGCGGGCAGGCCCGGGCGCCGCGCGGCAGGGTCGAAGCACCGCACCCTGCCGTGGAGGAGCCCGCCGTGATACAGGCTGTCGGCGCCCATCGTCTGCTGGGGCAACGGGCCAGCCAGCACGGGGTTCCGCTGCTGCCAGTGGTGGACCGACCAGTTCTCCACGTCCGGGTCGTCGGCCTCCCACGAAGCCAGCCGCTGGGCAACCTGCTGGAGCGTGGCGTCCAGCGACTGCTCGGGATAGTCGGCGTTCTTGCCTTGCAGATAGGCCTGCCAGGGGGCTGAGCTGTAGTGGATGGGGCTCTTGCCCCAGCCGCCGCGGATGCCGGCGTAGGCGGCGACATCGCCGCAGCGCAGGAGCCGCTGGTAGTCCTCCGCCGCCTGCGAGAGGTGGTAGAGGTGGAGGTAGAACTGCGGGCTGGGCTTGCGGTAGTCGAACCATCCGCCATCGCCGTGACGGTGAGGGATCATGAATACCCCGTCGATGTTCCTGCCCAGCGACCAGTACATGTCCAGTTGCGAGCGGGGCAGGTCGAGATAGGAGTAATCGCCCGTCAGCAGCAGGCAGTTGCCCGCAGCCACCATCGTGCTTTCCATGATCGTCCGCCAGCCGTGGGACCAGCGATAGCCGTAGTAGCCGCCCCACCACTTGCCGCCCATGCACTCGCCGATCCTGCCCGATAGGCCGACGTTGTCGGGAATGATGCCGCCATTGTCCGCCGTCCGCCGGCGCCAGGCGTCGTAGTACTCCAGCACCCAGGCGCGGTACTTTTCCTCGCCGGTGTAGAGGTAGGCATTGGTGACCAGGCTGGTGGAGGCGAGGTTCAGCGGCACGTCGCCGCGGGTCATGCGCTCGTTGATGAGCCTGATGACCTGCTCGTAATACTTGTCGTCGAACCAACTGATCCTGGTCAGCGGGGCGTCGGCGGTGGAGTAGCCGGGGATGTCCTCAAAGGGCGCCAGATAGCCGGTGTAGACTTCGCGATTGGTGCACCAGTCCTCGGCGGTGGTCTCGAACCGCGGCCCCTTGGAACCGTTCAGCGGCGAGCGGAGAAGCTTGAGCCCGGCGTCCCAGTTGGGGGCCTGGGGGTCTTCGCCGATGTACATGCCGGCGTACTTGCGGGCGCGGCGGAGGTGGGTCTGGCTGGTCGGCTCAGCCAGGCCGAAATAGTAGAAGATGTGGTAGCCCTCGCCGTGGTGCATCCAGTCGTAGTAGGCGTCGAACTCGTTATGGACCTGCCCGTACTCGGTGAACTGCCGGGTGATCGCGTCATACTGCCTGGGGCCCAGGTCCCGCAGGCACTCGTCGCCGCCGAGAGCGTACAGCAGCGAGAATGTATTGAAGCCCTCGTATGCGTCGTCCGAACCGTCCATGCCTGGGAACTTCTTGCGCCAGATGAGGGTGCCGTCGTCGCGCGTGTAGCGGGCCAGGAACGGCTTGGCCGCTCGGCCGGCGGTCTCGAGGAGCTGCCGCTGGAGCAACGCCCATCGTGGCGGAGGAAGCTGGATGGTCGAAGAGATCGTGGCCAACGGGGTCGGATTGCTCATCTGTGCTTCAGTTCCTTCCGCTTTGCTTCTCGAAGTGGGCCTTGACCCGTTCCATGTGCCTGGGCACGTTGATCTTCTGGGGGCAGATCACCTCGCACTTGCCGCAGCGGGTGCACTTGAGCAGCAACGCCTCCGCCGAGGCCTGCATCCTCGCCGACCAGGCCGGCTGGCCCCCCAGCATGGCCATGTTGTAGGACTTGAAGATGTTGAATGGAGACAGGCCCCGCGGGCAGGCATTGACGCAATAACGGCAACCGCCGCACAAGACCGTCTCAAACTGCCCCACCGTCTCGCCCAGCATCGCGTTAATTTGCTCGTTGGCGCGGTCCTGATAGCTCATGGCCAGGTCGGCAGGCAGCGCGTCGATGCGGGCGCAGTTCTCGGCTACCTGCTTGGCGGAGGTCATTCCGGACAAGGCCACCGAGACGTTCGGATCGGACAAGACGTACTTGAAGGCCCCGGTGACCTGGTCGTCCGGCGCGAAGCTCCTGGCCAGAACCGGCGAGGGATCGCAGAGCAGCCCGCCGGCCAGCGGCCCCATCAGGATCACGCCCACTCCGCGCCCGGCGGCCTGGCGGATGCAGTCGCGGTAGGACTGGAGGATCAGGCTGTACTGGACCGTGAGGACTTCAAAGATCCCTTCGTTCAGGATCTCGCTGATGTGCTGCGGCGTGGAGTGGCTGGTCATGCCCACGTGCCGAATGAGACCTTCATCCCTGGCCTTGAGCACGCCTTCCAGCCAGCCGCCCTTGGTCATCATGATCTGGTACTGCTGGGGGGAGTTGATCGACCAGGCGTGATAGAAGTCCAGATAGTCCGTCTGGAGACGCTTGAGGGAGTCCTCGATGCGCCGCCTGACCTGGTCGGCTGTCTGGCAGGTGACATCGATTGGGCTGGACTTGGTGGACACCATCACCTTGCGACGGTCCTTGCCCAGCAGCGCCTTGCCCAGCCACAACTCGCTGTCGCCGTAACCGGGAGAAGTCTCGAAGTAGTTGATGCCCTGCCGGACACATTCATCCACGATCCGACAGGTTTCTTCCTCGCTTGGAAACCGCATGCAGCCCAGGCCCAGCATGGAAACATCCACCCCGGTCCGACCCAAAGCACGAAAACGCATCGAACGCTCCCTTCGAGGGTTACGACTCATGGCTAAGGCGCAACAAGCTAACGAGAGCCGCTATTTTAGCTTATTTCGCAAAGGATTCCAAGAGGGTATGTGGCTGGCGTGCCGCGTTAACCCTTGCCTTCGCCCTTCATCGCGGCCACCAGTTCAGCCAGGGTGGCCTTGGCGTCGCCGAAGATCATCATCGTCCTGTCGGCGTAGAACAGTTCATTGTCGATGCCGGCAAAGCCCGGCGCGAGGCTGCGCTTGGAGACAATGACCGTGCGGGCCGAATCGACATTGAGGATGGGCATGCCATAGATGGGGCTGTGGGGATCGTTGCGGGCGGCGGGGTTGACCACGTCGTTGGCCCCCAGGATCAGGGCCACGTCGGCGTGCTCCAGTTCGGCGTTGGACTGCTCCAGGTCCAGCAGCTTTTCGTAGGGCACGCCCGCCTCGGCCAGCAGGACGTTCATGTGTCCCGGCATGCGTCCAGCCACCGGGTGGATGGCGTACTTGACGCTCACGCCGCGCGCCTCCAGCAGCGTTTCCAGCTCGCGGCAGGCGTGCTGGGCCTGCGCGACGGCCAGGCCGTAGCCGGGGACGATGATGACCAGCGAGGCACCCTCCAGCACGATCTGCGCGTCCTGGACGGTGTAGCGGTGGACGTTTCGCCGGGCCTGGGCTGCGGGAGCCAGGACCGCTGAGCCGAACTGCCCGAAGAAGACATTGGACAGCGGGCGATTCATGGCCTTGCACATCAGGTGCGTCAGGACCGCGCCGCTGGCGCCCACCAGCGCGCCTGAGACGATCAGCCCGGTGTTGCCCAGCAGGAAGCCGGTGGCCGCCGCGGCCAGGCCCGTGCAACTGTTGAGCACGGCGATGACCACGGGCATGTCCGCCCCGCCGATGCAGAGTACCACCATCACGCCCGCCACGCCGGCCAGGACCATCAGCGGCACCAGCATCCATCGCCCGTGCGGAAAGATGCCCAGCAGCACCAGTATCGCCATCGCCGCAGCCAGCAGGCCCAGGTTGATCAGGTGATGATTCCTGAGCACGATCGGCCGGCCCTTGATCCATTCCTGGAGCTTGGCCACCGCCACCATCGAGCCGGCGAAGGACACCCCGCCGATCAGCACGGTCAGTCCGGCAATGACGGCATAGGACGGCGTGACGGCAACCCGCTGCCCGGTTTCGCCCATCATCAGGAACGAGTGCGCGATGGCCACCATCGCCGCGGCCAGGCCGCCAGAACCGTTGAAGAACGACACCATCTGCGGGGCCGACGTCATGGGCGTCAGCAACGCGATGGCCGAGCCGATGGCAGCGCCGATGGCCAGGCCGATGACGATCCAGGTGTAGCTGACCACGCCGCTCCAGGCCAGCGTGCCCACCACCGCCAGCAGCATGCCGGCGGCCGCGATGGCGTTGCCCCGCCGCGCCGTCCGCGGACTGGTCAGGGCCTTGAGCCCCACGATGAACAGCACCGCGGTGATCAGGTAGAAGAGGTTCACGATTTCATGGCTGGCAGTCTCGGCGAGCATGGGCGGGTCACTTTCTTTCCTTGAACATCCGCAGCATGCGGTCGGTCACGAGGAAGCCGCCGACGACGTTGATGGTGGCGGCGATGACCGCCAGCGTGCCCACCACGGCGCCCAGCGGACCGCCGGCCCCCGCAGCCACCAGGGCCCCGACAATCACGATGCCGTGGATGGCGTTGGTGCCGCTCATCAGCGGAGTGTGCAGCAGCACGGGCACCTTGGTGATGATCTCCAGACCCACGAACATCGCCAGGATGAACACCGTCAGCTCGATCGTCAATGTCATGGCCGGTTCTCCTGCTTCGTTGCCGCCGCCGCGGGCCGATCAGCCGACTCGCCGCGCACCACCGCCCCGGCGTGCGTGATCAGCATGGCGCGAATGATCTCGTTGTTGGTGTCGATCTTCACGACGCCTTCCCTGGCCAGTTCGCCGAAGAACGCCGCGATGTTGCGGGCAAGCATCAGGCTGGCGTGGACCGGCACGGCGGCGGGGAGATTGGTCGGGCCGTAGATCTTCACCCCGTCGCGATCGACCCACTGGTCGGCGACGGTGAGGGTGCAGTTGCCTCCGGTGGCGGCGGCCAGGTCAATGATGACCGCGCCGCGCCGCATCTGTGCGACCATCGCCTCGGTGATCAGCCGCGGGGCCGAGAGGCGCGGGATCGCAGCGCTGGTGATGACAAAGTCGACGTCCTTGAGGTGCGGGGCGATGATCTCCTGCTCGCCGCGATAGAAGCTCTCGCCCAGGTCCTGGGCATAGCCGCCCGCGCCCTGGGCCTTCTCATGCTCGACCTCCAGCGGGACAAATCTCGCGCCGAGGCTCTCGACCTGCTCCTTGACCGCCGGGCGCGTGTCCACAGCCTGCACGACGGCCCCCAGCTTGCGGGCCATGCCGATGGCCTCCAGCCCGGCCACCCCGGCCCCGATAATCAGGGCGTGGGCCGGCTGAATCGTGCCGGCGGCGGTCATCATCATCGGGATCATCCTGGGCATCGCGTCGGCGGCCAGCAGCACCGCCTTGTAACCGGCGATGGTGGCTTGGCTGGAGAGCACGTCCATGGACTGGGCCCGCGCGATCCGCGGCACAGCCTCCAGCGCAAAGGCTGAGACGCCGCGCGAGGCGAGCTTCTCGATGAGCCGCCCGTCGCCCCGCGTCAGCAGCATGCTGACCAGGACCGAGCCGCTCTTGAGCAGGTCCGCTTCGTCGGCCCCGCCCTCTCGCTGCTGGGGCGGCTGGACTTTGAGGATAACGTCGGCCTCGGCGAGTAGTCGCTCCGCGTCGGGCTCGAGGGTCGCGCCGGCGGCCTGGTAGGCTGAGTCGGCAACGTCGGCCGCGACGCCCGCCCCGCTTTCCACCGCCACCTCAAAGCCCGCCTGCACATAGGCCCGAACCGTCACCGGCACGGCGGCCACGCGAGTCTCGCCTGGAAAGACTTCCTTCGGGACGGCCAGTTTCATGCGACTCCTTTCAGACCTGGCGATCTGTCACATCTGATCTGACAGGTGCCACGGCTGCGTCGTGTGCAGCCGTGCATAGCGTCAACACTGCTGAAAACACCGCAGCAGTGGCACCCAATCCATCGTTCAAAGAGTGACAGGTCACCTGGAGCGGGCACGGCGCCCTCGCAGGGCACCCATAAGATTCTAGGCCGCCCAGGGTGCCTCGCATGAAACTGTCTGTCAGGCCAGGATTTCTCCGGCCCGTTTCATCATGCCCGCGATGTCGAGTCCCTGGGGGCAGGCCCGCGCCGCCGCGGAATAATCCGCCGCCGCCAGGGCCGACCGCACTGAGGCAGGCAAGGCCGCGAAGAGCCCGCGGGCGTGGTCGGTCATGCCGTAATCGTGGAAGTACATCATGAACCGCATCACGTCGGCGATGGGCAGGCCGCCGCCCGTGGCGCCCTGGCAGATATTCGAGCAGCCGGCGCAATAACCGGAACAACTGGCCGAGGCGTACTCTTTCAGGGCCAGCTTTTCCGCCGCCGACAACTGCGTCTGATCCAGGGCCGCCGCGTAGTTGGCCGCCATGACCGTCAGACTGGCCATCTGCGAGCAGATACTGGCGATCTGTGGATTCTCCCACACGGCCTTGAGCTTGGCCTGCTTGTCGCTATAGCCCTTGTCCACGAAGGCTTGGATCAGCTGGTCCTCGGCGTCGCCCTCGCCTTCCTTGCTCTTGCCGGCCTGGGTCTTCATTGCCGTCAGGCCGATGCCGGCCTGGGTGGCGGCCTCGACCGCGGCCTTCATCTTGTCGGTATGCATAAGACGGAAGTTATAAGTCAGCATCACCGCGTCGATGAAGCCGACCTTCGCCGCCGCCTGAAGGCAGTCCTCCATGCGGGAGTGCGTGGAGAAGCCGAAGAACTTGATCTTGCCTGCCTTCTTGGCCTTTTCCGCCCAGGCCTTCCACGCCGGAGCCGAGGACTCGATCTCCGCCGCGTCGCCGGCCCCGTGAAGGAAGTACATGTCGACGTAATCGGTCTTGAGCCACTCCAGCGACTCCGCCAGCGCCTTGTCGGCCGCCTCCGGCTGATGCACCACGGCCTTGGTCACCAGAAAGATCTCCTTGCGGAGCGAGGGGTTGGCCTCCAGGAACATGCCCATCCCCTGCTCGCTGTTGTCGTAGGCCTGGGCGGTGTCCCAATAGGTGATGCCCCAGGCCAGGGCCTTCTTGAGGACGGCCTGATTCCGCACGGTGTCGAAGATTCCGCCCAGCGCGAGGATGGGCACCTCCACGCCGGTCTTGCCGAACTTGCGGCGCGGCACGGGCCGCTGACCGGGGGCCGGCGAAGTGGTCGCCGCGCCGCCGACCGGCGCGGACGCTGCCGTCTGGCCAAGGGCCGAGCCGCTCAAGAGGGCCCCGGCGCCCAACACTCCGGCGGCCTGGAAAAACTCGCGACGGGTCAAATTGCTGTCGGACATGGACCTCTCCTCGTTAAAAGTTTTCAATCTCTGTGTGCGTTGTTCTTTCAGAATAACGGTTGCCGCCACCGAAAATTGTAGCCCTCTACAAGAGCAGGGAGTGCTCGCGATTACGCGACTCATTCTCCGCCGTCACACGGATGGCCCGCAGCCCGCTGACCGGGCACTCGTGCTCGCAGACGCCGCAACCGGTGCAGGCCTGGACATCCACGAACGGCTGTTGCAGGCGAATCTGGATAGTAACGGTTTGGCCCTCGGCGGGGACTGCCCAATCCTTGCCCGCCGACACGGTGACGGTCTCCGCCGTATTGGCGACGATGGCGACACGCTTTCCGTCGGCCACCCGGCAGAAATAGTCGCCGCTGGCAAACTTGCCCGGGCTCAGGGCCGCGCCGGCCAATTGGATCGTCGCGCCGGAGGCCGAGGCCACCTTGAACTCTCCGCCGGCGACCGGGCTGAACTCTTCGCGAACGGTGATGGCCTTGGGGCTGACCGGGCAGTTCTCCTGGCAGACGATGCAGGGGATGTTCATGGCCCACGGCAGGCAGCGGCCGCGATCGACGAAGGCGGCGCCCATGCGGAGCGGGCCGGCGGAGGCGAACTCGCCCCGGCCGAGCTTTTCGTCCAGGCTGAAGGGCCGGATCGCCGCGGTGGGACAGACGCTCCCGCAGGCGGCGCAATTGAGCTGGCAGCCGCTGGTGCCCACGCGATTGTTGAGCACGGGGGTCCACAGGCCCTCGATGCCGTTGGCCAGCCCGCCGGGCTGAATGACGTTGGTCGGGCAAACCCGCATGCACTGGCCGCAGCGGATGCAGCGGTCGAGGAACCGCTTCTCGTCCAGCGATCCGGGCGGGCGGATGACCAACGCGTTCCAGTTGCCCTCGGTCGAGCCGCTCAGCCGTAGCAGCGGGGGGATGGCCAGGCCCGAGGCGATCGATAGCAGCAGGCCGCGGCGGGTGACGTCGGGGCCGGCGACCTCGCCGGCGCAGCTCTTGCGCGCCTGGTAGGCCAGCAGGCCGTGCGGGCAGGCGTGCAGGCAGTTGCCGCACAGAACGCACTCGCTGATGCGTATCTGCGACGCCGGCGAGCATGCGCCTTCGCAATCCTTCTCGCACAGCTTGCAGTTGGTGCAATGGCTGCCCCTCTTGCCGATGCGGAAAACCGACCAGCGGCCCAGCACGCCCAGCATCGCGCCCAGCGGGCAGACGAAGCGGCAGTAGAATCGCGGGACGATGAAGTTGGCGGCGACGGCAGCCAGCAGCATTCCGCCGATCAGCCACGACCACTCGTAGAATCGCGGCGTAGTCGAGAGCTTTTGCGCGCCCGCGTCAGCCAGGGGCAGGACGGCCAGGTTCACCGAGCGCGTGATAAGCGGAAGGGGGTCCAGCAGCCCCATCAGCAGCGACGACGGCGTCATCGCCGCCGCGGCCAGCAGGCCGGCCAGGATGTAATACTTGATCGATTGGGAGCGCCGATAACGGTTGGCTTCGACCTGCCGGGGCAGGCTCTTGCCCTTTCGGCCCAGCCAGCCGAAGAACTGGTGAATCGTGCCGAAGGGGCAGACCCAGCCGCAGAAGAACCGCCCCAGCAGGATCGTGCCCGCGACGGTCGCGCCCGCCCAGGCCAGGCCCGCGTAGAGCGTGTGCGACGACAGCAGCGTGCCGACCGCCGCCAGCGGGTCCAGTTGCAGCAGCCAGTTGACCGGCCAGCCGCGGTGTTGCCACCACTTGGCGCCGACCGTCGTGACGACGGCCAGCCAGCAAAGCAGCAGGAGGAAGAAGACCTGACTGATGCGCCTGGCGGTGGTTATCTTCATGGGACCACCCCTAGAGGGCTGGCGATTATCAAGCGATTGCCGATTGCCAATCGCCCATCGCGGATTGATCGGACATCAGCGGCCCGGCATCCACGCACCCTTGACTCAGGCCCGCTGGGCGCGAGGCCCAGGAACTCCGACGGCGGGCTCTTCAATTTGAAATCTGAAATTCGCAATTTGCAGTTCCTAGGTTGCCTCAGCCCGGATGGGTTTGAGCGATTGCCAATCCGCCGTTCCGCAGCCGGCTGCGGCGGCCTTGGCGATGTAGGGCAAGTCGGCGGAGGTCTTGCCCAGCAGCGTGACGCCGAAAGCATCGGCAGCCACCTGGTCAGTCGAGACGATCATCGTGTTGGTGGCGGCCAGGTCGTCCAGGCTGCCGCCGGTGGGCCCGTTGTGCATCATCGTGGTCGTGCCGTCGAGGATGACCAGCGTCGGACGGATCATCATCGCCAGTTCCATGATGATGTTGTGGATGTCCTGGTGGAAGGTGTTGCGCCGCCCGCCCAGCAGGCCGTACCAGTTCTTCATGGCCATCGAGGCCCCGCTCCGCTCGTGGTGCTTGACCGGCGCGATGCCGATGATTTTGTTGACGCCCGAAAGCGGCTGGGCCAGGAACGGCCAGCGCACGATCAGCTTGCCGCCAGGCACGCTGTAGGGCACAAAACTGTTTTCGCGCGGCAGGGCGACCTTCGCCCCGGCGCCGCGCGCCGCCGCCTCGATGCCGCTGAGCGTGAAACAACTGGCCGGATCGTTGATGGGGTTGTCCGTCACGACGACCGACGCGGCGCCCGCGGCCAGGCAGAGCCTTGCGACCTCAGCCGTCAGTTGCGGGTGGGTGGTGGCCGACAGCGAGGGCGACGTGGCAAAGGCTGCGTTGACCTTGAGCACGACGCGGTCGCCCTTCTTCACGAACGCGCCGATGCCGCCCAGGGCTGACAGGGCTGCGTTGACCGTCTTAACGCGGTCGGAACCGGTGACGATGGCCATCCGGCCGCCTTGCCCGCCGGCGGAGAAATCCGGCAACGAGAAGGACGAGTCCGCCGGCCGTGCCGCCGGCCCGTTGCGGTCGTGCAGGCAGTAGCCCGCCGCCCCCACGGCCGCGAGGGCGGCGCCGGCCTTGAGCGAACGGGAGATAAACTCCCGCCGGCTGATCGCGTCATCTTGAAGGCTTTCTTGCGTCACGGCTTTTCTTTGCTCAGTTTCTCATTCAGCAGGATTGCGACCTTCCAGGCCGCGGCGCGGTCGCTGCTCTCGTGCGTGCCCAGGACGAATCGCCCGCGGGCCAGCACCACCTTGTATATCCCGTCCATCTCCACAATTGTCGCGCCGGGCAGCGGCTCGCCTGTCGCCGAGGCCTTGCCGCCAAAGGATACGAAATACCGGCCATACGCCGCCGCCAGGTCGCCGGCCTCCTTGTCCGAGCCCCGCCGCGAGAGAAACGCGGTGACCTGCACGCCGTCCACATCGTAGAGGGCGGTGAACACGTTGTCGAAGCCCTCGATGCCGAAGTCCTCCACCGTGGTTCGCATTACGCTGCCGGCCCGCAGGCCCTGGGCCGGGAACAACGATACCTCGGCGACCGGACCGCCCTTGCCGGCGGCGACATCGGCGACGAACTTTTTCCAATAGCCTTCCATGGCCGCGTCGACCGCGGGATCGGCCTGGGCCGCGACGATCTCCACGTAGTATTTCCCGTGGACAAAGTGCAGCGAGTTGGGAGTCCGGTAGGCCAGATCGGCCACTTCTGTCACGCCCGGCCGCCGCTGCTTGCTGTAGACGGTGAAGGCATTGATCGCCTCGCCCATGTCGTAGACGAACACTTCCATCCAATTCGACGCATCGGCCTTGAGAGTGAACCGCTGGCACTGCATGGCCAGGAACCCCGCCGGCAGGTAAAACTCCGCCTTGCCGTCGATCTTGTCCGACAGCGTCTCGCGGTCGAAGCTCTCCATCGGCGACATGGCCGCCAGGTCGGGCCCGGCGTGGGCAACCAGCGCCGAGGGCAACTTATCCGAGGCCGGCGCGAGCGACTGGGAAGTGTCGCCATTGGGATTCCAGGGCGTAAAGTTGAATTGCTGGCGATAGACCCCCGCCGCAATGCAGGCCAGCAACGCCAGCACAATCAGGCTGACAAGTGTTTCGCTCCTGCTGGTCGCGCTCACTGGCCGCGGCATCGGCTCTTACTCCTTGGGGCCAAACTCACGCTTCGACAATACACACTGTCCCAAAATCGGTAGGGGCCTGTCAATCCATTCGACGGGCCAAAGGCCAAGGCAGGGTGCCGTGGTCGCGGCGCCTGCCGGCCGGCCGGCAGGTTTGCGACCACGAGTTGGCTAATCCCGCGCCTGGCCGAACTCGTCTCGGACGATTTCCACGTCGGGCAGGGCCTGGATGAATTGTCGCCCGTAGAACTTGGTCGCGATTCGGTGGTCCAGCACCGCGACAAAGCCCGTGTCGCTCTTGGAGCGGATCAGCCGGCCGAAGCCCTGCTTGAAGCGAATGATGGCCTCGGGGAGTTGGTAATCGTTGAAGGGGTTTCCGCCGGTGCGGCGGATGGCGTCGATGCGGGCCTCGATGAGCGGGCTGTCGGGCGCGGCGAAAGGCAGCTTGGTGATGGTCACGTTGGACAGCGCCTCGCCGGCCACGTCCACGCCCTGCCAGAAACTCATGGTCCCCAGCAACACGGCCCGGCGGTGGTTGCGGAAGCGGTTGAGCATCTCGCGTGGCGGCAGGTCTTCGCCTTGGGCCAGCAGCAGGTAGTCGTGATCCTCGCAGAATGGCTGGAGAAACTCCGCCGCCGACCGCAGCATCGCGTAGCTGGTGAAGAGGATGAAGCACCGGCCCTGGGATTTTTCGATGTAATGCCGCATCGCCTCGCCGGCGGCAGGGATGAACCGCTCCAGGTCGTTGGGGTCGCCCAGGCGGGTCTCGACGTAGAGCCGGGCCTGGCGGCGATAGTCGAAGGGGCTCGACAGGAGCAGGTCGCGTCCTTCCTCCATCCCCAGGCGATGGCGGAGGTAGTCGAAGCCGTGCTTGCCGCCGCGCGACGTGGCCAGCGTGGCACTGGTCAGGATAGCCGACCGCACCGTGTCGAAAATCAGCGGGCGGAGGAGGGGCGCGACATCGATGGGGGCCGAGGCCAACGACACCACCATTCGCGGGCCACGGCCCTGGCGGCTGATCCAGTAGGCCTGGCCCTCTTCCTTTTGGTCGATCAGGGCATCGAGCCTGCCGGCCATCTCAGTGGCCCGCTGCTCGTAGCCCAGCAGCTCGAAGCCGCCGTCGTTGCCCATTCGCCCGCGCAGTTGCTTGAGCGCGACCACCAAGGCCTTCAAGGCCGGGGAGAGCGTGTTGGGCACGATGCCCGGCGCGCCGATCCGCCCGCTGGAAGTCACCGCCGGAGGGCGGCAGGCGGCCAGCGCGGCGAAGAATGCGTCGGCGGCAGTGGCTGCGTCGTTGACCGCGCCGATGGCGTCCTTGTCGCCCGCCAGGGCCAGCACGCCCCGGTCGGTGCGGTCGTTGTAGAGGTCGCGAAGGAGATAGTTGACCGTCGAGGAGGAGACCGACGAGCCGAAGTGATCCCCGGCCACCTGTTCGAGCGTGTGGGCCTCGTCCAGCACCACCAGGTCATACTCGCCCAGCAGCCTGGCTGAGGCGGCATCGGCCTGCAACGCCAGGTCCGAGAAGAACAGCGCATGATTGACCACCAGGATGTCGCAGGTCTGCATTTTCGATCGGGCGGCCTGGAGGTGGCAGTTGTGGTAGTCCCGGCACTGATTGCCCCGGCAGGCGCTGGCGTCACTGCGGACCTTCTCCCAGACCGACGGGTTGACCTTGAAGGTGATGTCCTGGATCGAGCCGGTCTCGGTGGCCATCGCCCACTCCGAAAGCCGGACCAGTTGCTCCATTTCCGTCTCCGAGCCGAAGAGCTTGTTCCGGCCCGCGACGGCGGCGGCCAGGCGACGGAAGCAGATGAAGTTGCCGCGCCCCTTGCCCAGCACAGCCGTGAACTTGACCGGCAGCAGGTCGTGCAGGAAGGGCAGGTCCTTGGCGATCAACTGCTCCTGCAGCGCGATGGTGTAAGTGGAGACGACCACCCGCTTCCGCTGGTTGACCACCGACAGGATCGCCGGCGCCAGGTAGGCGAAGCTTTTTCCAACGCCCGTCCCAGCCTCGACCATCAGGTGCTCGCCGTCGGCAAAGGCTGAGGCGACGGCGCGAGCCATCTCCAACTGCTCGCCGCGCTGTTCGTAGCCGGGGAGTTTGCGGGCGACCAGGCCGTCGGGGCCAAGAATGTCCTCGACGCTCAGTTCCATCGACGCTCAATCGTCTGGGTCGACGCCGGGGAAGAAGCCTTGGGATGGGCGACGTTGCGGGAAAAAATCAGGATGAAATAGACCGTCGCGACGGCGGTGGTGAAGGTGAGGAGGGTGGCCAGGATCGTCAGGAATGTCCGCCCGCGAACGACCGTCTGGTGCATGGAGGAAACGATGCGGTCCTTGGCCAGGGTCAGCATCGCCAGCATCACCGCCGCCACCGTCAGCCAGATGCTGATGGAGTGGATGCCGCTGTAGAGGAAGACCCCCCGCCCGACCTCCTGGCCCGACTGGAGGAAGTAGTGCCAGTGCCCCTGGTGTACCTCCACCCAGCCATTGACCGCCTCGCCGTTGATGAACATGTACAAGACCGTGTAGGCCAGGAAGTTCAGCAGCCCCAGCAGGATGACCCAGATGCAGATTGTCGTTCGGCGATCCATAGTCGGTTAATCGGTTAATCCGTGCATCGGTTAATCGGAAAAAGCACGAGTTACTTCTGGGCGTCCTCGGCCAAGCGCCTTCTCAAGTAAGAAACATAACCATTGATCAGCCGGATAACAACTTTAGCCTGTTCACGAAGATTGTCCAAGTACTCGACTTTGAAATAGGCCTCATCCTGGCAAGCGTTGAGATCATCCAGAAGTTCGTTCACACTGCCTCGCGAACGATAAAGATAGCTGATGTTGTGTTTGTAGCTTCTGCTTCCGTGGCCTTCGGCGATGTTGTTAGTCACAGATAGGGCCGCACGACGCATCTGCGGGATCAGAACATGCTTCTCTGCCTGCGGCAAGAGCTTTGTCAACTTCCACATTCGTTCCCGCAATTTCTTTGCTTCTTGATAGACTTCCAGCGATTCAAACTCCCCCGGCATGATATGGCCCTTTCATACATTACCGATCAACCAATTCACCGATTAACGGATTAACCAGTCAACCAGCCTACTCCTTGACGCCGATAACCCCTTCGATCGGCGAGGAGGCGGTGGCGTAGAGTTTGCGGGGGATTCGGCCGGCGCGGCGGGCCAGGTAGCCGGCCTCGGTGGCCAGGCGCATGGCGTGGGCCATCCGGACCGGGTCAGCCGCCCCGGCTATGCCGGTGTTGAGCAGCACGCCGTCGGCCCCCAGTTCCATGGCGATGGCCACGTCGCTGGCTGTGCCCACCCCGGCATCGACGATGATGGGGTAGCTTTCGTCGCCGGCTTTGAGTTGCTCAAGAATGATGCGGATGGACCAGGGATTCAGCACGCCCTGGCCCGAGCCGATGGGGCTGCCGGCCGGCATGACCGCGGCGGCCCCGGCCTCCTTCAGCCGCATGGCCATGATCGGATCGTCGCTGGTGTAGCACAGGACGGTGAAGCCCTCAGCCTTGAGCACCTTCAGCGCCTCCAGCGTGCCCACGGGGTCGGGCAGCAGGGTCTTCTTGTCGCCCAGAACCTCCAGCTTCACCCACGCCGAGCCGCGATTGCCCAAGCCCTCCAGCAGCTCGCGCCCGAGGCGCGCGGTGCGGATGGCGTCGTCGGCATTGAAGCAGCCGGCGGTGTTGGGCAGCAGGATGTACTTGGCCGGGTCGAGAAAATCCAGAATGCTCCGCCCGCTCGTGTCGGTCAGTCGCTCGCGACGCACAGCCACCGTGACCACCTGGCAGCCGCTGGCGGCCAGGGCCTCGCGCATCAGTTCAAACGTGGCGTACTTGCCCGTGCCCACCAGCAGGCGGCTGGCCATCTCGAAATCGCCGATTCGCAATACATCATGGGCCATCATCGTTTCCAATCTCTGAAAAAATGCGTTTGGTTTCAAAGCATCAAAGGTGCGGCCTGCCGACTGCGGGTGGGCATGGCACTCAACTGGCCGTTCCACACCGGCCGAATACTCAGCCGCCGCCCACCAGGGTGACGATCTCAAGCTGGTCGCCCTCGGCCAACTGGGTCGAGCCGTAGCGGGCGCGGGGCACGATCTGCCGGTTAAGCTCCACGGCCACCCGGCGGCTCTCCAGCGAAAGCCTCTCCAGCAAGGCCGCCAGCGACAGCGGGTCACTCTCCTGCCGCGGTTGTCCGTTCACGTGAATCTGCATGTAACGTGCTACCTCATTCTCGCAGTACAAGTTCGCAATCCACGGATTATAGGGCCTGCGGCGTAGCGGGGCAAGCCAAGTGCCGGCAGGGATAGTGTCAACTATTGTGTGTAAGTTCCCAGCAGGTGCCAACGGGCGAGTTGTCCAAAGACGGCCCGTTCGATGGCCGGCCCGTCGTGGAAGCAGCCC
>JBAZTO010000068.1:0-16524 GCA_041661865.1 Phycisphaerae bacterium | reverse complement strand
TGACGCAATTCCTCCGGCTCAATCCCGACTTCCTTGTCCTGATCCATCGTTGTCTCCTCATGTGGATTGTCAATATGAGAAGATATTCCGATTATTCCGAAAGCGCCAGAAGAATTTGTCACACCCCATCTGATTCGATGGTGCCACGGCTGCGTCGTGTGCAGCCGTGCATAGCGCCGACACTGCTGCAAACACCGCAGCAGTGGCACCCGATCCATCGTTTGACAAATAACAGAGCACCAGCTGCGACGAACCCGTCACGAGCGCAAAGGCGAACGGAGTGTTCGACGGCAATTCCCGCTCGCTTTGCGCTCGCGGCTAGTAATTGGGGAATGGCCGGTAGCGAAGTCGCGGCGTGTCTGTCCGATTTTTCCCTTGTTCAATTGACGGCCCAATCTCGTAAAATGCCGGAATGATAAAGGTGGACCCAAGATTCCTGACCGAGTCAGGCCTGGAGATCTTCACCGGCAACGAGCTGGTGATCAAAGGCGCCCTGGAGGCCGAGGGTGGCGTGCATCTGCTGGGCGGTTACCCCGGCAGCCCGGTCGCCGGCTTCTTTGACTCCATGCCGCTGATCAAGGATCTGCTCAACGAAAAGGGCATCCGGGCGGTCATCAATAATAACGAGGCCCTCGCCGCGGCCATGCTCAACGGCAGCCAGGTCGCCGGGTGCCGCGCCATCATCGCCATGAAGTCCGTGGGCGTACACGTGGCCGCCGACGCGCTGGCCCTGGGCAGCCTGGCTGGGGCGCACAGCCAGGGCGGCGCCATCGTCATCTACGGCGACGACCCCTGGTCGGATTCCACCCAGGTTCCCTCCGACAGCCGTTATATCTCCAAGCACCTGTTCATCCCGGTCATCGAGCCGTCCAATCCGCAGGAAGTCAAAGACTTCGTGGACCTGGCCCTGAAACTTTCCCGCCAGAGCGAGCTTTACATGGGCTTTATCCTGCCCAACAACCTCGCCGACGGCGGTGGCTCGGTGCAGTGCCGCCCCAACCAGTATCCCAGCTTCAACACGCATCAGCGGCTGACGATGGACACCGCCGCGATGAACCCCGACAAGTTTGTCCTTCTTCCCCCGCGGACCTGGACGCGCGAGGAGAAGTACGCGCCGCGGTTCGCCCAGGCCGTCGCTATCGCGCGACAGATGGGCCTCAACCGCATTGAGTACTCCTGCTCGCAGCGTCGGCCCATCGGCATCGCCACCAGCGGCATGGCCCACGGGTACGTGGTGCAGGCGCTGTGGGAGATGGGCCTGCTCGGCCAGGTTCCCATTCTCAAGTTCGGCATGAGCTACCCGATGGACGCCGAGTTGGTGGGCCAGTTTGCCCAGGCCGTCGAGCGGATCGTGGTGATCGAAGAGCGCCGCGGCTTCCTCGAAGAACAGATCAGCCAGGTCATCCTCCAGGCCCGCCAGCAGGGAACGGACTTCGGCGTGGAGGTCTGGGGCAAGGTCTTCCCCGGCGGCCTGAGCGGCATCCCGGCGACGCGCGGGCTGGACCCGTCGATTCTCATCAGCCGCCTGGCCCCGCTGCTCAAGCGTGTGCAGGGCGACACGGCCGCCCTGGCCGTGCCGGCGGACATCGAGCGGATGGACCGCGAGCTGGAGCAGCTTCAATCCACCGCCCAGGCCGACATCAAGCCCTTCCCGCCGCGCACCCCGACCTTCTGCCCCGGCTGCCCGCACCGCGACTCGGCCAGCCTGTGCCTGGAAATCCGCCGACGCTTCGAGGACGCCGACTACATGCGGCGCGTCCACCGTTGCGGCCCGCTGGACCTGGTCTTCCACGGCGACACCGGCTGCTACACGATGCTGATGTTCCCGCCGACCTCGCCGCTGATGCACAATTACTCGGGCATGGGGCTGGGCGCCGGGACCGGCAGCGGCATGGACCCGTTCATCACCAATAAGCAGGTGGTGTTCATGGGCGACTCGACCTTCTTCCACTCCGGCCAGATCGCCATCAGCCAGGCCATCAAACTCGGCCAGGACATCACCTTCATTATTCTGGATAATTCCACCACCGGCATGACCGGCCACCAGCCCACGCCGGGGGTGGACTACGACATTCTGGGCAACCCCACTGCCGTGCAGGACATCGAGGAGATCGTCAACGGCCTGTCCGGGTCGGCCCACCTCAGCGTCGTCCGCGCCGACCCCGAGAAGCGCACCGAATACGCCGACCTGCTGGAGCGGACCTTCCTGGCCGACGGGGTCAAGGTGGTCATCGCCGACAAGGAATGCGGCATCACCCGCACCCGCCGGAAACGGCGCAGCGAGCGGGAGGTCGTCCGACGCCTGGGCTACCTGCCGCGCTGGCAGCACATCAACATCAACCAGGAGATCTGCCGCTTCTGCCTGACCTGCTCGGAACTGACGGGCTGCCCGGGCCTGCGCCACAGCGAGACCGACTACGGCCCCAAGATGGACACTGACCTGACCTGGTGCGTCGCCGACGGCGCCTGCCACCGCCTGGGGGCCTGCTCGAGCTTTGAGCAGGTGACCATCCGGCGCAAGAGGCCCGCGCGCTCGCGCGTGCCGGAGCTGGCGCTGGACGACATCCCCGAGCCGCAGAAGCGATCGCACGAAGATATCTGGCGATGCTGTCTGATCGGAGTGGGCAGCCAGGGCATCGGCACCGCCACGCAGATTCTCGTCCGCGCCGGGCACAAGGAAGGCTACAAGGTGGCGTTCCTGGACAAGAAGGGCCTAGCCATCCGCAACGGCGGGGTCACCAGCCAGGTGATCTACAATATTACCGACCAGCCCGTCACGCCGGTGATTCCTTACGGCAAGGCTGACCTGATGATCGGGCTGGACGTGCTGGAGGCCGCCCGCGCGCTGGACCCCAAGGGCCGCAGCCGCATCGCCTCGCCCGAGCGCACCGCCGCGGTCATCAACACCGACAAGTTCCTGACGATTCCCGCCTTGATGGGCCAGTCCGACTTTGACCCCGACGAACTGGAGCGGATGGTCCGCGCCCACACGCGCAGCGACGACTACCTGGCCCGCAACATCAGCCGCATCTGCGAGAAGTACCTGGGCAGCAAGCTCTTTGCCAACGTGATGATGCTGGGCTTTGCCTTCCAGAAGGGCCTGATCCCCGTCTCAATGCACTCGATGGCCTGGGCCATCAAGGACACCATCCGCGCCGACTTCCGCAAGAACCTCTACGCCTTCAACATGGGCCGCAAACTCGTGGTGGATATGGACCTCTTCGGCGGGCCGCCCAGGCGCACCGAGTGGCGCGATATCCTCGACGAGAAGTGCCGCTGGACCATCCGCCGCTACTTCCGCGGGCAACAGAAGGCCCAGGAGCTGCGCGAGCTGGCCGCCGGCCTGGTGGACAAGACCGACCTGCTGGACGAGCCCCTCAAGGCCGCCGTCGTCGTCCGCCTGTACGACTGCATGCGATGGGGCGGGATGGATTATGCCCGCCGCTACGCCGACGCCGTCGCGTCGGTCTACCGCAAAGACAAAGCCGCCCACGGCTACGCCGCCACCCGCGCCGTCATCCACAACCTGGCCAAGGCGATGCTCATCAAGGACGGCTTCTTTATCGCCGAGCTGGCCACCAGCGGCGAAAAGGTCGCACGCGACCGCGAGAAGTACAACGTCAACCCCGCCAACGGCGACCGCATTTCCTACCATCACCTGCTGCACGGCGAAGTGAAGCTGCTGGGCCGCTCGGTGCCGCTGAAACTGGCCGTGCCAAGCTGGCAACTGTCGCTGGTCAAGCGGCTGGCCTTCATGCGAAGGATCCTGCCCGGCCACCGCAGCCAGCAGCGGTTCCTGCACAAGTACGAGCAGGCCGCGATGAACTTCAGCTATTCCAGCCAGGCCGAGTACTGCCAGGCGACGGCGGTGCTGGCCAGCCCCCAGTGCATGCAGTGCGTCAGCCCGCGCTGCCAGGAGACCGGCTGCCCGCTGGGCAACGAGATTCCGCGTTGGGTGGACCTGGCCCTGGCCGGCCAATGGGAACAGGCCAGCCGGCTGCTGCACGAGCGGAACAATTTCCCCGAAATCACCGCGAGGATCTGCCCCGCGCCGTGCCAGGTCGCCTGCAAGCAAAGCCTCTCGGACATGCCGGTGCAGGTGCGGGAAATCGAGCGGCAGATCGTCGAGCGGGCCTTCGCCTCCGACTGGCTCGGGCCGCAGACGCCCGCGCGGAAGAGCGGCAAGAAGGTCGCCGTCATCGGCTCGGGGCCCGCGGGACTGACCGCCGCGCAGCAACTGGCCCGCGCCGGCCACGAGGTGACGGTCTTCGAGAAAGACCCAGCCCCCGGCGGCCTGCTGCGGTATGGCATCCCGACCTTCCGCCTGGACAAGAAACTCCTGGACCGCCGACTGGAGCAACTGGCTGCCGAGGGCGTGAGCTTCCGCAGCGGCGTCGAGGTGGGGCGCGACGTGACCGCCGAAGCCTTGCGCGAGCAATTCGACGCGATCTGCCTGGCCACCGGCGCCGCCCGCCCGCGAGACTTGAACGTCCCCGGCCGCGAGCAGGACGGGGTCTATTACGCGATGGACTTCCTGCGGCAGGAAAACCTCCGCAGCCAGGGCAACAGCATCCGCACGGGAAGCGAAATATCGGCCAAGGGCAAAGTGGTGGCCGTGATCGGCGGCGGATTGACCGGCGAGGACTGCGTGGATACGGCGCTGATGCAGGGTGCGCGTCAGGTCCACCAGTTCGAGATCCTGCCCCAACCTGCCGCCAACGGGCACGGCGCCATCGCGGCGGCCGCCCAGGTCGTGCGGGAGTATGGCGCCATGACCAAGCAGTTCGGCGGCGATGGGCGGCGGATCACCGAGATTCGCGGCATCAAGGTCCGCTGGCTGGAAAGCGACCGCGGGCCCCTATGTGCCGAAGTGCCCGACAGCGACTTCCGCGTGAAGGTTGACATGGCCGTGCTGGCGATGGGATTCGAGCCGGGCCTGGAAAGCGCCTTGGCGGGCGAGTTCTCGCTGGCCACCGACGAGAAAGGCCGGATCGTCACCGAAGAAGGCGCGACCTCGCAAGCCGGCGTCTTTGTCGCCGGCGACGTCCAGAGCGGCCCGACTTATGTTGCCTCGGCCATCGCCTCCGGCCGGGCCGTGGCGGCGAGGATTTCGCGGTTTCTCAACAACGGCAAGGCAGAGCGGGAATAAACACAGTGGTCTGTTACATCTGATCCGATGGGTGCCACGGCTGCGCCGTGTGCAGCCGTGCGTAAAGTCGACACTGCTGCAAACACCGCAGCAGTGGCATCTGGTCCATCGTTTGACGAATAACAGAGCACCAGGCAGATTCGTCCCCGCTAGTTTTGTCTTGAGGTCGCCGATGGCTCGGGAATCGAAAAAGGCGTTGGGTGGGCGGACAGCCAAGATCATCGCGATCCTGAAGCGTGAGTATCCCGACGCGCGGACGCGGCTGGTTCACTCCAACGCGCTAGAACTCCTCATCGGCACCATCCTGGCTGCCCAGTGTACCGACGACCGCGTCAACATTGTCACGCGGGATCTGTTCAGGAAGTACCGCACCGCCGCCGACTGGGCCGCAATCCCTCAGGACGTGCTGGAGCGGGAGATTCGCCCGACGGGTTTTTTCCGCAACAAGGCCAGGAGCATCCGCGGCGCCGCCGCCCGCATTGTCGAGGTCTACGGCGGCCAAGTGCCCGACACGATGGAAGACCTGCTGACCCTGCCGGGCGTGGCCCGCAAGACCGCCAACTGCGTCCTGGGCGGCACGATGGGCAAGAGCGAGGGCATCGTCGTAGACACGCACATGATCCGCGTCTCGGGGCGGCTCAGGCTGACGCGACAGACCGATCCGGTCAAGATCGAGCGCGACCTGATGGAGATCGTCCCGCGGAAACACTGGACGAGCTTCTCCCACCAGGTTCTCTTCCACGGCAGGGCGATCTGCGTGGCCCGCAAGCCCAAGTGCGGCCTCTGTCCGCTCAATAAGCTCTGCCCCTCGGCCTTCAAGTGCGGGTGAGGCAAGCAGCGACATCTGTTCTCAGACACTCTTGCGGAAAAGGCCGACATGCCGTACACTGGACGACTTGCTACGATTAACTAGGAGCGCCTTATGGGCATTAAAGCGATTGATTTGCGACGCGGCATGGCCGTCAACTACAAAGACGGCCTGTGGATCTGCCAGGACAACCAGAAGGTGGCCAAGGGCAATTGGCGCAGCTACCAGGTCATCCAGCTCAAGAACTTCCGCAACGGCCAGTTGATTGAGGAACGCTTCCGCATCGACGAGCAGTTCGACCAGGCCATGCTGGAGCGGAAGGACATGGAGTACCTGTTCCCCGAAGGCGCTTCCTTCGTGGTGATGGACCCCGACAGCTACGACCAGATGAACCTGCCGGCCGAGCTGATCGGCGAGAACAAGGTCTTCCTCACGCCCAACATCCGCATCCAGGTTTCGTTCGTGGAGGGCAAGCCCATTGCCGTCGAGCTGCCCAACACGGTGGAGTTGGTGGTGACCGACACGCCGCCGCAGGTCAAGGGCGCCACGGCCACCAATCAGTTGAAGGAAGCCATCTGCGAAGGCGGGGCCAAGATTCGCGTGCCGGCCTTCGTGGAAATCGGCACCAAGGTCAAGGTCGATACGCGAACCGGCGAGTACCTCAGCCGCGCGTAAGCCGCACCCCCGCGACAACATTATTCACAGCCGCAGGCCGGGCAATCGTCCGGCCTGTTTTTTTTGATTCCTATCTTTGCCACGAGACGGATAGACTCTGCGGCATGAGCGTGACAGTCATCATTCCGGCGAGGTACGCATCGACGCGGTTGCCGGCCAAGGCGCTGCTGGCCGAGACGGGCAAGCCGCTGATCCAGCACGTGGTGGAGGCGGCGCGCGGGTCCAAGGCCGCCCAGCGCATCGTGGTGGCCACCGACGACGAGCGGATCGCCGCAGCCGTGGCGGCCTTTGGCGGCGAGGCGGTCATGACGCGCGTCGATCACCTCTGCGGCACCGATCGCATCAACGAGGCGGCTGCCAAGCTGCACCTGGCCGACGACGACATCATCGTCAATGTCCAGGGCGACGAGCCGGAAATGCAGGCCGACTGCGTGGACAGGCTCGCGGCCCTGCTGGAAGGCTCCGACGCGCCGATGGCTACGCTGGCCACCCCGCTGGCCTACGAACAGGCCGGCGACCCCAACAAGGTCAAGGTCGTCCTCGACGCGCGCGGCAGGGCCCTGTACTTCTCCCGCTCGCCGATCCCCTTCGACCGCGACCGCACCGGCGCGACGCCGTACCTGCTGCACCTGGGCATCTACGCCTACCGGGTGGCCTTCCTGCGGGCCTTCGCGGCCTTGCCGCCCACGCCGGCGGAAAAGAGCGAAAAACTCGAGCAACTCCGCGCGCTGGAGCATGGCTACACCATCCTCGTGGCCACCGTGCCCTACGCCGGTTGCGGCATCGACACACCCGAAGACTACGCGGCCTTCGTGAAGCGGTTTCGCAGGCGGTAGGGGCTCGGCGCGGGACAAGGCTGCACGCACGCGTTTTTGACTCCTCTAGGCCACGGGCCTACAATGAGTTGCGAAAGAGGGCCTGTATGTGGCGCAGGCTTTCGGGCTTGGGCCATTAAGGCGCTGTGACTTGTCGAACGATGGATTGGGTGCCACTGCTGCGGTGTTTGCAGCAGTGTCGGCGTCAAGCACGGCTGCACACGACGCAGCCGTGGCACCGATCGGGTCAGATGTCACGGAGTACGCGGCGAATTTTCGCGAGAGGAGCGTAGAGCGACAAAGCGATGAGCCTGCGACGAATCATCCCGGCGATCACGCTTTCATTCCTGGCCGTGCTGACGGTGTTGAGCATCGCCGGGGCGTTTGTCGGGGCTGAGCGGGCCAAGGTGATGTTCACCTCTCCGACGATGGTGGCGTACTGGGTGGCGCTGCTGGTCCTGCTGCTGGCGGGCTTTGTTGTCTTCCCCAAGCTGGTTCGCAGGCCCGGCCTGCTCGCGGCGCATTTCGGGACGGTCCTGATCGTGTTTGGGGCGATGGCCGGTTCGCAGGCCGGCCACGACGCCGGGGCTCGCATTTTCGGCAGGGCCAAGGTGCCGCTGTCTTACATGATTATCGCCGAGGGCCAGGACAGCAGCGTCATGATGGATGCCAACCTGGCTGAGCGGATGGGGGACTTGCCTTTCGCCATCCGCCTCAATCGCTTCTGGATCGAACATTATCCGCCGGAGGGGAAGAACTGGATTCTCCAGTGGGTCGCCTGGGTGCCGGCCGACGCCAACACCGGCCAGCCGCAGGAAGTCCTGGAGGGCCAGCTGCCCTGGGAAGTCGGCAGCGACATGGAAGTGCCCTACACCCAGGCCCGTGTGAATATCGTGGGCCTGGACGCCGCCGCCAACGGCCAGCCCCGGCTGAAGGTGAGGCTGAATATCGAAGGCAGATCCAGGGAGACGGTCATCGAGCCGGCGCCGGGGCAATTGATGAAGAGCCTGTCGGTGACTGAAGCGATGGGGCTGTCTGCCGGGGAACAGGCCGCCGACGAAGTCCGCCTGCTCTTCCGCGAGCCGGAGGGCGACGTGCGGGACTACAAGAGCGACCTGTCAGTGCTGAAGGACGGCAACGAGGTCGCCCGCAAGGTCATCGAGGTCAACGACCCGCTGCACTACGGCGGCTATCACTTCTATCAGAACGCCTACCGCATCGACCAGGAGCAGTACACGATCCTGGGAGTCGTCAGCGACACGGGGCTGGAGTTGGTCTACGCGGGTTTCGTGCTGCTGTGCGGCGGAGTGTTCTACCAGTTCTGGCTGGAGCCGATTGTCGCCGCCATCAGGCGAAGGAGGGGCGGGCATGCACGTGCAGCTTGACTCACTCCACCTGTTGATCTACGCAGCCATGCTGGCCTGCCTGCTGGCGGTGGCGTTGAGCGCTGTCAGCCGGGCCGCCGCGGCGGGGCGCGGCCTGGGAGCGGCCTTTGCAGCCAGGGCGGGCGAGGCCAGTTTCGCGGCAGGTTTTGTCCTGGCCATCGTCGCGTTCATCCTGCGATGGATCGAAGTCCGCCACGTTCCCCTCCAGAACATGTTCGAGGTATTCCTCACGCTGGGAGTGGTCCTTTACCCGCTGTCGCTGCTGTGCCGGCGACTGGTGGGGGGCGACAGCCTGGGCCTGGACGCGATGATCGCCTTTGTCGTGCTGTTTCCCGCGGGGCTGGTTTTTAAGTCTGACCCGCAGCATCTGCCCCCGGCCTTGCAGGACTGGCTGTTCATCCCGCACGTGGCGGCCTACATGCTGGCCTACATCATCCTGGCCATGGCTGCCGCGCAGGCGGTGCTGCAGCTTTTCGCCAAGGGCGACCGCGTGGCGGTGGGTGGGGTTAATCACGAGCTGGCGGCCTATCGCCTGGTGACATTGGCCTTTCCGCTGCTGACGCTGGGGCTGGTGCTGGGGGCCTGGTGGGGCAAGAAGGCCTGGGGCGATTATTGGCAGTGGGATCCCCAGGAATTGTGGTCGCTGATCACCTGGCTGATATTCCTGGCCTACATGCACCTTCGTTGCGCAGCGGGTGCCCGCTGGCCAAGGATTAATTCGGTGCTGGTCATCCTGGGCGGGCTGGCGGTCGTACTAACTTTGTTATGGGTCAATCTATCGCGTCTGTTTCCCGGAATGCACTCATACGCCTCGCCGTAGGGCGGGGGAAGCTTGCCTTCGCTCCGCGTCGCCGTTGTCTGGTAGAATAGCCTATGATGAAGCAGTCGACTCACCCAACCGTTGCCCACCCAGCCGCCGACAAGGCGTTTTCTCCAGGAACCGTCGAAATTGCCGTGTTGGGGGCCAGCTTCCGCACTGCCGGCGTTCACCAGCGCGAGCAGTTGGCGCTGGACGAAACCCAGGCCTTTGAGCTGCTTGAGACGGTACGCAACGAGGACATCTTTGAAGAGGCGCTGATCCTCAGCACGTGCAACCGCACGGAAATCTATTACGTGGCGCATCCCGGGCGGGACGAGGTCGCTCACCTGCTGGAGCACCTAGCCGCCGTCAAGGGGCTTGCGCAGCCCATCGATCGATCGCTGTTTTATCAGCATCATGGCCTGGATGCCGTCGCGCATCTCTTCCGCGTGGCCGGGGCCCTGGACTCGCAGATTGTCGGCGAGCACGAAATCCTCGGCCAACTCAAGGACGCCTATCGCATCGCCCTCCAATCGCGCACGGCGCGGTTCCTGATGCACAAGCTGATGCACCGCGCCTTTGGCGTGGGCAAACGGGTGCAGACCGAGACGAACCTGGGCCAGGGAACCGCCTCCGTCCCGGCGGCGGCGGTGGAGTTGGCCCGGGCCGAATATGGCGACCTCAGCGGCAAGACTGTGATGCTGGTGGGGGCCGGCAAGACGGCTGAGCTGGCCGCCCAGGCGCTGCTGCGGGCCGGCGCGACCCAACTTATCGTGGCCAATCGCACCGTTGCGCACGCCCACGAACTGGCAGCCAAGCTGCCGGAGTTCTCCAACCAGAAACTCGGTATGGCGAAGTTCGACTGTTCGCAGTGCCCGCATTTTGAGAAGGCCACCTGCCCTGCCGTTCGTGGCGACGAGCACGCATGCCCTCTCCGTCGCGTGCCGTCCCGTCAGCCGACCGTCACCGCTCGCGGCATTGGCATCGAGGAAGTTCCCGCCGTCATCGGCCAGGTGGACCTGCTCATCAGTTCGACCGGCTCGAAGGAAGCGGTACTGACGCTTTCAGGCGTGGGGGAGCCCCTGCGACGCGCCGCGCGGCGGATCCTGATTATCGATATTGCCGTGCCGCGGGACGTGGAGGCCGAGATCGGCCTGCTGCCCAACGTGCGGCTGTTCAACCTCGACGACCTGGACCGCCAGGTGGCTGCCAATATTCAGAAACGCCAGGCGGAGATTCCCGGCGCCCAGGCCATCGCCGATGACGAGGCCCGTCAATTCGAGAAGTGGCTGGATACGCTGGCGGTCGTGCCGACCATCAAGTTGCTCCAGGAGCGCGCCAAGCAGCTCCAGCAGCATGAGATTGATCGCCACGCCGGGAAGTTCCGTCCCGAGGACCGTCCCCTGCTGGAGCACCTGGCCCACGGCCTCTGCCACAAGTTGCTTCACAACCCGCTGACGTTTCTGACGCGGCTGTCGGGCAGTCAACCCACCAGCGGCGACCTGGCAGCGGTGGATCTCATACGCCAGATGTTCAAACTTGATGACGAAGACGACAGGCCCCGCCCGCCGGGTTAGGCAAATGCCTTGTCCTTGAGGGTTGGCAGGCTATTGACGCCGACCCCGGCAGGGGCTACCGTCAATTAGTACAGGTGCGGAAAGAAGTTCGGGCAGTCCGTGACGCTATAATGTGTCAGGCACAGGGTCGGCTGAGGCAGCCGGTCGGAAAAAATTGTCAAAGGACCATCCATGCTCACGATAGACAACACGCTGGCTTTGATCGGGCCGCTGGGGACGCCGGAAGTCGTCGTAATCCTGCTGGTAGTTCTGCTGCTGTTTGGCGGCAAGAAGCTGCCTGAACTGGCCAAGGGAATCGGCCGAAGTTTGAGGACTTTCAAGGAAGAGGTCGAGGGTGTCAAGCAGGACGTGCATTCGGCGATGAACAGTGATACCACGCCCAAGGCGCCGGAGCAGCCCAAGCAGCCGGCCTCCATGCCGCCGGTCCCGCCGGAAGATCAGAGCAAACAGTAGAACCGGTTTCATAACCTCCGCGGGATCGCGTTGCGATCAAAACAGGGCAGATGCAAGGAAGGCCGACGTTGACAACCCTTGCTGGGTTGTCGAGGAGGCCTGACGTGGCAAATGCCGTGTTTTCATCGCAACCCTTCGGGACGAGGCATCCTATGTCGCATGCCGTCGTTGTTCGGCCTCGACGACCCAACTGGGGTCGCCGTCGGCCTCACGCCTCGGCCTGCACCATAACCTGCCTCGTCGCGACCCGTGCAGGTTATGAAACCGGTTCTAGACGTTTCAACGCATTGCCCTTCGCCGGAAGGCCAAGCCAGTGAGCCTCAAAGCTCGCGAGCTTGGCCTTCCTTTTTTTGGCCGTTGGGGAGCGTCGAGCTTACTCTTCGCCTCGTGCCTCAGCCTGCTCCTGGGCCTGTCGCGGCCGGTCCACCAGGATGCGCACCAGGAGGACGCCCAATTCATAGAGCAGGTAGAGCGGCACGGCCAGCACGAATTGGTCCACCACGTTGGGCGAGGCCGTCAGGAGCCCGGCCACGATCAGGATGATCACGATCACATGTCGGCGGTGCTTGCTGAGCATCCTGCTGTTGATCAGCCCGATCTTGGCCAGGATCAGGATTACCAGCGGGGTCTGGAAGGCCAGGCCGAACAGGAACATCGACTTGGTCATGAAGTCGATCTGGTCGTCCAGCGTGATCATGGGGTTCAGGTCGAGCCATTGTGAGAAACCGATCAGGAACCGCAGCATCGGCGGGGCGGCCACGTAGAGGAAGAACATCGCGCCGCCGACGAAGAGCGTCACGGAGAAGGGGACGGCATAAGTGACGTAGCGCCGTTCCTTGGGATAAAGCCCGGCCGAGACGAACATCCAAAGCTGGTAGAAAATCCACGGCGAGGCGAGGAGGGCCCCGGCGATCAGCGTCACCTTGAAATAGACCGCAAAGCCCGCGGTGCTCGACAGCACCGTCAGGCGCGGGTCGAGATGGCATTCCAGCATCACTTTTTTGTAGGGCAACTCAAGCTGGGCGAGGATCCACTGCCCCCAGATCAGGGTGACACTCATGGTCGCGGCCAGCCCGATTAGAGAGTAGATAACCCGCTTGCGGAACTCCTCGAGGTGTTCCCCAAGCGTCATCTTCTTCCTGCCGGGATTCTCTTCTTCCTCGGCGGTTTCGGCGATGTCTTCCATGCGGTCGATTCCCGGGTCATTAAAGTATATCGGCCTGGCTGCCGCCGCCAACCAAAACACTTCAGGACGGATTCCATATCTGCTCAGGTTTTCGACCTGATGATCCGATAACTATAGCGTGAGCATTGTCCGACGATAGGGCGTAATGCCGCATCGGAACCGTTTGGACCACTGATATGAGCACAAGAACTCTGATCTTCGCCAAGGGACGCCGCAAGTACGTGTTTCGCTACAGCGTCGGCTGCGAAGGCATGGTGATGGATCAGTTGATGCAATTGGCTGAAGATGAGGGTGCGGGTTTTGACTGGCTGGACGCGGCCACCATGAGCTTGAAGGTGGCCCAGGACGCCCTGGCCGATGGATCGGCGCTCGTCCGTCCGGCACAAGAAGTCCGCGCCTGACGAAACACCCGATCCGTCGCGGATCGCAGCGATGCGAGAGGGGTTCAGGCGGCGAATGATACGGAACATTTCTTTACTGGCGCGTTTTCTGGAGTATCTCGACGGAGAACGCAATTTCTCAGCCCACACGGTGCGGTCCTACGCGGCCGACCTGCTCCAATTCAGCCAGTTTCTGGCCACGCCCCCGGCCTCGGCCGGCGCGGGCGGCATTCTCACGGCCGAGAACCTGGCCTCCATCGAGTCCATCTCAAGCGAGGCGATGGGCGAGCAGCTCCTGGCTGTCAGCCCCACCGAGATCCGCTCGTTCCTGGCCATGATGCGCAACAACGAGTATTCCAAGGCGACGGTGGCCCGCAAGCTCGCCTCGCTGCGGAGCTTTTACAAGTACCTGGTGCGGACGGGCCAGTTGGAGCATTCGCCCGTCAGCGTCATCCGCACGCCGCGGCAGGACAAGCGGCTGCCCAAGTGCCTGGACGTCCTGGAGGTCAGCGCGCTGCTGGACGCGCCCGACAAGGCCACGGCGCTGGGAGCCCGCGACAAGGCCATCCTCGAGACGATCTACTCCTCGGGCCTGCGAATCAGCGAGGTAGTGGGCTTGAACGTCGAGGATCTCGACGAGTTTTCCGGGGCGCTTCGCATCCGGGGCAAGGGCAAGAAGGAGCGGCTGGTGCCCATGGGCGGCAAGGCCATGGCCGCGATCCGAGCTTACCTGGCCAAGCGGGTATCGGCCGATGGGGCGGCGGTGCGACAGGGGCCGCTGTTCGTCAACAAGTCCAACACGCGACTGTCCGACCGGTCCATCCGGCGGAAGCTTGACAAGTATCTGCTCTCCGCCGGCATCGCCGGCCACGCCAGCCCGCACGTGCTGCGCCACAGTTTCGCCACGCACATGCTCAACGCCGGGGCCGACCTGCGCAGCGTGCAGGAAATGCTCGGCCACCAGAGCCTCTCCACCACGCAGATCTACACGCACCTGACCACCACGCGGCTGAAGGAAGTCTACGACCGCGCCCACCCCATGGCCAACGAGAAGTCGTAGCCACGAACCCGCCGCCTGCCGGCAGGTGGGTTCGCGGCTGACGCTGCGGCTGAGGTCGCTGGTTACTTGTTGCCCTTGGCCAGGCCCTTGCTGGTGAGGTAGCGATAGCTGCCTTCGACGGCTTCAAACATGTCCGTCGCGCAGCGGTCCAGTTCGACCACGACCCACTCCAGCACCTTTTCATCGGCGGCGGCGACGCAGGCGGGGATGTCCATCTTGCCCGAGCCGACGGCGACCATGTTCGCCTTGGAGTCTGTCAGCGGGCCGTCCTTGGCGTGCAGGCTGACGATGCGGGCCTTGTGCCTGGCGACAAACTGGGGCACGTTGACGCGCTCGAAGTTGCTGACCCAGTACAGGTCGGTCTGGCTGACCAGGCCGGGGGCCAACTCCAGCAGCCATTCCAGCCCGAGCTTGCCGTCCACCAGTTCCATCTCCCACCAGTGGTTGTGATAGCCCATGCGGATGCCGTGCGGCTTGAGCAGCTCGGCGGCCTGCTGGAAGGACTCGGCGGTGGCCTTGATATCGTCGAGCGTCTTGAAGCCGTCGGGGCCCTTGCCGGCGATGACCAGACTGTGGCCCAGTGCCTTGGCGGTATCCACGGTCTCCTGGAGATTCTCGCGCGTCGCGGTGCCGCCGTGGGCGGAACTGACCCGCAGGCCCAGGCCGTCGAGAACCTTGCGGATTTCCTCGGGCTTGTGGCCGTGCAGCCCGGCCGGCTCGACGCCGACATAACCGATGGCGGCCAATCGTGTGAGCACGCCGATGAAATCGGTCTTGGCCTGATCGCGAAGCGTGTAAAGCTGAATGCTGATGGGTTTCATGCGATGTCCTTTCCTCGTATGGCTTGTCAAAACAGCAGGGAGAGTTTACGGCCGCCGCGGCCTCATGGCCACTACAAATTGGCGGCGGGCGGGTGAAGGTTGGTCAAAAAACAGGGACAACCCGCTGGGGCTGTCCCTGTGATCTGCGTGAACCTGAAAAACCGTAGAGCGTGCATACCTGCACGCGGGCGTTCATTATTCTTCGGGGGTTTCCTTGGCTTCCATCCAGCTGAACATCTTGCGGAGTTGCTTGCCGACCACCTCGATGGGGTGGTTCTTGTCGGCCTCGTAAAGCCGCTTGAAGTTGGGCTTGCCGTTCTTGCATTCGTCGAGCCATTCCCTGGCGAAGCTGCCGTCCTGGATCTCCTTGAGGATCTTCTTCATCTCGGCGCGGGTCTGGTCGGTGGCGATCCGCGGGCCACGGGTCAGGTCGCCGTACTCGGCCGTGTTGGAGATGCTGTAACGCATGTAGCTGATGCCGCCCTCGCTCATGAGCTTGATAATCAGCAGCAGCTCGTGCAGCACTTCGAAGTACGCGATGTGCGGCTGATAGCCGGCCTCGGTCAGCGTCTCGAAGCCCGCCTTGACCAGGGCCGTCAGGCCGCCGCAGAGAACCACCTGCTCGCCGAACAGGTCGGTCTCGGTCTCTTCCTTGTAGGTGGTCTCGATGATGCCGGCCCGGCCGCCGCCGATGCCGATGCCCCAGGCCAGGGCCAGTTCAAAGGCCTTGCCGCTCTCGTTCTTTTCCACCGCGATCAGGCAGGGCACGCCGCCGCCTTCGACGTAGCAGCTTCGCACGGTGTGGCCGGGGCCCTTGGGGGCGATCATCACCACGTCCACGCCCTTGGGCGGGACGATGTGCTTGAAGTGAATGTTGAAGCCGTGGCAGAAGCCCAGCGTCTTGCCGGGCTTGAGGTTGGCCTCGATGTCTTTCTTGTAGACGATGGCCTGGACCTCGTCGGGCAGCGTGATGACGATCAGGTCGCCCTTCTGCGTCGCCTCGGCGGCCGAGACGGGCTTGAAGCCGGCCTTGACGGCCAGGTTGTAGTTGTTCGTGCCCGGCAGCTCCGACACCAGTACGTTGATGCCGCTGTCGCGCAGGTTCTGAGCGTGGGCGTGGCCCTGGGAGCCGAACCCGATGATGGAAACGGTCTTGCCCTTCAGGGGCGCCAGCGAGCCGTCTTTGTCGTAGAGGATCTTCAACTGTGCCATTATGTAGCTCCTTAAAGAGATTGTCAGCAACCAGCAGAATCCACCTTTTTACAGCCGCCCGGCAAGGCCGTCAAGCCACTTTTGGGCAGATTGAATGGGTGTGACAAATTCTTCTGGCGCTTTCGGAATAATCGGAATATCTTCTCATATTGACAATCCACATGAGGAGACAACGATGGATCAGGACAAGGAAGTCGGGATTGA
>JBAZTO010000067.1:0-17096 GCA_041661865.1 Phycisphaerae bacterium | reverse complement strand
TGGCACCCAACGCCGCGAACTAAGCGGCGGCTTTGGGGCGTTTAAACCGTTGTGCTTTGCGTTTTTCCCAGCGTTTGGCCGTGCGGATTTTCGGCGGGCCGGGCGGGCTTTCCGTTTTCTTGTGTGGCCAATTCCGGGCTTTCTTGCTGCCGCGGCGGCGGTAGGTATCTTTCACGGCTTGCGACAAGGCGTAGAGGCCTTGGGCCGCCTGTCGGCTGCCGCGCCCGCTCATGACTCGCCGCACCACTCGCAGCGACTGCGCCACGCTCCACTGCATCGGGTCGCCCCGTCGCCGAATCATCCGCTGCACGGTCAACAGCCCCAGCATCCATAATCCCGCCAGGGCCCAATCCAACTCCACCAGCGCCTTGTCCGGCGAGGTGCTGTGCATCTTGTGCCTCTCCATCGTCCGTTTCAGCGAACGATAGAACACCTCCATGCCCCAGCGACGCCGATACAGTGTCGCCACCTGAGAATCCGACAACTCCGACTCCTCCAGGATGTTGGTCAGTAAACACACGGGCTTTCGCCCGTCATGAACCACGACCAGACGCAACACCCGCGGCGGAGCCTTGCGGTGATCCAGCGGCCAGAGATACACGATGCCGTCACGCTCTCGCGGCGAGAAGCCCAGCTTCTTCAGCCGCCGCACGTTGCCGCCGGCCCGAATGATGAAGGATCGCCCACCGGCCTGTAGTTCCCTCAATAACTCGTATCCGGTGAACCCGGCGTCGGCCAGCAGTATCGCCTTGTCAGGCAACGTCGCAATCATCTGCCGCAGATGATTCCGCTCGGCTTCCTTGCCGCCGCCGCGTCGCCAATCCCAAATCAAG
The DNA here is from genome assembly GCA_041661865.1 of Phycisphaerae bacterium. Classification (GTDB taxonomy): domain Bacteria; phylum Planctomycetota; class Phycisphaerae; order SM23-33; family SM23-33; genus JBAZTO01. The sequence continues at coordinate 16,263 of JBAZTO010000067.1, read as the reverse complement.
CCCGTGCCCACGTGCAGAACCGTCGTGACGAACTGCTGCGGCGTGGTCTTGTCCTTGCCCGCGCAGCCAAAGGCCGCCTCATGGGCCGCCGTACGCGGACATTCAATCCGCGAACCGTCCACGCCCAGGACCACCCAGCCCTGGATCTTCCAGTGACGCCACGCCACCGACTGCACGGCCTGACGCAAGGCCGACGCCACGATCGGCAACAATCGCGGGGATCGCTTCTGCAAGGCCTTGATGAATCCCTCATAGGTGTAACCCGCGCGACGACGCGTCGGATACGTCCCGGTCACAACCTGCCAGCAGGATTCAAAGGCATCCTTCAAACTCGTTGCCGTTTGCCAAGCCATCAACATCGCCGTCACGACCAACAACCGGTCCGTCCAACGCACCCGGCCATCCCGGCTCTGGAGCGACAGACCGCCATGCGGCAGGAACTTGCCTATGGCGTGCAACAACTCCCGGTGATACCATCGCTGTGAAGATGACTGGCCCATCCGTTGGCGCTTCATCCCGGTCTCCTTTCCTGGTTGTCTGGCAAAAACAACTTAGCAAAGGAGACCCCTTTATGCGCGCGTTTTCTGAGGGGCTAACTGGGCCGGCCGTAAGCGGTTACAACATGGAACCGAGAGGGTTCGTTCGCGGCGTTGCGTGGCACCCATCATCCAGTCCGTAGGGCGTGAATATGCGTGGCGGAGTCCCTACTCCGCCGCGATAACCGCGGGGCGCACCGGAAAGAGTGGCGGTTGTCTGTTAAAGCCCCCGGCATCGCCGGGGGATATTTGCCCCAATGATCTCGATTATCCCCCTGCAATGCAGGGGGCTTTAACCAACCTCGCCGCGGCGATGCCCATGACGAACGAAAAGGAGGTGGAGTCGGAACTCCACCTCCATGATATGTATCAAGCCACATTATTCAGGCAAACCCGATTCCGCGACTCACCTGTCAGGCCCGGCATGCCCTTCCGCAAACGCCGCGACCACGGCACCTCTGAAAGCGCGACTGTCAATACCTTCCGTGCTTCTTCGGGTCTTACCCAGTCACCTCTTCGCCCTCATAGGGGCATGAAGTCATTCGGAAGGCCTGTCGCATTCACCCGGCGAGCCTCTGGGGCTCATGCCATAGTCGCGCTTAGGCCTTCCTTAAAGACCCGCTTTACGTTTGGATCCCGATACGGTTGTTGGCGGTTCTGCACATGATACGTTGCCTCGGCCAGATGACGCGCCACCGCGCCGATAGCCTTGGCTCCACCCTTGCGGGCCTTGAGCCTGGCGTATAAACGGCTGACGTGTCGATCCGGCCACGACCGGTGGTGGCGGGCGATCACGTTGGCCGCCTCCACGAAGGCCCACTTGAGGTAGCGGTTCACATCGGGACGCAACTTGCCATACCGCGTCTTATCTCCGCTGGAATGCACCCGCGGTGTGGTCCCGGCATACGAGGCGAAGTGTTCGGCATCCCCGAAGCGACGGGCCTCGCCCATTTCCAGAACCACCACCGCCGACAGGATCGGACCAAACCCCGGCAAGCTCCGTTGCAGGCGCATTGCCGCCGTCTCTTCCAACAGATCCGCCAGTCGTTGCTCGTGACGCTTGACCTGCTCCTGCACAAAGTCCAACTGCTCCAGCAACGCCTGGCCGGTGAACCGCGTCTGCTCCGGTAACCGATCCAGCAAGGTCTCCAACTCCCCTCGGGCGCCCTTGCCGTAGGGGTCGCTCCAGTCCTGCACCGCCAGGCCATACTTGTCCAGCGTCGCGCCCAGACGGTTCTTGAGCCTGGCCCGCTGTTGCGTCAACACCATCCGCGTTCGTGTCAATTCACGAAGGTCCCGCAGCGGCCCCGGGGCAATCCACACCGTCGGCAACGTGCCGTTCCGCTGAAGCCGGTTCAGCCCGTGTACGTCCAGCTTGTCGGTCTTGTTGATCATCCCCATCATCAACTTGGCCTTGCGAGGATGCACCAGACGCGGTTGCATCCCAGCCTCCTCGATCTCCTGCACGATCCAGTACCAACTGCCCAAGGCTTCCACCGCCACCGAAGTACCCTTGCGGCAAGACCGCAGGTACTCCCGGATCGCCCCCGGCCGGTGCTCAATGCGAATTTGTTGAGACCGTCCTGTCCGGGCATCTTCCCGCTCCGCCAACGTGTAGTGCTTGTGACTGTCAAATGCGATATACTCTTTCATGCGCGGCTCCTTGCCTCTTAGAAGGCGGTTAAGCCGTCAGTGTACGCCGACGGCTGGAGTCGCGCTTTCATATCTTCACCCGGCCAGAGGGTTATTCGGATAGGCTCTTAGTAACGCGTCGAGTTATACATCTCCGGTCCGGCGGTCCGATGCTCAATAATCTTGTTGGTCCTGGGGTTGTAATTGGGTCGGTTGTTGGTAACGATTTTCATTTGCATGCCGGGTTCAATCCCTGTCAGCGTCACCGCCTCGGCCCGGCTGTCGCCGAGAAGGTCGAAGACATAGATCAGATGATCGGGGATCGTGTCGATGACCTCGCCATAGCCGTCGAGCACCAGTACCTTCTCAGGATCGTTGACGAAGACCTCGTCCAGCCCATCGCCGTTCCAGTCGCCCAGCCAGAACCCAAAGCCGCCCTCCTGCATGTCGGGCTGGATGACCTCGTGCTCCCAAAGCAACCTGCCCTGGCAGTCGAGGGCGACAATCTTGTCCGGGAGGGCCTCGTCCACGCGGCTGGCACCTTCGTAAACCAGCATCTGCTTGCCAGCAATGTCGTCCCGGGTCTTGCCAATTCGCTGCGCCTGGCCGTGCTTGAGCTTGTCGTAGCCGAAGAGCAGTTCCCCGCCGGCCGAGAAGCAGTAGGCCCCTGTGCTCATCACCATGTTGCGCTTGCCATCGCCGGTGAAGTCGACGATTTGTACGCTGTCGGCGTGGTGGTCGGTCACAAGGGCTGGCAGGTCCGGGGCCACCCAGAGGACGTTGCCCCTGTAGTCGAAGAGAACGGAACCGGCTAGGATCTCGTCATGGCCATCCCCGTTGATGTCGCCGGCGTTAGGTGTGTGTCCGAAGACACGGTGCCGACGAGGAGGCATCTCTTCAAGCCTGCGCGTCCACTGCACGTTGAGACCGCCGTCCAGCAGCGTCAGCGACCGGTAGTCCCAGTAAACAAGGATGTCGCTGGGGCAACCCTTTCCGGAGGTGTTCACCACCGTCACAGAGCTGCGAAGATGGCCGAACTGTGGACTCTGCGGCATGCCGTCGCGATCGGGGTAAGGGATGGACTTCTTCAACTCGCCGGTGGCCCCGGTGACGACGCACAGGTGCAGTCTCCCGTTGATCCTTCGCGGGCAGATAAGTTCCGCCGCGCCGTCGCCGTCGATATCTGTCACCGGCATGTTGCTGTCGTAGCGGATATCCATGAGGCTGCCACTGGGGTCCTCGTACTTCCAGAGGACGCTGCCATCCCGCCGGTAGGCGATCTGGCGGGTCGTGCCGCAGATAAGGATGAAGTCCAGCGTGCCATCGCCGGTGAGGTCGGCGAAGCGCCAATCATAGAAAAACTGCATCCATCCCAGCCGGCCATGCTTGGCATACTCCCAGGTCAACGGGTCGCCGGTGGCTTGCTGGGCGGCCATGTCATGGTGCGGCGGGCCCAGGCGGTCCAGCATGAACTTGGACCTGTTGGGCATGGTCACGCGGTCGATAAATGGGATGGTAAACGACAGGGGTATGACGCTCATCCTGCACTCCTGTACCGGTTCCGCCGGGTGCCCTTACGCGGCTTTTTGCGGAAGGGCATGCTGGCGCAATCTCACGGCCCCGGAATCGGCACACTATTCCGGTCGATACGAATACGGATCATCTTCACCCGTTTCCCACGCGCGAAAACTTGACCAGGTCCGGTCCTCGGCTTGGGACACCAATCCCCTGCGAACAGGATTGTCATGAATGTACCCGATCTTTTCGCGAATCTCCATCGCCGACCACAGATTGCGATCATCCCCGCCGCCGCGTTGCCGGAACCAGTGAAGCTGCCGCCCCGTGCAACAATTGGCGAAAAAATCTTCAATCGTCCCCGGCTCGCATGTATAATCCCCGCCTTGCATTGACTAGTCCGGCAACCTTTTTCCAGTGAGGTGAAAATCATGGCTCTTGTGCCGATGCGAATCATGTTGGACCACGCCGCCGCGAACAACTACGGCATCGCCGCGTTCAACGTCAACAATATGGAGCAGATTCAGGCCATCATGGAGGCCGCCCAGGAGACCAACTCCCCGGTGATCATCCAGGCCTCCAAGGGCGCCCGCGAGTACACCAACGACGCCTACCTGCGGCACCTGATGCTGGCGGCGGCGGAACTGTACCCCAAGCTGCCCATCGCGATGCACCAGGACCACGGCAACAGCCCCGAGACGTGCCTTTCGGCCATCAAGCAGGGCTTCACGTCGGTGATGATGGACGGTTCGCTGACCCCCGACTCCAAGCCCAGCAGCTACGAGTTCAACGTGCAGGTGACCCGCCAGGTGGTCAAGGCTGCCCACGCCCGCGGCATCACGGTCGAAGGCGAAATCGGCACCCTCGGCGGCATTGAAGACGGGCACGGCGCGGGCCTGACGGGCGAGGAAGCCCTCAAGCACCTGACCGACCCGGCCCAGGCGGAGCGTTTCGTGGCCGACACGAACGTCGATGCCCTGGCGGTGGCCATCGGCACCAGCCACGGCGCCTACAAGTTCAGCCGCAAGCCCACCGGCGACGTGCTGGTGATGAGCGTCATCGAGGAAATTCACCGCCGCCTGCCCAACTGTCACATGGTTATGCACGGCTCGTCGTCGGTCCCGCAGGAACTGCTGGACATCATCCGCAAGTACGGCGGACAGATGAAGGAAACCTACGGCGTGCCGGTCGAGGAGATTCAGCGCGGCATCAAGCACGGCGTCCGCAAGATCAACGTGGACACCGACAATCGCCTGGCCATCACCGGCGCCATCCGCAAGGTCTTCGCCGAGAAGCCCGGCGAGTTCGACCCCCGCAAGTATCTCTCGCCCGCCCGTGACGCCATGAAGCTGGTCTGCATCGACCGCATGGTCGCCTTCGGCCAGGCCGGCCAGGCTGACAAGATCAAGGTCAAGAGCTGCAAGCAGATGATCGCCTTCTATGCCAAGGCGACGGTCAAGAAGGCCGTCAAGAAAGTGGCCAAGAAGGTCACCAAGAAGGTCGCCAAGAAGGTCACCAGGAAGGGCAAGGGCAGGAAGTAAGCCCAACACCGTCAGGATGCAACCATCAGCAGCCCATGAGCCAAGGCTTGTGGGCTGCTTTTTTAAACCTTTGATTTCAAGGTTTTTCGCTGAAATCCAGAAATGTAGCAAAAGTCCCTTAAAGATTGTAAACGGCGTATACCGAAATATAATGTAAGAGTTGTCCGCTGCACCCTAAGACGATGTAGGTCTCCCTCCACCTACATTAGGATGCGGCTACGTGGGCGATGCCAAGGTCTCCCTCCACCTGGGCGTCGCCCCTTTTTATTGGTACACCAAGAAAAATCATCACACAGAGGGACAGAGGAACAGAGAGAATTCTGATGGACTCTGCTTCCTTGTATCATCTGTCTCTGCGTCTCTGTCGCTCTGTGTGTCTATTGAGTTTGTTGACGGACGATTGAGCGGGTGTCGCCGGCGTTTGCGGCCACGCGAAACCACTATTGATGGTCACCAAGGCAGAGAAGTCATTTTTCTTCCAAAAAGAATCACTTCTCCTTCGTGATCTCTGTGTCCTTTGTGGTCTTTGTGATGGCTGTTTCTTTGTTGCTCGGCTTTCATTGACGCCCTGCCCGGTCGGCCATACCATGACGGCATGCCTCCAGACCTCACAATCAGGACCCGCGGCATCTTCACCGCCGCCATTGTGTCCAACCAGAACTTCTGCCAGGGCCACTACCGCATGGTGGTGTCCCTCGACCGCTTCCCAGCCACCTTGCCGGGGCAATTCGTCCAGATTCTCTGCCGCCGCCCCGGACCGCAGGTCAGCCTCCAGGAGACCGACTGGCCGCAGGGCCGCCTGCCCGACTGCCACCAGGCGGAACTGACCGGCGTCGAGCCGCTGCTTCGCCGCCCCATCAGCCTGGCCGGGCGAGAGGACCGCCCCGACGGCCGGGTTGAACTGACCATCATCTATCGCGTCGGCGGCACGGGGACGGCGTGGCTGTCGAGCGTCGAGCCTGACGACGAACTGAGCCTGATCGGCCCGCTGGGCAACGGCTTCCCGATTTGCCCCGATGCCCCCGTGGCAGCCCTGGTCGGCGGCGGCGTCGGCATCCCGCCGCTGATGTACCTGGGGCGCCACCTCGCGACGGTCGGCAGGGAAGTGGCCGCCTTCTGCGGCGCGCGGACGAAGGGCCTGCTGCCCCTGACAGTCATCCCCTCGGCCTGCGTCGATCCGGAGGGCACGCCCTCGCCCTGCGTGGCGGAGTTCGCCGCCCACGGCGTCTCAGCCGCCCTCTGCACCGACGACGGCTCGGCCGGCCTGCGCGGCTTCGTCAGCACGGCCTTCGAGCGATGGCTCGACGCAAAGAACCTCTCGCCCGGCCAGTTGATTGTCTACAGTTGCGGCCCCGAACACATGATGCAGGCGGTGGCCAGGATCTGCCAGGCCCGCGGCATCCCCTGCTACCTCGCCCTCGAACGCCACATGGCCTGCGGCATGGGCACCTGCCAATCGTGCGCCGTCAAGATCGCCGCGGACAATGATCGCGGCTGGGCCTTCAAACTCTGCTGCACCGACGGCCCGGTCTTCGACGCCCGCCAGGTGCTTTGGTAGCCGGTAGACAACAGGCGGTCGTCAGTCGCCCGGTGCCGTGGCCGCAGCGCCTGCCTGCCGAAGGCAGGTTTGCGACACAAGTCCGCGCCGGATCAAACTAGCCGCGAGCGCAAAGCGAGCGGGGGTCACTTGGTTTGAACGACAATATCCCGCTCGCTTTGCGCTCGCGGCTAGTTCGTCTTTGCGCCATCCCTGGCGGCCTGCGTCGCGCAGGTGCAGCAGCGTGGCGTTGACGTGATCCGGGAGGCCATATTTGTGCCAGCCAAAATATTAGTGTTTTATCCTTGAAAGAATACCGATTATCGTGTAATAATAACCGATTGAAAGGTAGGCTCTAACACGAAAGGATCGAAAGGCATGGATACTGATACGAAGGCAACTTCTGTGCGGAACCGGTTATGGCTCGCTCGGTATGGCAAAGCGATTTATGTCGTGGGGATTCTCATGCTCATCGGCGGGGGGGTATTGGGCGGATTTGAAGTTGCCAAGGGAGGGGGATGGCTTCTTGCTTACACTTTGAGCAATGGTGCTTTGATGAGCCTCAACGGTTTCCTTGCCCTGGGTTGGGCGAGTCTCTTGAGGTACGTCCTTGGGGCGCGACAACAGCCGGGCTGGGTCTTAGAACACGTCGACATCGGGCTCTATCTGATGGCTGCACTCAGGATGGCCAGTTGTATGTTCTGGTTCTGCTTCCAGACCACGCATATTCCGTATTTCCGGTGGTATATGATGCTTGAACCAGGGATCCAGGCCACAGCAAACGCACTCATCCTGGTGGCGCTGGGGCTAACCATCAAGCGGGTGCTTCCCGTCATTGAAGAGTCCAGGACATTGGTATAGGAGGCGCCCGGATGATTCGCGTAAGACTTAGCTACCTGCTGCTGGACAACCAGGCCAAGCTCAAAGAGCTGGCCGAGGCTACCGGCATCGCGATGAATAATCTCTCGATCCTCAAGAACAACAAGGCCCGCGCGATTCGCTTCTCCACGCTGGAGGCCATCTGCAAGGTGCTCAAGTGCCAGCCGGGAGACCTGATGGAATACGTTGAGGACAAACCACCTGGCGAGTGAAGAGACACCGCTTGCGGGCAAGACTACAGGTCAAGACGATAGCGACACTTCTTCCGCTCACCTGCGGCATACATGTCACAGTCGGGCGGCAAATCGACGATCTCGACCATCGTGGCGCCCAGAATCTCGCAAGTTCGACGGGATGCCACATTGTCCGGTGTGACCGTGAGCCACAACGTCTTGAGGCCATGCTTCTTTGCCAATGGCATCAAGAGTCTACAGGCGCGAACAGCAAATCGGTGGCCTCTGTACTCAGGCTTCACGTCATATCCAATGTGTCCTGCGTAGCGGACGAGAAAGTCCGTCTCTCCGACGCGAAAACTGATGGAGCCGACGCGCGTGGCCGTTCCGGTCAGCACCATGTCGAAGATATAGACCGGAACCCAGCCTTTCGCAGGATCGGCCGGCTTCGTCTCGACAAGGACCATTTGAAGATCCTCGTCAGTAAGATCGCCTGGGGCGCAGAAAATAAAGTCATTCGTCGCCATATTAGCACATAGGCTAGCCAAGGACAGAGGACATGTAAAGGCGATCAGTCACAGATGGCATGCTGAAGAAAGTCCCCCCCCCGGCAATTCGCTGGCCCTCCCGGCTGCGGCGATCAACTCGTTAGCTCTGCTCGCCTTGCGGTTCCTGGAGGATTTCCATCATTCGCCGGTACTCCGAAGCCAGGAATTTCTCGCTGCGGCGGCAGAGGATGTGCGCCCAGGGCGTGGGGCGGTCCAGCGGGAAGGGCCGGTGGGCGATGGCTGCGAGGTCGACGCCGGTTTGCTCGAAGGCGGCGGCCCACTTGGCATAGTCGAAGTTTTCATCCCAGGCGTCCATGCGGGCGCCGTTTCGCCAGGCCGCCTCGATGACGGCTGAGACGCGGCGGTCGCCGCGCGCGATCACCGCCTCCAGGATGCTCCGCTCGATACGGTGGAACTTGAAGCTGATGGCGGTGCGCTGGCTTCGCTCGCGGAGGCGGCGGCGAACGGAGAAGAAGTATTCCGCGTCGCGCATCGCGCACCACTGCATGGGCGTGTGCGGCTTGGGCACCAGCCACGACACCGAGGCGGAGATGGCCCCCTTCTGGCCGTCGACTTCGCGCCGCACGTCCGAGAGGCGGCGGCAGAGGTCGAAGATCGCGTCGATGTCAGCCTCGGTCTCGCCGGGCAGGCCGGCCATAAAGTACACCTTCACGTGTCGCCAGCCGGCGGCGTAGGCGGCGCGGACGCCGGCAACCATGTCCTCGTCGCTGATGTCCTTGCGAAGGGCCGACCGCAGGCGCGGGCTGGCCGCCTCAGCCGCGATGGTCAGGCCGCTCTTGCGGACCACGCTGGTCAGCCGCGGCAGGTTGGCCAGCAGCTTGCCCACCCGCAGCGAAGGCAGCGAGACCGAAACCTGCTGGCTGGCGAACTCGGCGTTGAGGCGGTCGATCAGCTCTTCGAGGTGCGGGTAGTCGCTGGTGGAGAGGCTCAGCAGCGAGATCTCGCGGTAGCCGGTGGCGGCCAGGGCCTTCCGCGCGGTGTCGATGATCTCGTCGATGCTTCGCGTGCGGACGGGCAGGCGCGTGTGGCCGGCCTGGCAGAAGCGGCAGGCGTTGGGGCAGCCGCGGGCGATCTCGATGGTGACACGCTGATGCACCGCCTCGGTCAGCGGCACGAGCGGCGCGGTCAGGGCCGGCGAGTCGCTCATCCGCGCCAGGTGGGCGCGCTCGATCTGGCGCGGCACGTCGTCGCGCAGGGGATCGAGGCCTTCGTAGCTGCCGTCGGCGGCGTAGCGGGGCTTGTAGAACCGCGGGACGTACGCAGCAGGCACGGTGGTCGCAATGGCCAGCAGGACCTGCTCGCGCGGCAGGCGGGCGGCCTTGGCCTTGCGCACGACCTCGACCATTGCGGCCAGGGGCTCCTCGCCGTCACCAGTGATGAAGACGTCGAAGAACTCCGCCAGGGGCTCGGGGCTGTCGGCCAGCGCGTCCCCGCCGACGACGATCGGGTGGCGCTGGTCACGCTGGTCGGCATGGAGCGGAATGCCCGCCACGTCCAGCATCGTCAGGACGTTGGTGACGCACAACTCGTAACCGAGCGAAAAGCCCAGGATGTCGAAGTCGGCCAGGGCGCAGCGGCTTTCCCAGCCGAACCACGGCACGCCCGACTCGCGGCAGGCAGCCTCGGCGTCGCCCAGCGGGCAGTACGAGCGATCGCAGGCCACGCCGGGGATGTCGTTGAGCATCTGGTAGAGGACCTGGCTGCCCAGGTGGCTGACTCCCACGCTGTAGGAGTCGGGAAAGGCCATCGCCACCGCGACCTCGGCGGTCGAGACATCCTTGCAGCGGGCGTTGGTCTCCAGGCCCACGTACTGGCCGGGGTGGCTGATCCTGGGGAGAATCTGTCGGCTGACTTGTTGAGCGAGATTTCTCATCAATGCAATCTTGTCCGTTCCGCCTTGCCCCAACGGCAGGCAGGGGTATCATAGAGGCAAAGCCGGACCGTTCAAAGGGCACAGCCGCCCGCGGCCGAGGAAAAACCATGAATCTCAGACGACGCTATTACGCCAGATCCCTCACGCTGGCCGGCGGGATCATGCTCGCCCTGGGCGGAATGCTCCTGTTCATCAAGTTCCTGATGATCATGGCCGAGGCGGCCGGCGTGGCCCTGGCCTTGACGGGAATGATCCTGCTGGCGGTGGGCCTGATTCTGGGGCGACGCGAGTATTAGGCCAAGTCTATCCTTTAATAGCAGTGGTAGGGCGTGCAACTTGTTGCACGCGAAATGAAGTCAAGCACGGCTACACACGACGCAGCCGTGGCGCCATCGGATCAGATATGACGGAATACCAGGCCAAGCCTATCCTTTAATAGTCGTTCGCAGGATTGGAAAGACCCGTGCCCAGGCAATCCATGATGCTCGGCTGGCTGATCTTCGCAGGCATACTCCTCCTGGTGATGGCCTTGTCCATGCTCAAGGCGTTGGCGATGGTCGTGCGCCTGGCGTTGGTCGTCGGGCTCGTGCTGGTCGTGCTGGCCCTGCTGCGGAAGCTCAAGAGCCGCGGGGGCGGCGAATGAAGTCTCCACTCCAGCGCCGGCTCTCCAACCCGGCCGTGGCCGGAAGCGACACCTGAGCCGCGCGGGCCACACCCCCACGTTCGCGGCAGTCCCGCTCCCCGCTTTGAGAGGGCCACTTTTTATTTTTTTGCGTAAACTTCGATCTCCCATCGTCCGAAAAAAGGCACGCAGGCTTGACAAACGCCCTCCGGCCGTCAAATCATGTTGCGCGTCTGAAGATTCTTGCGGGTAGAGTGGTCCGTGCGGGCGGAATAATGCGGGCGCCCCTGCCCCTGCGTGAAGAAGAATGGCTAAGGCGACAAAGACAGCTACGAAGCGTTCGACCAAGGCGGCCAAGAGCCAGGCCGACGACGCTTCGGCTGCGCCGTCGGGCAAGACGCTGGTGGTGGTGGAGTCACCGGCCAAAGCCAAGACCATCAACCGCTACCTCGGCCGCGATTACATCGTCCGGGCCTCCATGGGCCATGTCCGCGACCTGCCCGAGCGAAAGCTGGGCGTGGACATCGAGCACGACTTCGCCCCCAGCTACGAACCGCTGGCCGGACGCAAGAAGGTGCTGGCCGAGCTGAAGAAGTACGCCAAGGCCGCCTCCGAGGTCCTGCTGGCTACCGACCTTGACCGCGAGGGCGAGGCCATCGCCTGGCACCTGGCCGAAAGTCTGGGCGTGCCGGCCAACCGCGTCCGCCGCGTGATTTTCAACGAGATTACCGCCCCGGCCATTCGCGAGGCCTTCGCCCACCCGCGGGACATTGACATGAACAAGGTCAATGCCCAGCAGGCGCGGCGGATCCTCGACCGCATCGTCGGTTACGAGGTCAGCCCGCTGCTGTGGAAGAAGGTCGCCCGCGGCCTGTCGGCCGGTCGCGTCCAGTCGGTGGCCGTGCGGCTGATCGTCGACCGCGAGCGCGACATCGAGGCCTTCACCCCCGAGGAATACTGGCGGATCGGGGCCGTCTTCACCACCAACTGCGGGGCGGCGGACTACCTGACCAACCGCTGGCAGGCCTTCCAGAAGCAGACCAACGAGGCCGGGGCCAACCCCACCCGCGAAAAAGAGCAGGAATTCCTGGCCGAGCATCAGGCCTTCCGCGCCGATCTGGTCAGTTGGAAGGGCCAGCGGTTCAAGACAGACTCCGCCGAGATGTCCCTGGAAATCGTCCGCGCGCTGGGGCTGGCCGTCGATGAGGTCCAGCGTCGCGAGGACCCCGCCGCCAAGGGCCCCGCCCGCAACTGCGTCACGGTCACCGGCCACCTGCAGGCCGGCGGACCGGCGTTCGTGGTCCGCTCGCTCCAGCAGCGCGACAGCCGCAGCCGCCCGTCGGCCCCGCTGACCACCGCGGCGTTGCAGCAGGCTGCGTCGGTGCAGTTGCGCTTCAGCGCGTCGCGGACCATGCGGATCGCCCAGCAGCTTTACGAAGGCGTGGAAATACCGGGCGAAGGCAGCGTCGGCCTGATCACCTACATGCGAACTGACTCGACGCACCTGTCGGCCGAGGCGATCGGCGCCGCCCGCAAGTTCATCGGCGAGCAGTTCGGCGCGCCCTACCTGCCCGAGAAGCCCAACGTCTACGCCGCCGGCCAGCGGGCCCAGGAGGCCCACGAGGCCATCCGTCCCTCGCACGTCGAGCGCACGCCTGATTCGCTGATGGGCTCGCTGACCGAGGAGCAGTACAAGCTCTACCGCCTGATCTGGCAGCGGTTCGTCGCCTGCCAGATGACGCCGGCCGTCTGGAAAGTCACCGAGGCCGACATCGTCGCCGATACCTCCTCCGGAGCGGCCGTCTTCAAGGCCATGGGGCGTCAACTGGCCTTTGACGGTTTCATGCGCGTCACGGGCCTGGCGCGAGGAGGCGACCAGGTTCTGCCGCCCCTCCAGCAGGATCTGCCCGTCGCGCCGGTGGAATTGTCCCCCACCCAGCATTTCACCCAGCCGCCGCCGCGATTCACCGAGGCCTCGCTGGTCAAGGCCCTCGAGGCCGACGGCATCGGCCGCCCCAGCACCTACGCAGCCATCATCCAGACTATCCAGGACCGCGAATACGTCCGCCTGCTCGAACGCGCCTTCCACCCCACCGACCTGGGCACGATCGTGACGGACAAGCTGGTCAAGCACCTGCCGGACATCTTCGACATCCGCTTCACCGCCCACATGGAGAATCAGCTCGACAAGGTCGAGGACTCCAGCCAGGATTGGCGCGGCGTGCTGAGGGACTTTTACGGCCCCTTCAGCCGTCACCTCAAGCAGGCCGGCGAAGAGATGGTCCACGCCAAGGCCGAGAGCGCGCCCAGCGAGTACGTCTGCGAGGCCTGCGGCAAGCCGATGGTCTATCGCTTCTCCAAGAACGGTCGCTACCTGGCCTGCAGCGGCTACCCCGACTGCAAGACCACCGCGCCGGTGGACGCCGATGGCAAGAAGGTTCTGAAGGTCCAGGTTCCCGCGGCCTGCCCCCTGTGCGGAACCAGCCCGATGGTGCTCCGCCGCAGCCGCTTCGGCAGCTTCCTGGGCTGCTCGAAGTATCCCGACTGCAAGGGCACGCTCCAGTGCGACTCCACCGGCCAGCCGCTCAAGGTGGTCAAGGAAGAGGACCTCAAGGAAGTCTGCCCCGACTGCGGCGGCCCGATGGGCGTCAAGTGGAAGGGCCGGCGGGCGTTCCTGGGCTGCAACAACTACCCCCAGTGCAAGGCCACCGCGCCGATCCCCGAGGGCATCAGCATCCAGGCCCCGCCCAAGGCCGAGCCCAAGCCCGCGGGCGTCAACTGCCCCAAGTGCAAGAGGCCCATGCTCATCCGCGACAGCCGGCGAGGCGAGTTCCTGGCCTGCAGCGGCTTCCCGCGATGCCGCAACGCCATGAACCTCGACAAACTGGACGAACTCAAGGCCGCCCAGGCCGGCGGCGCCCAGCCGGCTGAACCTGCCCCCGAAGGCGATAAGCCCGCCAAGCCCAAGGCCGCGAAAAAGGCCTCCACTCGCAAGAAGTAGCCTCCGGCCCCCGCTTCGCCCTGCTGACACTCGCATCTCTGTTGGAAATTCACTTGGGCCTGCGACGCGGCGGCTTATAATGGCTCGCGTATCGGGGGGATAGAAAGCGACCGGAATGGCCATTAATGTGTTGTGCATCGGCGACGTGGTCGGGCGGCCGGGGAGAAAGACCCTCGCCAATTGCCTGCCCGAACTGATCCGGCAGCGAAACATCGATTTCGTCGCCTGCAACGCCGAGAACGCCGCCGGCGGCAGCGGACTGACCCCCGTCATCTTCCAGAAACTCCTGACCTGCGGCGTGGACGCGGTGACCCTGGGCGATCACGTCTACCGCAAGCGGGAGATCATCCAGACGCTCGAAACCTCCAGCCGCATCGTCCGCCCAGCCAATATCTCCACGGCGGCTGCGGGCAAGAAGTGGGTAGTCGTGCCCACCAAGTCCGAATCGTTCCAGGTGGGGCTCGCCTGCGTGCTGGGCCAGATGTACATGGGGCAGAACGACTCGCCGTGGGCCGCCATGGACAAGGCGATGGCCGAGATGCCCGGCGAGGTGAAGATCCGCATCGTGGACTTCCACGCCGAGGCCTCCAGCGAGAAGATCGCGATGGGCTACTTCCTCAACGGGCGGGCGAGCATCGTCTTTGGCACACACACGCACATCCCCACCGCCGACGCCCGCATCCTCGACGGCGGCACCGCCGTCATTTCCGACGTGGGCATGACCGGCCCGTACGACAGCGTGCTGGGCCGGCGAAAAGACCGCGTCCTGTCCTCGCTGACCACCTCCATGCCCGCTCACTACGAGATCGCCATGGGCGACCCGCGGCTGTGCGGCGTGCTGGTATCGGTCGAGCCCTCCACGGGCAAGGCCCTGGCCGTCGAGCGGATCGAAGTGAAAGGCCCGCCCATCGACGGCGGCCCCTACGACGCCGACGACGGCTTCCAGCAGCAGCAACGCTCGAATAATAAGCGGTAGTAGCGTTGACTCGTGGTCGCAAACCTGCCTACCGGCAGGCAGGCGCCGCGACCACGGTGCCCCGGCTCGAACCAGGGAGCTGAGAATGAAAACAAGTGCTTTCTCTTCTTGGGCATTGTTCGCCCTGCTCATCTGTGCCGTCTTGATCTGGCTTTGCTGGTGGTGTGTGTTCGGATCATCTCCATTGAGTACGACTGAAGTGAGAAAGATATTGGAGCAATCCACGAACCAGACAGAGATCCAGGCAGAGGTTGATAACCTGTTCAGTCGTTTTGGCGGCAGGTCCAAGAGCTTGTACGGCTCGGACTTGACGACATCACCCGAGCTGGCGCGATTTGCCAAAGCGTTGAACGGAGAAGTCTTAGGCATTTGGTGGCACGACATTCCGAAAGGGGTGAAAGTGGATGATAATTTGCCAAGTCATGTGCGAATCCGATTTGGTGAACATAGGCACTGTCAATTCATCTTTATCTTCCCGACAGGAACTGACCTGTCCGCGATCAAACCGCCGTTCGAGCAAGTTGCCGGTAACGTGTATTTAGTTGACACTTGGAATCCCATTAACTAACTATCTGAGGCCGGGTGCCGTGCCCTTACGCGGCCGTTTGCGGAAGGGCATGCTGGGCCAGACAGTGGTGTCATGGAATCACCCTTGCCTGAATATATTAAGTGATACATATTATTGAACGATACCACTGACGCCACTAATCAAAGAGGTAGACATAATGGGCAACCCGTGTCAGTGCCGAGAGCCCGTAGCGACTGATGGAAGCGTAATCGGGCTCAGTAGAAGCAGGAACGCCAATGCCTTGATATTCGCCGCACTTGGAATCGCGATGTGCTTTCTTGTTACGGAGCGATTGCGCTATGAACGGCGGCTCTTGACAGGAGCAGAAGCAGAAGGTGTATGGGGATATTTTCTGTTAGTTGCCGCCCTGTCACATATCCTGATCTCTTGGTTCATTGCATTTCGCCTTGGAAGGATTGTGCGAGCTTTCAGGCAAGTCCATGCTGTTGGGAGACCCCGTTTACTACTCGCCGCTTTTCTGCTATCCGCCTTCGTCTATGCGGTCAGTCTATTGGGCACAATTCTGACATGGTAGCCTAACTGGTGCCGTGGTCGCGGCGTGTGTGACCACGAGGGAGAAGAACAATTCCCGGGCACCGGCGAAATATTCTGTTCAGGCCCGAAGGGCCGGCGGAACGATAGCCGGGGGTGGAGCGGCGGTTGTTGGCCGCGGAACCCCCGGAATAGATCACTAATGAGCAAAGCCCCGAAGGGGCGTCGGAAATACACTGGCGACAATCCCGTCGCCCCGCTATGTAGCGGGTTGTCAAGCCAACCGTCTCGGACAAGATGATTCTGTCAAACGCTGATCACGCGCAGCCTGCTATTCGGTCGTCCGCGA
>JBAZTO010000066.1:0-18584 GCA_041661865.1 Phycisphaerae bacterium | reverse complement strand
CGTCTTGCCCAGGGCCTCCTGGAGCTGACGAATCTGCTTCTTGAGCTGGCGAATCTGGTCGGCTTCGTCAGGCTTCTCCACACGCACCACCTTCGGGACCAAATGGTTCCTTCCAAACCGCCGCAACTTCGAGGCGGGCATCTGGACCGACCAGACCGACATGATCGACTCGGTCCTGGACATGCTGGAGGAAATCTGGAACGGCAGCCTCTGCCGCTCCTGCGGCCGAAAGATCCACTGCCCCCAACCCCTGGAAGAACCGGACCTGTAAGGCGGGCGCGAACTGCGGAATTGCCAGGCCGGGCAGGTGTAGGGCGTGCAACTTGTTGCACGCGGAATATCACTGCCGGGAATCGTTCTCAAAATGTTCCACGTGGAACAATCAACATTTGTGCGCCAATATGGCTGACCTTGGCCGGAGGAAAAAGCGGGAATTATTCCGCGGTTTCATTGCGTGCGAGGGCAAGCGCCCGTCTATTGCGCGCAAAGCATGGCGTGCGGCCCTGATTTTTCGTGTCGCGACTTTTGCGCAGACCACGAGCCGGGGCTACGCCGCGCGATACGGGAAGAGGCCAGGACTTTGACAGGCCTGAAGGGCCGAGAAGGATTTAGCCGGGGCCGTCAGGCCCCGGAGGCTATCCCCCAGGTACACAAGGCCCGACGGGCCGGCAGAAATTTCTTTCGGCCGGTGGCACGGCCAAGTGATTTGGTGCCACCCCCAAGTATTCTTGGGGGTGAAGAATGAGTGTGAAGAGCACCCCCAAGCAAACAACGCTTGGGGGTGGCACCCGGCGTGGCAGCCCATTCTTCCCGGTCCGTCGCCGCGGGTGTATCTTCCATGACCACATCCCCGATAAGAACGCCGACCCCCCAACCAAGCATCCATGCCCGGTCATCGGATGGGGCCAGCCTACCCAGAACATCGGCCAAAAGATGTGGGTAACAGCAAGCCTCACGGCCCCGGCTAAGTTCTAAGCGGTCCTGCGGACCTCAATATGTCCGGGGAAGAATCCATCCATCGCACGCTCAATCGTGGTCGCACACGCCGCGACCACGCCACCCGCCTGTAGGCAGGGCAGAAGCCTGGCATTCGGCCGAGCAGACGCGCGGCGGAGTTCCTACTCCGCCGCGAAGATGTCCATGATGAATGAAAAGGAGGTGGAGTTGGAACTCCACCTCCCAAATATGCGAGGACGCGAGCGCGAGCGATTCTGTTGCCCTACCCAGAGCAATCACATCATCCCGGCGGCCTGTTCCATGAGGTTCTGGGCTTTGGCTTCCAGGGGCATGCACGCTTGGATCAGATCGACGATCTGGAGGCGGTTTGCGTCCCAGTCGTCTTTCCCGGTGTTCATTTGGCGGAGGAGTTCAAACACTTCGCCGTACACCTGGGCCGCCTGCTGTAGAAGGTCCGCTGCGGGTCGCGGACGGCGCTCGGACATTCGCTTGAGATACTCGGCCGCACATTGTCGGTGGCGTCGGAGGTGGCCGGCCACGTTTCCACTGTAGTAATGGTGGCCCGCCAGCTCAGCGTCTTTGAGTTGATCGGCCCAGAGCAGCCAGCTCTTGCGTCCCGAACTCTTGCCCGGCAGGTGGGACAGGTCTTCCTCATCCCGCCCGAGACGGATCGCGTAGAGCAAGGCCTCGCGGTCCACCGCCAATCGGTCCATGGGCTTCCGTGTCCCGACGGGCAAGAGCAGTTGATAGGGATACTCGCCCATCCGCTGGACCCTGACTTCCTTCTCGCACGCAAGCTGACCCAGGAGGGGGGGCTCCCCAGAATCCACGCCCACGATCAGGTTGATATCCCGCCCGATCCCTACCGCGGGTCGTCCGGCTTCGAGACAGGCACGCAGGGGGGCTTGCCAGTTTTTGTGGAAGAATTTGTCCGGGCCATTTTTCCAATCGTCGGCTGGGCAGTGCAGGTGCTCGAACGTGATTCCGTGCGCCTTTCCGAGGAACGGCAGGCGGTGTTCGTATCCCCATTCTGCGAGAGGCCACCATCCCATGTCGAGGTTGGGTACATCTGCGCCGTAGGGCTTGGTCAAGGCGTCTGCCTGGAGGACAAACGCAAGCCCCAGATCTCCTGCGACGGTAATGTGGTCGACCATCGCGCCGGTGTGTCCTAACAGCATCGCTAGGGCGGCCGACACGCGATCCGGGCCGGTCCCACCTGCGGGCACATCCGAAAGGAGCAACGCACCGGGTTTTGCGTCGGGAGCGAAGTCTTTAGGCAGTTGTGGGGGGATGATCGCCCGCAAGGCCGCCCAGCTCGGATAACCATAATCCTGAGCGAGGGCGAATTGCATTTCAGTAAGTTTCACATGGGCCGCGAGGATCGCTTCGTCAGCCGCGCTTTCAAATCGCCGGAGTTGCCGCAAGGTCGCACAGACCGACACATCGCCGTCGCGATGGGCTTTGGCGAGGGCCTTGGCTTCATTTTTGAAATGATCGAGATGGGGCACCTTGGGAAGGAGACGTTTCATTTCACGCGCTCCTTTCCATCCATCACGCACAGCGCCTTCTCGATGTGCGCGACAGCCTGGGCTTCCAGTGAGGCCACGCGTTCGACCATGGCGGTGTAGGCGGGCAGGCCGCCCTTTGTCGGGCCGGGGTGCGGCATTTCACCAGCCATCAGCTCCTTCAGCCCCTGCTGGTAGAGATCGGCGGCGTCTGTCAGATACTTGGCGGTTTCGCCGTCGTATCGGCCGGCCATTTCACGAAGGTAGGCCACGGCGCAGCGGCGGTTGTAGCACAGGTGGATCAGCATGTTGTTATCCCACGCCGAGTAGTTGGAGTGGTCGCCCTCGGCCAGCGCCTTCTTCAGCAGGGCGAGCCAGTCCGCCCACGCCTGCTTGCCGGAGTGCCGCGTCCTGGGTGCGTCGGCGGGCAGGGCCTGCTCATTGAACAGGGCAACGATGTGCCGCAGCGACGCCAGGTCGATTTCCTTCGGACTGGCGGCGGGGGCCTTCTTGCCGATGACGTACATGCTGCACGGGTACCCGCCCCGCAGCCGCATGGTGTTCCGGCTGAATTGCGTGGACTTGCCCCGCGTGCCATAGCCCAACAGAGGCGGCGTACCGCCGTCTGTGCCCGTTACGACGAAGCCGTGATTCGTCTCCGCCAGCAGCGGTTTGTTGGCCTTCAGCGATTCGGCGACGACGGGCGCGAGCGTGCGCGCGTACTCGGTGGCGGGGTCGGCGGCGAAGGATTCCTTGTTGCACTGTACGTGGCGGATGTCCCACCCAGCGGCCTTCGAGAGCACGGGTAGGCCCAGCGTGAAGCCCCAGGCGTCGTTGGGCCACCACGCACAGTCTAGCCCGCCGTCGATAGTCGGGCCGCTGGTGTCGACCTGCAGGATGAACGCCACGCCGCTCAGGCCCATGATGCGGTCGTAGCTGACGTCCTGGCCGAGGTTGCTGAGGATGGCGGCCATTCCGCGGGCGTACGTATTGCCCTTGTCCTCGGCCGGCGCGGGCATCCCTTCAAGTTGGAGATGGTCGCCGTCCTGTCTGACGGTCAGCGGGGTCGCCTCGCCATCGCCGGCCAGTGCCAAGGTCGCAAATGCGGCCATGCACATCAGAGCGATGGACAGCGCGCAGCAATTGCCCAAAGCAGCGATCAGGAGGGTGGAGGAGCGAGCGGTCATAATGAACCTTCCTTTCACATGTGTCCGGGGCCTGCGATCGCGGACGAAAAGAAGGTTAATAGTTGTAGCACAAGGATCGAGGTGGACTACGTCCTTTCCGCAGGCCGGGTGGCGTCCTCAACCGCCGCCAGGATTCTAGCAGGAAGCACCTGAGCCGGCAATAGTCATTTCATGCACGTGTGCGACATTTTTGGTGGCGCGTTCCAAGCCCTTATATTATAGTTGGTAGCGACTGCAACTTGTTGCACGCGGAATATCACGGATTAGTCTCTCCTGCATGCAACGAGTTGCATGCCCTACGGATACTCAGGCAAACCCGATTCCACGACGCGCCCGTCAGGGCCGGGGAATCAGATCATTGCATCCCCGCAGGCTTGGCCGATAATACGCCCTGCGGCGCGGCGCGAGGGCTGCGGCGGCGAATCAAGGAGTCGAGTATGGCTGAAGATCGGTTGATGGTGAGCGTATCGGGCGTGCGCGGGACGATCGGCGGGACGCTGAGTCCGCAGATCGCCTGCCAGTTCGGTTCGGCGTTCGGCACGATGCTGGGGGCGGGCAAGACGGTGGCCATCGGTCGCGACACCCGGCCGTCGGGCCCGATGATCGTCTCGGCCCTCAAGGCGGGACTGCTGGCATCCGGCGTGAACGTGGTCGAACTGGGCGTGGCCAGCACGCCGGGGATCGCGCTGATGACCAAGCTGCTCAAGGCCGACGGCGGCATCGTCGTGACCGCCTCGCACAATCCGGCCATTTATAACGGATTCAAGTTCCTCCAGCCCATCGGCACGGGCCTGACGGCGGCGACGGCGAAGAAGCTCAAGGCCATCTGGCAGGGGGGGCAGTTCACCCTGGCCGACGTGGATCACCAGGGCATCGAGAGGAGCCAGGGCAACACGCACGGCCTGCACGTCGATACGGTCCTCTCGGCCGTCGACGTGACCAAGATCGCCAGCCAGCGTTTCAAGGTCGTGCTGGACAGCGTCAACGGGGCTGGGTGCGTCGTGACGCCGATGCTGCTGGGGCGGCTGGGCTGCGAGGTGCGGCACCTCAACGCCGAGGCCAGCGGCAAGTTTGCGCACAATCCCGAGCCGATCGCCGAGAACCTCACGCAACTCTGCCAGGAGGTGCGACGTCACAAGGCTGCGGTGGGTTTCGCGCAGGACGCCGACGCCGACCGCCTGGCCATCGTGGACGAGACGGGGCGTTTCATCGGCGAGGAATACACCCTGGCGCTAGCGGCGGCCTTTGTGCTGCGACATCGCAAGGGCAAGCTGGCGACCAACCTGGCCACCTCGCGGATGATCGACGATCTGGCGGCTGCGGCGGGTTGTTCGGTGGCGCGGGCCCCGACGGGCGAGGCCAACGTCGTGGAGGCGATGATGCGCGAGGGCTGCATTTTCGGCGGCGAGGGCGGCGGGGGGGTTATCGAGCCTCGCGTCGTGCCGGTCCGCAACAGCCTGGTGGGCATGGCCTACGTGCTGCAATATCTGGCCGAGACGGGCAAGCCGCTGAGCCAACTGGTGGACGAAATCCCCCGTTACGTCATGATTAAGAGCAAGTTGCCCTGCCCGCTGGGGGCGGTGGCCGAGGTGTTGGCCCGTACCAAGGCAGCATTTGCCGCCACGCCCGGTGCGACGTTCAACGAGGCCGACGGGCTGCGGATCGACCTGCCGGAGGCCTGGGTCTGCGTCCGGGCCTCAAACACCGAGCCGATCATGCGTATCATTGCCGAGGCGAAGACCGAGGAAACCGCCGCCGCTCTGGTGCGGCAAATTGGCGACTTAGCCCAGGCGGTAATCGGCCGATAGCGGGATTATCCAAGAGGCGGCCCGGCGGGCGAACAAGCCTTACCCCGGCCCGTATCAAGCAATGCGCCCTGCCTGGCGGGCCGGCGGGGATGTGCGGGGCAATTCGGCAAGTCCGCTTGACACTGGCGGGCTTGGTTGTCTATACTGCCCGGCTTCAAGTGGGCCTGCCTGCCGGTAGGTGGGTTAAAGAGTCATGGTGGGCAACAGGAAGCTCCACCTCACAGCAAACCGAGAGGATTTGTGCAGTGGCCAAGAAGGCACGTTCAACCAAGGCCGGCGGGAAGGGCAGCAAGCCCTCTAAGGCGAGTACTTCCAATGGATTAAAGAGGACCGTTTCGGCCAGGAAGCCCTTGGCTCCCGCGACGGTCAAAATCCTTGAGGAGAAGGCTTGGCTCAAGAAGTCGCCTATGTCCAAGGCGGAGCTGAAAGACTTCCGCCAGTTGCTCCTGGACAAGCGTCGCGCCCTCATCGGCGACATGACGGGCATGGCCAACGAAGCCTTGCGGGCCAACCGCCAGGAAGGCTCGGGCGACCTGTCGAAGGTTCCCACGCACGATGCGGACGTGGGCACGGACAATTACGAGCAGGAATTCACGCTGGGGCTTCTGGAGAGCGAGCGGACGCTGCTGGGGGAGATCAACGAGGCCCTGGAGCGGGTCGACGGCAATACCTATGGTATCTGCCTGGGCACCGGCCAGGCCATCAGCAAGGATCGCCTCAAGGCCCGGCCGTGGGCCAAGTACTGCATCGAGTACGCCCGCCTGCTGGAGAAGGGCCTGGTCAGCCAGCCTTCCGCGCGGGACGATTCGGACAGCGACGCCGAGGATGAAGACCACGACGCCGACGATATCGACGATGTTGAGGAAGAGGAGCCTGAAGTCGAGGATTCTTCCGACGCCGAGAAGGTGTCGGAGGAGTAAGAGCCTTGCCCCAGGCCCGGCCATCGGCGCAACAGGACGCTTCAACCAAGGCCACTCGAAACAGGGCGGGACGCAACGGCGCTGCCATCGTCCTTTTTGCCGCGGTTGTTCTTGCCGGCGTTGCCGCCGACCTGCTGTCCAAACATTTCGTGTTCAAGAATCTCCTGGACGATCCGGCCCTTTCGGAGAAGGTGCGCGACCTCCAGGTGCAGTATCCCGGCATCGAGGCGGGAGGAATGCTCAGCCTCGCCCACCCGCAGTGGCAGGTGGTGCCCGGCGTGATGCGGTTTACCCTCTCGACCAACCCCGGCGTGGTGTTCTCGACCCCGCTGCCACGCGGCGTGGTCATTGTCACCACCGCCGTCGCCATCGTGCTGGTGCTGATCTTCTTTGCGACCTCGCCGGCGCGGGCGTACTGGATTCACACGGCCATGGCGCTGATCCTGGCCGGGGCGGCGGGCAATCTCTATGACCGCCTGTTCAGCGAGGTGACGCTGCCGGGGATGGAGCCCATCCGCTACCAGGTCCGCGACTTCCTCGACTGCTCGCAGATTCACTACAACTACATCTTCAACGTGGCCGACGTGTTCCTGGTCGCCGGCGTGGCCATGCTGCTGCTCCAGGGTTTTTCAGATTGGCGAAAGACCAGGGCCAAGGTTCCTTCGACGACCCCTGCCGCCTAGTAGTCCTTCACAGCAAGAAGTTGTGAGTTCGTGCCACCCCCAAGCGTCGTGTGCTTGGGGGTGTCCGCACGGCCAAGCAAACAACGCTTGACCGTGGCACCAGCAAAACTAGTTGTGAAGGACTACTAGGCGGTAAGATAGGTCATGGCGCCAAGCAACACCAAGCTGAAGATTTTCCTGGCCGGGGTTATCCAGGGATCGCTCGTCGAGGCGAAGATCCACGCGCAGGACTGGCGCGAGCCGATCAAGGCGCTGCTGGCGCGCTATCTGCCCGCGGCGGATGTTTACTGTCACTACAGTTGCCACCCCAACTCCATCACCTACGGGATGGACGGCATCCGCCGCACGCTGGAGGAGGGCTTGGCCCAGGCGGCGGCGTGCCCGCTGATGGTGGCCTACGTGCCCACCGCGTCGATGGGGACGGCCGTGGAGATGTACGAGGCCTGCCGCAACGGCCGGGTGGTCCTGACGATCAGCCCGCTGGCGGCCAACTGGATCATCCGGGCCTACAGCGACCGCATCTTCGCCGATGTGGCGGCCTTCGAGGACTTCCTGGCCTCGGGCGAACTGGCCCAACTGCTCAAACAAAAGGCGCAACGATGAAACTGCCGCTGCTGGACATGACGCTCGATCAACTGCGGGCTCGCCTGGAGGAAATTCCGGCGCCCGCCTACCGCGCCGATCAACTGGCCGACTGGGTCTATCGCAAGGGCGCGACCGACCCGGCCACCATGACCAACATCCCGGCCGACCTCCGCGACCGCGTGACGATCCTCACCAGCCGCGTCGCCGCGCAGGCCCAAAGCAGCGACGGCTCGCTCAAGCTGCTGGTGGAATACGAGGACGGGCAGCAGGTCGAGACGGTGCTGATCCCGACGGACAACCGCGTCACGGCGTGCCTGTCCACCCAGGCCGGTTGCGCGATGGGTTGCAGGTTCTGCGCCTCAGCCGCGGGAGGGTGGGCGCGAAACCTGACCGCCGGCGAAATCCTCCAGCAGGTTCTGCACCTTCAGAAGGTCAGCGGCCAGCGCGTCAATCACGTCGTGTTCATGGGCATGGGCGAACCGCTGGCCAATTACAACGCGACCCTCGCGGCGGTGCGGGCCTTGATCGACCCGCAGCGTTTTGGCCTGTCGGCCCGGTCGGTGACGATCTCGACCGTCGGCCTGCCCGCGGGCATCCGGCGGCTGGCCCGCGAGGACTTGCCCATCACGCTGGCCATTTCGCTGCACGCGCCCAACGATCCGCTGCGGCGTGAGCTTATCCCGGCGGCCGAGAGTGTGACAATCGACGAGATCATTGACGCCGCCACCGAGTTCTTCGACGCCCGCAAGCGCGAGGTGACGCTGGAATACCTGCTCATCGCCGACGTCAACGACTCGGCCCTTTGCGCCGAAGGCCTGGCCAATATCGCCCGCCGCCTGCGATGCAACGTGAACCTGATCATCTACAATCCCGTCGCCGATCTGCCTTTCCGCCAGCCCGGCGTCGAGGGGGCCAAGGCCTTCCTCGAACGCCTGCGGAAGCGGGGCGTCAACGCCCACCTGCGGAAGTCCCGCGGCGCGGACATCGCCGCCGCCTGCGGACAACTCCGCCGGCAAAGGCAAAATCAGGAACCGGGGACCGGGGAATAGGGACCGAGGGCAACGGGGCCTGGGCGATGTGTGGACTGGCCCGGGCGGGAGTCGAACCCGCACGCCCCTTACGAGACAAGGGATTTTAAATCCCTGGCGTCTGCCAATTCCGCCACCGGGCCGTGGAACGCATTGTCTTACAAGATCATCGGCAGATCAACACCGGCTCAAGAGGCGACGTGGGAGAAGGCAGGTTCTTTGACGACGATCACGACCCTTCCACCACGCACGGCGGAGGCGGCGGCAGGGTCAGCCAGCAGCCGGCCCGCGTCGGCGTCGGAGATCACCAACACGGTGCGGGCGGCGCCCTGGGCCGCGGTCGCCTTGACCAGGATGCGGGTTGGGCCAGCCTGGCCGCTTTCCAGGCCGGCGGTCTTGAGCTTCTCGAACGGCAAGCCCGTGCAGGCTGCCGCGCAGGGGCCGACGTTTAT
Source organism: Phycisphaerae bacterium (assembly GCA_041661865.1). Taxonomy (GTDB): domain Bacteria; phylum Planctomycetota; class Phycisphaerae; order SM23-33; family SM23-33; genus JBAZTO01. The sequence continues at coordinate 9,459 of JBAZTO010000066.1, read as the reverse complement.
CGCCACCTCGCGGCCGGCCGTCTGCATGTCGAGCAGAACTCGCCCGTCCTGGCTGACGAGCGTGGGGTACATGCTCATCTGGAAGTCGCAGGAACGGGCGTCGATCACCAGCACGTCGCCGCGCGGCGACGCATCGGCCGGGGGCCACGGGGCCCGGTTGACGCCGCTTGGGACCTGGGACTGTATCTGGGCGTCGTAGAACCTGGCCGACAGCCCCGAGACGCCAAACAGCGGCACGCGGGCCTCGGCGTACCAGTACGTCTGGCCGCGGGTCGTGCGGCTGTGGACGTTGGCGATCTTGTAGTCCTTCAGGCAGCCTTCCAGGATGACCTGCCCCTGCGGCAGGTTCTCGACCCTGCCCTCCGGCCCGATCCGCACGCCCGACGCCAGGGCCATGGCGTTGCGAAGCGCCAGCAGTTCCGCCGCCCGACGCGCCATCAGTGCGCCCGATGAGCCGCCGTATTCCTGCTCCGAGCGCCCCACGGCGACCAGTTCCTTGGCTGACCAGTCGATGGCGCTGTCTCCCATCTTCTGCCGGTAGGGCTGGAAAGGCGCCAGCAGGTTGGCCTTGGCGCCGGGGATACAGATTGCCGCGATGGGAAGCGACTGGCTGGGCGATTGCGCCGTTGCGGGCGTCGCTTTATCGTCGGAAGTGTCGGCCGGTGCAGTCTGGAGGTGCGGGCCGGCAAGGACCAGGACGACCAGCACCGCGGCTGAGCGAAATCGACGTAGCGCCATGAGGTTCTCCTGTGGGGCGATTGTCTATCGAACCGGCAACACAATCAATTCTATCCGGGCGTGCGGCTCAGCCCAGCCGTTCAAGAGGGCAGTGGAAAAACGCCGCCGAAAGGTTACACCGTTTCCGGGATGATGTGCCCTCCCGCCGGTCGGCCTTAACAGCCCAGGCCGGCGGTGAGAAAAGCAAGCGGGCGGACTCCGGTTTGGAAAATCCGCCCGCTGTTATCACTTCACATTGTCATCGGCGGTGCGGGCTGCACCCGCACACCGGCTGGCGTCCTTACTCTTCTTTCTCCTCGGTGATCAGCTCGGGCAGGCGGATGTAGTAGGCCTCGTGGACCCCGTCCTGCTTGCGAACCTCTTCGATCACCGCGTCGGTGGCGGGCTGGTCGAGGTTGATGCCCACCAGGGCCAGGCCCGACTTCTTCTTCCGCGAGAAGGTCATATCGGCGATGTTGACCTTGTTGTTGCCGAAGATCGAGCCGTATCGGCCGACGACGCCGGGCCGGTCCTCGTTGACGATAATCACCACGTGGCCCTCAGGCTGGAGTTCCATGCGGAAACCGTCGATGGCGATGACGCGCGGGAAGCGGTTGCCGAAGATGGTGCCGACGGCTGACCGTTTGCCCTGGTCGGTGTGGATCGTCACCTCCATGAGGTTGGAGAACTCGCGGATCTTGGCCGAGGTGATTTGCTCGACCTCGACGCCGCGCTGCTTGGCCAGCACCGGCGCGTTGATCACGTTGACTGGCTGTTCCATGTGCGCCTGGAGCAGGCCCACCAGCAGGTGCGCGGTCACCGGCGTGACGGCCATGTCGGCGATTCCGCCGCGATAGACAACCTCGACCTTGGTGACGGCCCCGGCGGTGATGGAGGCCAGGATGGTGCCCAGCCGCCCAGCCAGTTCCGTGTAAGGACGGAGCATGGGCGGCATGGCCTTGTCAAAGCCCGGGGCGTTGACGGCGTTGCGGACTTCCCCGCCGCGCAGGGCTTCCACCAGTTGCTCGGCGCCCTCCATCGCCACCAGTTCCTGGGCCTCTTCGGTCGAGGCGCCCAGGTGCGGCACGGCCAGCACCTTGGGGTGCTGGATGAGGGACTTTTCCGCCTCGTGGGTGGGCGGTTCGCTGGTGTAGACGTCCAGGGCCGCTCCGGCCACCTTTCCGGCATTGAGGGCCTCCAGCAAGGCCGCCGGGTCGATGATGCCGCCGCGGGCGGCGTTGATCAGGCGGACCGAGGGCTTCATGATGGCCATCTGGGCGGCGCCGATCATGCTGGTGGTTTCGGGCGTCTTGGGCGTGTGGACGGTGATGTAGTCGGCCCGCTTGCACAGCTCATTGAGGTCCTTGACGACTTCCACGCCGTCGATGGTCCCGCCGGCAAAGAACGGGTCGTAGCCCAGCACCCGCATCTCCATGGCGGCGGCCCGCTGCGCGACGGCCTTGCCGATCCGGCCCAGGCCGATGACGCCGAGCGTCTTGCCGGCCATCTGCGTGCCCTCGAAACTCTTGCGGTCCCATTGGCCGCTCTTGAGCGAGGCATTGGCCGGGGCGATCTTGCGCGACAGCGCCAGCATCAGCGCCAGCGCCAATTCCGCCGTCGAAAGCGTGTTGCCGCCGGGGGTGTTCATGACGATCACGCCCTTGGCCGTGGCCACGGGCACGTCGACGTTGTCCACGCCCACGCCGGCCCGCGCGATGCACTTGAGCCGGCCGGAATTCTCCAGCACCTCGGCGGTGATTTTCACGCCCGAGCGGATAATCATGCCGTCGTACTCGCCGACGATCTTGGCCAGTTCCGCCGGCGTGAGGCCCGGCTTGATGTCCATCTCGACGTCGGGCTGGCTCTTGAGCCAGTCCAGACCCATCTTGCTCAACTTGTCCGCGATCAGGATTTTCATGGGTTTGTCCTCCTTAGTTCCATGCCTGGAGGACCTTGGCCGCGGCGGCCACGCCCTTGCCGATTTCGACCTTCACGCCGCACTCGGCCAGGGTGTACTCGATGGCCGCAATCAGGCCGATCGTGTCCACCGGGTCGGTGTAGCCCATGTGCGAAACGCGGAACATCTTGCCTTCCAGGTGGTCCTGCCCGCCGGCGACCGAGCAGCCGTACTTGTCGCGGAGGATCTTGCGGAAGGTCTTGTCCACCACGCCCTCGGGATACAGGATGCCCGTGACCGAGGCGCTGGGGGACTTGGAGAACACCGTCATGCCCAGGGCCTTGGAGGCCTCGCGCATGGCCAGGGCCAGGGCGGCCGAACGCGACCAAACCTTCTCCATGCCGATGGCGTGGATCATGTCCAGCGCGACCTTCATGCCGCGGATCAGCGTGACGGCCGGGGTGTAGGGCACGTCGCTGCCGGCCAGGGCTTTTCTGTAGGCCTTGAGGTTCAGATAGAACACCTGGGCGTTGATCTTGTCGATGTTGGCCCAGGCCTTGGGGCTGACGGACACGAACGCCAAGCCCGGCGGAAGCATGAAGGCCTTCTGGCTGCCGGCGCCGACGATGTCCACCTTCCATTCATCCTGCTTGAGCGGCAGCGTGCCGGCCGCCGTGATGCAGTCGGCGATCAGGATCGCGTCCGTCTCGGCCACGACCTTGCCGATGGCCTGCAAGTCGGTCGTGGTGGCCGTGGAAGTCTCGCTGTGGACCACGATGACGGCGCCATAGCCGCCCTGGGCCAGCTTGGCCTTGACCGCGTCGGCGGTGATGGCCGTGCCCCACTCCACTTTCACTTCGTCCACATCCAGGCCGTAAACCTTGGCCACCTTGACCCATCGCTCGCCGAACTTGCCGCCGTTGGCGATGAGTACCTTCTTGTCACGCGGGCAGGCGCAGGCGATGGCGGCCTCGATGGCCGCCGTGCCCGAACCGGCCAGCGTCAGCACGTCATTGGTCGTGAACAGGAGCTTCTTGAGCCCCTCGTTGACCTCGCCGAAGAGCTTCTTGAACCGCTCGGTGCGGTGGTGGAAGATCGGCTTGGCCATCTCGATCAGTACTTCGGGCGGAACGTCAGTGGGACCGGGGGTGAAAAGTCGCTGCTTGATCATGGGAAATCTCCCATTAAAGTTAAGCGGCGGGTACAGGCCGGCAGAGCCGCAGCCCCTTGCTACGGTTGCCACCCGACGCGGTATCCACATGTTATCCAGCCGACCGGGCCCATTTCCCCCTTGGCCGGGAAAGACTTGATCTGGGTATCCTATACCAACTTGCCCAATGCGTCAATGGGGTTCTACTTCATCTTGGCGATAATGGCGTCGGCCATCTGACTGGTGCCGACGGCGGTCGGGTCGTCGCGATGGGGCTTCATGTCGTAGGTGACGCTCTTGCCCTCGGCGATGACGGCGGCGACGGCCTTTTCCAGCCTCTCGGCCGCGGCGGTCTCGCCCAGGTGTTTGAGCATGAGCATGCCCGAGAGAATCAGCGCCGTGGGGTTGACCTTGTTGAGCCCCTTGTACTTGGGCGCGCTGCCGTGGGTGGCCTCGAAGACCGCGCCCTTGTCGCCGATGTTGGCGCCGGGGGCCACGCCCAGCCCGCCCACCAGTCCGGCGCAGAGGTCCGACAGAATGTCGCCGTAGAGGTTGGGCAGCACCAGCACGTCGTACAGTTCGGGCTTCTGCACCAACTGCATGCACATGTTGTCCACCAGCACCTGCTCGAAGGCGATGTCGGCGTAGCCCTTGGACACTTCCTCGGCCACCGCGCCGAACAGGCCGTCGGTGAACTTCATGATGTTGGCCTTGTGGACGGCGGTGACCTTCTTGCGGCCGTTGGCGCGGGCGTAATCGAAGGCGAACTTCACGATCCGCCGGCTGTTCTCCACGCTGATGGGCTTGATGGACACGCCGGTGGTATCGGCGCCGGTCTTGATCTTGCGATCGGTGGCCAGCGAATTGACGGCCTGGATCAGCTCGGCCGTGGCGGGCTGGCCCTTCTCGAACTCCACGCCGGCGTAGAGATCCTCGGTATTCTCGCGGACGATGACCAGGTCGATGTTTTCATAGCGGCTGCGGACGCCCTTGTAGCTCTTGCAGGGACGCAGACAGGCGTAGAGGTCGAGGGTCTGGCGGAGCAGCACGTTGACCGAGCGAAAGCCCTTGCCGATGGGCGTGGTGATGGGCGCCTTGAGCGTCACGTCGCTGGCGCGGACCAGGGCGATGGTCTCGTCGGGCATGGGGGTGCCGGCGGTCTCCATGATGTCCACGCCGGCCAGGCCGATCTTCCACTCGATGCTGCCGGCCCCGGGGGTCGAGGCCAGTGCCGCGTCCACGCATCGCCGAGCCGCCTGGGCCAGTTCCGGCCCCGTCCCGTCGCCAGTGATCAACGTCGCCGTGTGCTTCTTAGCCATCGCTCAAAACCTTTCAAGTATCTTTGGGTGCCACGTCTGCATTGTTTGCGGCTCTTCCGCGTGCAACAAGTTGCACGCCCTACGACTACGACTGCATTGTTGCAGCCATGCGAATCTTCTACGACTGCGTCAAAGCGAGCCGCACATGCTAGCAGCGGTGGCCCGTCCCGTCAACGCTGACCCGTTGCGCGACGGCGCGGAGTCTCCCATTGCTTTTCCAAGGTCTGTTCCCGTACAATCGATTTACCAGTCGCAGGTGAAGACCGCCGGCTCTTTTTCTTGTGCCGGCGGCTATATTTTGGGCTTCTTCACCGTAGGAATAGCTGGAGACGACATGACGATATCGGACGTAACCAGTACTGACGTGGCCAAGTTGACCAGCCCCAAGGAGTTGATGGAACGCCTCTGGGCGCCGTGCCGTTACAACTGCCCGGTGCATGCTGACGTGCGGGCGTACCTGGAGCATGCGGCAGCAGGGCGGTTCGGCCAGGCCATCGACGTGATCCGTGAGAAACTCCCCTTTGCCAGCGTCTGCGGGCGGGTCTGCCACCATCCCTGCGAGGCCAACTGCCGCCGCAACGATGTGGACGCCGCCGTGGCCATCCGCGAGGTCAAGCGCTTCGTGGCTGAGCGGGCCGGGGCCGGCGCGAGCGTCCGCAAGACCACCCAGAACAAGGCCAACGTCGCCGTCGTCGGCGGCGGGCCGGCGGGGCTGTCGGCTGCGCTGGAACTGGCCAAGCTCGGCTACCGTCCGACGGTCTTTGAGCGCCTCGGCCGGGCCGGCGGCGTTCCCGCGACGGCCATCCCTTCCTACCGCCTGCCGCGCGACGTGGTGGCGATGGACGTGGATTGGGTCAAGGCCCACGGCGTGAATGTGGTCACCGGCGTGGAAATCGGCAAGGACAGGGGCCTCGACCAGCTCAAGGCCGAAGGCTTCGCCGCGGTGTGCCTGGCCGTCGGGCTTTCCCGCACGCGCCCGCTGCCCATGCCTGGGGCCGACCACAAGAACGTCCTGGGCGCTCTGGAGTTCCTCACGGCAGTGGCCTTCGACCGCGCGCCAAAGATCGGGAGCGATGTCCTGGTGATCGGCGGGGGCAACGTGGCCGTCGATACGGCCCGCTCGGCCCTGCGACTGGGCGCCGCCCGCGTGCGGATGATGTGCCTGGAAGACGAGTCGGAAATGCCCGCCTTCGTCTGGGAACAGGACGAGGCCCGGCAGGAAGGCATCGACATTATCTATCGTCGCGGCCCGGTGGAAGTGACCGTCGTCGGCGGCGACATCCGCGCGGTCAAGGCGCGGCGCGTGACGCGAGTTTTCGACGAGAACAAGCGTTTCAATCCGCAGTACGACGACAGCGACGTTATCACCGTCGCGTGCGACACGGTTATCATCGCCATCGGCCAGATGGCCGAGCTGGGCTTCCTGGCCGGCAGCAGCGTCAAGGCCAGCGCCCAGGGCCGGCTGGAGGTCAACGCCGCCACCTGCCAGACCAACCTGCCGCACGTGTTCGCCTGCGGCGAAATCGCCACTCCGCCGGGATCGGTGGTGGAGGCCTGTGCCAGCGGCCAGCGGGCCGCGCGGGCGATCGACCAGTACCTCTCGGGCAAGCCCATCGTCCTGGACGATTCGCTGCCGCCGTACATTGACAAGCTTTATGGCAACACCACCGGCAAGGTCCGCCGCGTCGGCCGCGAGAACGTGGTCTGCGAGGACCCCGCCGAGCGGAAGAAGTCCTTCACCGCCATCGACCGCAATTACAGCCCGCTGGCAGCCCTTCGCGAGGCGCGCCGCTGCATGGGCTGCGGCGGCGGGGCGGAGGTGCTGGTGGACAAGTGCGCCGCCTGCATGACCTGCGTCCGCGTCTGCCCGTTCGAGGTTCCCAGCGTCGGCGACGTGGCCCGGATCGACTCGGCCTTGTGCCAGGCCTGCGGCATCTGCGTGGCTGAGTGCCCGGCCAACGCGATCATCACCCGCGGTCACGAGCACGGGTGGATCGGCGAACTGACCCGCGCGACGCTGGCGGGCGACAATGGCTCAGCCCGCAAGACGATCGCATACATCTGCGGCTACCGCGCCTCGGCGGAGGAATGGTCCGGCCAGGCCCCGCTGCCCGCGGGCGTGCGGGGGATCTACCTGCCCAGCCTGGCGCCGCTTCGCGTGGCGGACCTGCTGCACGCCTTCGAGGACGGGGCCGACGCGATCTTCGTCGTCAGTTGCCAGGACTCTTTCGAGCGTTACCCGCAGGCGGCCAAGCGGATTCGCCGCCGCGTGGTGCAGGCCCGGACGATGATTAAGGCTGCGGGGCTCAAGTCCAGCCGCCTGCAACTGATGGAACTGACGCGACCGTCGCGGGCGGCCGTCGAGGAAGTGCTGGCCGAGGCGGCAGGGCGGCTCAAGGATTGAACGTGACAACAGGCCAGCCGGTCGCAGAGGTTCAGGAAATCACCTCCGCGTCCTGCGAGGCCTATGCGGCTGATTAATTCGCGATTCCCAGGAGCACAAGGATGATCGTAGCCAAGAAAAAGCTCATCAAGGAAATCATGGAGATGCTCGAGCCCTACAAGCGGGTGCTGCTCATCTCCTGCGGCTCGTGCGTGACGGTGTGCCTGTCGGGCGGGGAGAAGCAGGCCGAGGAACTGGCCAGCCAGCTTCGCCTGGCCGCCCGGGCCAAGGGCCGCGAGCTGACCGTCGATACCGACACCATGCTCCGCCAGTGCGATCGCGAGTTCATCGACAAGCTGGCCCGCAAGCCCTCCGACTACGACGCGGTGCTGAGCATCGCCTGCGGCGTGGGCGTGGGCTTTATGAGCGGCCTGATCCCCGGCGTGCCGGTGCTGCCGGGCCTGAACACGACCTTCTACGGCGCGGGCGTGGCCAACGGCGTGTGGGAGGAATACTGCCACGGCTGCGGCGAGTGCGTGCTGGCCAGTACCGGCGGGATCTGCCCCATCGCCCGCTGCTCCAAGAATCTCATCAACGGGGCCTGCGGCGGAACCAACAAGGGCAAGTGCGAAGTGAGCCCCGATATGGATTGTGCCTGGCACCTTATCCACGAGCGGATGAAGGAACTGGGCCGCCTGGACGAACTCAAGAAGCTCCGGCCGGCGCGATGCTGGAGCAAGGACCGCAGCGGCGGCGCCCGCCGACTGACGCACAAGGAATTAACAGATTAGCCGCAAATCTGCCTGCCGACAGGCAGGTGACGCCAAGTCGTTTGGAGAGAAGAATGAGCGAACCGGTCAGTAAGTTGCAGGCGGAACTGGAAGCGGGGCACTTCGTGGTGACCGGCGAGATCGGCCCGCCCAAGGGCGTCAACATCGGCCCGTGCATGCACGAGGCGGAGGCCTACCTCAAGGGCGCCGTGACGGCCGTCAATGTCACCGACATCCAGACGGCGGTCATGCGGCTGGGCTCCATGGCGGCCAGCAAGCTGCTGGTCGACCGGGGCATCGAGCCGATCTTCCAGATGGTCTGTCGCGACCGCAACCGCCTGGCCCTCCAGAGCGACCTGCTCTCGGCCTATGCCCTGGGCATCCGCAACGTGCTGTCCCTGACGGGCGACCACGTGGCCCTGGGCGACCACAAGGACGCCAAGAGCGTCTTCGACCTCGACTCGGTGGGCCTGCTCCAGGCGATGGTGACGCTCGAGGGCGGCCACGATATGGGCACCGACGCCAAGGGCAATCCCAACGTGCTGGACGGGGCGCCGAAGTTCTACAAGGGCTGCTGCGTCACGCCCTGCGGCGAATACCCCGAGATGCAGGCGATGAAGCTGGAGAAGAAGGTGGAGGCCGGGGCCCAGTTCGTCCAGACCCAGGCCGTCTATGATCCGGCGATGTTCGAGTCGTTCATGAACCGCATCTCGCACCTGAAGGTGCCGGTGCTGGTGGGCATCGTGATGCTCAAATCCGCCGGCATGGCCAAGTACATGAACAGCTCCGTGCCGGGCGTGCAGGTGCCCGCGTCGATCATCCAGCGCCTCACCGACGCCTCCAAGGACGACCGCGAGAAGGTTTCGGTGGACATCTGCGGCGAGTTGATCCGCGACATGAAGCACTGCTGCCAGGGCGCCCACCTGATGACCTTGGGCTGGGACCATTGCGTCCCGGCCATTATCCAGGCCGCCGGCCTGGCGTAGGGAATAGCCGCGAATTAGGCCCGACGGGCCGAGAAGGATTTGGCCGGGGCCGTCAGGCCCCGGAGGCCGGCCCCAGGAACACCAGGCCCGACGGGCCGGCAGACTTTCTGTCGCCCCGCTATGTAGCGGGTTGTCAAGCCAACCGTCTCGGACAAGATGATTCTGTCAAACGCTGATCACGCGCAGCCTGCTATTCGGTCGTCCGCGATGCCGCTTGCGGAGATCATTTTGTCTTTT
>JBAZTO010000065.1:0-19349 GCA_041661865.1 Phycisphaerae bacterium | reverse complement strand
AAGGGGGGAGTTCGCGCCGACCCGCCGCGCGACCACCACAAATCCATCCGCCCACACCCCTCTACCCTCTACATACGCCCTCAGCACCCAGTGTGAAATATGCGGGCTAGAGGATCCATAGATGAACCGCGTTGTAATCTTGAGCATCCGTTGCTGTTATCTGATTTTCTTCGCTGCCACTGGCTGCACGAAAGATGCGAGTGGTTCGGCCGCCTTTCCGCGGACCAAGGGGGCTACACCCGTCGTGTCATCTCCCGCGGACAAACCGATTGAACCTGCCAAGCTCAAGGAAGACTTGGATTGCTTGTTCATAACCATTGAGCAGACTCACCCGAACATGTACGCCTACGTCACCCCTGACGAGTTCGCCAGGCTTAAGCGGCACACTTACGAGGCGATCAAGGGCTCCATGACCAAGCAGCAATTCTATTGGTTGGTAGCCCCCGTGGTTGCATCTTTGAAGAGCGGCCATACATGTGTTTCCCCCTTGGGCGTGGAGTTCCTCGACTATCTCAAGGCCGGGGGAAAATGTTTTCCGCTCAAACTCTACGCCAGTCCGTCCGGGCTTGTCTTGCAGAGCTATCCATCAGAAGGCCTGCCTCTTGGCGCAACCGTCAATAAGATCAACGACAAGGACGTCAACGTCGTGGTCAATGTCTTAGCCCGATGCATCGCTTCGGAACACCGGGATTTCAACGTGACGGCCGTTTTTCAAGCGTCTGCGGCGCTGTGGTTCTGGATGGCGGGATATGACACGTCCAAACCGCTGCAATTAGATGTCACGACAATCGAAGGCAAGCATCGTCAATTGAAACTGCCAGCGGTGACTCTCACGGAAGTTCAGGCGTTTCAGAAACAGCATAAGCTTGAAATGAGACCCTCTTCCTACTCGTTCCGTATTCTGCCGGGCCACAACGTTGGCCTGCTTGAACTGAATCTGCTCATGGAAGACGAGCGGGATCCCTTCGAGAAGTTCCTTAAGAGGGTGTTTAGAGAAATGCACGAGAAGAACGCCCCTGATCTCATCATTGACCTTCGCAAGAATCCTGGCGGCAACACGGCTCTTGGCGACGAGTTGATGGCATATCTGACCGACAGGCCGCTGCGACAGGCCAGCGTTGAAAGACTCAAGATGTCGCCGCTCTTCAGGAAGATGCTCCTCGAAAACAAGGTGAGCCTGGAGGACTTCGAGAAAGAGGACCTCGGCGGTCAGAAGGCAGAGGATGGGAAGGTCTACGATTGTCCTGCTGCTGAAACCAAGCCCAAACCCGTGGCTTGGCCGTACCGTGGGAGGATTTACCTGCTTATCGGGCGAAAGAACTATTCGTCCGCGGCTATGCTTGCCAGCGCTATGAAGCACTATCGCCTGGCAGTGCTTGTGGGTGAAGAGACGGGGGAACCCACGGCTCAGTATGGCAATATCCTGAGCTTTCGGCTTCCAAACACGGACTTGCAAGTGGGTGTTGCGTGCAAGTACTTCGTAATGGCCGGTGGGTGCGAAGATAAGAGAGGCGTGATTCCAGACCACGAAGTGATCGAGACGCCGGATGATCTTGCCAAGGGCAAGGATCCAGCCATGGATTACGTCTTGGACTATATTCGGCATGCAGAACCTTCGCCTTGCGAAGTACCTGCATACGATGCCGATTAGGACTGTTTTGAGATATCCTTCAGCCTCTCCGCCACATCCAACAGCAGACACTCTGGTGCCCCAAAAAAACGCCTTGTCAGGCCTTGGTGAACCGCACCGTCTGGCCGGGGGAAGTCTGCACCTGAAGGACCGCGCCTTCGCAGACGGTCGCCTTGCCGTCGATCACGCACCGCACCGCCGCCGGCCAGGGGTTGACCACTCGCAGCAGTCCGCCGGCCTCGCTATGGACCTCGACCCACTGCACCGCCCCGTCCGCGCAGGCGGCGCTGACCAGGAAGGCCCCCACTGCCCGCAATGTCTGGAACGCCGCGCGCTGCTCCATCGGCCAGTTGGGAAACAGGCGGATCGTACCGTTGTAACTCTGCATCAGGCACTCGTTGACCACCACGGGCAGCGCGAAGTTCTCGAACCACACGCCCATTGGGGCCATGAAGTCGAAGTGGTTGGTGTCGTAATAGCGGCCGTGGGCCTGCATGGCCAGGTCGGTGCAGGTGCCATTGGGGAGCATGCAATAGCGAATCTGCCGCTTGAACCGCTCCAGGTCGAGCATCCCCAGCCGGGCGGCCGGCAGATTGAGGGCCACCAGGTCGTTGCCGCCCTCGTTCTGCTGCTGGCGGTAGGAGTTGGCGGCCAGCGCGAGCTGGTCGGGCGGGCTGTCGAGGCCGTGCTCTTCGCCGGGGAAAACCGTCATCACGCTCACCGGGTAGTTGTAGACCATCTCGCACGTTTCGCCCGGGGCCGAGACGAAGACCTTCCCGCGCGGCGAGTCGGCCGTCGGATACGGCGGGAACCGATCCAGAATCGCCTGGACCTTCCCGGCCAGTTCCTGCTGCTCCTGTTGGCAGCCCAGGATCCGGCAGGCGTCCAGGAAGGCGCGGAAGACGAATTTGGTCAGTGTCAGGTCCGCCAGGCAGTCGCGGTTGAACTTCAGGCCCTCGCTCAGGCCGTAGAGTTCCGGCGGGACCGTCGGGAAAATGTGGTAGCGGTCATCGCCCCACTGCGGGCCGCGGGCCTCGGGGCGCATCATGTAATCGACCAGGAACAGCACCGCCTGGCGAATGGGCTCGAAGGCCCGCCTGGCCAGGAAATCCTTGTCCTGCGAGTACAGCCAGTGCCACCAAAGGCTCTGGACCGTCCAGGGCGTCTCGCACACTTCCCAGCCCCAGGTGGGCACGGGATAGGGCATGACATTCATCTCGACGGGGTAGGCGCTGTGCGGGAAGAACGCCCCGCGCAGGCCGTAATAGTCCCTGGCCCAGGCCTGGCTGACGGGCAGAAGGTGATCGACCAGGTCGACGTAGGGCAGGTGCTTGTCGAGGTGGTTGGATGAGAAGGTCACCCAGAAGGGTTGCTGGGTGTTGTAGTTCATGTGGTAGTCGCCGTGCCAGGCGGCGCCGATGGAGCGGAAGCTCCAGTTGGCAAACAGGCCCGGGCAGGTCACGCCGGCCCGCGCCGAGCAATTGAGGAAGTACAGGTTGCGATACCAGACCTCCTCCAGCAGCGGATCCCCCAGCGACACAGCCGACTTGGCCCAATACTCCCGCCAGCTTTCCACGGTCGCACCGGCGGCAGATTCAAAGGACGCCCAGTCCGGCTGCGGCAGATCAGCCGGCGCGTCGGGCAAGTCGCTGGCCAGGCCCTGGTCGAGCTTCGCGACAACTACGAACGGGGCTGCGCCTTCGAGTACGCATTCCAGCGGCCCCATGTCCAGCCAGGTTCCGTGCCCGTTGAGGTATCCCTTCTTACTCAGGCGGCCGGGGACGCGAACGCTCAAACGGAAGGCCCGGTCCTTGGGATGGCTGGCGGCGTAAGGAGGGGTCGAGCCTTCCGGCGGCGGCGGCAGGTGCGAGGTGACCTGACGGAAGCCCAGCACGCCGGCGGACTCGTTGTTGCAGGGCGAAAACGGCGGCAGATCCCTGGGTGTCTCGGGATCGGGAAGCAGCCGAACGCGGTTGAACGGCGCCGGCGCGGCCTTCCCCGCCTGGTCGAGCATCCGCAGCCAGAGATGATCCTGCTGCATGTCCACGACGACCTGGAGCGTCCTGCGCCGGCCGCCGATGAGGAAGTACACCTCGCACGTCCCCGTCGCGATGTCCAGCCGGTAGCCCAGCGCCTCGGCCTCGCGCCGGTCAAAGCCCAGAATCAGCGTCCCGCACGGCATGGGACGCGGATAAGGCCGGGCATAACCGTCGCGGCACACATGTATGTAGTCTTTGCACCAGGGATCGTCGCTGGGCCTGATCTTGTCGTCGACGGCCTGGACCTTCGCAAAAACCTCCCCGAACGTGCGCAAGTCCTTCATCGACGGCTCGAACACACGAATGTCCCAGACGCTATTGTGGCCGAAGTGGATCTGCACGGCGTCGGGACGGATGCAGACGACCGCGCCCATCCCGCCGTTGCCCATCAGGGCGCCCTCGAAGAAGTTCGACGTCGCGCAATCACGTTCAATGGAATGTGACGCAGCCATGGCGGCCACATCAATATGAGCCTTCGTATTCAACGGGCAATCTCCTTTGGGTGGGCTATTGAGAGCGGACTTCCGGCAGCCTGCGACCCGCAAACTGCCCGGAATACCGGATTACCGGACTACCGAGGACGGAGCCACCACCGCTGACGATATTACGGAATTCCGGTCTCGCGGTATTCCTGTGTTTCCGGCTACCGATAAGTTCCATACTCGCGAATCGTGTCGAACATGGCCAGCACATTTTCCACGGGCGTCTCTTCCAGGATCGAATCGTGGCTGGCCCCGGCGATGTACCCCCCGCCGCCCTTCATGATGTCCAGCACCGCCCGCGTGCTGGAGCGGACGAAATCCGGCGTGCCGTCGATCAGGACGTGATGCGAGTCGATCGCGCCGTTGAACACGATCCGCCGGCCGAACTGCGCCTTCAGCGTCGCAAGGTCCATTCCCTGGCAGGAGGACTGGACCGCGTGCAGGCCGTCCAGCCCGGCCTCGATCATCATGCCGATCAGCGGGGCGATCCCGCCGCAGCAGTGCATCATCACCTTGAGCTTGTAGGCGTGGCCCAGGTCGATCAGGCGGGCCAGGTGCGGCAGGACGAATCGCCCGAACAATTCCGGCCCCAGCAGCGGACCGTTCTGACTGCCCAGATCGTTGCCGATGAAGAAAATGTCGATCGCGCCGGCGGTGGCATCGAACACCCGCTGGCTGACGGCGGCGTAGTAGTCCACCATGTGCTCCATCATCGCGTCAACCACCTGCGGCTGGTCGTACATCGCCAGGTACAGCCCCTCCATGCCCAGCAGGTCGATGGCGTCATGGAAGAACGGCGACCAGTCCCCGCCCAGGATCGCGTACTGCCCCTTGTACTTCAGGGCGTCGGCGCGAAGGCGTGAAACGTCGATCCACTTGGGATCGGGCCAGGGGTAGTCGTGCACCTGCGACACCGTCGCGCCGGCCAGCGGGTGATCCGTCGGCTGGCCGTAGCCCAGGCCGTGTCGCTCCACGCCGAAGGGTGTGCGGCAGGTGCTGCCGGGGGAGAGCTTGATCTCCGGACCGGCGTAGCGGCCGTGGACGCGGCGGAAATCGTCCCCCAGCCGCAGCCGCAGGCCCTCGTCATCGAGCTTCAGTTTGCTCTTGGCCTTGTTCCAGAACTCCGCCGACGAGCCACACCAGCAGGGCACGCGATCGCCCTCTTCATGGGCGAAGGCGGTCAAGACCCGCTGCCGTGATGTCATTGCCTGTGCCATTGCCCACCTTTCGAGGCGTCAATCCAAGTGAAAGACTTCTTCCATGTTGGCCCACCATTCGCCCTTGGCCCGCGTGGCCAGCGGATCCTGGCAGGGCTCGCAAACCGACCACCACTTCTGCGTCGTGGGGTCGGCGGCCATTTTGGCCATGTCGCCGGCGAAATCGCTGCCCACGTATTCAAGGTACGAAAACAGGTAGCCGTCCTTGTGGTAGATCGAATAGTTGCGCATGTTGCAGGCCGTGATCATCTTCAGAACGTCCGGCCAGACTGCCGCGTGCAGGCGCTTGTACTCCTCCAGCTTTTCGGGCCGGACCTTGATCACTGAACCGTATCGCTTCATTGCGTTCTCCTTGCGTTAGTAGACGCACTCGGCGGCGGCCCGGGCATAAACCCGCAGGTTCTCCGCCGGCACGTCGAAGAAATGGTCCGACGCGCTGAGAATGTACCCGCCGTCCTTGCCGAACCCCTCGAACAGGCGGCGGACTTCCTTGCGGATATCCTCCGCCGTGCCGGCCGACAGCACGTTGAACTGGTCCATGCCGCCGATCATCGCCACCTTGCCGGCGTAGGCCTGCCGCACCCGGGCCGGGTCGGTAATGTTCCCGCCCGTGCCCGGCGGCGAGAGAGTTTCCGACGCGTCGGTCTCGTTGGCGACGATCAGGTCCAGGATGTTCATCATCCCGCCGCAGGTGTGATAAGTGCTGATGTGCCCCGCCTGATGCAGCGCCCGGTGCATGGCCCGGTCGTAGGGCAGGCAGAACTGGCGGTGCATCTCGGGCGATATCAGCGTGTCGCTGGAGGCTCCGCCGCCGGTCTCGATAATATCGAACCTGGCCCCGGTGAGGGACTCTTCGATGAACCGCAGCTTCTTGTCCAGCAGGATCTTCATCAGCCGATGCACCCAGTCGGGATTGTCCATGGCCTCCAGGATCAGCAACTGCACCTCCATCATGCAGCAGGCGTGCTGCCAGCATCCGGCCTGATCGCCCCAGACAAACCCGCGAAGGACGCCCGCGTCGCCGACCTCGTCGTAGGCGGCGGCGATCTTCCCGCGGTCCAGGGCAGGGACGGGCATGTACTTCTCGATCAGGTCAATGTCCTCGTGCCGCTTGATGAGGTACTCGGTGATCCACGTGGTGGTGGCGTTGCCGCCGGTCTTGTAGGTCAACTCGCCTTCGGGCGTGAGGATGGTGTGATGGAGAATCTTGTTCTGCGGATTGGCGTCGATCACCTTGATTTCGTCCCGCCACTGAGGCGTCTGCTGGACGTACTTCTCGGCGTTGGGGATCCAGAACTGGCCCATCGTCTCGAAGTACTGGATGGACGCGTCCATGCCGGTGGCCTTGAAGGCCTCCAGCGCGGACATCCCGCCCATGAAATGGTCGAGGTGGTAGCCCTGCCACTGGTGGACCGAGACGGGAAGGCGATCGGGCTTTTCCCGGTGAAGTGCTCGCAGCATCCGTTCTTTGGAGGTCATGTCCCATCTCCTTATTCACGTTATCCTGACCGGCGGCTCGAAGCTGAATGATAGCGGAGTTGCCCTATCCTGCAAGACGGAATGAGGATTGAATGCGGGCCAGACATGACAGGCGTAAGAACTGATGCAAAAACTCACTTGCCACCGCCAAATGCCTGATGTAGTTTCAGACCCAACTTTTACAGGAGTGACCCGTGAGTGAGTTAATTGCCCCGCCGCTTTCCAGGCAGGAAGTCGTCAAGGCTGTCACGCGCCGCAATCCCAGCCGCGTTCCACTGATCTTCGCCAAGTGGTGGGGCGAGGGCCTGGGCAAGCAATACGGCGAGCGTCTGAATTACTTCGATCGCTATCCAAACGATTTCCAGGCCGACATACCCGGCGCGTTCAGTATCAAGGGCATGGGTCTCAGTTGGCTTAAGGAGGATGGAAGGCCCCGCGGCCTGGACACAGGCGGCATCATCCCCGACTGGAAATACCTGGACGAGTTCATCGCCAAGCTGCCCGATCCCGAAGCGCCGGGCCGGCTGGACAATTCAGCCGCCAAGGCCCAGGCCGCCCACCGCGACGATCAGTATTTCCTCTATGGCTGGTGGAACTTCTTTTTCGAGCTGCCCTGGGCCCTGCGCGGCATGGAAAACCTGATGCTCGACTACTACGACAACGGCGACCAGATCCATCGCCTGCACGAGGCCCTGTGCAACCAGTACGTCGGCCTGATCCGCCGGGCCGGGCGGGAGTTCCAGCCCGACGGCTTCTGGACCAGCGACGACCTGGGCAATCAGCGTCAACTGATGATGAAGCCCGACCACTTCCGCGAATTTCTCAAGCCCTACTACCGCCGCGTCGCAACGGCCTGCCACGAGTGCGGCATGCACTTCTGGATGCACAGTTGCGGCAACAACACCGAGGTTCTTGACGACCTGATCGAGGTCGGCCTGGACGTCTTCCACCCCGTGCAGAAGCACACGATGGAGGAGCGGGAAATAGCCCGACGGTTTGGCGACCGCCTGACGTTCCTGGTGGGCTTTGACGTGCAGCAACTGCTGCCGAAAGGCAGCCCCGAGGAAGTGCGGGCCGAGGTCCGCCACCTCATCGACACCTTCGACCGGCCCGACGGCGGGATGTGCCTCGCCGCCGGAAACGGCATCGTTGGCGGCACGCCTTTCGAGAATATCGACGCCTTCCTCGACGAGGCCCTCAAGTACGGCCTGGCTCACCGGCAGAAGAAGTGATCTGAAATTGCAAATTTGCAAATTGCCGATTGCCGATTGCCGATTGGGAGACACCCGTCAGGTTATTTCAATTGGCAATTTGAAATTGGCAATCTGCAATTGCCCCTTCACCAGGGTGTGCCCAGACTTTCTCGCAATGCTGTTTCCTAGCTCGAAGAGCGTCTGATAATAGCCCCGCCTGGAGCGTAGCGAAGGGCGGGGTGGGCCGGTGCCAGCCGTTGGAGCCCTTTACGGGCGACTGAAGTCATGGGCACAGGCCGCTTCTCAATCGCCCGTCAGGGGGGCTGGTTGGGGTACCACAACCGCTTGGCTGTGGATCTCCAAGACACAGGCGAGACGCCTGTGCTACCGACTCGGACTGCCGGACCTGTGACCGAGTTTGATCCCGGCAGAAAATAGTATTTTCACACTGTAACCTTTTCCCGCCGGCGGACACAACCCTCGATAGGGCGTGTTTCGGAAGGTCTCGATTTGAGCCCCCCGCCCATGTTGGCGGAATTCATAGAATTGGCGATTAAGAAATCTTGACAACCTGCAAAACAACAGTAGGATATGGCGGTTTGTCGGGCCTAAGACCTGCTGCGGGGCTTTCCCAGCACTTTCCAGCGGAAGCCGTCGCACTCTCGCAGCAGCTTTCACCCACGTTGTTTTTATGGCCTGTACGCACACATGACCGTGCGGCCGTTTTGTGCCGCACGCACTCACGCGGCGTCCATCGCGCCCAAGACGTGATACGAGCAGACGCAGGGAGTTTTCATACCGGCCAGGGGGGCCCAGACCAATCCGGCGGCGGCCGTCAAGGTCGCGAGGATGCAAAAAAGTCCGCAAGGTGGCGGACTTGACGTAAGCCAGGACTCGGCAAGGGCAGAACGGACCTAACGTAACATGAGTCAAACCGGCAGCAGATTGACGATTCTCGTACCGGCTTACAACGAGGCCGAGACCATCGCGGACACCGTCCGCAGCCTCCAGACGCAGACGCTCCTGCCCGAGGAGATCATCGTCATCGACGATTGTTCCACCGACGACACCTACAATATCGCCAAGTCCATGGGCGTGACGGTGTTGCGGCCGCCCAAGAACACCGGCACCAAGGCTGGGGCGCAGAACTTCGCCCTCGAAACGGTCAAGACCGAGTTCACCATGGCCATCGACGGCGACACCACGCTGGCCCCCGACGGCATCGAAAAGCTCATGTCCGCCCTGGACGATCCGAGCATCGTGGCCGCCTGCGGCTTCGTGCTGCCGCGATACGTCAAAACCCTCTGGGAACGCGGTCGATACGTCGAGTACCTCTTCGCCTTCTCCTTCTTCAAACGCATCCAGGACTACTACGAAAAGCCGCTGATCTCCTCGGGGTGCTTCTCGGTCTACCGCACCGAGATCCTCAAGGCCCAGGGCGGCTGGTCGACCCGCACGATGGCCGAGGACATGGACCTGACCTGGAGCTTCTACCAGGCCGGGCACGGGGTGCGATTCATCCCCGAGGCCCTGTGCTATCCCGTCGAGCCCCACGATTACAACTTCATGAGCAAGCAACTCAAGCGGTGGTCGCACGGATTCATCCAGAACGTCCGCCTGCACTGGCGGAAGGTGCTGGATATCCCCTTCCTCCGCTCGATGATCGCCGTGGCCATGTGGGACGCGGTCGTCGCGTCGCTGGCCTACCTGGTGCTCATCCCGCTGCTATCGGTCCTGGTCAGCCCGCTGTTCCTGCTGGGCTACCTGATCGACGCCCCCGCCGTCGCCTTCCCGGTCATCCTCGTGGCATTCAAGCGGAAGGAACTGTGGAAGGCCTTGTCGAGCATCCCGAGTTTCTTTGTGCTCCGAACGTTCAACAGCCTTTTCATCCTGGAGGCCGTCTGGAGCGAATTGATTTTGCGTCGCCCGCTGAGGGTTTACGAGAAAGGACACTAGAACATGGTCGTCGGACTTCCGGGGACTGGCATTGGCGGCATCTTTTACATTCTGCTGGCCTTCATCATGCCGGTGCGCGAGGCGTTTCTGGTCATCACGGGCAAGGGCATCTCGCTCAAGCGATGGATGAACTGCGGGCTTCAGGTTCTCAACGCCAGCGGCGTGCTGGCGGGCATGTATGTGATGGGCTGGGCCCTGGGCTGGCTGGTCGAGCTTTTCAAGACCGTGCTGGCCAAAGGCTGGGCCGGCGGGCACTGGAACATTGTCCAGGTCTCCCAGCACTCCTCCAACATGGTCTCTTCCGTCGCGGCCTACATGGCCATTGTGACGCTGGTGGCCGTGGTGGGCGGCATCGAGATTCTCAGCCTGGTGCTCAAGACTCGCGGCACGACCTGGGCGGTGCGTCCCAACGCCGAATCGGCGAAGTAAGACTTTTCCCCTGGCAGCGAACAGCGCGAGATGATGATCGCCGGTCCGGGATGCAGAGGCTGATGTGTCAGGCGGCATAACCAAACTCGATACTTTTCCCCTCTGGGGGTCCAAACGCCCGTGCGACTGCGCGGGGGCTGACCCCGACGACATCCCGCGCCTCAGCCCCTACCTGCCTGCCGGCGGCGGCAGCGGCGGGGCCGTGGTCGTCTGTCCCGGCGGCGGATATGCCCGCCGGGCCGATCACGAAGGCCGGCCCATCGCGGAATTCCTGTGCGGGCACGGCATCGCCGGCATCGTGCTGGACTACCGCGTCGCCCCGCATCGCCACCCCGAACCCCTTAGCGATGCCCAGCGGGCCATCCGTACGGTCCGGGTCAACGCGAAGGCCTGGGGTATCGACCCCGATCACGTGGGCATTCTGGGTTTCAGCGCCGGCGGGCACCTGGCCGCGTCGGCGGCTACAATATTCGACGGCCCCGACAGCGACAGCAGCGACCCCATCGACCGCCACTCCAGCCGCCCCGACGCCCTGGTGGCCTGCTACGCCGTCCTGACCTTCGGCCCCCATCGCCACGACGGCTCGATGCGAAACCTGCTGGGCCAGGACACCGACCCGCGGATGCAGGAATACCTGAGCCTGGAAAACCGGGTGACCGGGCAAACGCCCCCCACCTTCCTCTGGCACACCGCCGACGACGGCGCGGTGCCGGTGGAAAACAGCCTCCTCTTTGCCCAGAACCTGCGGCGGTGCAACGTGCCCTTCTCCCTGCACGTTTTCCCCGCCGGCAGGCATGGCATCGGCTTGGCCGGCGATAACCCCGAAGCGAGCCAGTGGCCCCAATTGTGCGCAACGTGGCTCAAGGCCATGGGGTTCTAGCGGTCGGTCACCCGTCAAACGAGGAATCGGGTGCCACTGCTGCGGTGTTTGCAGCAGTGTCGGCGTCAGGCACGGCTGCAAACGACGCAGCCGTGGCACCTATCAGATCAGATGCGGGTGCCGTGGTCGCGACGTTTGCGACCATGTGGCCGCTGAGCACCGCGGTCACGGCACCATCAGGTGTGATTTATCCAAACTCCAGGTTGCCTACACCGGGACGTAGGTGATGGACACGTTCGTGTAGAACGTTTCTTTGCCATTTTCGTCGGCCGCATTTCCGTTGAGAATCGGCGCGGAACCAGAAGCCCTGTAGACGATCTGGGCAATAACTATCTGGTGCGTCCGATCGACGGGAAGAATGGCGGCCTCGATCGACATGGAGTTGCTCAGGTGGGCCAACTCGGTCGGCGACTCGATAAGAGTGGTGCCGCCCACGCCATCGTTAGTCCAATACAAAGCTCCCGGCGATGTGCATGTGATGGCCGGCGTATACGTGGTGTCCGTTATCGTCGCGGTAGGGTTGCTCATGGCCACAAAGAAGGAAGCGGGGTACAGGAAGTGGCTGGAATAGGTTACTATGTCCCCCGTGATGGTGTACGGGTTTCCATCCGGGCCGGTCAGGTTCTCGCTGTAAATATCCATTGTTGGGGCAATAGTCCCGACATATGTCCCCGTTTCGTCGTTCCACACCGGCGCCTCGATCTGAATCATGTCCCCTGTAAAGTGAAGGTTGAAAGCTCCAACCACGCCCGAAGCCGCCTTGGCCGTCAGGACCACGTTGACCACGTTCACGACGCCCAGGGTGCCGCCGAAGTCGAAACTGGTCACCGGTGCCAGCGACAACGCCACACCGGTTTCTTCCGCAGCCTGATAGGTGAATTGATCGGCCGCTGAAGAGGTGCCGCCCGCCGTCACCACGGTGACATCGACCGTGCCCTCCACGCCCGCGGGGCTGGTGACGACGATCTGCGTGGCCGTGTTGCTCACGATGTCAGCCGACGTGTCGCCGAACTTCACCGACGTGGCGCCCAGCAGGTTCGTTCCGGTGATCGTCACCGCCGTGCCGCCTTCCACCGAACCCGTGCTGGGACTGACGCCCGTGATGGTCGGCGCCGCGGCGTATGTGAACTGATCCGCCGCGGAAGTAGCCGACCTTCCGCCGGCCGTCACCACGGTGACATCGACCGTGCCCGCCACGCCCTCGGGGCTGGCGACGACAATCTGCGTGCCCGTGTTGCTCACGATAGGAACCAACTTATTGCCGAAATACACCGCCGTGGCGCCCAGCAGGTTCGTGCCGGTGATCGTCACCGCCGTGCCGCCCGCCAACGGACCTGCATTGGGACTGACGCCCGCAACAGTCGGGGCCGGCCCGGACGTCACAAGCAGGTGGATCACGTCCGGCGTGGTCGGGGAGGTTGACCGCCAGGACCAGTTGTAGAGCGCGTCGCGTTTGTTGGCTGGGTCGGTGTCGCTGGTCTTCACCGACGTGATGCCGCTGAGCGTGCCGGTCCCAGCCGCCCAAAGGCCCCAGGAGAGGTTCGGGTCATCCAGATTCGGATCGGCCATGTCCACGTTCTTGAGCGTGACCTTGCCGATGTGGGCGGCGGAGAAGTTTGTGTTCTCCAGGAAACGCGGCGGCACGGTGTTCCGGGCCACCTTCAATCCGCTGATCGTGATGGCCCCGATGCTGCTGAGCAACGATGGGGCAAAATCGCCGGCGACGACGGCATGCGGGTAGGTGAACGTCTGGTCAAAGCCGGCCAGGAAGTTGCTGTCGCGGGCGGCGCCCAGCGTGAGGCTGGCGATGTTGCCGGTGGCGCGAACCTCCAGGCCGTCGGCCTGCCCCGTCACCCTGATAGCCCCCGTGCTGCCGGTGATGTTCCAGGCCCCGCTCGCTCCGCCGCCGAGGGTGGCGCTGCCCAGCGAAACGGCGCTCGTACTGCCGCCGGCGTTGATGTCCAGGCCGGCAGCGAAGTCGCCCTTGGCGCTGAGCTTGTCCAGCCGCTTGGCCGTGATGTTGTCGTTGGAGGGGTCATCGTCAACGTCGGTCCAGGTCGAGACCACCAGGGACTTGACCGGAATGCCGCGCACGGTGAGCAGGGTATCGGAGACATCGCCCAGTGTAATCGACATCGCCAATGTGGACACGGGGGTCACCGAGCTATTGGTATGAATGTCGATCGTGACCGGCGCAGTATCCGGGTCCGCGTCGCCGACGTCATCGAGCGTCAGGCCGCCCAGCGTGCCCGAGACGGTCATGCTTTCCAGCAGGCTGGTCGTCCTGGCGGTCACGCTCGCAGCCGACCCCTCGATCACGATCGCATCGACCGCGGTGGTCCTTCTCGAGGGCGTGGCGATGGTAAGTTTCGACGCGGAGGTTCCGCCCACCAGGGCGATTTCCTCGAAGTGGCCCGATGCATCCTGGATGACGCGCACATTGCCGCCGCCGCTGACCGAAATGGTCACCGCCGTGCCATTCTCGTCGAACAGGGTGCCCCGGGTAATGATCCACTGCGGATCGCCCAGGCTGGAGGCGTCGAAGAGGAAGGTGCCGGTCCCAGCCACCGGCCCCACCGCCAGCGTCGAGGACAGCGAGGGCTTGAGCCCCCAACCGTCCCCCGCCACCTGGTTGTAGGTCACGGAGTTGACGTGCATGTGCAGCGGATCGCTGACGTCCATGAAGATGAACTGCGTGCCGTCGTCGGGCATGACCAGCGCCATGCCATCCTGCACGTCGATCTGCCAGCCGTTGCTGGACAGACCTATGCCGCTGAGATATTTCGGGGCGGCAGGCGAAGAGAGGCTGTAGCTCGACACGCTGCCGTAGGTCCAGCCGGTGCCGTAGCCGTATTCGGTGCTGTAGCCATACTTGAAGTCGGCCCCGGTGTCGGTTTGGCTGCCAGATCCCTCGGTCGCATAAAGCACCCCGTTATCGATATCCAGGCCCAACGGGAATATCGGATCGCCATTAGGCATGAACCCACTGAAGGACCAGCCGGCATAACTCATGTTGCCAGGATTGGAGATGTCAACCGTGATAATGGCGCCGTAGTACTGGTTATTCACGGAATACTGCAAGATCGTCGAGAGATAGGCGTAGTGCCCGCTGATGGCAACATCCTCGGCCCTGACGATCGTAAAGCCCGCCGGGGCAGTCGAGAACCTGTTGAGGTACTTGTCCGGATCGAGATTCGCCGGATCGCTGATGTCGATGGCGGCCAGGCTGGTCCCGCGATCGACCACAAAGGCCGTGTTGCCCGAAATCTCGAAAGACATTGGGCGATTGACTGTTGTAATTAGATCGATCGGCGATGGATTATGAGGGTCTGAAACATTGATGCTGGCCAAGCGCCCCGCCCCGCCTAAATTAGTATCCATGACGTACAGGGTGTTGCCCTGTAGTTTCATATCCAGGATGACATTAAATGGTTCGTGGGTGGGATTGCCGGCCTGGACGCCATAGTCAAGACTGCCCAGGAGCACGGGCTTTTCGGGGTCGGAGATGTCGTATATTTCGATGCCCCCGGCTTTTCCGGCGTAGAGCAGGTTGCCCTGCTGCACGCTGCAGAGGAACGAAAAATCGGTCGTGGGCATGTAATCCACGATGGCCGGGTCGCCCGCGCCCTGGGCGAAAATGAAGTAGTCCTGCACGCCGGTGTCACCGTCATTGAGCGTGACCGTGAACGGCCCGGAAAAGTCCGCGGGCGCCGTGACCGTCACCAGGCCCGTCAGCGGGTCCAGACTCACGGTCGCCTGGGAAAGGCCGCTGGTGATCGTGGGGTCGGTTAGCCCCGAGATATCGACGTGGAACGACTTCGCCACGCCGGGCTCGACGCGAACGTCATAGTCCTTGGCGGCCGTCACATCGATCACCTGCTCGGTCGTATTTCCCGAGTCGTCGGTCAGGGTGAAAGTAACGCTGGTGTCGCCGGTGAAACCGTTGGTCGGCTTCAAGATCACCACCGGGTCTTCGGTATGGTTGTCGATGATCTCGACGCTGGTCAGGATCGGCGGATCGTCGGGGGCGCTGACCTCTCCCGAGGGGCCGGCATGCACCGGCTGGCTCATGAGCTTGTCGAAGGTCTCCTCGCTGCCGATCATCTGGCCGAAGATGATGTACTTCTGGTCGCCCGATGCGTAGGCGGATTCGGTGATGAAGAACTGGCTGTCGCTGCTGTCAGGGCCTGAATTGGCCATGGCCAGCACGCCGGGCCCGCCGAAATTGAAAAGCGGGTCAAAGGAGTCCTCAATGTCCCCCAACGTGCTGCCGCCCGTGCCGTTGCCGTTGACCGCGTCGCCGGTCTGGAACATGAAACCGTCGATAATGCGGTGGACCACCACACTGGTGTAGAAGGGATCGGCGTCGGGAATGGGATCGCCGTTGCTGTCGAAGTTATGGGTGGCCAGGGCGATAAAATGTTCGACCGCGTCGTAGCTGGCCGTCGGGGCGCCCAGGGAGTCCCTCTGAAACAACTGGACCAGGATGCTTCCGGTGGTGTTGTCGGAAAAGGTAAAATTCAGCACGGCATACGGGTTGTTCTGAAGGATGATGACGTTCAAGTCGGGATTGGCGCTGCTGGCCGTCAGGGTGACCGTGTCGCCCGCGTCGTCGTCGCCGGTATCCAGGCCGATGGTCAAGGTCGAATCGTTGATATAGTAGCGATCCTGAAAGGTCGTATCGAAATACGGCGCCGCGCCATCCAGGAGCAGCCTGGCTTCAAGGGATTCCATGACGGGGGCAGACGGGCCGGAAAAGGTCAACAGGGAACCGGACGACCGACCGTGAGAATACTTCATAGACTCTCCTCTAGACCCTCCGCCTTGGCCGACGGCGCCTGGGCCCAACTGCGGCTTCAACCAAACAGCGGACATCGACGGGCTGATTTCCCGCCAATTGCTTCCCCCGATTATACCTGAGCATTTCAATTGCGCGTATGGCTATTTGGACGCCGCTGCCGGGAGTACCAATCCCATTTCGCGACGGATATGATGGTGTGAGGGAGGCGGAGCGTGCCGATACAAGGAATTAAGCCGTCGGACGTTGCTCCCCGGCGTGCCGGGGGCGCCCCCAGCGATCGGGGCGAGCATCCAGGAGTCCAGACCGCCGCGACCGAGAAAGGATCAGTAGTGTCCGCGACCCCGCCGAGGAACGAACCAGACGTGAGCGACACCGATTTGTTGCAGCGCCATCTGGACGGTGACGCGCAGGCATTTACGGCGCTGGTCGGCCGCTACCAGCGCGAGCTGTTCAATTTCCTCTTCCGCTTCACCGGCGACGCGGCTCTGGCCGAGGATATCTTCCAGGAAACTTTCCTCCAGCTTCACATCTCAGCCGGCACATTCGACATGACCCGGCGACTCAAGCCCTGGCTGTTCACTATTGCGGCCAACAAGGCCCGCGACGCCATGCGCAGCCGCACGCGCCGCCAGGCCGCCCCGCTGGACGCCGCGGTGGCCGGCAGCCAGGACGAGCGAACCAGCTATGCCGACCTCATGCCCTCAGGAATTCCTGCTCCCGAAGAAAGTCTTATGAACCTTGAGGATAGGCAGGCCGTAGAGAGTATTGTCAAGGAGATGCCGGAGAACCTGAGGACCGTGCTGCTGCTGAGCTACTTCAGCGAGATGCCGTACCAGGAAATAGCCGAGGTTCTCGGTGTGCCTTTAGGAACGGTCAAATCGAGGCTGCATGCCGCGATTAAGTACTTCGCGAAACGTTGGAAGGCTGCCGCAGAGAACAAAATATGAACCAGCCAGCAGATGACGAAGCGTTGTTGACCGCCTACCTTTTGGGGCAATGTAATCAGGCAGAGCGGGAGCAGATCGAGAGAAGGCTCCAATCGGATGCGGCATTTAGTACACTGCATACCGATTTGCAAAATACGCTCTCGGCACTGGCCCTGCTTCCCGAAGTCTCTCCTCCCGAGGATCTCGTGGCCAGAACCGTCTCTCATATTCGCCAGGCCAAGGCCACCGATGCCTTGATTGCCCGCCAGGAATTCAGCCGTCCCAGCGTGTTCCGCCCGACCTTCTCCGTGCGTGAAATCGGCGCGGTGGCCGCGGCGGTGCTGGTGATGGCCGTGATCTTCCTTCCTTCGGTGCAAAAGGCCCGCCAGCAGGCCTCCGTCGCCCGCTGCGCATCGCAGCAGGCGGGGATCGGCTCGGCCTTCCTCCGGTACGCCAATGACAACGGCGGGTCGCTGCCCTCGGCCACTGCCGGGCAGGCGCGATGGCTGAATCCAGGGCAGGGCGCTGTCAGCAATTCCAGCGGCCTGTTCAAGCTGGTCAATCTCAACTATGTCGCGCCGGGGGCCTTTCAGTGCCCGGCCGTCAGCAACGGCAGCCCCGCGGCCTTTTCCGTGCAGGCGGGCATGAGCGACTTCCCCGCCAACAAGTACATCAGCTATTCCTACCAGCACACGCTGGGGCATGGCCTGTCGATCAACGACCCCGGTCTGGCGGGCGTTTCAAAGGAGATGGCCATCCTGGCCGACTCCAATCCGCTGTTCAGCCGGGGCAATTTCCAGCCTTCGCGGCTGCGGTCCCCCGAGAGCGACAACCACGGGCGATCCGGCCAGAACGTCCTGTATTTGGACGCGCACGTCAACTGGTCCGACAAGCCCACCGCCGGTGTGGCGGGCAATAATATCTACCTCGCCGAGGGCGTCTACGACTATCGCGGCGACGAAACGCCGGTGAACAACAGAGATTCCTTCCTTCTCCCTGCGTACTCTGGCCGGTAGCGGTTACCGACCGGAACGCAACTCCGAACCGCCCGCGGGACTCGCTGCCCCGCGGGTTGTTTTTTGCGGTGGAAGAACCAAGGCAATTTGCCCGCTTCCTGGTCCCAATTCCCTGGTCCCTTTCTTCATTCTTTCTTGGACGCCCCGGCCGGGCGGTCGGTGCAATTGGGTTTTCTAGGCTTGCAGGAAGCACGACAACGGCTTATCACAGAGGACACCGAGAACGCAGAGGTCGCAGAGAACGGCAAGAACATCTGATAGGCTCAAGAGTGCCAGAGCCTTTTCACATCATGCAGTTCTCTGTGGCCTTTGTGCTCTTTGCGATATGCTGTTTCTTGTTCTTATTCAATAACTTGCGGCCTGCCGTGAAACTCAGTCACACCCGGCCGGTGGGTCGGCGCGAACAAGAGACAATGCCCGCGCGTCATTAGCGGCAAGCTCTTGAACAAACACATCTATCTGGCGTCGCGTCCTGAGCATGACCACTTGCTGCTGCGGGCAGCAACTTCCAATAGCCTCGATCAGGCGGGGTCTTGAATCCCTCTGGAAGTTGTAGATCCACTTGAGAAAATCCCAGTCAAGCTGCTCGGGGCACCCCTCGGCCATGTCCAGGCGCGTCCTGCCGCCCCTGTGTTTCAAACGACGACAAATCACGCCCCATAGGCAAGGCCACTTCGGCAGGTCCAGAAAAACGACCGTATCGGCCCGCTCAAGTCGTATGTCGATCGAGTTGCCGTAGTTGCCGTCGATGATCCAGCTTTCTCCCGCGACAAGCATCCGGACTTTCTGCCGCCACTGCTCCCGCGAGGGCGCTTGCCAACCGCTTTGCCAATGGTGCGAGTCCAAATGCACAACATCCAACCCAAGCAACGATCCCAGCCGTCTGGCCAGGGTACTCTTGCCGGCGCCGCCGCTGCCGATGATCATGATTCTCTTGCCCAGCATCGCGGAAGGCTTCTTCTCACGCTCGTCGCTCATCGCAGCCGCCTCTTCATCAGCACCATGTCGAAGGTTCCGTGCGGGAAGACCCTGTCGGCCCGGGCAAGGGTGTGGAAACCCAGCGATTCGTAAAAAGGCTGAAGGAAGCCCGATGCCGGCAGGCAATCCAGGTACAGTTCCTCCCAGCCCTGCCGGCCTAGCCCGCATATTTCACACTGGGTGCTGAGGGCGTATGTAGAGGGTAGAGGGGTGTGGGCGGATGGATTTGTGGTGGTCGCGCGGCAGATCGGCGCAGACTACCCCCTTACCCCCACCGGCGGAATCGAGTTGTGTTGGGGTCAGGTAGCCGGAGCGGGAACGCA
>JBAZTO010000064.1:0-19666 GCA_041661865.1 Phycisphaerae bacterium | reverse complement strand
CGGAACCTCGCCATCGCGTCACGCACAATCCATTCGCTGTCGGCAATGATCGCGCCGTCACACGCCTTGTTCAACGCGTCGGCCGTGTCCTTCAACATCTTCTCAAAATCATTCGCGACCGCCTGACACAATTCCTCCGGCTCAATCCCGACTTCCTTGTCCTGATCCATCGTTGTCTCCTCATGTGGATTGTCAATATGAGAAGATATTCCGATTATTCCGAAAGCGCCAGAAGAATTTGTCACACCCCTGTGAGAAGCAAAGCAGGCGGGCTTAGCGACGGGCACCCGCCTGCTTTGCGCTATTCTCAATCATATACACTTTTCATGGTCCGACTTTGTCCAAGGAGGATCAGCCATTAATTTGCAAGAACCGTCATACCACTCGCAACCTTTTTCGGTACAATTCGTCCAAGATATCCACCAACACTCCTTTGTCCCCTGGTACACAAAGGCACAGACGTAGATGTTGTTTTTGCCAGTTACTGCGGCCAAGCAGGATGCCTCCGTAGTGTACTCTGAACATACACTGAGAGCCTTATCGCATGAAGGATTCAGCATGGCAGTCATACATGTCCCGATATAACAGTCTGTACCTCCGATCTGAGACGTTTCCATTGGTGTCAACACCTCTAAAGCAGCCCAGCATGGTGCGCTCACGAGACAGGCCACGCCAATTGCCAATAGCAGTCGCATAAGTTTCTCCTATGATCGTTGATGTTTCTTAAACATTATGTGAAGCACACCTCAAGAAACACTATGGGATGTAAGCATAGTTTCTCCTTTCAGAATGTCCTCGCTACCAATACGCCCAATCCCGCGAACAGCCCCGTCATGCCGAGTGTCGCAAGCGGTAGTCGCTTGCGCGGCATGTTGCCCAGGGGTTCAGAAGCACGCCGAAGTGCGTCACGGCCAAAGATGCCCATTAGCGGCAGGTAGCCAACTACAGCGGTCTTCATTCCTTGGACGCGAGTCACAAAAACGACCATCGGCAGATACACCCGGCCAGCGTATAGACTCCCCAGAATGTGTACAAGAAACCCCATGCGGGCATATCCTATAGCCTCCCTCGTCTCTTTGCAAGTCATAGTATTACCGCGTCCACAGGGCATCGTTCTGTTACTCGTCCTTGTAGTAGGACCAATCAGGCGTGGCAGAAGCCAGATCGTTCTGTAGACTTAGTCACGCAAATGCCCGTTTCATGCCTAAGAAAATCGTGAAATTGAAAGATATTTTTAGTGGTATCACTAACTCATTGTAAACAAATGACTTAATTATGTTATATTGATAGGCGGCACGGGCAAGTGATCGGGCAACCCCCATTCCGCGTTATTTCGATTGAGAACGTACGGCCGCCCCAGGATCTTGATGTCGCCAATTGCGACATCAAGATCACAGCGACGGGCCGACAAGTTGCTGTTACGTTCCCTTGGCCTTCTTGAGTTTTTCCACCAGAACGGGCACGACTTCAAACAGGTCGCCGACGATGCCGAAGTCAGCCACGCGGAAGATCTGGGCGTCGGCGTCGTTGTTGATGGCCACGATGGTCTCGGCGGTCTGCATGCCGGCCAGGTGCTGGATGGTGCCCGAGACGCCCACGGCCACGTAGAGCTTGGGCGTGACGGTCTTGCCCGACAGGCCCACCTGGTGAGGGTAGCTCAGCCAGCCGCGGTCGACCACGTCGCGCGTGGCGCCCAGCGAGGCGTCCAGCGCCTCCACCAGCGGCTGGACGAGCTTGAGGTTCTCGCCCTTCTTGATGCCGCGTCCGACCGTGACGACCACGTCAGCGTCCTGGAGCGAATGCTCGGCCGTGTCGGCGACAAAGCTGACGCGCCTGACCCGGCTGGCCAGCAGTTCCGCCGGGGCCTTCATGCGCAGAACCTGGCCCTTTCGGCCGCTCTGCCGCGGGGCGGGCCGCGTCGAGCGCGGGCGGACGGTGGCCATCTGCGGGCGGTGGTTGGGCGTCTTGATCGTCGCCAGGATGTTGCCGCCGATGGCCGGTCGGGTCTGAAGCAGGTTGCCTGTCTCGGGCTCGATGTCCAGGATCGTGCAGTCGGCCGTCAGGCCGGCATGGGCCTTGACCGCGACGTAGGGCATCAGCGTCCTGCCGGTGGAGGTCGCGCCGGCGATGAGAATCTCGGGGCGGTAATCGTTGATAAGCTTGAGCAGGCAGGCGGAGTAGGGCTCGACCAGGAAGTGCTCCAGTTGCGGCGATTCCATCGCCAGCACGCGGTTGGCCCCGCGATCGATCAGGTCGGCCAGTTCGTCGGCCTTGAGGTCGTGGCCGAAGATGACGGCCGTCAACTCCGCGCCGCGCTTGGCAGCCAATTCGATCCCGCGGCTCAGCAACTCGTGGCTGATGCGGTGCACGTGCCCATTGTGTGCCTCGGCCAGTATCCAGACGCCTTTGTAGTCCATAGTCAGATTCCAATTTCAAAACATGTCACACAGAGCCGCAGAGAAACAGAGCACAAACTGAATGAATATAGAGTCTTCTCTCTGTCGCTCTGTGGCCTCTGTGTGGGGCTATGTTGTTTTTCGCAGGCCCCAGGCGCGAGTCTCGCATCGAACCATGTTTCAGATCAGGTCTTTGGCCTTGAGGAACTCCACCAGCCGGTCGGTGGCCGTGGCAATGGCCTGGTCGCCGGCGGCCAGCATTTTCTCGCACTGCCGCGCGACCTTGGGTTTGAAGATCTTCACCACGCGCGTGGGGGAGCCTTCCAGGCCGATCTTGGTCGCATCGAGCCCCAGGTCCGCCGGGCCCCAGAGGGGAATCGTCGCCGCCTTGGCCTTCTGCTTGCCGCGAAGGGTCGGCAGACGCGGGTTGGCCACTTCCTTGACCACCGTCAGCAGGGCCGGCAGTTGCACGTCGAGCACCTCGTAGCCGTCTTCGACCAGGCGATGGACGCGGACACAGCCGCCCTCCACCTGCTCGATCCTGCCGATGTAGCTGGCGGCGGGCAGGTCCAGGAACGACGCGATGGCCGGGCCGACCTGCCCGGTGTCGCCGTCGGTGGCCCGCTCGCCGCAGAGGATCAGGTCGAAGGGGCCGATCTTGCGGATGGCTGCGGCCAGGGCGCAACTGGTGGCCCAGGTGTCGCTGCCGGCCAAGTCCCTGTGGCTCAGCAGCACGCCGCGGTCGCAGCCCATGGCGAGGGCTTCGCGGAGGGCCTTCTCGGCCTTGGGCGGGCCCATCGACAGGGCCACCACCTCGCCGCCAAGCCGGTCGCGAAGCTCAATGGCCGCCTCGATGGCGTAAAGGTCCAGCGGGTTGATGATCGACTCGACGCCCTCGCGGATCATGGTGCCGGTGGCCTCGTCCATCTTGACGGCGTTGGTCTCGGGCACCTGCTTGATCGGAACAATAATTCGCATCCGAGTGGACTCCTGTGCCCGGACTATGGGCATCGAAACCACCTTTTCTACTTTCCCAAGGCCGGTGACGCAAGCGGAGTTGCCCGGCGGACGGGAAACCCCGTGCGCGCGGCCTTGCGGGTGAGGATGCGGAAAGCTCGCGGGCTTACGATTGCGCGGGGTCCGAGGCGGACGACTGCGGCGTCTCAGCCGCGGCGGGTGTTTCCGCGACGGGTTGGTTCTCCGGCGAGGGGGCGGTTTCCGCATCTGGCGTTGCCGGCGCCTGGGCAGGCTTGGGCGCTCCGGCGGCGCCGCTGCGTAGCTCTTCCACGCGGGGCAGGTCGCTCAGGCCCGAGAGGCCGAAGATTTCGAGGAATCGCTTGGTCGTGCCGTACAGCATCGGCCGGCCCAGAACCTCGGCCCTGCCGACGATCTTGACCAGTTGCTTTTCCATCAGGCTGCGGAGCACCTCGCCGCAGGCTACCCCGCGGATGGCCTCGATGTCGGCCCGGAGGATCGGCTGGCGGTAGGCGACGATGGCCAGCGTCTCCATGGCCGCCTGCGAGAGGCGCGAGTCGCTGCGGTCGTGAAACAGGCGGGTCAGCACATCATGAAAGGCCGGCAGGGTGAGCATTTGATAGCCGCCGGCGATCGTCTCGATCCGAAAAGCTGAGCCGGCCTGCTCGTAGCGGGCGTTGAGGGCCGCGATGGCGTCCTTGACCGCTCGCCCGGAAATCTGGGCGACCTGGGCCAGCCGGCCCGCCGGCAGGGGGGCGTCGCACGTGAAGAGGATGGCCTCGACCGCGGCGGCGGCCTGGGCGGCGTCTACCGGGGCGGCAGGGTCACTGCCGGCCTGTGGCGCCTCGGCGGCTGGGGACTCTCCGGCGGCATCGGCCTGCGTTGCGACGGTCTCGGCCGCGGCGATTGCGTCATCGGGGCGGCCATCCTGCTGTTCCTGCGAATCGCTCATGGCCCCACCTTACTAGGCCGCCGGCGGGGTCGTCAAGGGCTGGGCGAGGCACTTCCGTGGTGTCCGCAGCCGGCGAGCCTACTTCCGGCAGGCTCCCTGTTCTGGCGTTCCTGTCCGGCGCTCTGCACTGCCGTCACGCGAAGTTCGATCCGCCGTCGAGTTTCAGGGCTTTTCGCTTGGCGCGGCGCTTGGCGGCGACGGCCTGCTCGTAGCCGCTGGAGGCGAAGGCGGCCAGCGGGTCGGCCGGGGCGCCCAGTGCTTTGCGCACCTGTCGGAGAATCGGCTCGACATCGGCGAAGAAGGCCCCGCGCAGCAACTCCTCGGAGGCGATCGTGTCTTCCCGCTTCTGCGCCATCGCCAGTGCCTTGCGGTCCACCAGCAGCGCCTTGGCAAAGAGCGACGAGACGATGCTGACGGTCTGGATCATCGCGCCGATCTTGGACTTTATGTGGTGGGACTGGTCGATCATGTAGGCCAGTTCCAGGTCCTTGCCGCTCTGGGCCTCGTAGGACGCGATCTCGTTGAAGATGCGGAAGGCCTGGTAGGGGTCGATCGAGCCGGTGGTCAAATCGTCGTCGCTGTACTTGCGATCATTGAAGTGGAAGCCGCCCAGCATCTTCTCGTCGATCAGCCATGCGACGATCTGCTCGATATTGCAGCCGGGCAGGTGGTGGCCCAGGTCCACCAGCACCTTGGCCCGGGGGCCGACGGCCTTGGCGAAGATGTAGCTGGCGCCCCAATCGAAGAAGTCGGTGAAATAGGTAGCCGGCTCGTAGGGCTTGTACTCCAGCAGCATTGTCATGTTGGAGGGCATGACGCGATAGGCCTCCTTCAAGGCCGCCGTCGCCCAGGCCTTTCGCTGGCGGACATCGCCCTGGCCGGGGTAGTTGGTGCCGTCGGCAAACCACAGGGACAGGTAGCGGCTGCCGGTCTGGCGACCCACGGCGATGGAGTCCTTGATGTGCTGCACGGCGTGGCGGCGAATGGCCGGGTCGCGATTGGTGATCGAGCCGTGCTGATAGCACTGGTCCTGGAAGAGATTGGGGTTGATCGCGCCGATCTTCACCCCGTACTTGCTCGCCAGTTTGACCACCGACTTGTCAAAGCCGTCGGGGAAATCCCACTGCATGTGGACGGCCACCGTCGGGGTCATGCCGGTGCAGGCGTGCGTGATGCCCGCGTCGGAGAGCTTGTCGGCCAGGTCCACGGCGGCGGCGTCCTGCAGGTACTTGCCGAATCGCGTGCCGGTGTCGGCGTAGCCCCAGGAGGGCACCTCGATCTTCAATCGCAGCATGCGTTCGATGACGGCCGACTCCCGGCTGGAATTGAGGGCGAGACGCTTCTTGCGGGCCATGGCATTGATCCTTTCGTTGTGGGTGACGACGCTAAGAGCTTACCTCGCAACGCCTCGCGATGTCAATTGCCGCCGGGCTGGGATGCCCGCTCCAGCCGCGCAGGGCACCCGCCGTGTGGTCACTTGCCGCCCAGCAGGTTGGCGGCGTCCGTCTCGGCGCGGGCGGAGAGGATCTTGCCGAAGTAGAGGCGGTGGTAGTTCCCGTCCATGTAGAAAGGCCCGGAGATGATCTCGCCGGCGAGTTTCTCGGGCAGGATATCGTTGCTGTGGACGACCTGGCATTCGTAGACGATGGGGCACTGGGCCACGGTGGGGGCCAGCACGCTCTGGCCCTTCTCTGCCGTCAGTTTGCAGGCGGCGAACTTGTCAACATCGCGCCCGCTGGTGGAGCCGCAACTGGCGACGGCCAGGTTCATGGCCTCGGTGGGCACGTTGACCGTGAACGAGCCGCTGTGCTCGATGCACTGGTAAGTGTAGCGCGTGGGGCGGACCAGGACGATCCAGACCGGAATCGCCCAGATTCGGCCCATCGCGCCCCAGCCGATGGTCATCAGGTTGGCCTTGCCGGCTGCGTCGTAGCTGCCCAGCAGCAAACCCTGCCTGGACATCACGCCAAGTGCCTGTTCGTAATGCTGTGCGAAGTCGATCTTCTCTTTGGCCATGCGTGGCTCCTTGTTGAGTTAGCACATTCTAGCAGGATGGCAGGAAGAACGGGGGAATAGGGAAAAGGGAAGAGGCAATAGGGTGGCGTGGTCGCGGCGTGTGCGACCACGGCATCCGGCCGGCAGGAGTACGCCTCACAACTCAAGACTTTCTCGGCGGCACGAGAGCCCAGGCCATGAAGCCAAGGACCACCAGGTAGCCCAGCCCAGCATAAACCAGCCCAAAGATGCGGGTTGGAGTCACGCCCATTGCATTGATGTACTTGAGCAGCCAGCAGAAGGGTATGGTCAGGATGCAGAGCAGGCAGAGGCATCCGGTGATCGTCAGGATCGAAAACGCACAATGGCACAGGCGGGAGGATTTGTCGATCAGCCACCGCACTCCGGCGGCGTAGGGAAGGCCCGTAACCAAGAAGAAGGTAAACCAGAAATACCACTTGCCGATTGTCGGTTGGTCCAGGCAATGCCCCACATGGATCCGACGGAAGGGCTCTGTGAAGACAGTTCCGCTGAAGACATAAGGAACGACAGGCTTTAATTCACCCATGAGCAGACATACCTGCGGCCAGATCATGAGGAAGATAACCGCGAGAGCCCCTGGAGGGCCTTTGAGCAGGCCACGCAAATGGAAACGGGATTTCTTGTTCATGGACCCAACCTCCCTGTCAGGACTAAAAAGCATTGCAGATTCTTCGGTATTCCGGTCTTCCGAATATTCGCACGTTCTAGCGCTCTGGCCGCGGGCCTGTCTTTCCTTATTTCCTGGTGGGTGCATGATAAGAGATCATCGAGGCCGATCAAGTTCATCGTGGTCGCACACGCCGCGACCACGGCACCCGCTGGAACATCCCGGAGAAGACCAATGAGAGCCTTTCGATCGTTCACGGTATAGCTGGATGCAACGGAGGACGAATGTAATGCCCGAAGCAACGAGAAAACCCGCGCACTGGCAGGGAGGAATCATAGCCCAGGCCATAATGTCGTCGCCGGACAAACTGCTCTGGCGTAGTGTAACTACGCCAGGCAACGACACCAGCACGGCACTGATAAGCATGAAACAAGTCTTCGTCTTTCGTAATAGAACGAACATCAACATCGCAAGGGCGTATGGACTGAGAGGCCATGCCAGACCCCTAGCCGCTTCAAAAAAAGAGGCATCGCGTAACCTTGTCACTGTAGCGTCAGATGCCTCATCAAGCCTTATCACCGTAGCGATAGCTGCGATACCCAGAACCATGTAGGTGGCGATGTTGAGACATTTCATGGCCGATCCCCTGCCCATAAGCCCGGTGCCGTGGTCGCGGTGTTTGCAACCACGATTGAGCTTGCGATGGATGGGTTCTTCCCCGGACATTTGGGGACATCATATCACGCCCCAGGATTCCGGCAAGCCCGATTGCGTGAATTACCCGTTGGCCGGGTTGCCCGGTGCCGTGGTCGCGGCGTGTGCGACCATGATTGAGCGTGCGATGGATGGATTTTTCCCCGGACATATTGAGGTCCGCAGGACCGATTAGAACTTAGCCGGGGCCGTGAGGCCCCGGAAAGCGTGCTGTTAGTCGCTCAAGCCCCAGCGGGGCGAAAGAAATTCTGCCGGCCCTTCGGGCCTTGTGTCCCTGGGGGATAGCCTCCGGGGCCTGACGGCCCCGGCCAAATCCTTCTCGGCCCTTCGGGCCTGTCAAAGCGCATATTGGGGAGGTGGGGTTCCTACCCCACCTCCTTTTCGCTTGTCCTGGGCATCCTCGCGGCGGAGTAGGAACTCCGCCGCGCGTCTCGGCAGGCCACACCATGCTTCTGCTACTGTGGAATCTTTTCCCGGATGAAGACATAGGCGAGACGCCTGTGCTGCCAAGTGTCAGGTCCGGCGGCAGCGCGGCTGCGCAACAATCGTGGCGCGGGCAACGAGGGGCCGCGCGCCAGGGTTTGCGCGCGAAAGACGGGCGCTTGCCCCCGCACGCATTGAAAACGCAGAATAATTATCTTTTGAGTTTCCGGCCAAGGAAGCAATTGTGGCGCACAAATATTGATTGTTCCACGTGGAACATTTTGGGTGGGTGCCGTGGTCGCGGCGTTTGCGACCACGTGCAGAAACGACAATACCCGCTCGCTTCGCGCTCGCGGCTAGTGCGCCAAGGCGCGCCTGTGGGCCACTATCTTCTCAGTATTCCGCGTGCTGGCAAGCACGCTCTACAGTTGTGGCTCAATCGTGGTCGCAGGCGCCGCGACCACCCCACCCTATTGCTTCTTCCCTTTTCCCTTTTCCCTCTCTTGCTTATTCGTACGTTCTGCCGCTCTGGCCGCGGGCGAGGTTGCGCTTGGCCTGGCGCATCATCTTGTTGCCGCAGGTGCTGGGGTACTCGCCGGTGATGCAGCCACGGCAGAGATCCTTGCCCTCGATCCGCAGGCAGGGGCTGAGGTCATCGACCGAGAGGTAGCGCAGGCTGTTGACGCCCAGCGCGGCGGCCATCTTTTTCAGGGTGGCCTCGTCGAGGTTGCCGTCGTAGTGGCTGGGCACGAGATTGGGGGCGAAAAGCTCGCCCAGGGTGGACATGTCGATTCCGTAGAAGCAGGGGGCCACGATGGGCGGGCAGGCCACGCGGACGTGGATTTCCTTGGCCCCGCCGCGGTCGCGAATCTGCCGGACCAGCGTCGCCAGCGTCGTGGAGCGGACGATGGAATCCTCGACCAGGAAAACCCGCTTGCCTTCCAGCACAGCCCGCAGCGGGGTGTACTTTCCCTTGGCCGCCCGCTTGCGGGTGGAGGCAGGCTGGATGAAGGTCCTGCCGACGTAGCGGTTGCGGATGAGGCCTTCGACCGACGGGATGCCCAGGCGGAAGGCGAAGGCGTCGGCGGCGGCCTTGGCGGTGTCGGGCACGGGCACGACGATGCAGGAGGCGTCGAGCTTCTGGTCTTCCAGGTCGGCCAGTCGCTGGCCCGAGCGGGCGCGGACCATGTAGACGCTCGATCCGTCAATGGTGCTGGCGACGTTGGAGAAGTAGATCCACTCGAAGAAGCAGTGGGCGTGGTGCCGCGGGCGGGCGAAGCGGGCGAAATGCAGCTTGCCCTTCTCGATGATGGCCATCTCGCCCGGTTCGAGCGAGTGGATTTCGGTAAAGCCCATGTTGGCCAGGGCCACCGATTCGCTGGCGGCCCCGAAGAGCCTGCCTTGCACCGCCCAGTTCATCGGGCAAAAGCCCATCGGGTCGCGCGCGACGAACATGCGTCCCTGGGCGTCCAGAAAGGCCAGATTGTAGGCCCCGTCGAAGCCGCGCCCCAGCGATCGCATCACGTCGGCCAGCGCCGAGGGCTTGTCGCCGCGAAGGCGATAGGCCAGGGCGTGCATGATGATCTCGGTGTCGGTGTTGAGCGTGAAATGGTAGTCGCGCTTGGATCGCAGGCGGTCGCGCAGTTCCCCGTAGTTGGCCAGGTTGCCGTTGAAGGCGAAGGAGAACCATTTCCACAGCCGCCCGTGGTGGCGCTCAAACGGCTGGGCGTAGCGGACGTCGTCGCCCCCGCAGGTGGCGTAGCGGGTGTGCCCGATGGCGGCCTTGCCGGAGTACTCCGTCAGAATGGACTGGAACTTGGCCGGGTGGCTCATGCGGAAGACTTCGCTGACGGTGCCCACATCCTTGAAGGTGTCGAGGATCTGGGATCGGGCCGGGTTGTAGCTGCTCATGCCCGCCGCCAACTGGCCGCGGTTCTGGAGGTCCAGCAGCATCGAGGGGATCAGGCTTGCCACGTCCTCGCCGCTGACGGACTCACTGGCCGGCCCGCCCTTGGACGTCGGTTCGTCGAGCCAGTACAAAGCCGCCACGCCGCACTCGTGATGCAGTTCGTCGCTCAAGGGGTCCTCCGCCCAATAAATAACGGCCAGGTTTTCATATAGGAAGTTTTCGAGCCACCGCCATCATACATGAAATGCCCGGCGAGTCAAAGACAGACTGCCGGAGTTGTCATCCCCCTTGAGAAACCAGGCCCTTTCGCGGACAATACCCGCACTTCAAAGAAAGGATTGTTTCATGCCCCGCAAGTATCCGGCGCGTTTGAGGCGAAGCGAGAGTTTCCTGGGCGTTCACTTTGACTTTCATGCCAGTGACGACTGTACCGAGGTCGGCAAGACCGTCACGCCGCGGATGATCGAGGCGATTATCGACGCGGTCGGCCCCGATTACCTCCAGACCGACTGCAAGGGCCATCGCGGGCTGTCGAGCTATCCGACCAAAGTCGGCGCGCCGGCCCCGGGGTTCGTCAAGGATACCCTCAGGATCTGGCGCGACGTGACGGCCCGCCGCGGGGTGGCGCTGTTCATGCACTACTCGGGCGTGTGGGATACCGAGATGGTCCGCCGCCACCCGAACTGGGCCCGCGTGGACGAGGCCGGGAAGGCCGGCGATGACAGCACGTGCGTCTTCGGCCCCTACGTCGATGAACTGATGATCCCGCAACTGAAGGAACTCTGCGACGTCTACGGCGTCGATGGCGTCTGGGTGGACGGGGACTGCTGGGCGGTCAAGCCCGATTACAACCCGCTGACCCTGGAGAAATTCCGCGCCGAGACGGGCATCCAGAATGTCCCGCACACCAAGGATGAGCCGCACTACCACGAGTTCCTCCAGTTCAACCGCGAGGGCTTCCGCCGCTACGTGCGGCGATATGTGGACGCGATGCACGCGCACAACAAGGACTTCCAGGTGGCCAGCAACTGGGCCTTCACCTCGTTCATGCCCGAGCCGGTCAGCATCGGGGTGGATTTCATCTCCGGCGACTACGCGCCCAGCGATGCGGTCAACTCCGCCCGCTACGAGGGCCGATGCATGGCCCCGCAGGGCAAGCCCTGGGACTTGATGGCCTGGGGCTTTAGCCGCAAAGGCCGGGAGAATTGCTATGTCACCAAGTCTGTCCCGCAGCTCCAGCGCGAGGCCGCCGTGGTGCTGGCCCTGGGCGGAGGCTTCCAGGCCTACTTCACCCAAAACCGGGACGGCTCGGTGAACCTCTGGCAGATGGAGGTGATGGGCGAGGTGGCCAGGTTCTGCCGGGCCCGCCAGAAGTTCTGCCACCAGGCCGTCGCCGTGCCGCAGATCGCCCTGCTGAATTCCACCGCGGGGTTCTATCGCCACAAGCCCAGCCCCTTCGGCGGCGGGCCGGCCGCGGTGCGCGGCACGCTCCAGGCGCTGCTGGCCGGCGGGCAGAGCGTCGAGATCCTCAACGAGCATCACCTCCGCGGCAGGATGGACGAATACCCGCTGATCGTCGTGCCCGAATGGGAGCACCTCGAAAAGCCCTTCATCGACGAGTTGCTGGCCTATGCCAATCGCGGCGGCAAGCTGCTGATCGTCGGCCCCGGCGCGACGGCGCTGTTCGCCGAGCCGCTGGGCATCGCCTCGGCCGAGGCGCCGGAGTCCAGGGATTGCTGGGTCGAGCACGAAGGCCGCCTGGGGGGCATGGTCACGCGTTGCCAGAAGGTGACGCTGGGCGGCAAGGCCAAGGCCTTCGGCAAGCTGTACCTGTCCAACAACATCAGCGGCAAGACGCAGATCGCCGCGTCCATCGCCCGCTGCGGCAAGGGGCGGATCGCCGGCGTGCATTTCGACTTCGGTGAACGTTTCAGCCAGGCGGCCACGCCGGTGACGCGCGACTTCCTCAATGCGATGGTGCGTGAATTGTTCCCCGAGCCGATCGTCGAACTGTCGGGAAGCCACCTGGTGGACGTCAGCGTCAACCGCATCGGCGGCAAGCTGGCGATCAACCTGGTCAACGCCGCCGGCCCGCACGACAGCGACAAGACACTCATCCACGACGAAATCCCGGTGCTGCACGGCCTGGAGTTGACCCTCCGCCTGCCCGGAAAGCCCCGGAAGATCACGGCCCAGCCGGGCAATCGCAAGCTCGCCTTCAAGTACGCCGCCGGCAAGGCCAGGGTGAAACTCCCGCCGCTGGAGATCCACGATGTGATCGTGGTGGAGTAAAGGTCGCAGATCGCAGATAGCAAAGCGGGAGACCCGGTGCCACGGCTGCGGTGTTTGCAGCCGTGCTTTGGCCGTACCCGCAATACCCTTCAAGACGGTGCCACGGCTGCGGTGTTTGCAGCCGTGCTTGCCTTCTATTGGACAAAGTCTAGAATACCATCATGTCCAGCGAACCACCGCTGCACCGCAAGCAATGCAGGCGATACGACGAGCCCTGGCAAGCGCACTATCTGACGTTCTCCTGTTTCCGCCGCCAGCCATTTTTCAAGGCCCGCTTCTCACCCGGCTGGTTTGTTGAAATCCTTCATTCCGCGCGGGAGGAGGGGCTGTTCGACCTATGGGCGTACGTGATCATGCCTGAGCATGTACATCTGGTGATTCTCCCGGCGGAGGGTCAGACGATCAGCGGGATTCTTCGCCGGCTCAAGCGGCCGATGACTACGCGCGTGCTGGCCTGGGTCCGTGCCAATCAGCCCTCGTTCTTGGAACGCATGACCGAGCATCGCCCCTCGGGTCAGACGCATCATCGTTTCTGGCAGACCGGTGGGGGATATGACAGGAACCTGCGATCCGCTGAAGAAATACACGAGAAGATCAAGTATGTGCATCTGAATCCGCTGCGACGCGGTCTCGTGTCACGCCTTGAAGATTGGCCCTGGTCAAGCTATCGTGCCTGGGAGTTGGGCGTCGATGAACCTGTGCGCCTTGACCGGGAGAGTGTGCCGATCCTCGTCAACTGAAGACACGGCTGCAAACACCGCAGCCGTGGCACCGTCTTGAAGGGTTTTGCGGGCACGGCCGAAGCACGGCTGCAAACACCGCAGCCGTGGCACCTATTGCTTCACCTATGGCAGGATCGTTAGCGATGATTACGTTTCAGTAGGACGAGGCCCGTCTACCGATGCGTCAGGATTCCGCAGGCGCTGCGGACGCGCTGCATGGTTATCTCGGCCACCTGGCGGGCGCGCTGCCCGCCGTCGCGCAGCACGTCCCGGACGAAGTCGGGGTTCTTCTCGATTTCGCTGTAGCGCTGGCGGGCCGGGGCGAATCGCTCGTTGACCATCTCGGCCAGGCGCTTCTTGGCCGTGCCGTACCCGTAGCCGCCGGCGCGATACTTGCCCGCGATGTCGGCCAACTCCTCCGCCGAGGCGAAGAGCTTGAGCAGCGCGAAGACGTTGCACCGCTCGGGATCCTTGGGCGACTCCAGCGGCGTTGAGTCGGTGACGATCTGCAGGCACTTCTTGGTGGTGGCCTTGTCGGTGGCGAAAAGCTCGATGGTGTTGTCGTAGCTCTTGGACATCTTCTGGCCGTCGATGCCCGGCACGATGGCCACCTCCGGCAGGATGTACGGCTCGGGCAGCACCAGCGTCTCGGTCTTGTAGACGTTGTTGAACTTGCCGGCCAGGTCGCGGGTCATCTCGATATGCTGCTTCTGGTCGGCCCCGACGGGCACCAGGTTGGAATCGTAAATGACGATGTCGGCCGCCTGGAGCACGGGGTAGTCGAACAGTCCCATGTTGGCCGTGATGCCCTTGGCGATCTTGTCCTTGTAGCTGGTGGCCTTTTCCATCAGGCTCACCGGGCAGAGGCAGTTGAGGATCCAGCACAGCTCCGTCACCGCCGGCACGTCGCTCTGGCAGAAGAAGGTGCTCTTCTTCGGGTCCAGTCCCAGCGCCAGGTACACCATCGCCACGTGCAGCGTCATGGCCTCCAACTCCGCCTTGTCGGCCAGGGTGGTCATGGCGTGGTAGTTGGCGATGAAGTAGAAGCACTCGTGGCCTTCGTCCTGGAGGCGCAGGTGCTGGCGGATGGCCCCGAAGTAGTTGCCGATGTGCAGTCGGCCCGACGGCTGGATGCCTGACAGAATTCTCATAATGAGGGCATGGTAGAAGCCCCCGGCGCGCGTGTCAATATCGGCGGCAGGGGCCGTGGCTGTCTAGGCGCGGAACTTGATATCTCCGCTGACGATGGTCGCCACCGGCCGGGCGATGAGCTGCCAGCCGTCGTAGGGGCAATTGCGGCTGCGGGAGCGGAAGCCGGCGACATCCACGGTCCACTTGGCCTTGGGGTCGATGATCGTGACGTCGGCCTCGGCGCCGACGCTGAGGGTTCCCAGCTCGCCGCCGATGACGGCCGCCGGGCGGCTGGTCATGCAGGCGATCAGGGTCGGCCAGTCGCACAGGCCCGTCGAGACCAGCGCCTTGACGTAGAGCCCCAGCGCGCACTCCAGCGAGATGATCCCGAAGGCCGCCAGGCCGAATTCGAGTTCCTTTTCCTCCTGGGCGTGGGGGGCATGGTCGGTGGCCAGGCAGTCGATGGTTCCGTCGGCCACGCCCGCCCGCACGGCCTCGACATCGCTGGCCGACCGCAACGGCGGGTTGACCTTGTAGTTGGGGTCGTAGCTGCTGCAGGCTGCGTCGGTCAGCAGGAGGTGATGCGGGGCGGCCTCCGCCGTCACGGGCAGGCCCTTGGCCTTGGCGGCGCGGATCAGTTCCACGCTGTCGGCCGACGAAATGTGCTGGGCGTGGTAGCGGGCGGGGATTCGCTCCAGCAGTGCCAGGTCGCGGCGGAGCATGATCTGCTCGCCGGTGGCCGGGATGCCCGAAAGCCCCAGCCGCACAGCCACCGCGCCGGAGTTCATCACGCCGCCGGCCAGGTCGCCCGCCTGGCAGTGCTGGAGGATCGGCACGCCGAGCATGCCGGCGTACTGGAGGGCCCGCTGCATGACGCCGCTGTCGGAGACGCCTTCGCCGTCGTCGCTGAAGGCCACCGCGCCGGCCTGCACCATCATGCCCATCTCGGACAGTTCCTTGCCCTCTCGCCCCTTGGTAATGCAGCCGACGGG
This sequence comes from Phycisphaerae bacterium, assembly GCA_041661865.1. Classification (GTDB taxonomy): domain Bacteria; phylum Planctomycetota; class Phycisphaerae; order SM23-33; family SM23-33; genus JBAZTO01. The sequence goes on along the minus strand of JBAZTO010000064.1, from coordinate 4,516 downwards.
CAGCACACGCGCCAGGCGGGCCTCCGCCGCACGCTGGAGGACGTACTGGATGGCCGTCTCGCCGTCCATCGGCGGGTGCGTGTTGGGCATGGCCAGGATGGTCGTGAAGCCGCCGGCGACCGCCGCGTCGGCCGCGGTGGCGATGGTCTCCTCTTCCTCGTGGCCCGGCTCGCGGCAGTGTACGTGCAGGTCGATCAGGCCGGGGCAGACGATCTTGCCCTTGGCGTCAATAGTCTGACGCGCCGCAGCCGACCGGGCCTTGCCCACCGAAACGATCTTGCCCTTGGCAATGACCACGTCGGCAACCTTGTCGATCCCGTTGGCCGGGTCTATCACTCGCCCGTTCTTGATGAAGATGTCGTTCATTGATGGCTCTTCTTATTCAGAGGTAAAGCCCAAGAGCTTCTCCGCGTGTGTGAAACTATTTGTTCTGTCTCAGCTTTCAAGATGTCACTCAGGATTCAGTCGCTGCCAGCTGGCCTCATCCGGGCATCTGAAGGACCGCCAGGACTTGGCCGAGCGGACGAGCTTGTCCGTAGGTCCGAAGGACCGCCCATGATTCAGCCGAGCGGACGAGCTTTGTCCGCAGGTCCGAAGGACCGTTCAGGATTCAGCCGGGGGCCGGACAAGCTTTGTCCGCAGGTCCGAAGGACCGCCCAGGATTCAGCCAAGCCTTGTCCATAGGTCCGAAGGACCGTTCAGGATTTAGCCGGGGCCGTAAGGCCCCGGATAGCTTCCAGATTGTGTCCGAGCCCCGAAGGGGCGAAAGAGAATTCATGCCGATACATAACGTTCGTCGTAAGCGATCCCATGTTTCTTAAGCAAGGCCAGCAACTCTTCCTCGAAGGTCTTCGTCTTGTGGTGCGCCTGCTGGCCCCTAATATACTCGATCACCTTGGGCAGGATCGAACGAGAGACCGTAAAGCTCGAATACCCGTCCTGCCAGCCAAAAGCTTTCAATTCCGCAAACGTCTCGTGAATCCATCCGGAGGAGTTCGATTTAAGTTTGTTGATGAACTCCGAAACTGCAATCGTGGGATGAACGATGACGGCGAGATGGATATGATCTGGAACGCCGTTTCCGGCGAGCATCTGGCCCTTGAGGTTTCGGATGATCCCCCCAAGATAATCTATAATTCTGGGGAGGCAGGCCTCGTCAAGGAAGGGGCGCCTATCCTTTGTCGAGAACACGATGTGATAGAAGTGGCTCGTGTAAGACATCGCGTTCTTCTTTCGCCCCTTCGGGGCTCCACACCTTCAAGCGATCCATCCGGGGCCTCACGGCCCCGGCTAAATCCTGTCCGGCCCTTCGGGCCTTTGCATTCCGCTACGCTCGCCCCGACGGGGCTCTTGGCTTGAAAGTGCCGCCTTTCCCCCAGGGCTTCCGCCCTGGGCTAACGACGCTCGCCCCTGGCGGGGCTGGCTACTCATCCGCACTATCACCCGTTCGTTCTTCGGGGCTCCACACCTTCAAGCGATCCATCCGGGGCCTCACGGCCCCGGCTAAATCCTGTCCGGCCCTTCGGGCCTCTCCATTCCGCTATGCTCGCCCCGGGTGGGCCTGCTCATTCGCCGCATCACTCGCCCGTTCTTGATGAGGATGTCGTTCATTGATTCCCCTGGCTGACCAGGTAGAGCACGGCCATGCGGATGGCCAGGCCGTTGGTGACCTGCTGGAGGATGCAGCTATTGGGCCCGTCGGCTACGTCGCTGGTGATTTCCACGCCGCGGTTGATGGGGCCCGGGTGCATGATCAGCACGTCCTTGCGGCAGCGGGCGAGGCGCTGGCTGTTCATGCCGTACAGGCGGCTGTACTCGCGGACGGAGGGAAACAGGCTGCCGCTGAACCGCTCGAACTGGATCCGCAGCATGTTGATCACGTCCACCTCGCCCAGCACGTCGTCGAGGCGGTGGCAGATGGTGCAGCCCATGGCCTCGACGGCGCCGGGCACCAGCGTCGGCGGGCCCACGACGATGACCTCGGCCCCGAGCTTGCGCAGGCCCAGGATGTTGCTGCGGGCCACGCGCGAGTGGGCGATGTCGCCGACGATGGCGACCTTCAGGCCGTCCAATCGCCCCAGGCGCTGGCGGATGGTGAAGATGTCCAGCAGGGCCTGGGTGGGATGCTCGTGCTGGCCGTCGCCGGCATTGACGACCGAGCCCTTGAGCTTGCGGGCCAGCATGTGCGGCGAGCCGCTCTGGCCGTGGCGGACGACGAAGATGTCCACGCCCATCGCCTCGATGTTGCGCGCGGTGTCCAGCGTCGTCTCGCCCTTGGTCACCGACGAGCCGCGAGAGGTCAGCAGCAGCGTGTCGGCTGAGAGGCGGCTGGCAGCCAGCTCGAAACTCATCCGCGTCCGCGTCGAGTCCTCGAAGAACAGCAGGGCCACCACCTTGCCGCGCAGGGCGGGCACCTTCTTGATCGAGCGGGTGGAGACTTCCTTGAAGCTTTCCGCCGTGTCCAGCAGGTGCGTGATCTCGGCGGCTGAAAGCTCGTCCATCCCCAGCAGATCCTTTCGATGCCACAGAAAGGGCTGGGCCGGGGGGCCGCTTTCAGCGGGTGGGGCTGATGAAGACGCCTTCTTCGCCATCGTTTTCCTTCAGTTTAACCTGGACCTTCGCTTCGTCATCCACCAGAACGTGCTGGCCGACGAAATCGGCGGCGATGGGCAGCTCCCGCCCGCCGCGATCGATGAGCACCGCCAGGCGCACGACGCGCGGCCGGCCGAAATCGGCCAGGGCGTCCAGGGCGGCCCGGATAGTGCGGCCGGTCTCCAGCACGTCATCCACCAGCAGCACCCAGGCGTCGTTGAGATCAAAGTCGATCTCGGTGGCCCGCACCAGCGCCCTGCCGGCGTGACGGGACAGGTCGTCGCGGTAAAAGGTGATGTCCAGAACGCCGTGGTTGACCACCCGGTCAGGTTTGTCGTCGCGGAGCCGCTGAACCAGCCGCTGCGAGAGCGTCTCGCCGCGCGAGCGTATCCCGATGACGGCAATGCGGGAACCGGAGGGCAACTGCTTGGCAATGGCCTGGTAGAGCCTGTCCAGAGCCTTCCCGACCTGTATGGCGCTGAGTTGTCTTTTCATGGCCCGTCCCTGGAAGTTGCAGTGGGCAAGATGATAATGCGTAGGCCCGATGCGGGCAAGGCAAAAACCGTTTGCCTGGAGGCCCGGAGCAAGTCCAAACTCTTGGCGATACGATTATCCGGTTGTTCGATACAAAAAGGGCGGGCCACCTTTTCGGTGACCCACCCATGAATGTCCTTAAGTGCGACCCGCTCAGCCGGCGGCGGAACTCCCGCCGAACCGGCTCGCGGACGCAATCATTTTGCTTCTTCTTTCAAAATAGGATAGTAGGCGGAACAGTTCCACTGATTGTTGCTTAAATCCCCCCATTCAGTATACATGGCATCCTTCAATTTGTCCGTTGCCTTCTTGCTGATCTTCGCCGCAACGTGGCCGCCGGGGAATACCATGTTCCACTTGCCGGCGAGGCCGTCCCAGTGGACAATGCTCATGTTTTTCGGGTCGTTTCCTGACCACTGGGTGTCAATGATATCCGTACCCAGCGGCCTGTCAGAGGGAAATCTCTCGCTGTTCGATCCTATCGCATGGAAGCCCGCCGCGTCAAAGTAACCAAAATCCACGTTCCCTGTCTTGGGATTGAGACCCACATTGGGGGCCAACATGTAACCGCCCTGAATGAAACTGGTGCTGATCTCCTCGCTTTGCCCGTCTCTTAGCGGCATGCCGCCCCAGGGTTTGTCGTAGGTGTCGAGGCGGTATTTCGGGACCGTATTGAGCGGGCAGTAGGCCATCGCGGGCGACTCGAGAATCTTGAGCTTGTACAGCAGCCCCCACCCCCGGGCATCCGACCACAGCCCTGTCTCGTCAATTTGAGCCCTCACGGGATCGGGGTTGAAACAGACTATTGATTGGTAGACCCTGGGAGGAACCGCGCTCGCGGCCTGGGGGAACACACTCTTGTTTGCCGCCGCATAGGCAATCATGGCCATGCCCCCGGCACGCATGTTGGTCACGTCGAGAACTTCCTTGGCCAGGGACTTGACCCTCCCCAGCGAGGGCGCCAGGATGCCGATAAGCAGGGCGATAATCGCGATGACCACAAGCAACTCGACCAGCGTGAACCCTTTTTTCCTCATGGTAAGCACTCCTTCGCGTCCAACCCGAACGCCTTCGCTTAAATCGCCTGGCGCCTGAGACACAGCGGGTTCCGCCCGCCGCTTGCCCGCCAAGCCATCCGTATACCAGAACTATAGCATAGTAACATAGACACCGCAACCCTATATATATTACATCCTGCAAAGTTTAGCTGATTAAAGCAGACGGGGTGGGCCACCGAAAAAATGGCCCACCCCATCGCGAATCGCTACTCATCTCTCAGCCCCCGCCTGGGACGGCCTTACGCCGTGCCCGGATGAGGCTTTTACATACTCTTCAATGCTACTTCGACGAACGACGACGAATCAGGGCCAAACCGCCCAGACCCAGCAGG
>JBAZTO010000063.1:0-19668 GCA_041661865.1 Phycisphaerae bacterium | reverse complement strand
ATCCCCGATAAGAACGCCGACCCCCCAACCAAGCATCCATGCCCGGTCATCGGATGGGGCCAGCCTACCCAGAACATCGGCCAAAAGATGTGGGTAACAGCAAGCCTCACGGCCCCGGCTAAGTTCTGAGCGGGCCTTCGGCCCTGACAAATAAACAGTCGGCGTGTGCTATGGCCTGCCAGCCGGCACAGGCAGGCCACGACCGCCGAGCCATCGTGTGACGTTCCCACAATAAAGAAGAGAGGCCGCTTTTGCGACCTCTCTTTTGCGTTTCCAGCTTTACGTGGGGACTAGAAGCGACGACCGCCGCCGCTGCCGCCACGGCCTCCGCCACCGTAGCCGCCTCCACCGCCGCCGCCGCCGTAGCCACCACGGCCACGACCGCCGCCACCGCCGCCCCCACCGGGACGATCTTCGCGGGGCTTGGCTTCGTTGACCTTCAGGGCCCGGCCGCCGAAGTCCTTGCCGTTCAGCGCCGCGATGGCCGCCTGGGCTTCGCCGTCGTTGGACATTTCCACGAACCCAAAACCCTTGCTTCGGCCGGTCATCTTGTCCATCACGACGACGGCGCTTTCGACGGTTCCGTGCTGGGCCAGCAGTTGCTGGAGGTCGGCATCGGCCACGTCGTAGCTGAGGTTACCAATGTACAGTTTCTTGCCCATCTTTGATCTCCTATGTGATTGAGGGGCATTTCCCGGCTCTCTTTTCACTTTCCCAGCCGGATCGGGAAAGAGGCCTTCGTTTCGGCCTAGAAAGTCCGCAATCGCTCGCGAGAGAAAAGGGCGGATCGAACACGGAGATCGATAGTCGCATTTCGTCCCGATGGGCAGATTCAAGACCATCGGATTATAGCACCTCGCAGGCCAGGGCATGCAACAAAAAACCATAAGGTTTTTCTCGCGGCTGTTTGGTGGCATAGGCGTCTCGCCTGTGAGATCTGGTAGCATAGGCATCTCGCCTGTGAGATCTGGTAGCCTGTGGCCGTTCGGTTTGGCCGTTCAGGCCCGACGGGCCGAGAAGGATTTGGTCGGGACCGTCAGGCCCCGGCTAAATTCTGAGCGGGCTTTCGCCCCTGACAAATGAACAGTCGGCGTGTGCTATGCAACCACGGTTGACCCTTGATAGTGGTTTCTCGTGGTCGCAAACACCGCGACCACGGCACCGCCCCCTGGCTACCGGCTACTGACCACCGACTACTGGTGGGGCCGCTACTTGATTTCGGTGAACATCAGGACCTTGGGCGAATCTCCGGCCGCGGTGCAGTTGCTCCGGTCGATCACGGCCACGTAGCGACGGGCGTTCGTGGCCGAGGCTGACGAGGAGGCCTGCACGCGGATATACGCGATGTACGTGTCGCTCCGCACCGTCACCAGATTGCTCAGCCAGGAGTAAAGGATGTAGTTCTTGGCGAAGTCGTTCAAGGTGCGCGGCACGCCATCGTCTGCCCCGGAAGCCGTAGGCAGGCAATAGCTGAAGGGAGGCTGGTTGCTTCCATCGTACCCTATGGGTGTGGACGCGACCTTCGTCAGAGGCACGCATATCTCGCCACACCCGCCAAAGCCAAAGTTCTCGCGAGTGGTCTTGCCGTTGCTGTCCGTAGTGCGGTTCGACCAATTCGGGAGCTTGTCCCGATAGGCAATGATCGCATCTGCAATGACGTTCGGATCCAGTGGGATTAACCCGGCCTGGGCAATCCCCGGCAAGGCCTTGATGACCTCCTTTGGCGCGGTATTGATGTTGACCAATCCAGCCACGGAGTTCCCCGTGGATGGGATCACCGTGAAGTAGTCGGCTAACAGAACCTCAGCGGTCAATTGCGGACTTGCATTACCCATTGCGGTTTCCGCGCCGAGGTGTCCCTTGAAGATATTGGTGGTGGTTTCGCTGGTGTTCTCTATCGCGGTGGTCAGTGATATTCCGTTGGTTGGCCCCACCATGAAGAGTCGGTTCAACTCTCCGACATTTGTGAAATCCCCGTTTCGCACGTAGATTGGTACTGAGCGAGGGGTTCCAAATGTCGGTCTCCCGGTGTTGGGGAGTCCGATAAAGGAGTTACCATCTGTATTGGGATCGTCGGAGTGGCCATAGTCTCGTCCCAAGCTGTCTGTGTAGTAGGCTAGGCTGGGATCGTCATTTCGCCAGTCATCCTTCCAGAAGCCCGCGGTGCTACCGAGCGTAAGGTCGCCGTTCACGCCCTCAAAATAGTCAAGCATAATTATGTCGGTGCCCACAGTACGGGTCAGCGTGACGCTGTTCCAATCGACGGGGGTTGCTTTCGTGAGGACAAAATATCCGCCGTTGGGGATTATATTTCCAGAAAGAGAAAACACCGGGGGGGGGCCGCCGTTGGCGCTAGCCCGGATGTCGTATCCCGTGAGGTCGATGGGTTTGTCATAAGGATTGTACAATTCTATCTGGTAGTCGAAGTTATTAGCATCGGTACAGTGGCCGTACACTTCCGTTATGAATGGCTGGCGTTCGATCCCGCAGACTGTGGAGCCTCCGATGGGATTGTTGCTCAGGTTACGTATCTCACCTACAGTCGGATTGTCGCCAACATCGTTATCGCGATAATCGATGACGTTGACCGCGAGTTGGGCAGCGTAAGTAGGATTTTGTGGATCGCTTGGGTTCGCGGCCTGAAGCATTCGCAGGAAGGTGACGCGAAGCTCGTCGTAGCTTGCGGTGTTTGCGTCATTAAGATTGAACTTTGTGTCCCTCAAAGTGACGCCCGTGATAGTGGCATCGTTCGGACGTCGCGGGACAGCCGTTCGGCTCTTGCCGATCGTCGTAAGCAGGTTGCGAGCGGTGGGGGGGGCGGCAGTGCCGAAAGGCTGTGCGAGCCGGCCGGCCCAGGCGGTGTTGCCGTCCAGCCAGCTCAGGGCCAACTGGTCGCCCTGGCCGTAGGGATTGTCGGGTACGCCGGCGGTGTCGGCCCGGTTGGACACGACGGTTCCTTCCGGTCCGCCCAGCACTGACAGCGAAATGAGCCCAGGGCTCATGGCCGCGCTCGTGGCGACTACCGGAATCACCCCGGCATAGTTGACATTGAGCAGGCCGCCCGCGTCGATCATCCTCACAGCCGCGTAGAACTGCGTCCCGCTACTGTTATACAGGCCGGTGGGGAAGAGGCGGGCGTCGGCGGTGTCATCGCCGTCCGTATCAACCATGTTGGGATCGGCGCGGTAGTTGACGTTGATGAAATTGCCGGTGGCGTTAGGCATGACGCTGATATGCCGCCATGTGTTGGCATCGACGTTAGGCTCGATACTGGCCAGCGCCTTGTCGTAGTCGTCGCGGGTGTTGGGGTCGGCGGGGTCGACGAAATCATAATCGATCGTCTGACGCTCGGCGTTGGCATCGGTATAGCCGGCATCGCCAGGACGAATAACCGCCCCATAGGTCACGCCGGCCGCGTCGATCCACAAATCCTTGCGGCGGTTTTCGACCAGTTGGGTCAGGATCGCCTCGGCCACGTGGGTGTCCGACGCCGCCTTGGCCATCGCGCTGCTGGTCTGCCGATCCATCCGCGACACCAGAAGCAAGGCCGAGCCCAGCATCGCCAGGATCGTCAGCAGCCCGACCACCAGCAGAATCACCGAGCCACGCCGCCGGCGGCCTTCTGTTGTTTTGCTCATTCGCTTCATGGGTGGTACTCCTTACCCTTGGCGGGACCGCAAACGAATTATTTCCGCAGGCCCGGCGGGGGGCCTGTCACATCATCAAGGCCGGATCGGGCAGATCACCTCGAACTCGCGGGTTTCCCTCGGCCTGTAATTCGGATCGCTCCTGTAGCGGCTCAGTTCGGTCTCGTCCATGCACAGCGTGAACGTGATCCGCAAGGCCTCAGGGAAAGTGTCGCCGGTCTTCCACGTCTTGGGACTGGCGTCCCAGGTCTTGTTCGTGTTATCCCACCAGTACACCTTGAAGGCCACGCAGCGGTTGTCCATCTCGCGCCAGTCAATTCCCGAAGGAGGCGGCGTGCGGACTACGTCTTCGAGTGAGCCGGCCGCGGGCGTGTTGGGGTCTGCCGCGGGAGTCAAAGTGTCCATATAGTAATTGAGCCCAAGGGGGGCCCAGTCCTGGTTGGGATCGAGAGTGCCTGCGGGCACGCTGTCCACGAGCACCAGGCCCTTTCGCCACATGCAGGAGTTGGCGTTATTCACTATCAGATCCTGGCCGTAGGAAATGACCGCTTCGTTGGCCTTGTAGGCCGGATCGCTTGCACTGACGCACATGCCAATGGCCGCGAAGGACAGGCAATTTCGATAATTAAACGCATTAGGGTCCGCGGTGGGGGAATTCGCATCGGGCGTAATGACCAGGAAACCGTTGGGGTCGAGGTTATGAACGTCCTCGCGGAGAAGCTGGGCGATGGCCGTGGTGGCGGAGTTGCTCTGCACCAGCGAGTTGGACTTGATCGAAACCCGCTGAGCCGAGGAGAGAATCTGCGAGAAGATCATCATCAGCAGCACCAGCACGCCGACCGAGACCATCAGCTCCACCAGCGTCATGCCGGCGCGGCGGTGGCACAGGCGTCTCGCCTGTGTCCTGGAGGTCGACGCCATGCACGGCTGCACACGACGCAGCCGTGGCACCCGTCGGATCAGGTGCAGCGGACTGTCGGCCCGTGGTGTGCTGGCTCGGCCGGGTTGTCTGGCTTGGATTGTCATTCGCTGCCTCATGGTCTCAATTGCGTCTCGATCACGGCCGTGCCGATGGCCGGACTCTTGGCGGCGTTGTTGCCGGACACCTCTTCGACGATGACGTAAGCCGGTCCTGCGGCGCCACCGGGCATCGCGCGATCTAGCGTGACCTCGCTGGCGGATGCGTTAGCATCAGTGACCGTCGCATAAGCACCGTTGGCCTTCATGATGATGGGGGTGCCGACCTTCACCGCCGCCATATTGTTCGTGATGTTCAATTTATTACTGCCGAGGATACTTGCGTCTACAGATTCGGCCTTGACTATCCCGCCGGCGCGTTTGGCGTAGGAGACGACGACAAGCTGGTAGTCATTCGCGTTGGCGTCGGTGCTCGCCTTGCGGCCGAGGACGACGTAGCCCTGGTAGGGCGCGTAGGCAGCATTGGGATCGGCCAGCGGGAAAGTCGGATAGTGCTGCTGGTTGGCGTCGATGGGGTAAGGGGCGGCACAATGATTCGGTTCCTCGTCGGCGATCACATGCAGGGTATCTGGCGTTGATGGCGGGTATGTGGTGTTCATAAAGCTCTTCGTCACCAGCGCCTGGGCCATGGCCAGGCCGTTCTCGGCGATGAGCGTGCCCATCGTGTCGTTGTTGGAAAACTCGTTCTGCTTGAGGGCCGTCGGAAAAATCGTCGCGACCAGGGTGATCCCCACGCCCATGATCCCGATGGCGATCATCAGTTCCGCCAGCGAAAAACCGCCGCGTCGAGTTGTTTTCATGGCCTGGCTCATTGGCTGCTCACCGCCCCGGTGTACCGATTGACGTTGATGATCGTGCGGTTGGTGTCCAGAAACGCCGCGGCCGCGCCGCCCGTCAGCTTGAAAAACCTGTCGCCGTCGAAGAGGACGAAGTTTTTGCAAATGCTTGTGCCGGCATCGCCTGATAGCCACAGCCGTGTGGCGCCGGTGAATATTGCATTAGTTGTGTCCCAAGCTACCGGATCGGTCGCAAGTTGCCCGTTGGGCTTGAACACAATAGTTACGCTTGTGAACTGAGCAGTGACAATGCCCGCAGCCAAGAAATTCGTGCCATCGTAGAACGTGGGGTCGCTCATCTGTCCCGCGGCCATGCCTCCCGGCAGGCGTTTGGGGGCAAAGCCCGGCGCGAGCTTGAAAGCCCCTGGGGTGGCCGGATCGTCCCACACGACGGCCGAGAAGGAGGCGTTGGCGAGTTTGGGGTTGACGCTCGGGTCGGCCAGTTGGACATGCACGCCGGCGTGGGTGCGTTGCTGGATGGCCAGGGCGCGGGCCCCGGCAAGCTGGCTGCTCAGGATGTTGAAGGCCTGGGCGTCGGCCCCGCCGCGGAAAAAGGCCGACATGCTCGGTATCGAAATGGCCGACAGCAGGGCGATGATGGTAATGACCACCAGTAGCTCAACGAGCGTGAACGCCCGCTGCGTCGGCCGGCTCTGGTTGGGCCACGTCTTCATGCCTTGCTCCTACTGCTTCTCGTCGCTGCGAATGTCGTCGTCGCTGCCGAAAACCTTGTCTGCGCCGGCCGAGATCAGCACCGGCCTGCCGCCCAGACCGCCGGCCTGTTCGTACCGCATGGGCACCCCCCAGGCGTCCTTGATAAGGTCCGACGCCAAGCCGGCCCAGGCCTGCCTGGGCAGCTTCAGGAGGATGTCCTTGGCGGCCTTGACCTGCGGGCCGGCGGCGTCGGGCGCCCCCAATACAGGCGCCGTAGACGACACGCCAGTTAGCTGATTGACCAGTATTTGCGGGCTGTCCTCCGGAACATAGGTGCCAGAGACATACTCATCCGGCGGATAGCTCTTGGTGGTCGGGTTGGGGTCCGCATCGTGCCAGGACTGGATGGCCTCCATGACCAGGGCCTGGGTGCCGCGGGTTTCCTTCTCGTTGGCGCTCTTGGTGACGTAGCTCGAAACGCTCACGACGATGGCCACCAGGATGGCCAGGATGAACATCACCACCAGCAGCTCGATGAGCGTGAAGCCCCCGCGGCCCGCGCGGGCGTTGTTTTTTCCGGCCTTGTCGGCAATGGCTCGCATGAGGTCTGTCCCTTATGGCATAAACGGGGTGAAGTTCGTGATGTCGTCCGCCGTGCCGTAAATCTTGTCAATCCCGGCCGAGATCAGGAGGTAAGACTCCGAGTTCTGTGGCATGTCGGTGGCAGTAATTCGTTGGTCTTTGATGTAACGCCACCAGTCATCGTTAGCCTGCTCGGAATGGTTGGAAAACGGACAGTTGTTGTTGGCCGCGAAGAATCCCCAGTTATTGTCGCGGCCATAAATGGACATGCCGGTCTGTGTCGGATTAGCCCTGAAGTACAGGATCGGCATGTTGAAGTCGTCGGCGATGACGCGAACTTCAATTCTGCTCCCGTCTACCTTCGTGTATCGCAACTCGGCCGGAGTCTTGATCTTGGTCTTTCCAATTTCAATGAAGGGACCAAAACGCTGATATAGGGGCTTGCCGTTAACCAGCGTATAAAGACCTTTTTCTGACGGAGGATTATCCTCGTTCTTCAGAGTGATTTTCGGATTCCCATTTATTTCCGCGTCGGTGGGGAACCCCGGCGTACCCAGCAGATCGGCGCCGGCCAGGGCCCAGACCAGCGTCTGGGCGCCAAAGGCATAGTAATTAGCTCCTAGTTTGAGCGGATCGCCGGTGGTAGCGTTTGTATTCCATCCATCTGGCGGATACTGCCGCCCGAGTTTAGACTCGGCCTTGTAGCTTTCCAGACCGGTGACAATCGCGTTGTTGACCAGAGCGTTGGTGGCGGCGGCCTTGGCCTGGTTGCGGACGGCGTTGAAGCTGGGCAGCATGATGCCCGCCAGCAGGGCGATGATGGTAATGACCACCAGCATCTCCACCAGCGTGAAGGCGGCCCGTCGGTTGCTGTTTGGTTTGTTGGCGAATCTTCTCATGGTCGGCCTCACTGTTGCACGTTGGAGATATCGAAGTTGAAGTTGGTTATGTCGTCCGCGGTCCCGTAGAGCATGTCCGGCCCGGCCGAGATCAGGATGAACGAGTCGTTGTTGCTGCACTGGGGAATGGCACTCTTTGCGTTGCGGATGAAACCTGGGAAGGCGTTGTAATTATTATCATCGCCAAACTTAATGCTGGCTGCGGGGTTGGCGAGGGGGTCGCTGGCCGAATCGGAAACGCCATTCCACCTGAGCAACGCCCTGTTGTCGCCCAGGCTGTATCTGTTATATCCATCCAGGCTGGCATTGGCCCGGAAGTAGAGGACCGGCCTGCTGAAGTCGTCCAGAATGACCGGGACGACAGGGTTGTAGTTTGCGTTGCCGTCCGGGCTTGTGGTGGTCTTGAGGGCGACCTTTGTGAGGTCCAGGTAAGGGCCGTAGCGGAGATTGAGAGGTTTTTTTGTCGTATTGTCTACGGCATAGAGAGCGGTGAGGTTGCCAAAGCCCGGAGTGCCTTGCATATCGGCCCCGCCTAGTGCCCAGGCAAGGGTCTGTGCGCCGCTGGCCACAAAATTCCTCGTGTAGTTGGTGTCTGTCGCCGTGGGCTGACCCGCGGCCGCATAGGGGTTACCGTTGGTTCCGCCGGTATCCCAATAGCTGGGCGGGTACTCGTCGCCGAGCTTGGCCTCGCTGCGGAACTGCTCGATGCCCGTGATGATGGCCTTTTCCAGGGCCGTGGTTCGCGCGGCGCGGGCCATGTCCTTAACCCTGCCGAAGCTGGGCATCAGGAGCCCGATCAGCAGGGCGATGATGCCGATGACGACCAGCAGTTCGGTCAGCGTGAAGCCCCTGTCGCCGCTGGGCGGGGCGGAGGTTGTTCGTTGTGCGATCATCAGCGGTTCCTTTCCTGTTATCAGGCCTGCTATTTGGACATGCCCTGGATCATGCCGACCAATGGCATGAACAGCGCGATGACGATGAATCCGACGATGATGCCCAGGGTGATAACCATGACCGGTTCCATCAGGCTGGTCAGGCCTCCGACGAGGGTCTCGGTCTCTTCGTCGTAGGTGTCGGCGACCTTGGAGAGCATCTTGTCCAGTTCGCCGGTTTCCTCGCCGACGTCGATCATGTTGACGACCATGGGATCGACGATCCTGGCCTGCTTGAGCGGGCCGGCGAAGCTCTCGCCCTCGCGGATGCCGTCGCGGACCTTGCTGAGGGCCCGCATGTAAACCTCGTTTCCGGAGGTCTCGGCGGTGATGGTGAGGGCCTCGAGGATGGGCACGCCGGCGGCCAGCAGGGTTCCCAGGGTTCGGCTGAAACGGGCGATGGAACTCTTGGAGACGATGGTGCCCATGATCGGCAGGCGGATCTTGAGGTTGTCGATGATGAACTTGCCCCCCTGCGAGGACTTGATCAGCTTGACCAGGAAGTAGATGCCGAAGGGGATGCCCGGAATGATGTACTTGCCGGGGCCCTTGATCCAGGTGCTGGTGTCCAGCAGCAATTGCGTGATGGCTGGGAGCTTCTGGCCCATGTCCTTGAAGATTTCGGTGAACTTGGGAACCACGAAGTACATCAGGCCCATGACGATGACTATGGCAAAGCTGATGACGGCGATGGGGTAGATCATGGCGCCGACGACTTTGCGCTTGAGGGCCTGGGCCTTTTCCATGAAGTCGGCCAGGCGGATGAGGATGACGTCGAGCACGCCGCCCAGTTCGCCCGCGCGCACCATGTTGGTGAAGAGGCGGTCGAAGCACTTGGGATGGCGGGCCATGGCCTCGGAGAGGGTCGCGCCGCCTTCGACGTCCTCGGCGACGTAGCGGACGGCCAGGCGCAGGGGGCCGGGCTTCTGCTGCTGCTCGAGGATTCGCAGGCTTCGCAGAATGGGCAGGCCGGCGTTGACCAGCGTGGACAACTGGCGGGTGAACTGGCAGAGCATCTTGGAGGAGATGCCGCCGACTTTTCTCCTCTTGGCCCCGGCCGATGCGGCGGCCGAGGCGGGTCGGCCCTTGGCGCCGGCCCCGGCCTTCTTGAGGGCCTTTTCCTTGATCTTGGTGGGGAAGTTGCCCATCGCGCGGACCTTGGTGATGGCCTCCTCGGAGGTGGCGGCCGAGATCTCGCCCTTGACGGACTGCCCCACGCTGTTCATGGCTTCGTAGGTGAACGTTGGCATGGCTTTGTACTCCTGTCCGGCTCGCTCGTCGCCCGCGGCCCGCTCCGCCGGCGGCAGGGGGGCGGCGAGGGCGCCGGGTTTGCTCTACTCGTCGCCTTCCTCGTAAATCGTCTGCGAGACGACCTCTTCGATCGTCGTCAGGCCGTCGTAAATGGCCAACAGGCCGCTCTCCCGCAACGTGCGCATGCCCTTCTTGCGGGAGGCCTCGCGGAGGACGTTGGTGCTGCTGCGCTTCATGATCAGGTCCCGCATGTTGTCGTCCAGCAGCATGATCTCGAACAGGCCCGCGCGGCCGCTGTAGCCGGTGTTGCGGCAGGCCTCGCAGCGTCGGCCCCGATAGAAGGTCTTGCCCACCACGTCGTCGGGGGTGAGGTTCAGCTCCATCAACTGCTCTTCGGTGGGGCTGAAGGCCTCCTTGCACCGCGAGCAGACCTTGCGGACCAGGCGCTGGGCGACGATACCTTCCAGCGTGGCGGTGATGAGGAAGGGCTCGACGCCCAGGTCCAGCAGACGCGCGATGGAGGAAGGAGCGTCGTTGGTGTGCAGCGTGGAAAAGACCAAGTGGCCCGTCAGCGAGGCCTGGATGGAGATTTCCGCCGTCTCCAGGTCGCGGATTTCGCCCACCAGCACGATGTCGGGGTCCTGTCGCAGGAAGGACCGCAGGGCGCGGGCGAAGGTCAGGCCGATGTCTTCCTTCACGTTGACCTGCACCAGGCCGTCAATGTCGTATTCCACCGGCTCCTCGGCCGTGAGGATTTTGACCGACACGTCGTTCAGTTCGTTCAGCGCCGAGTACAGCGTGGTGGTCTTGCCCGAGCCGGTAGGCCCGGTGACCAGCACGATGCCGTGCGGGCGGTCGATCAACTGGCGGAACAGCCGCGTGTCGTCAGGCCGCATGCCCAGGCGGTCGACGTCCAGCGAGACCTGGGAACGGTCCAGAACACGCATCACGACGCTCTCGCCGAACATGGTCGGCAGCACCGAAATACGCAAGTCCACCGGGGCGTTGTTGATGGTCAGCTCGATTCGGCCGTCCTGCGGGATACGCCGCTCGGCGATGTTGAGGTTGGCCATGACCTTCACGCGCGAGGCGATGGCCGCGGCGATGGACTTGGGCGGCGGGAGCATCTCGTAGAGCAACCCGTCGATGCGGTAGCGCATCTTGAACTCGTCCTCGAACGGCTCGAAGTGAATGTCCGAGGCGCGGTTCTTGATGGCCTCCAGCAGCACCATGTTCACCAGACGCTTGACGGGGTTGGCCTCGGCGGCTCCTCGCAGCGTGTCCAGGTCAATGCTCTCGCCGCGATTTTCCAGGGCGGCCAACTGCTCGTCGCCGACGATCTCATTAATCAACTCGCCGATGGAGCCCATCGTGCTCATCGACGCGGTTTCCAGGCCGTAATACTTGCCCAGGGCCGCGTCGAGCTGGTCGGCGTCGGCGATCCTGGCCACGATGTCGAAGCCCGTCAGCGTCCGCAGATTGTCCGACGCGGTAAAGTTGTCCGACGAGGCCACCGCCACGACCATCCGCTTGTCGAGCTTGTCGTACTCCAGCGGCAGAACCTTGAGGTTGGTGGCCATCTGCGCGGGCACCTGGCTGATCACGTCTTCGGTGATCTGGATGCTCTCGAGGTCGACGTATTCCATGCCCGCCTGGAAGCCCAGGGCCAGGCTGCGGGTCTTCTCGTCGATGTAGCCCAGGTCCACCAGGATCTGCCCGATGGGCCCGCCGCGCTGCTTTTGCACCTCGACGGCCTGGGTGACCTGCTCGCGGGTGACCTTGCCCATCTTGAGCAGCACCCGGCCGAAGACGCGGCCTTTGAGTTCGCGCACGTTGTAGGTGTTGCCAGCCATGAACGATTACCTCACTTCTTGGAATCCTGGCCGGTATCGGACTGCGGCTTGCTGGAGCCCGGGTTGGGCAATGCCTCGCCCCGCTCGGTGGCTTCGATCTTCTCCTGCAACTCGCCGGGGTTCTGGCTGCGGTCGATGGCGTCGATCTTGTCGACCTTGCCCGCCTGCCAAAGCTGGAACAGGTGGTCGTCGAGCAACTGCATGCCGAACTTCTTGCCCGTCTGAATCGAGGAGGGGATGCGGAAAACCTTGTTCTCGCGGATGAGGTTGGAAATAGCGGACGTCACGTACATGAACTCGAAGGCCGCCACCATGCCCTTGGCGTCGCAACGGGGCATCAGGGCCTGGCAGAGCACGCCGATCAACGCCTCGGACAACTGGACGCGAATCTGCTCCTGCTGGCTGGTGGGGAAGATGTCCACCAGACGCGTGATAGTTCGGTGAGCGGTGGTGGTGTGCAGCGTGCCGAAGACCAGGTGGCCCGTCTCGGCCGCTCGCAAGGCCGCCTCGATGGTCTCCAGGTCGCGCAATTCGCCGACCAGAATCACGTCGGGGTCCATACGCAAGGCACGCCGCAGGGCCTCGTTGAAATTGGGAACGTCCTCGCCCACTTCACGCTGATTGACCAGCGACTTCTTGTGTGTGTGGTAGTACTCGATGGGATCCTCGACCGTGATGATGTGGCGGTCGAAATTCTCGTTGATGAAGTTGATCATCGTCGCCAGCGTGGTGGTCTTGCCCGAACCGGTGGGACCGGTCACCAGGAAGAGGCCGCGGGGACGGCGACACAAGGCCTGGGCCTGTTTGGGCAGGCCGATGTCGTCGAAGGAAAGCAGCCGGGAGGGGATCAAGCGAAGGCACAGCGAGATGAAGCCTTTTTGTCGCCAGACGGCGGTTCTGAACCGGCCCGCGGCCCCGAACTCAAAGCCGAAGTCGGTTCCGCCTTGTTCCTGAAGTTCCTGCTGGTTACGCTCGGGCGTGATGGACTTCATCAGGGCAATGGTGTCATCGGGCTCCAGCGGGCGGGTCTCCAGGGATCGCAGGTGCCCGTGAAGTCGCAGTGTCGGAGGACGCCCTACATAAAGATGAATGTCGCTGGCGCCCCGCTTGACGCATGTTTCAAGCAGCCTGTCTATGTGGATGGTCGACATTTCTCAGCTCCTGGCTATTATTCGCCGCCTAAAGGACTTCCGGCAGAAACACACCCACCCACCACGGGGCGTGTACTGGATATAACATCGGTTTTGGTAGGCTCTTAGATAAACAAACTCAATCGTTGGCAATTTCAGCAGCCTGCGTATTTCGCAGAATCTCGTCAGGGGTCGAGACGCCATTGATAACCTTGAACCTGCCGTCGGCCAAGAGGTTTCTCATGCCGCCAGCCAGGGCTGCGTTGCGAAGCTCCGTCAGGGTCGCGCCCTTGAAAACCAACTCACGGATCTGGTTGGTCATCTCCATCAGCTCGAAGATTCCCTGCCGGCCGCGATAGCCCGTTCCAGCACAGTTATCGCAACCTTTGCCTCGATAAGTCTTTATGTCCTTTACTTGGTCGGGAGGGAATCCCAGCAGCCGCAAGACGCGCGGGTCGGGGTTGGGGTCTTCCTGCTTGCAGTTCTTGCAGATCACGCGGATCAGGCGCTGGGCCAGCACGGCCTGGATACTGCTGGCGACCAGGAAAGGCTTGACTCCCATGTCCACAAGACGGGTCACGGCCGATGGTGCATCGTTTGTGTGAAGCGTACTGAAAACCAAGTGTCCAGTCAAAGCGGCCTGAATTGCGACCTCCGCGACGGCAATATCGCGGATTTCGCCAACCAGAATGATGTTTGGCGCTTGTCGCAGCATGGCACGCAGAATCTTGGCAAAGGTCAAATCGATGGACTCGTTGATCTGGACCTGGTTGACGCCGGTGAAGTTGTACTCAACGGGATCCTCGGCGGTGATGATTTTTCGGTCGGGGCGGTTCAGTTCGTTGATCGCGGCGTAAAGGCTGGTGGTCTTGCCCGAGCCGGTGGGGCCGGTGACCAGGAACATGCCGTTAGGCCGCTTGATGATCTTCATGAATGCGTCGTAGTTGTCCTGCTCCAAACCCAGGGCCGGAATGCCCAGGCGGACGCTCTCCGGGCGCAAAATACGAAGAACTATGCTTTCTCCGTGGTACGCGGGCAAGGCCGACACGCGGAAGTCGATCTTGCTGCCGTTGATATCCATCTTGATTCGGCCGTCGGTCGGAATGCGCTTCTCGGCCAAGTCGATTCCAGCCATGATCTTAAATCGGTTAATGACCGATCCCTGCATGCGCTTGGGAATCGGCTCGCGCTCCAGACAGACGCCGTCAACGCGGTAGCGGACACGAACACGGTTGGCCATAGGCTCGACGTGAATGTCGGATGCCCGCATCTCGACCGCCTGGGTGATAATCATGCTGACCAGGCGAACGATGGGGGCCTGGCCGTCGCCGGCCAGCAGGTCCAGGCCGCCGAGAGCTTCGTCGGGGGCCACGTCGATACTGGCACGGCGGATTTCCTCCACGGCCGCGTCGATGCTGACGTCGGAGGAGGGGTCGGATTTGTTGAGGTAGCCGCGGAGGCGGGCCTTGGAGGTCATGCACGGCTGGATCTCGCAATTGAGGCGGAACCGCAGCATGTCCATGGTCTCGATGTCCAGCGGGTCGGTGATGGCGACCTTGAGCTTGCCGTTCTCGCGGACCAGGGGGAGGACCATGCGGGCCCGGATGATCTCGTCGGACAGCAGCCGCATCTCGGGGGCCGGGACATCGGGGGTCAGGTCCAGATACTCCAGGTCGAATTGGCTAGCCAGGGCCTTGGCGATATCCTCCTCGCTGGCCTGGTTGAGGGCGACCATCGACTCGCCGATTCTCAGGCCCTTCTTCTTGCCGTGGGCCAGGGCCTCGTCAATGCCTTTGGCGCTGGTGATGCCCCACTCAAGCAGAATCTCGCCTAGCCGCCGTCTTTTCTTCTGTGCCATACCTCTCTCTTCTTACGCTCCAATGGCCAGGCCGTTCGCCCGCAACGGCGCTTGGCAAACACTCAGCGGCGCCAGGACAGCGTCCCGTCGCCAAGGTATCGCCTCGAAGGCAGGGGGGAATCTTCGTGAGGACATCCAACACCACGTTCTGTTGCCGCGCCCTGCGGTAGCAAGGACGACGAGTTGATTGTACATTATTTCCAAGAGAATGGTCAAGCCCCTTTGAAGTGCTTCGATGGATTCGTCGGGGGCCGGCCCGCCGGGGCAGGACAATAAGAAACAACCTAATCACTGAGAGCACAGAGATCACAGAGACCACGAAGAACCGCATTGGTGAAATAACTTCATGACCTGATATCGGGGCCGCGATCCAGACAAGCCATTGGCTTTGGCCCGCCGGGGCTTATAATAGGCCGCCTCGCCGGGTGAATTTTGTTTCAGGCCGGCGGAGTCAAACGTGTAGTGGAGAACCGTTCATGAGTTTGGAATGTCGTGCCTGCCAGGCCAAGTGCTGCCGGTATTTCTGCTTTGAGATCGACACGCCCGAGACTTTCAATGAATTCGAGGATATCCGCTGGTATCTGCTGCACGAGGGCGCGACGGTGCATATCGACGATGGCTGCTGGTTCATTGCCATTGCCAACAAGTGCAGGAATCTCGGCCCCGACTGGCGATGCACCGACTACGAAAACCGGCCGACGATCTGCCGCACCTACGAACAGGACGATTGCGACGCGACGCCCGGGGCCTACGGATACGAGCAGTTGTTCACCACGGGCGAGGAAATCGACGCTTATGCCCGCAAAACCCTCGGGCCCTCCTACGAGCGGAGCAAGGCCCGTGCCCACGGGTTGCTGGCCAAGAAGGCCAGGACGGGCCGACGGAAAGTCTCCCGTGCCAATTGACGCCGGACTCATGTAATTATTAATCTGTTGGAACGACAGGTGTTAGACCGAATTAAGATAAGGCCGATTGGTTGTGGTCCACCACAACCATCTAAACAGGAATGAGCATGGCTTTCCAGGCTGTCAAAGGTACGCGTGATTTCTATCCCGACGCCATGCGGGTCCGCAACTGGATCGTCGATGCCTGGCGGCGGGTTTCGTTGCGCAACGGCTTCGAGGAATACGACTCGCCGATTTTCGAGTATCTCGATCTGCTGACGGCCAAGAGCGGGCCGGAGATCGCCGAGCAGCTCTTCAGCTTCACCGACCGCGGCGGGCGCAACCTGGCCATCCGCCCGGAGATCACCCCCTCGCTGGCCCGCATGGTCAACGCCAAGATCAACTCGCTGCCGCGCCCCATCAAGTGGTTCTCCGTGCCGCGCGTCTGCCGGGCGGAGAACCCGCAGAAGGGCCGACTCCGCGAGTTCTTCCAGTGGAACATCGACGTCATCGGCAGCGACGACGTGCTGGCCGACGCCGAGTGCATTTTCGTCGCGGTGGATTTCCTGCGGGAGGTGGGTCTGACCCCGCGGGACGTGGTGGTGCGGATCGGCAGCAGGGCGATGGCGACGATGGCCCTGGCCAAGACGGGCGTGGCGGAGGATGCGATGGCCGCCGTGCTGCCCATCATGGACAAGCGGCCGAAGATCAGCGACGAGGAGTTCCGCCGCCTGCTGACCGCCGCGGGCATGACCGAGACCCAGATCACTGACATTTACGGCTTCCAGGACGCAGCCAATCTCGACGAGGTGGCCGCCTTGCTTGCCGGCTGCGAAGGGGTCGAAAAGCAGGTGGGGGACCTCAAGAACCTGCTGGCGACGCTCGCGGCCATGGGGGCCGGCGACTATTGCCAACTGGACATGCGGATCGTCCGCGGGCTGGCCTACTACACGGGCATCGTCTACGAGGTCTTCGACGCGGGGCAATCACTTCGGGCGGTGGCCGGCGGGGGGCGCTATGACAATCTGCTGGAGGTTCTGGGCGGCCCCAAGGTGGGGGCCACCGGCTTTGGCATGGGCGATGTGGTGCTGGGAATCCTCTTGGAGGAAAAGGGCAAACTGCCCAAGGAATTGGCGGCGGGGCGGCTAGACTTCTACGTCATCGACGCCGAGGACGCCGAACTGTCGCGCGTGATGGAAGTGGTGGGGGGCCTGCGTGCCAGGGGCCTGGCGGCCGATTTCAGCTACAAGCGGCAGGCGCTGGGCAAGCAGCTCAAGGAGGCAAACCGGCGAGGGGCGGCCCGCGCCGTGATTGTCCGTGGCGACAGTGTCACCATCAAGAATCTTTCCAGTGGCGAGCAGAAGGACCGGACGTTGACAGAGTTTCTCACACAGCCGAACGATTAGGCCCAAGGCCGAGATACCGCACGCGGCAGATGAACGCTGGCGGGATTGGCCGGGTCTTTGAGGTTCTAAACCTGTTGTTTCGGATTTTGGTGGGAATGGCTCATCGCAACATTCATTACGAGGCGGCGTTTGAAGATTTTCTGCGGGCCAAGGGCTGGCCTTACGTCGCCGTCGATGAAACCAAACGGGCCATCTTCGCCGACGTGTCCATCAAGAGCTTCGACTTCCTGGTCTACAGCTCCAGCGGGCCTAACCTGCTGGTGGACGTCAAGGGCCGGAAGTTCCCAGACTTGGCCACCGGCAAGGGGACCAAGACCCGAAGCTGGGAGAACTGGATCACCCGCCAGGACATCGAAGGGCTCCAGTTGTGGCAGAAGGTCTTCGGTGATGGATTCATGCCCGTCCTGGTCTTTGCCTACTGGCTCCAGGGCCACCCGCACCAGTCGCCCTTCAACGACGTCCATCTGTTCCGCCAGGAGCATTACGCCTTCGTCGCCATCGGCCTGGAGGACTACCTGGCCGCCTCCCGCCCACGGAGCGCCCGCTGGCAGACCATCGCCATGCCGTCGGCCCAGTTCGCCCGCCAGGCCAGGGACATCGCGACGTTTCTGTAAGAGGGGTGTTCAGCACGTTGCAATGCGGCATTGAGTCCTTATAATGAAACGCCCATGAAGACCAAAATCACCCACGCCCTGGCCGCCGTAGCGAGCTTCGCGACCTCCGCTTTGGCGGCCTACGACCCGATGGCCAAACAATTCCAGGCCCCCGCACTTGAATCCAAGACGCCCTGGCTGGCCATTCTGTGCGCCGTGGTGGCCGTGGCCGCCATTTGCGCGGTGGCCTTCAAGAAGTCCGGCCGCACGCATCTGGACTGACTTTACCGCACGGGAGATGACCATGAAGAAAATCCTGATCTACGCCCTGGCCTGCATCAACCTGGCGCTGCTGGGCGGGCTGGTGGCTTCCAACGCCCGCGGCCAGGCGGCCCGACGCGGCGAGGACTACCTGATGCTGACGGGCAAAGTCGACAGCGACATGGGCGCGGTCTACGTGGTGAACCTGACCAACCGCAACATGGCCGGCTGGCGGTTCGACCCGTCCAGCAAGAAAATGGTGGTGCTGCGCATGCGTTCGCTCGATACCGATTTCCGGCCCGACCGGCGGCTGCCCGGTGCATCGGAAGGAACGCCGAGTCCCGCTTTTTCAGTTTCAGGAGGCGCCCAGTGAAAAACCCCCAGAATATCACCCTCGCGGTGCTGCTGATCCTGGCCGTTGTGCTGGGCTCGATGCTCCTGGTGACGACCTCCACGCCGGTGCTGGCGGACTCCTCCGTCCGCAACGGCGACCTGGTTTTCGTCACCGGGGCCTACTCGAATTCCAGAGATCTCCTATATGTCCTGAATCGCTCGATCCCCAGGATTAACGTCTACTCGGTCGATCCCCAAAAGGACACCGTCGAACTGCTTGACACCGTTGACGTTCTCAAGGGATTCGATCAATAATCCGTATCCGCCGTGTCACCTGCCCGTCGTATCATCATGGAGACATTCCCAATGGACCATGTAATTGCGCAGTGGGGCAGGGTGATCCTGGGTGGGGGGGCTCTGGACCGGGAAGGGGCCCTGGACATCGTCGCCGCGGCCCGGCGCACCCCGCACGACCTGTTCTACTGGGCCAACCGGGTTCGCCAGGCCCACTTCGGCAACGGAGTTCGATTGTGCTCGATCATCGCGGGCAAGCTGGGCGCCTGCGCTGAGGATTGCAAGTGGTGCGCCCAGTCGCTGGCCTGGATGAAAGGGGGGCCGCAAAACGTATCTCATCCCCCCCGCCAGGGCCTGGAAAAACCGCAATGCGCCGGCGTCGAGGAAATCCTCTCTGCCACGAGCCAGGCCGCGACGCGGGGCGCGACGTGCATGGGCATCGTCAACTCCGGCCGCCGGCCTGGACCGCGGGATATCGAAACCGTCACCGCCGCCGCCAGGAGCATTTCCAGCCGGCCGGAGGCGTCCATCCGTATTTCCGCCTCCCTGGGCGAGATCACCGAAGACCAGGCCCGGCAACTGGCCTCGGCCGGCGTGCATCGCTACCACCATAACCTGGAGACTTCCCGCCGCATGTTCGGCCAGATGGTCAGTACCCACAGCTACGACGACCGCCTGGCCACGCTGGTCGCCGCACGGTCGGCCGGCATGAGCGTCTGCTCGGGCGGCATCTTCGGGATCGGCGAGAACTGGGAGGACCGCATCGACCTGGCCTTGACGCTCCGCGACCAGGTGCGGCCTGACACGGTGCCCATCAACTTCCTCAGCCCGATCCCCGGCACGCCGCTGGAAAACGCGCCGCCGCTGGAGCCGATGGAACTGCTCACGATCGTGGCCATGTTCCGCCTCATCCTGCCGCGATGCGACATCAAGGTCGCCGGCGGGAGGCAGGCCAACTTGCGCGATCTACAAAGCTGGATGTTCTACGCCGGGGCGTCCGGCTGCATGGTAGGCAACTATCTGACCACCAGCGGGCGAGAAGTGGAACAAGACCTTCAGATGATCCGAGACCTGGGGCTGGACGTGATGCAGTAGGTGTTACAAGGCCGCCAGACCCCTGACGTGGGCCGGTTGCGGTGCAGCCCCAGAACCACAAGGAACCATTAAAAGCTGTAAAGGCATTCCTATTAGTATATTACGCGATAGCGTCTATTTTGGCCCATACGCTTAACGTCACATAACATATATTATCGGACGTACCAAATTACCCAGCCTTG
>JBAZTO010000062.1:0-20808 GCA_041661865.1 Phycisphaerae bacterium | reverse complement strand
ATCCAGAACTCCTGGACCAAACTGATCGAACAGTGCCGGTACTATCAGTGGCGTAACGAAGCGTCCTATGCCTCCAGACGACGCACGCAATCCGCTATCGACACTACCTAGCGCTGTCGTGGTAGCCTCGGGCGGAGCGAAGCGTAGTCCGGGGAAAAGCGGCGTGTTCCGCAATGGAGCCCCTTGTGGGCGATTGATACCTGCCTGCACCCAAGACCTCAGTCGCCCGTAAAGGGCTCTAACTGCCGATGTCTCTCCACCCCGCCCTTCGCTACGCTCCAGGCGGGGCTATTTTCAGACGCTCTTCGAGCTAAGAAATAGCATTGCCGGAAAGTTTGGCCGCGACCTCCACGACCTTCGCACTTCCGCATTCGCACTGTCTTTAGGTTGCTCTGGCGGCGGGGGCGTGTTATCCTTCGCGGTCATGTCGGCCATCAAGACCCGGATTGACAGGAACCTTCAGCAGGTGCGCCAAGGCGTGGCCGAGGCGTGCGCGCGGCGCGGCCGCAATCCGGCCGATGTGAACATCATCGCCGTCACCAAGTCGGCGGACATGGACGCGGTCAAGGCCCTGCTGGACCTGGGCGTCGTCGACCTGGGCGAAAGCAAGGTGCAGGATCTGACCGACCGGGCGGCGGAGGTGGCGCAATACCTCAGCCATCGCCGCGGCGGCCAGGCCGTGCGGTGGCACATGATCGGCCATCTTCAGCGGAACAAGGTCCGGCCGGTGTTGGAGGTCGCGCAGGTCATCCACTCGATCGATTCCCTCCGCCTGGCCGAGGAGATCAACGCCCGGGCGGAGAAAGACGCCCGCGTTGTCGAAGTTCTGCTCCAGGTCAACAGCTCGGGCGAGGCCCAGAAGTTCGGCGTCGCCGTCGGGGCCGCGATGCACATGGGCGAGCTGATCGGAACGCTCAAGCACCTTCGCCTGGTGGGGCTGATGACGATGGCGGCGCAGTCGTCACGCAGCGAGGACGCCCGGGCGCCCTTCGCACGCCTCCGCGAGGTGTTCGAGGAGATGCGGCACGAGAAGGTCGGGGGCGATCACTTCCGCCACCTGTCCATGGGCATGAGCGACGATTACCCCGTCGCCGTGGAAGAAGGCGCGACACTGCTGCGGATCGGCTCGGCTCTGTTCAAGTGATATCCGGCTGCCCCCGCTGTCGCACCCTCGCCGCCGCGATGCCGTAAGTGCCTGCCAAAGCTGCCGTCGCTGTCCGAAATTGCAGCCGATATGACACCTTGCACGGGGTGGTTTCCTTATTTATCGTACTGGCGTGGCAGGGTTTACGCTCTGGCATGACAATTGCTAATGTTGTATGGGACTATGATGTCCGTAGACATTCTCCCCGCCGGGCAGGGTCTTTGCCAAGGCACCGGCCCCGGGGCTAAAGGAAAGTGAGTGAATAATGGCGAGCAAGAAAATCATCGGAATTGACCTGGGAACGACGAACTCCGTGGTGGCGGTCATGGAAGGCATGACGCCGAAGGTTCTGATCAACCAGCAGGGCAATCGCCTGACGGCGTCGGTGGTCGGTTTCACCGACAAGGGCGAGCGGCTGGTGGGTCAGCCGGCCAAGCACCAGCAGGTGACCAACCCCAAGAACACGGTCTTTTCCATCAAGCGGTTCATGGGCCGCCGGCACAACGAAGTGGCCAGCGAAGAGAAGATGGTTCCCTACGAGGTGGTCGGCGGGCCGGACGAACTGGTGCGGGTCCGCATCCGCGGCAAGGAATACACCCCGCAGGAAGTCAGCGCGATGATCCTGCAGGATCTCAAGAAAACCGCCGAGGACTACCTGGGCGAGAAGGTCGACCGCGCGGTCATCACCGTGCCGGCCTACTTCAACGACGCCCAGCGCCAGGCGACCAAGGAGGCCGGCGAGATCGCGGGCTTCAAGGTCGAGCGCATCATCAACGAGCCGACGGCGGCGGCGTTGGCCTATGGTCTGGACAAGAAGAAGAACGAAAAGGTGGCCGTGTTCGACTTCGGCGGCGGCACCTTCGACATTTCCATCCTGGACATCGGCGAGAACGTTTTCGAGGTGCTCTCGACCAACGGCGACACCCACCTGGGCGGCGACGACCTGGACGAGGTCATGATCAACTACGTGGCCGACGAGTTCAAGCGGCTCGAAGGCGTGGACATTCGCAAGGACGCGATGGCCCTGCAGCGGCTGAAGGAAGCCTGCGAGAAGGCCAAGTGCGAACTGTCGACGGCGATGGAGGCCAACATCAATCTGCCGTTCATCACCGCGACGGCCGAGGGTCCCAAGCACCTGACGCTGACGCTGACGCGGGCCAAGTTCGAACAGTTGTGCGAGCCGATTTTCCAGCGGCTGGTCGGGCCGTGCAAACGCGCCCTGGGCGATGCCAAGCTCAGCGCCGACCAGGTGGACGAGGTGGTGCTGGTGGGCGGCTCGACGCGCATTCCGCGCGTTCGGCAGATCGCCAAGGACCTGTTCAACAAGGAGCCCAACAAGTCGGTCAACCCCGACGAGGTGGTGGCCATCGGCGCGGCCATCCAGGGCGCGATCCTGGCCGGCGAGGTCGAAGAGCAGATGGTGCTGCTGGACGTGACCCCGCTGAGCCTGGGCGTGGAAACCCTGGGCGGCGTGATGACCAAGCTCATCGAACGCAACACGACGATCCCCACCGAGAAGAAGGAAATCTTCTCCACCGCCGCGGACAACCAGAGCGAGGTGACCATCCACGTGCTCCAGGGCGAGCGGGAATTCGCCCGCGACAACCGCACGCTGGGCCGGTTCAACCTGGCGGGCCTGCCGCCGGCGCCGCGAGGCGTGCCGCAGGTCGAGGTCAGCTTCAACATCGACGCCAACGGCATCCTGAGCGCTTCGGCCAAGGACATGGCCACCGGCAAGCAGCAGTCCATCGAGATCAAGGGCAGTTCGGGCCTCAACGCCTCCGAGATCGATCAGATGCGCAAGGACGCCGAGGCCCACGCCGACGAAGACCACAAACGCCGCGAGCTGGTGGACCTCAAGAACCACGGCGACTCGCTGGCCTACCAGATTGAGAAGATGCTCCGCGACCAGGGCGAGAAGGTTGCCGCGGCCGACCGGGGCAACGTGGAGTCGGCTATTTCATCGCTTCGCGAGGCGCTCAAGGGCGACGACGCGGCGGCCATCAAGTCGGCGATGGAGAATCTCGAACGCACTTCGCACAAGATTGCCGAAGAGATGTACAAGTCGGCGGCGGCCTCCGCGGGCCCGGCCCAGGCGGCGCCGGGCGGCGGCGAAGCGCCCAAGGATCAGCCCAAGGGCAAGGGCGGCGACGACGTGATCGATGCGGAATACGAGGTCAAGCAATAACGGGATGCAAGCGGCGGCCATTGCCATCGCCCCCCATGTATTGGTAAACTGTTGCGCGGAAGTCCAGCCCCGGCGGGCTCACTGGCCGGGGCTGCTTTTTGGATTCACCCGCCCTGAAGGATCCCCGGGCGGATAAAGGGAACGGACATGTGCAAGTTTCTGGCGTGCGTGCTGGCGGCAGCGATGCTGACGGGTTGCTGGAAGAGCAGCAACGAGGTTGTCGTCAGCCACATGGGCCAGGCCCGGCTGGACAAGGGCCTGGTGGTGGTGCTGCCGGGCATCGAGGGGCGCAGCCAACTCAACGAGGCCATCTGCGAGGGCCTCAATGACGGGGGAGTGACCGCGGCCATCGACCTGGAGGACTGGACCTCGTCGGTGCCCATGAACCTCCTGTACAACCAGCGGAACTCTCTACGCAATCGCGAGCAGGCCGAGATCATCGCCGACCGGATCATGCGGTACAAGATGAGCTATCCCAACCGGCCGGTCATTCTGGTCGGCCAGAGCGGAGGCGGGGCGATGGCGGCCTGGATTGTCGAGGCGCTGCCGCCCGCGGAGAGCGTCGACGGCGTGATCATGCTGGCGGCGTCGCTTTCGCCGCAGTACCCGCTGGACACCGCCCTGGCCAAGTCGCGGCGGGGCATCGTCAACTTCCACTCCTCCAAGGACTGGTTCATCCTGGGCGTGGGCACCACGATCTCCGGAACGATGGATGGCGAGCACACCTCCTCGGCCGGGCGAGTGGGGTTCGAGTCGCCCACGTCAGGCCCACGGGCCAGGCTGTACTACCAGAAGCTTCGGCAGGTGGCCTGGCAGGAGTCGATGGCACAGACCGGCTACACGGGCAACCACCTGACCAGCGGCACGCGGCTGTTCGTGTCGAACTATGTCGCCCCCCTGGTGCTGCAAAAGACATGGGATCGCGAAGCGGTCGCGGCCCTGGGTCGAAAACATCCCAGTACGTCGCCGGCGGCGTCCATGGCCCAGCGTTCTGCCGGGGCCAGGACCGTTGCCGCGGCGCCATCCCCAACAACTCCCGTGGCAACTGCGACGCCATCGCCTTCGACGCGGCCGGCACCCGCGCGGCCGAGCGTGGCCGTCACGCCTCAGCCGGGGTCGGCGTCCCTGGCCCAGGGCATCACCTTCTACACCACCAAGAGAACTGCGGCCAAGGTCTCGCCGACCACTGTTGCAGCCAATCCCTCACCGCCCGCTGCGCCGGTGCATCCGGCTGCGCCCGATCCGACGCCTGCGCCGGCAACGGTCTCGCCGCCTCCTCTCACGCCGCCGCTGGCCGCATCCGCGGCGACAGCGACTCCGCCCAGTGCCTTGCCCTTGGCCATCGTGGTTCCTTCGCCCACGGGCAGCCCAGCCCCGGCCACCAGGCCAGCCCTCAAGAAGGTGAAGATCACCTATGCCGTCACCCGCCCGACGACGCGGCCCAGCGTCAGTTCCGCCGATCCTAACGCAGCCAGAGGGTCCTCCGAGGATCCGGGTCTGGCCAAGCAGTAGGGCGTGCAACTTGTTGCACGCGGAATCGTTCTGTCGCAGATGCGTGGCGGAGTTCCTACTCCGCCGCGAGGATGTCCAGGACGAGCGAAAAGGAGGTGGAGTTGGAACTCCACCTCCCTGATATGTGTCGGGACAGCCACAGGCGAGACGCCTGTGCTACCTGCCCGCTCTACTCCAGCGTCGGGGTCCAGCCGTAGCTTTGGAGCGTCTTCATGTAGTTGGCGCGTTCAAAGGCTGCGGGCTGGGGGCAGTTCTTCTGGCTCAGGATGCCTCTCATCTGGGCGACCGAATCATATTCCTTGGCCTGCATGATCTCGACCATCTCGGCCCGCACCTTGGCCAGATGGCCGATGCCGTTTGCCAGCAGGGCGCTGCACATCATCGTCACGTCAGCCCCGGCCATGATCATGCGGACGACGTCCTGGCCGCTGGCGATGCCCGTCGTCGCGGCCAGCGATGCGTTGAGCTTGCCGGAGAGGATGGCGATCCACCGCAGCGGCAGGCGCATCTCGAAGGGCGTGCTCAGGCTCAGACGCGGCACGACCTCCAGCCGCTCGACATCGATGTCCGGTTGATAGAAGCGGTTGAAAAGCACCAGGGCGTCGGCGCCGGTGGCGTCCAGCCGGTTGGCCATGGCGGCCATCGAGGAAAAGTAGGGCGACAGCTTGATCGCCACCGGGATGGTCACGCTCTTCTTGACGGCCTGGAGGACCGAGACGTACATCTCCTCGACCTGCCCGCCGGTCAGGCGGGGATCGGTGGCCACGTAGTAGGGGTTCAGTTCGAGCCCATCGGCGCCGGCCTCCTGCATCTTGCGTGCGTAGGAAATCCACCCGCCGGTGGTCACGCCGTTCAGTGACGCAATGACGGGGATGTCCACGGCCTGCTTGAGGGCCGCGATATACTCCAGGTAGCGTTCAGGCCCCAGCTTGTATTCCCTGAGGGCGGGGAAGTAGGTCAGCGACTCGGCCCAGCGGTCGGTGCCGTAGTGGAGATAGAAGTCCAACTCGTCGTCGTCGTGTTCCACCTGCTCCTCGAAGAGGGAACTGAGAACCACGGCCGCGGCGCCGTTATCCTCAGCCTTGCGGACGGTGCCAAGGTCCATGCTCAACGGGGAAGCAGAAACCAGCAACGGGTTAGCCAGCTTCAATCCCATGTAGGTTGTCGAGAGATCCATAACTTGCCTTCTTTCAGTCATTAAGTGCCTTCGCGGATATCATGCAACCCTCTACTGCATGATATGCGTGGCCGGGCGAGTTTCAGACCCAGTCAAACACAGATTTTAGATGCCCGCAGCCGTCGTCTTCGCCGACGCAAGGCAGGATTGGCCCTGGAGGGGCAAAGACTTCCGGCGGGCTCCCTAGAATGTTCTGATTCAGGGGGTTGACAATTGATTCCGGGATGCTACAGTGGTCCGACTTGGGTGGCCCGCAAGGCCCCCGAAGATGCGGCCGTGGCGGAATTGGCAGACGCGCAGGCTTCAGGTGCCTGTGTCCTTATGGACGTGAAGGTTCAACTCCTTTCGGCCGCAGTAAGATGTTAAAAACCGGGCAGGTCTGAGATAATCAGGCCTGTCCGGTTCTTTTTTTATCGAAAGGCTTGGGCCGGAGGATTTCGCAACCCGCCGGCCAGCGGGGCTACTTGTATTCCTTCTCGTCGACCTGATCGGCCGGGGCTGCCTCTTCGCCCGCCACGGGCAAGCCGTCGGCCGGCATGGTGGCGGTGGCGCTGGCAGGGGTCGCGGATGTTTCAGCGGCCGACTCCGCCTGGGCGGCGGCCTCCAGGGGCGAGACGGGCTTGCCCTCCGTCGGGGAGGGCGGGATGGCCGTCTTGGGCGGAAGAACCGGCTTGGGGATCTTGACCGTCGGCTTGGGCGGGCTCTTGAGGCCCTCGCCCACGCCCAGAATGACGAGTTCTTCGGGATCCACGACATAACGCAGCAGGTTGCGGTCGAAGTGCCGCTGGCCGAAAACCCCGACGTTCATGCCCACGCTGCCGTCGAGGTCCACGCCGTTGCCGCCCTGAATGTAGGCATTGACCATGTTGGTCTGCGGGTCGACGATCATGTAACGCTTGGAGATGGACGCGGCGCTGCCGGCGAAAACGTCACTCTTGACCAGCACGCCCTTGGCCGCGAAGGTCCGGGCCGGCTCCGTGGCGGGGGTGGTCTTCTGCAATTCGACGCGGCGGGCTTCGTATTCCTTCTGCCTGGCCGCCTGCGACCTGGCCAATTCCTGCGTCCGGCCCAGGTCGCCCATTTCGGCGATCTGGCCCTGGATGAAATTCACCCTCGCATCGACATACGGTTTGAGGCTGGGGGCAACATTCAGCATCCTGTACCTGACCAGCAGACCCTTGAGGTCGCGCTGCTCCAGCGGCTTGGCGAACTCGGCCTTGAAGGCCTTCTCCACCTCGGCGAAACTGTCCTGGCTGGAACCGCCCGGCAGGGAGACGACCTTGTTGGTCGGCGAGGCCGTGGGCATTTCAGGCACCACGGCCAGCGACGGCTGGCTGGCGGCCATCTCGGGGGCAGCCTCGGCCGAAGCGAACTCCGGCGGGATCGAGCCGCTCTCGGGATGGATGTAGCGCGAAGAGATGAAGAAATAGACATCAGACGGCGGGGCGATCTTGTAGTACTCCGCCACTTCGCCCAGGATCTGGACCTGCTCGCCCTTGCGGAGCCGCCGCTGGACGGCGAAGAACTGCGAGGATCGCAGGTCGCCGGCGGCGCGGCAGAACACATTGTCGCCGGTCATCGTGCCGATCTTGCCGGTGGGGTCGAGCTGGACGAAGGCCTTGCTGACCACGCTGAAGCAGCCGGTGGGGGGGAGAATCTTCAGCCAGTCACCGGTCTTGCCGACGACGGTCACCTTGTCGGGCACGGAGATGCGGTTGCATACGTAGGCCTGTTCGCCGGGGCCTGACCGCACGTAGACGTTGTTTCCGTTGAGCAGGCCGACCCAACTTCCCGGCGGGGCAACGACGGCTGCCTCGCCGGCTGACGGCAGGGTCGCGGGAAGGGTGGTCGGGGCTGCTGTCTGCCCCCAGACCATCGGAGAGAACACCGCCAGAACGCAAGTCAGAGTTATCATCCGTAATTGCATTGTCATGCTCCTTCCAAGTTGAAGCATTCCCGGATTGTGTGTGCTGCTGAGGGGAACGTTATCATTTTGGTAGGGGGCTGTCAACTGCCGCAATGCAGGTTTATCGGACTTGGAAACACCGAAAGGCCGGGCCAGTCGGCCGGCGGCGAGCAGCGTGGAACAGGGCGTTTTCTAGAGCGGCAGGCGGACGCTAAAGCAGGCCCCTTCGCCCAGCTTGCTCTCGACGAGGATTTCCCCATCCAGCGACGAGACGACCTGCTGGCAGAAGGCCAGCCCCAGCCCGTGGCCGCGGGTGACGCCGTTCTCGCCGTCCTTGGTCGTAAAGAACGGCTGGAAAATGTGTTCCATGTTCTCCTCGGCGATGCCCACTCCGCTGTCGGCCACCGTGAGGTGGATGCGGTCGTCGTCGCGGAAGGCGGCAATGTCGATCTGACGCGGCAGCGGCTTGGCCAGCACCGACTCGCGGGCGTTGATCACCAGGTTCAGCAGCACCTGCTGAAGCTCAGCCCGGCGGGTGCGCACGGTCAGGTCCGGCGGGACGAGCAGGTTGAGCGTGATGGAATCTTTTGCGGGGTCGCGTGCCATGGCTGAGAGGATCTCGGCAACCAGTTCCGAGACGTTCTCTTCGGTCAGTTCGCCCGATGACTCGGACGAGACGCCCAGGATGGCCTTGCAGATGCGGGTGGCCCGTTGCCCGCCCTCGGCGGCCCGCGCGATGGCCTTGTCAGCCAGCGACGGGTTCTTGCGGGCCAGTTGGGCGTAGCTGATGATCGGAGTGAGGATATTGTTGAGTTCGTGGCTGACCATCGCGGTCATGGTGCCCACGGTCGCCAGTCGCTGGGCGGCATGAAGCTGCTGCCTCAGGGCCGCCACTTCGGCGGTCAGGCGATCCAGCCTTTCACGCTGACTTTCCGATCTGGCCTTGGTCAAAGTGGTCACAGATATTCCTTCTTGCCTCTGGGAGGCAGGGCGAAAAACGCAACGCCACCGCAACGTGTCCTCTTGTGTAATCGGCAGGGTGCGGCGATAACTTGAGGCAGGTGGCAGCCTATGGAACCCGATGACATGCTGGCGGCACTGCTGGAGTTGGCCCGATCGCTGGGAAT
This sequence comes from Phycisphaerae bacterium, assembly GCA_041661865.1. Lineage (GTDB taxonomy): Bacteria > Planctomycetota > Phycisphaerae > SM23-33 > SM23-33 > JBAZTO01. The sequence goes on along the minus strand of JBAZTO010000062.1, from coordinate 11,754 downwards.
TGAGGTGCGAAAGACCCTTTCCGGCCCTTCCGAGCGGGGCGGGGCCCTGGTGCGGCTCAAGGGGAAGGAAATCCTCATTCTGGACGCCTCCGCCGGCCAGGCCGACCAGATCGTGGCGGCGGCGTCGGCCTTGCGCGGGCGGCCACAGCTTGAGGAGCGATTCCTGCCGCCGGAGATTCGGGCCGCCATCGAGTCCGCCGCGACCGACGGCTAGCAGTCTTTCACAACTGGATCTTGCTGGTGCCACGGTCAAGCGTTGTTTGCTTGGCCGTGCGGACACCCCCAAGCACACGACGCTTGGGGGCGGCACCAACTTACAATGTTTGCTGTGAAGGACCACCAGTGCCTCTGCTTGTTGTTCCCGTTGCCTATTCCCTGTTGCCTATTCCCCATTCCCCGCTATTATCGCGGGCATGAATGTTATCGCGCATGGCATTGACATGGTGGAATGTGCCCGCCTCCGGACCCTCATCGACCGCCACGGGCAGAGGTTCCTCGACCGCGTTTTCACTCCGCACGAGCAGGAGTATTGCCGCACCCGCAAGCGGGCGCTGGAGCACCTGGCCGGGCGTTTTGCAGCCAAGGAGGCGCTGCTGAAGGTCCTGGGCACCGGCTGGCGAAACGGCATCAGTTGGACCGACATCGAGGTCCGCAACGACGCGTCGGGCAAGCCGCGGCTGGCCCTGGCCGGGCGGTGCCGCCAGATCGCCGACGAACTGGGGCTGTCCAACATCCAGGTTTCCATCAGCCACGTCAGCACGCACGCCATCGCCTCGGCCATCGGCTCGAAGGAGTCCACCGGCGGGGCGTTGGGCATCGGCGACTAGGTCGCCTGAGCGGAATGCGTCCATGAACCAGCGACCGATGACGATCTTCCTGTCAGCCGCGGAGGCCAGCGGCGACGAGCATGCCTCGCGGCTGATCTCGGCCATTGCGGCGCGCCGGCCTGACGCGCGTTTCGTCGGCGTGGCCGGTCCGCGAATGGCGGCCGCCGGATGCGAGGTGCTGGCCGACCTGACGGCGCACGCCAGCATGCTCGGGGGGCCGTTCATCAAGCTGCCGTACTACTTCCGCATGGTGCGACTGGCGAAGAAGGTCCTGGCCGAGATTCGCCCCGACGTGCTGGTGCCGGTGGATTCGCCCGCCTTCAACTGGCACCTGTGCGCGGCGGCCAAGGAACTGGGCATTCCGGTGGTCTACTACATCGCCCCGCAGGTCTGGGCGTGGGCGCCGTGGCGCGTGAAGAAACTTGCCCGCCTGACCGATCACGTCGCCTGCATCCTGCCCTTCGAGGAGCGGTACCTTTGCGACCGCGGCGTGCGGGCCAGTTTCGTGGGCAATCCGCTGTTTGACGGCGCCACAGGCGTCTCGCCTGCGACGCTGCCCGACCTGGCCGGAGCCTGGGCCCTGGGCCAATGGCGCGTGGCGATGGTGCCGGGCAGCCGCAAGAGCGAGATTCGCGCGCACATGCCGGCCCTGCTGAAGGTGGCCGACCTGATCCGGCGGCGATGGCCCAAGTCACACTGCACCTTCACCGCCTACACGCAGGCCTCAGCCGACCTGATTCGCGGGGCCGCCAACGGGGCCGACCTCGACATCGCCGTCGGCCGGACGCGAGAGGTGCTGGCCGATTCGCACTTTGCCGTCACCAAGAGCGGCACGGTGACGCTGGAGGTCGCGCACTTCGGCGTGCCGATGGTCATTTTCCACCGCACCTCGCGCCTGCTGGGTTTGCTCAACCGCACCCTGGGCCGATTCCGCTGGGCCGTCGGCACGAAATATTTCTCGCTGGTCAACATCCTGGCCGGGCGGGAGATGGTCCCCGAACTGATGCCCTGGCACGGCAACGTGCGTCAACTCCGCTCGGCTGTGCTGGAGGTGATGGAAGACTACGGCTACCTTTTCCAGGTGCGTCAGGAACTGCTCGACCTGACGGCCCTGCTCCGCGTCGCCCCGCCCGCCACCGCCTCCGACAACGTCGCCCAACTCGTGCTGGCGGCGATTAAAGAGCCGCAGAGGTAGCGGAGGACGCAGAGGGCAAAAGCTCACGAATGGCTGCCGTGGTCGCGGCGTTTGCGACCACGGTCGGAGTCATCGAGTGCCGATTCCCGCTCGCTTCGCGCTCGCGGCTAGTAAGTTGGTAGGGCGTGCAACTTGTTGCACGCGGAATCGTTCACCGGCGCAGACGCGCGTAGACGCGCGGCGGAGTTCCCACTCCGCCGCGAAGATGTTCAGGACGGACGAAAAGGAGGTGGAGTTGGAACTCCACCTCCCTGAAATGCAAGGGGTACTTGAATGACCGGTCAACTACAGGCGGAAGCACCAACGAACACGGAACAGGTCAGTGCGCCCGGGGTTCAGCCGCAACTTGCCCCCAGGCAGAAAGTGGCAGTGGCAATTGCCTTCACCCTGATGATGCTGACATTCCCGACTTTTCAGTGCGCCCGTGCCGCCGGGCTGATTCCTCCGCAGTTGCGATGGGCGGGGATGGCAGCGGGGATTATCATCCTGCTGGCCGGTGTGACCGTGTGGGCGAAATACTTCCGTCGCACCTACGGATTGTTCAGCTTCCGGGGGTGGAGATGGGCCGGTGTGCTGCTGGCGGGCTTGGCAGCCCTTCAGTTCATCCTGATGCGGACAAGTGACTCGCTTCCGTCTGGCGTGGCCACATGGGCCTGGGCGGTCGTATTCTTCTTGTTCTCCGTGGGCCTGCCGGAAGAACTGTGGTTTCGGGGGATATGGTTTGCCCTGTTCCGAAACCGTTTCCTGCCGTCGGTGATTCTCGGAAGCATCCTGTTCGGCCTGATGCACTGTGCTCCCGGCGTCCCCGGCCGGGGCCCCGAAATAATGCTGATGACGATCCCGGTGGGACTGTGTTTTGCGGCTGCGAGGTACCGTGGAGCCCCTATCCTCTGCCTGGCCATTGTTCACGCCGTCATGGATATCGCGAGCACCATGGTCACGCTCGCAGGGCCGCGGTTCGCGATGGGCACAACTCTCGTGGCGTTCTTCGGGGGCTGCCTGCTCTTGTTCGCGGGTTTGCTGCTTTGGCCTGGAGCAGGCTGGTGGCCGGTGGCGTGGTCGCGGCGTCTGCGACCATGTGGCCGCTGAGTACAGCCACGGTCGGTGCCACGGCTGCGGTGTTTGCAGCCGTGTGTTCCGGCGACCGACCTACGACCTTCCCGCTACTTCACGCCCGAGCCTGGCGGGACGGCTGTGTCGGTGGTCAGGACGACGACGCGGGTCTGCCCGCCTTCCTCAGCCGAGGCGGCCAGCAGCATGCCGTTGGACTCCATGCCTCGCATCTTCCGCGGGGCGAGGTTGGCCACCACGACGATCTGCTTGCCGATCAGCGATTCGGGCGTGTAGTGGCCGCGGATGCCGGCCAGGATCTGACGCTGCTCGGTCCCCAGGTCCACCGTCAGGCACAGCAGCTTGTCGGCGTTGGGATGCTCGCGAACTTCCAGAACCTTGGCCACCCGCAGGTCGATCTTGGCGAAATCGTCGTAGGTGATGATCCCCTTGCCGGCGGGGGCAGCGGGGGCGGGCTGGTTTTCGGGAGCAGGGGGCGTCGGCTGGGCCGGCGGCGTGATGTCGGACATTTTCTTTACCTTTCGATCTTCGAGCGAAAAACGCTCGGCATTACCTGGCCGTCCAGTGTATGCTCTTGCCCTGGCGTGAGCAAGGCGCAAGCGCGGCGTGCCGGAATCCATCAAGAAGCTGCATGCACGCGGGCGGTTGCTCAGCGACGAAGCACGAACCTGAAAGAACGCCGAGCCTTCTTTCGGTCCTTATTTGACATTCGGTCATTGATTCGTCATTCGGATTTCGTCATTTGGAATTGTTGTCTTAAGGCCAACAAACCTGAATCTTATGAGACTTTACCCTTACAAGTTTGAGGCGATCTACAAGGAACGGATCTGGGGCGGGCGGAACCTCCAGCGGCTTTTCGGCCGCGATTTGCCCGCGGGGGTCCGGATCGGCGAAAGCTGGGAACTCTCTGACATCCCCGAGGGCGCCAGTGTCGTGGCCAACGGGCCCAATGCGGGGCGGAGCCTGACGGAGCTGGTCTCCTCGCTGGGCGGCAAGCTCCTCGGCCGCGCAGCCGCCATGCCCGACGGCCGCTTCCCCGTGCTGCTGAAACTGCTGGACGCCGAGGACATTCTTTCGCTCCAGGTCCATCCCGACGCCTCCGCCGCCCGGGCCATCGGCGACGGCGCAGCGGCCAAGAGCGAGTGCTGGTACATCCTCGAAAGTCGTGGCGGGTTCATCTACAAGGGCCTGTGTCCCGGCGTGACGGCTGAGCAGTTCCGCCGCGCCGTTGAGGCCAACCAGGCCGAGACGGTCGTGCGACGGATGCCGGTGGCGGCGGGGGACTTCCATTATCTCCCCGCGGGCGTGGTGCATGCCCTGGGCGCCGGCGTGGTGGTGGCCGAGGTGCAGACGCCTTCGGACACGACCTATCGCGTGACGGACTGGGGCCGCGGCCGCGAGACCCACATGGAAAAGTCCATGCAGGCCATACATTTCGACCAGGCCGGGGCCGAGTCCTGCCCGCCGGCCGGCGAGAACGTCACGCTGCTGACCAGCGAGTTCTTCACCGTCGCCCGTCGCCAGATCAATGGCGCCGCTGCCGTGCCGCTGCCCGGGGGGCGGTGCTGTGCCCTGATGATCCTCAAGTCCGCCGGAGGGTGCGAAATTCGCCACGCCGGGAGCGTCGAGCCCGTCACATCGGTCCTTGCCGGTGATACTATTCTCTTGCCGGCTGGGCTGGAATCCGCGGCGCTTGTCGCCCGCGGCCTCTGCGCCTGGCTGGAAATCACGCTGCCGGAGACACCATGAGCGAACACGCGGGCAAAGTCCGAATCCAAAAAGTGCTGGCCGAGGCGGGCGTGGCTTCGCGCCGCTCCGCCGAGATGATGATCCTGGAGGGCCTGGTCAAGGTCAACGGCCAGATCGTCCACAAGCTGCCCTGCTTTGTCGAGGAGGACGACGAGATACGGGTGGACGGCTCGGTCGTCCGGCGCCACGGCAGCGGCCGCAAGACTTACTTCCTGATCAACAAGCCCAAGGGCGTGGTCTGCTCGCAGACCGATCTGCAACAGCGGCCGAGGGTGTACGACATCGTCCCGCCGCTGGGCGGGCAGATTTATTGCGTCGGCAGCCTGGACGTGGACGCCACCGGCCTGGTGCTGCTGACCAGCGACGGCGAATTGGCCGAGATCCTCAACCATCCCCGCTACAACGTGCCGCGTCGCTACCTCGTGGAAGTTGACGGGCGCGTCGGGGTGACTACAATCGAGGCGCTCAAGATCGGCGTGATCATCGATCGCCGCCGCAGCAATCCGGCGAAGGTCAAGGTGCTCCGCCGCGGGCCCGAGCGCACGCTGCTGGAGCTGGAGCTGGTCGAGTCCAGCGGGCGCGAAGTTCGTCCGATCCTGGCCAGGCTGGGCCACAAGTCGCGCCGGTTGAAGCGGACGGGCCTGGGGCCCATCTCGGACGTGGGCATCAAGATCGGGCACTTCCGCACGCTCAGGAGCGGCGAGGTGACGGCGATCAAGCGGGCTGGTGCAGCCAAGGGCGGCCCCCCGCGACGCCGGTAGAGGTTTGGCAAGCTCAGTTGGGAGATACAAGGATGGCAGCGGAGCATCGTTTCCTGGCGTTGGACTTGGGGGCAGAGAGCGGCAGGGGGGAACTGGTGACCCTTGCCGGCGGCAAGGTGACGATGGAGGAAATCCATCGCTTCCCCAACCGGCCCGTCCGCCTGGCCGGCACGCGATACTGGGATTTCCCTTCGCTCTTCGCCGAGATCATCGCGACCTTGAAGATCTGCGCGCGGCGGGGCGAGAAGCTCTCGGGCATCAGCGTGGACACCTGGGGCGTGGACTTTGGCCTGCTCGACCGCGACGGACGCCTGCTGTCCAACCCCGTGCAGTACCGCGACAGCCGCACCGAGGGCATCCACGCCTACTCCGACCCGATCATGTCGCGCGACGAAATCTTCGCGGCCACCGCCTACGAACCCTGGGCCATCGCCTCGCTGTTCCAACTGCTCGCCATGCAGCGCGACCGCTCGCCGCTGCTGGAGATGGCCCAGACGTTCCTGAACATGCCCGACCTGGTGCTGTACTTCCTGACGGGCGCCAAGGCCAGCGAGATGTCGATCCTCAACACCTCCTGCCTGATGGGCACCGACTGCCGCTGGGCCGGAGAGGTTCTCCACCGCTTCCGCCTCAACGAGCGCATGTTCTGCCGGATCGTGCCGCCCGGGACGGTGCTGGGCACGCTGAGTCCCGAGGTGGCTGCGGAAGTGGGGGGGCTGGGCGAGGTGCCCGTGATCGCCACCTGCGGGCACGATACCTCCGCCGCGGTGGCTGCCATCCCCGGGGAGGGCAGCGACTGGGCCTTCCTCAGTTGCGGCACCTGGAGCATCCTGGGCTGCCTGATGGACACGCCGGTGGCCACGCCGCGATGCCTGCAACTGGGCTTCACCAACGAATACACTTTCGGCGGCTGGTACCTGGCCCGCAACATCTCGGGATTGTGGCTGGTCCAGCAGCTCAAGGCCAAGTGGGACCACTCCGCCGACCCGTGGGACTACAACCGCATGACCGCAGCCGCATCGCAGGCGGCGGGGGGGACGCTGGTGGATGTGGCCGACGAGACATTCCACGCGCCGCTGGACATGGAAAAGGCCCTGCGGGACTCGATCGCCCGAAGCGGCCAGGCGGCCCCGAGCGACCGCGGTCAGTTGGTCCGCTGCGTGCTGGAGAGCCTGGCCCTGGAATACGCGTGCCGCATGGACAGCGTCGCGGAACTGACAGGCCGGCGAATGGGGAGGCTCTACATGGTCGGCGGCGGCACAGCCAACAAGCTGCTCTGCCAACTGACCGCCGACGCCTGCGGCGTGAGCGTCTTTGCCGGCGCGGACCAATGCACGGCCCTGGGCAACGCCCTGGTGCAGGCCGTCGCCGTCGGGGCATTGAAGGATCGCTCCGAGATCCAGCAGGTGATGCGGGACTCGTTCAAACTGACTGAATACCGGCCGCGGGACAAGGCCCTCTGGGCCGACAAGCGGGCGGCCTACGAGAAAATTCGCGGCAGGAAATGATTGAATCCGCCGCCAATTGTTGCGATGCTCAGTCGCACCCAACGGTTCAAGGAAAAGGAAAAAAAGAACATGGCCAAAGCAACAGCGTTGCCCTCGAGCAAGAAGACCCAGTCTAAAGTCGTGACCTTCGGCGTTTGCGCCACCAGCGATCCCCGCATCGACGCGGACTCGCGCAAACGCTGCGTCAATATCGTGGAGATGGTGGCCGACGTGGTGGCCAAGGGCGTCAAGATGCCCGACGGATCGGACGTGGAAGTGGTCTGGACGCCCGTGCTGATCGACGGGGAAAAGCAGGCCGACATCGTCGCCCGCCAATTCCGGGAGGCCGGCGTGGACGCGGTTATCTGCGCTCCAGATACCTGGGCCTTCCCGCAACTGACGCTGATGAGCCTGCTGGCCCAACTGCCCGGCGATGTGCCTGTCAATATCACCTGCGGAAACAGCGGGCCCAAGCCCGGCGTCGTTTACGCCCACGCCGTCAACGGCGCACTGGCCCAGAGCGGACGCCTGGTGGCCCTGAACGTGGGCACCTGGCCCGACACCGGCATGTCGCCCAAGATGACCGAATCCACCGCCTCGGCCCTGATCGACTGGTGCTACGCGGCCTTGACGCGCGCGGGACTCAAGGGCCGGCGAGTGGTGGTCTTCGGGCACGATTCGATGGGCATGGAAACCGCCCTGGGCCACGTAATCCCCACGCGGCGGACCTTCGGCCTGGAAATCACGCGGCTGGACATGAAGCTGCTGACCGACATGCTCAACAAGGGTTCCTATGACGCCAAGGAACTCAAGGCATTGCGGGGCTGGATCGATGGCCTGGTCGGCAAGCGATTGGACGTCAAGACGGCCGCCGACAATGAACGCTTCGACAAGGGCCTGGCCCTCTACCTGATCGTCCGCGACCTGATGGCGGAGCTGAACGCCGTCGGCGGGGGGTTCATGAACCAGTTGGAGTGGGGCAGCGACCTCCGCGGCATCCCGCTGCCCATCGCCGACGCGATGGAGTCCCTGCTCAATTCCACCTTCGACCACAACGGCCCCAAGAGCGCGATACCCTTCGCCACCGAGGCCGACGTCCAGGGCCTGCTGACCATGCTGTTCACCACCTGGCTGTCGGGTGGAAATCCGCCGCTGTTCATGGACTTCCGCAAGGTCTGGGAGCCGTGGGAGATCCAGGCCCTGGCCAGGAAACTGGGCGTGAAGTTCGGCCCCAAGGACGTCTGGGCCCAGCGCGGCCTGGTCGACGGCGACAACAGCGGCTCGGCCAGCCTGGACTGGGCGGGCAAGCCCGGCGACGCGGTCAAGAAGATCATGGCCAATGTCGCCATGCCGGGCGCCGACCTGTTCTACTTCCCCGGCGGCGGCAACAGCGTGACGTTCTTCACTCCCGGCGGCATCGAGGGCATCGCCAGCCGCCTGGCCTACAGCGAACTGTCGGGCATGTTCAGCCTGATCTGGGACGAGGCCTGCACGGCTGAACTGCCGATGAAACTGGCCCAGGCCGTCGCGCAAACCTCCACGCCGACCTGGCCGCACACCTGGGTCGTGCCCAAGTACGCCACGATGGCCGAGTACAAGCAGTACGCCCCGGCCAACCATTTCCACATGGTCTGGAACCTCAAGCCGGCGCGACTCCAGCACTGGATGGACCTGTCCAACGTGCTGTCGGTGGCGCCCTGGCAGGCCAGGCCGGCTTTTATGGAAGGCACCGACCGTCCGCTGCCGCTGCTGTACCTGCTCAATGGCGGCGAAACGGCGACCAAGCTCCGCCTGGGCGGCAAGTAGGGTGGCCGACAAAGTCCGCGACCGCTCCGCCCGCCGCAGGTTAGCCCGCCAGGCAAGTTAGGCCTGGCGGGGGGGCAGGCCTGGGCGCGCGGCATGAGGGCGTGACAGGAGCGCCAAATCATGACTCAACGATCGCTCAGGAGCCTGGCGCGGGCGCTGCATATTGAGGATAGCGCCAAGGCATTCGTCGCTCAATTGCGGCGGGACATGCTGATGCTGCGGAGACGTTTGGCGGGGGCGGACCGAAAGGCCATCGACAGCTACTTCCGCGCGCACGAGGCACGGAGGCTGCATATCGGCTGCGGAGATCACCTGCTGTCGGGCTGGCTCAACTCAACCTACTATCCTCAGTCGCACCAAGTGCTTCACCTCGACGCCACGCGGCCGTTTCCGTTCGCCGACGCGACGTTCGAGCACGTCTACAGCGAGCACATGATCGAACACATCACGTTCGACCAGGGGCTTGGAATGTTGGCGGAGTGCTACCGCGTCCTGAAGCCCGGCGGCCGAATCAGGATATCGACGCCCGACTTGTCTTTCCTGGTCGACCTCTATCGGGCCGACAAACCGCGGTCACATCGCGAGTACCTCAAATGGGCGACGGATTGTTTCAACCCCGCCGCGCCCTTCAGCGAAGACACCTTTGTCATCAACACCTTTGTGCGGAACTGGGGACACGTCTTCATTTATGACGAGAAGGTTCTACGGCATTCCGTCGAAAGGGCGGGGTTCACAGGGATCACGCGATGTTCTCTTGGCAATAGCGATGATGCGGCGATGCGGAACCTGGAGAACACGGCCAGAATCCCGGAGAACTTCCTTAGGATGGAGTCCCTGATCCTGGAAGGGGTCAAGCCATAAGGTTCGGCCTGCCGAGGCGAAATCGGCGCAAAAAGCCAGCCCACCGGACCCGCTCAAAGCCCGGTGGGCTGTTTCATAAACTCTCGTTACCGATTTGTTAAGCGGCTCTGCCGTTACGCCGCCGCAGGATCAATCCGATCCCGCCCAGGCCCACCAGGCCCAGGGTCATCGGTTCGGGCACGTTAGGGGCCACGGCGATGTAAATGATGTTATCGGGGAAGTCCACGCGTGCGCCCGTCGGACTCATCCAGAAGAGGTTACCGTTAGGATCGGCATAGAAGGTGATGTCCCGCGGAGCGATCTGGCTGCTGCCGCCCAGGCTGCCAAAATCATGGAAGACGATCTTGTTGATATTGCCCTCATCCAGCAGGGTTTCCCTGGGGATCTGGATGCGGATGACCTGCTGGTCGCCCCACTGATTGGGCTCGAAGTTCGGGTCGATCCAGCCGGAGAGTCCGGCAAGGACGCCGCCATCATCGGTGGAGTTGACCAGGTTGTGGATAATGCTGAAGGAATCATCATAAATGTAGTCATTGCCGTCCTGATCCTTCTGGCCTTCGTAGACGGGAACCTGTTCCTTCACTTCCTGTGAATCCGCCAACTGGTTCACGTAGGACTGGCCCACGAACCCATTGGCGGTCATTCTCTTCTCATTGGCCGCCCAAGTGTACGCAAGTGCGTTGGAATCCCACTTGGCCGGGTGCCAAGGCCTGTTGGGATTGGTGTTGGGGTCGTAAACGCACCCCAGGTCCAGGCCCAGGACTCGGTCCAGGTCGTTGCTCGATGACACCTGCGGATCGGAGTGATTGGCGCCCCAGCCGGCAATATTCGCATCCAGTTTTCCGTTGTGGACAACGACATTCATCTTAGCGGTGCCAATCGGTATCTGCTGCTTGGAGTTGGGGTCATTCATGTAATCGTTGACCACCCAGCCCAAAACCCAGCCGTTTCGTCCGCTGCTGTTCTCAGTCTGGACATCCCGAACAGTCTGGCTCTCGCCGTACTGATAGGTCTGCCATTCGTTGTTGTCGAACTGGCTGTAACCCATGTAGAAATGGATCGCGTTAGGTTCGCGAGGCAGCCAGGTGTTGTAATCCGGGTTGTTCTTATTCGGATCGCCGGCGGGAAGGGTGAACGTGGACCAACTGTGGGGGGCCGAGATACGGTCGTACTGGTTCCCGTCCAGACCCTGCCAATCCCCGTACTGCGCCTGAGTCCCGCTGGAGACCGGCGTCCACCAGTTCTGCATCTGGTCGATCCTTGTGTCACCGGGATCCAGGATGCCGTCAGTCATGCTGTCATTAAAGATGTACCAGTCCCTCACCGTATCGGTCCGAAGATCGCGATACGTCGGTTCGGCCGTGGGAACAACTCCGGCCGACACCTGAGAAACCAGCCCCGCACACAAAACTACTCCCAGAACCACCACCAATGCCTTGTTGAGCCGCAAGGTAACCATTGACTCTCCTCCTCAAGGGCTTTCGCCCGCCAGAACGTCAAGTGCATTCAGTGAGCACCGCGTCATGGCACATCGAGCCTGTTCCTGTGTTTGCGACCCAACCGGACAAAGCCAATGCTAAGCGGGCATCAGCACGGATGTTTCGCAATAGAGCGCTTCCGAATCACGATCAGAAGCTAAAAGCTCTCTCCTGCAATCGAACTGTTACGGCCAGGTCCGGTAAGCGGCCGGTCCTGCACAGACTGAGATAAGTACCTTTAAGCTAGAGGCACCGATCTCAGGCGTCCAGTATACGCTATCTCTTGCCTGTTTGTCAATACATAAAGTTACTTCTCATCTCAGATTTTCCATTAGCCCCAGAAACAGCCCTAGAAAATTGGCTGCGAGCCAGGGATGGGCAGAAGTAAGCCTCCTGCCAAGGCTGGGTAATTTGGTACGTCCGATAATATATGTTAAGTGCTTGTAGTAAAAGGACTTATAAGAGTCCTTGATTGTGCCGATGACAATTCAAAAGTCTTGGTAGAAAAAAAACTAGCCC
>JBAZTO010000061.1:0-21657 GCA_041661865.1 Phycisphaerae bacterium | reverse complement strand
TCAGGTCATGAGGAACAGTTCGCACGAACCTAACTGAACGTTCTCTCATCCTGGCCGAGACTGGCTTCTCTTGCTACATGGTATCTGCCGGGGCTTGAAGTCATGAGCGTCCTGTTCCGGGGGTTCGCTGCGCTTCACCCCCGGCTACCATCCGACGGGCCTTCGGCCCTTTGAATGCGCGGTTGCCTAAAAGTTCAGTTGTCCAAACGCTTGTGCTGTGACCACGGAACCCGGCACAGCAGTTCGTTGATCAACAACAGAAAACAGCATATCACAGAGAGTACAAAGATCACAAAGGCCACGGAGAATTGCAGGGTGAGAAAAGGCCCGTGGGCCTATCAAGTTTTCTTGCCGTTCTCTGTGAGAGCGGGTGTGCCCAAACTTTCTGGCAATGCTGTTTCTTAGCTCGAAGAGCGTCTGAAAATAGCCCCGCCTGAAGCGTAGCGAAGGGCGGGGTGGGCAGACGCCGACCGTTGGAGCCCTTTACGGGCGACTGAAGTCATGGGCACAGGCCGCTTCTCAATCGCCCACAGGGGGCTCCGATTGTGGGTACCACAGCCGTCTCGGCTGTGGATCTCCAAGACACAGGCGAGACGCCTGTGCTACCGACCCGGACTTCGCTCCGCCCGGGGCTATTATCAAACGCCCTGCGGGCTAACAACAACAGCAACAAGATGTTGCAACGTGCCAGAAAGTTTTGGCACACCCTCAGTCGTCAAAAGCAAGCGGGGATGAACACCGAGTTGTCAGTATCCATCCCCGCGGGGTTGGTATGGTCGAGCCGACTACGCCTCGAAGGGCAGGTCGGGCGAGTAGGCGCCGCAGGTGTTCTGGGCCGTGTAGACGCCGAAGTTCAGGTAATTGCCGAAGGCTTCCCACAGCACGTTGCCGACGCTGGAGCGGTTCATCGCCACGTGGTGGGGGAAGTGCCGCAGCAGGACGTTCTTATAGAACCTCTGCATGCCGGGGATCCGCACCCAGCCGTAGGAGCCGAAGGTCTTGGCCTTGTTGGCCTCGACGGTTCCCTCGGCCAGGGCCACCTTGAACTCGCCCTCGTTGCCCTGCGTGACGCGGCAGAGCGTGACCGGGCCGTCCTGCATGACGAACTCCAGCACGCCCATGGCGTTCTCGCGGCCGGTGGTGCCGGCGATGATTTCCTGGCAGCCCATCCGGGCCTTGCCCTTGGCCCAGGAGGCCGGGAACACGCCGCAATGCCAGCAGTTGACCAATTCGTTGTCGTCGTTGTGGAGGTTGTTCCAGTCGGCCAGGCAGCTGGGCCCGCCGCTGGCCAGTTGCATCGCGTGCATCGACATCGTGCCGGGCATGTCGGCCTCGCAGGCGGCGGGAATGCCCTTGTCGTCGAAGCGGCTCATCGTCGTACACGAGCAGATGCCCAGGTTGGCCTGTATGCTCGTCCAGCACTGGATGCCCAGGCCGTCGAGCTGGTTGTCGGCCACGAACTTCTTGAGCACCAGCTCGAAACGGGCGATCTTGCCCAGGATGTCTTCGTTGACGGCCGAGCAATCGAAGTCGCTCTGCATCTCCTTGACGATTCTCTTGACGGCGGCGTCGGTCTTCATGGCCTGCACCGCCGCAAAGACCTCCGACAGGTCCAGGCTGACGATCGTCGTGCCCAGCTTCTGCATGGCCTTTTCGTTGTAGCGGCAGGTCCAGAAGGCCTCGGGCCTGGCGCCGACCTGGCCGTAGCGGGCATTGCGGACGCCCTTGACCACGCGGCAGACGGCCAGGAAACGCTCCGCCGTGTTGCGGAAGGACTCGTCGGTGGGGAAGCAGATGGGCACCTCGGGCACCGAGTAGGGCAGGCCCAGTTGCCGCAGGGCCTCGCCGATGCTCAGCAGGCCGCAGAAACTGTCGCGCCGGGCGGTGGTGGGCGTGAGTACTTCCTCTTCCTGGCAGCCGAAGATGAGGATGGGAACCTTCAGGCCGCTTTCCTTGATGGCCAGGGCCACGCCCCGCTCGTCACCGAAATTGACGGCCCCGACGACGATGCCGTCGACGCCCTCGGTGCGGAACATTCGCCCGACCATCAGCGCCTCTTCAAGCGACTCAACGCAGCCGACCTTGGTCTCCTTGGCGGAGGGGACCACGACCTGAGCGCCCAGGTCCTTGAGCACCTTGAGCGTCTCGCCGCGCATCTGGGCGGCCAAGACGTCGGAAAAGAAGCCGCGGTTGGCGGGAATGAACCCCAGTTTCAGTTTCTTATTGGTCATCGCAAGTCTCCAGTTATGTCATTTTGAGTTGGCATCCCATCAGAAACTACATTGAACGCCAAGGGCCCATCGGACGCAAGGGCAATTATCTTGCCCGCCGGCGTCGTTTGCGGTAAAAAGCACCACTTCGAGAGTTTTTAACAGACTGCACAATCCATACACGAAGGAGAAGAAGTCAATGGCGATCAAGGTGGCGATTATCGGGGCCGGCAGTGTCGGCTTCACCCGCAAGTTGTTCCGCGACATCGTGGCCGTGCCCGAATTGCAGGATGCGCACTTCGCGATGACGGATATCAGCAAGCAGAACCTGGACATGATCGTCCAGCTCTGCCAGAAGGACATCAAGAGCAACAAGCTGCCGACCCGCCTGACGGCTGGACTCAACCGTCGCGCCGCGGTGGAAGGCGCCGACTATGTCATCAACACCACCCGCATCGGCGGGCTGGAGGCCTTCAAGGGTGATATCGAGATTCCGCTGAAGTACGGCGTGGACCAGTGCGTGGGCGACACGCTGTGCATCGGCGGCATCATGTACGGCCAGCGGAACATCGCCTGTGTCCTGGATTTCTGCAAGGACATCCGCGAGGTGGCCAAGAGCGACGCCCTGTTCCTCAATTACGCCAACCCCAACGCGATGAACACCTGGGCGGCCATCGAGTACGGCAAGGTCAACACGCTGGGTCTGTGCCACGGCGTGCAGGGCGGCCACCACCAGATCGCCCGCGTGCTGGGCGCCAAGAACAAGAATGAAGTTGACATCATCTGTGCGGGCATCAACCACCAGACCTGGTACATCCGCATCCTTTACAAGGGCAAGCTGGTCACCAGCGAGCAACTGCTGAAGGCCTTCCAGGCCGACCCCGAGTACAGGGAGACCGAGAAGGTCCGCATCGACGTGCTCAAGCGGTTCGGCTACTACAGCACCGAGTCCAACGGCCACCTCAGCGAGTACGTGCCGTGGTATCGCAAGCGGCCCAGGGAAATCCGCAAGTGGATCGACCTGCGCAGCTGGATTCTGGGCGAGACGGGCGGCTACCTGCGCGTCAGCACCGAGCAGTTGAATTGGTTCAAGACCGACTTCCCCCAATGGCTCAACGCCGAGGACAAGCCCATCACGCCCGAGAGCCGCAGCGAAGAGCACGGCAGCTACATCATCGAGGCGTTGGAGACGGGACGCGTCTATCGCGGGCACTTCAACGTCCGCAATAACGGCTGCATCTCGAACCTGCCCGACGACTGCATCATCGAGGTGCCCAGCTACGTGGATCGCAACGGGGTCAGCATTCCGCGCGTGGGCGACCTGCCGCTGGCCTGCGCCGCCACGCTATCGGCCAGCGTGAACGTGCAGCGCATGAGCGTTCAGGCCGCAGTGACCGGCGACGTGACGCTGCTCAAGCAGGCCGCCCTGCACGACCCGCTGACCGGCGCGGTGTGCGACCCCGAGGAAATCTGGCAGATGGTCGACGAAATGCTCGTCGCCCAGGCCCAGTGGCTGCCTCAGTACAAGCGGGAAATCCCCAAGGCCGCCAAGCGGCTGGCCTCCTGCAAGCGCCTGGGCACCCACAAGGGTCACGGCGCGGCGCGGCTGAAGACCCAAAGCGTCGCCCAACTCCGGGCCGCCGACAAGAAGCACAAGAACGCCAGGCACGTCGCCCTGGCGAAGTAAGAAGCAGCCATCGCGAAGGCCACAAAGATCAAAGAATTGTGAGAGAAAGACGACCCTGGTCCAGGACCGGGGTCGTCTTTTCTATAGGGATTCTCCGTGGCCTGGGCGATCTCTGTGCGGGGGCGTTTCCCGACGACTCACCGCACGGTGAGGAAGTATTCCATCATCTCGCAGCCGCGGGCGATGTGCATGTCGCTGGCGGCGGCGGTGGCCTCGCTGAAGGGCTCGTTGATCACGCCCTCGATCCTCTTGCCGGCGATGGCGAAGGGGACCGCCTCAGCCGTGTGCGTGCGGAGGCTACAGGGGGTGGGGTGGTCGGGCAGGACCAGAATCCGCCATTCTTCGCCCTCGCGCTGGAGGCGCTTGAGGACCGGGCCGACGACGTGCAGGTCGATCTGCTCGATGGCGGAGACCTTGCCGGCGACGTTGGCGTTGTGCCCGGCCTCGTCGGGGGCCTCGACGTGCACGAAGACCAGGTCGTGGGTGTCCAGGGCAGCCACCGCGGCGGTGCCCTTGCCGGCGTAGTTGGTGTCGAGATAGCCCGTCGCGCCGGGCACTTCAATGACGTCCCAGCCGATGAGCTTGCTCAGGCCGCGGATGAGGTCCACGGCCGTGATGGCGGCGGCGCGGACGCCGTAACGCTCGGTGAAGCTCTTCATCTGAGGCATCTTGCCCTGGCCCCACAGCCAGATGCTGGTGGCGGGGTTTTCGCCCAGGTCGCGGCGGACGAGGTTGACCTCGTGGCGGGCCAGGACGGCGCGGCTGCGCTCGGTGAGCGTCAGGAGCAGGTCGGCGCCCTTGCCGGTGGGCAGGTAGCCGGCGGCGACCTGGCCGAGGATGTCGTGCGGTGGGACGGTCTTGACCGAGCAGTCGCCCTGGAAGGTCATCAGGTGGCGGTAGCTGACGCCGCGGTAGAACTTGACCGTCGGGCCCGAGAGCACGCGGTTGAGTTCGTCGATGAGCGTCGAGGCCTCCTCGGTGGAGATGTGCCCGGCGGAGTAGTCCTCCATGATCCCTTCGATGATCGTGACGAGGTTGCAGCGGAAGACCCACTCGTCGGGGCCGATCTTCAGGCCCTGGGCGGCGGCCTCCAGCGGGGCCCGGCCGGTGTAGCAGTCGCGCGGGTCGTAGCCGACGACCGAGAGGATGGCCACGTCCGAGCCGGCGGGCATGCCCTTGGGAATGTTGCTCACCGTGCCGCATCGGCCGTTGGCGGAGATCCAGTCCATGTTGGGCTTGTGGGCCGCCTCGAGGGGCGTCTTGCCGCCCAGTTCGCCAATGGCCACGTCCGCGGCGCCGTCCGGGATGATGATCGCGTATTTCATAGAGGCAAACCCTTTACCACGAACCGGCGGTCACAAAGCGGCAGGGCAGAAGACTCTCAGCATCAACAGCCTCTTCTCTCTGTTTCTCTGCGGCTCTGTGTCGCTTGTTTCTTTGTGCTCTTTGTGACCTTCGAGGCCTTTGTGATCTCTTATTCAAAACTCTTCAGGATGTTCATCGACAATCCCGATGCAAACGCTCTTGCTCTTTACCGCCGGCAGGGCGTCCACTTCGGCCAGGGCCTTCCGCACGTCGCCTTCCCGCGCGCGATACGTGGTGATGACCACCGGCACGCCGGAGGCACAATCGCTGCCGGTTGGCGCCTCATGCTGAAGCACGGAGCTGATGCCGATTTCCTGCTTGCCCAGCAGGGCCGCCACCTGGGCCAGCACGCCGGGGCAGTCCTCGGCCATCACGCGAAGATAGTAGCGGCTCCGCACGGCCTCGATGGGCAATTGCCTGGCCGCCTCGCAGCGGTCGGGCCAGAGGCGGAGCTGATCGAAGGCCAGTTTCGCCGTGCCCGTGGCCACCG
Source organism: Phycisphaerae bacterium (assembly GCA_041661865.1). Taxonomy (GTDB): domain Bacteria; phylum Planctomycetota; class Phycisphaerae; order SM23-33; family SM23-33; genus JBAZTO01. Next base: position 15,905 of record JBAZTO010000061.1, on the reverse strand, counting down.
CGGCCAGGTCGGCCACGACGGCCGAGGCGGTCGGCATGCCGCCGGCGCCGCGTCCGTAGTACATCGTGTGCCCCGTCGCGTGGCCGTAGACGCTGACGGCGTTGAAGGGGCCCGAAACCCACGCCAGCGGGTGGCCCTTGGAAATAAACGCCGGGCGCACGCGAAGGCTGATGCCCTCATCCTGCCGCTGGGCGATGGCCAGCAGCTTGACCACGTAGCCCAGTTCCTGCCCGTAGGCCACGTCGCAGAGGTCCAGGGAGTCGATGCCCGAGACGGGAATGGCGCCGAAGTCGACCTTGGCCGCGAAGGCCAGCGACGCCAGGATCGCCAGCTTGTGGGCCGAGTCGATGCCCGCCACGTCGAGGGTCGGGTCGGCCTCGGCCAGGCCCATCTTCTGGGCCTCCTTGAGGACGTCGGCGTAACTGGCGCCCTTTTGCGTCATGGCCGTCAGGATGTAATTGCACGTGCCGTTGACGATGCCGTAGAGCGCGTCGATGCGGTTGGCGATCAGGCCGTCGGTCAGGGCCCGGATGATCGGGATGCCGCCGGCGCAACTGGCCTCGAAGGCCAGGCAGACGTTGTTCTTTCGGGCCAGGGCGTACAGTTCGTTGCCGTGCTGGGCGAGCAGGGCCTTGTTGGCCGTCACGACGCTGCGCCCCGACGACAGCGCCTTCTCGATGGTCGTCTTGGCGATCTTCGTCCCGCCGATCAGTTCGACGACCACGCCGACCTGCTTGTCGGCCAGGGCGGCATCGAGGTTATCGCGGAACAGCGCGCGGTCCAGGCCCAGCGACCTGGCGTGGTCGAAGTTGACATCCACGATGTGCCGGAGTTGGAGCGTTGGCCCGATGCGCCCGCGCAGAATCGCCTGGTCGCGCGTCAAGGCCGTCGCGACGGCCCCGCCCACGGTGCCGCATCCGACCACTGCCACGCCCAATGTTGAATCGCTCTGGTTCATCTGGTGCCTCCGGCCATGTTGGGGGCATCCTACGCCGACGGGCGAGCAAGATCAAGGCGCTCGCCGCACCTCGCGCCTTGATCCTGGCTGGAAGCATCAGTATGATGCGTCGGCTGGGAGCAAGTCGCCAATAGGTGATGGAGGAACAACCGACGGTAGATCAGTCGGAACGGAAAGAAAGGGCCCGACCATGGACCTGGGCATGGACATGTGGAAGTACTACGGCATCACCCACACTGACCACACGGTCATGGACCCCTTGAGCCTGGCGAAGACCCGGGAGTTCGTGGGTCTTCTGCGGTTGCCGGAGGGCGGTCGTGTCTTGGATGTGGCCTGCGGCAAAGCAGAGTTTCTCTGTCTCGTAGCCGAGGCGTACGGCGTGAAGGCCACGGGCATCGACCTTTCACCCTACACCATCAAGGCGGCCCGCAAGAACGTGGAAACCCGGGGCCTGGCCGACCGCATCGAGTTGCTCCACACGGACGGCGGCAAGTACGAACCGAATACGCCGGAGAGTCTGGACCTGGCTTCCTGCATCGGTGCCTCCTGGGTGTACCAGAATCACAGGGGCACGCTGGAGGCCCTGGCGAAGATGACCCGGCCCGGCGGCCTGGTGCTGGTGGGCGAGCCGTTCTGGATGACCGACCCCGACCCGGAATACCTGAAGCTCACGGGCGCTGATCCCAACCTGTGCGGTTCCCATGCCGGGAACGTGACCATTGGCGAGGAAGTTGGCCTTACTCTCCTCTATACTCTGGTAGCCAACCCTGACGATTGGGACTGCTACGAGGGGCTCCAATGGCAGGCTGCGGAGCGATATGCAGTTGACCATCCAGACGATCCCGACGTGGAGGCTCTGCTTCGCAGCACCCGCAGGAGTCGCGACGCCTATCTCCGCTGGGGCCGCAACTGCCTGGGCTGGGCTATGTACCTCTTTCAGAAGCCCTGAAACCAGGAACTTCTTTCAACCAGTCGAATAAATGAACTTACGCGTTTTCTCTCGCCCACCACAAGCAACGCCACGAACTCTCTGACTCTCTCGTAAACAGCCTTCGCCCAGTTGACAGACCCGTCTGTACCGGGACCATGAGCGATTTTGAACCGCGCCGAGTGCGCGAACGGGTGGATTGTTAGATGGACGGTTTGGTCTTCGGCACACAGCACAGCTAAGCGATGCCTTCGGCAACATCCTTCTGCGTTGTCATTCTGCCCATGGGTAAGCCCACGAACCTAACGAACCAGAGTTTGTCGGGAAATCGGCGTTCAAACGGGCGACGCCAAGAAGAAGATGGAAGAATCGCAGGCAGGTACTATGTACCCATCGAGCCTGACCCAGTAATGTGGTGAGTAGCCGACGAAAAGCGTATTACGCTTGGTGGGGATGCCTATTCTGCCCCGCGTCTTCTTTGGCGGACAAATGGTGACTTCCAGGCGGAGGGAGCTCGCTGAATCGTCAACAGGAAAACCCTGTGCAGCTCCAGCCTCAGCGGGCGGCAAAGACCGCACTGGTGGGGTGAACCAATAGGCAAATAGAAACTCTGTCGTGACCGGAAACCATCCCCTAACCTCAGCAACAGTTAGCCTGTGCCCATCGCCACCTTTGAGGTGAACCTGGCCGCTGGGGTGAAGGGAAATATGGGTGCCGGAGCGGGATGGCAGAGCGATACCCGTCATATCGGATCGCTCGGTCCAGACTAACTTGCCCCCGATGGGGAGAGCTGTTCCAACCTCAGTAATGGGGTTCGCGCCGGCCGGGTGGAGATAGAGCGATGCATCTTTCCCGAGTAGCATCCAACCGACACGATAGACTTGGCCACCCGAAGACACACTGATGTTGAGCGTGCGATGTCTTTTCGTAGAGCCCAGCATTTCCGCGGGAACATCGTGTAACGGTAGGCCGTCGAGGTCATTCATGTCCTGTTACCCCACTAGGTGCTGAGTGCCGTGGTCGCGGCGTGTGCGACCACGAGGCAGGGTGTCTGTCTTACGCCCCGCCCTTGGCCAGGGGCAGGGCGATGATGAACCGCGTGCCCTTGCCCACTTCCGATTCCACACGGATGGTGCCCTCGTGCTCGCGGATGATGCGGCGCGTGGTGGGCAGGCCCAGGCCGGTGCCGCGTTTCTTGGTGGAGTAGTACACCTGGAAGACCTTGGGAATATCGTCGGGCGCGATCCCCGGCCCGGTGTCGATCACCTCGATGATGGCCCGGCCGCGCGAGGGGGTGAGCTTGATGAGCAGTTCGCCGCCCTCGCTCATGGCCTGGACGGCATTAAGCATCAGGTTGAGCAGGGCCTGCTTGATGAGGTTCTCGTCGATGTTGCAGCGGACGGGCGTCTCGGGCAGGGAGGTCCGCATGATAACGTGGCCGGTCTCGGCCTGCGGGCCGAAGAAATCCGCCAGTTCGCCCAGGGTCTGACGCAGGTCCACCACGGTCAGGGTAATCTCGTACTTGCCGGCGAATCGCAGGAAGTCGTCAAGGATTTCCCTCAGGCGGGCGGTCTCGCCCTGGACACTGTCGAGGCGGCGCAGCCAGCGGCGATGGTCCTCATCGCTGTATCGCTGGAGGTCTTCGGAAAGAAGCTTGAGGTTGACGTTGATGGTGGAGAGGGGGTTCTTGATCTCGTGGGCCAGCCCGCCGGCCAGTTGTCCCAGCTCGACCAGATGCTCGGCGCCCTTGGCCCGCGCCGAAAGCCTGCGGACATTGGTCCACAGCCGCCGGCCCGCCCAAAGCGTAACGGCAACACCGGCGAGCAGGCCGCCCAAGGCGGCGGCGATCAGCCACAATCCCTGTCCCATCGACAAATCCTTCTTGTCGTGTCATGCCCAGCCTGCCCGCCCTTGCCGCGCTGCACCGGCGGGAGGTCGGCATGGAGGGTTCAATTCGACGGCGGGTTGCTCTCGGCAGTCCCACCCAGCCGGGCAACGCCGCGGGCCTGGAAGCCCTTGTCGCCCTGGATCAGTTCGTAGTCCACCGTCTCGCCATCCTTGAGCGCCCTGAAACCGTCGCCCGCGATGGACGTGTAATGCACAAAAACGTCCTGACCTTCCGTGCCGATAATGAACCCGTACCCTTTTTTAGGGTCGAACCACTTAACCTTGCCGGTAGGCATAGGCTACCTCCCAACACATTTGCCGCTTGGACTACCAGTCGCACAAACTTGCATCCACGGCGACCGCGCTCCAAACTCAACGAGCTGCGGAGGTAAAGGAATCCCACGGTTATCGCCCGCGGCAACGCGGCCAATAACCCCATAAAACGCTAATCCAGTTGTCAAACAAGGCCTCCCGAAGCCTCGCGGCTCCGGGAGGATCTCTCAATAACCCAACCGCCCGGGAGAGGGCGGCCTAACGACCGGGTTCCTACTTCTTGGCCTGCTCTTCACGCATGGCGGCCTTGCGAGAAAGCTTCACTCGGCCCTGGTCATCGATGGAGATGACCTTCACCGTCAGCGTATCGCCCATCTGGACGACATCATTGACGGACTTGACGAACTTCTCGTCCAACTCGCTGACGTGGCACAGTCCGTCCTGGCCGGGCAGGATCTCGATGAACGCCCCGAAATCACGTATCGAGACAACCTTGCCTGTGTATATTCTGCCGACCTCGACCTCGGCCGTCAAGCCCTCAACCTGCCTCTTGGCCTCCTCGGCGCCCTTGGCGTCCACGCAGGCGACGTACACGGTGCCGTCTTCCTCGATGTCGATGCTGGCGCCCGTCTCGTCCTGGATGCGGTTAATCGTCTTGCCGCCGGGACCGATGAGCTTGCCGATCTTCTCGGGGTTGATCTTGATGGTGAACATCCGCGGGGCGAAGCGGTTGATCTCGGCGCGCGGGGCGGGCAGAACCTTGGCCATCTCGGCCAGGATATGAAGGCGGGCGATCCTGGCCATTTCCAGCGTGGCCACGATGCGGTCCTGCGGGATGCCGCGGGCCTTCATGTCCAACTGGATGCCGGTGATGCCGCTGTCGGTGCCGGCGACCTTGAAGTCCATGTCGCCGTGAAAATCTTCCTCGCCGATGATGTCGGTCAGCAGGATGTGCTTATTGGCGTCGCTGACCATGCCGATGCTGATGCCGGCCACCGGCTTCCTGATGGGCACGCCGGCGTCCATCAGGGCCAGGGTGCCGCCGCAGACGGTCGCCATGGAGGTCGAACCGTTGGATTCCATGATGTCAGCCACCACGCGGACGGTGTAGGGGAAGGTGTCCTTGCCTGGCAGGACGGCTTCGAGGCTCTTCTCAGCCAGGGCGCCGTGTCCGATCTCGCGCCGGCCCGGGCCGCGAATGGGGCGAATCTCGCCCACGCTGAAGGGCGGGAAGTTGTAGTGCAGCATGAACTTCTTCTTGTACTCTTCCTGAAGTCCGTCAATGATCTGCTCGTCGCGCGGGGTGCCCAGGGTCGTGGTGACCAGGGCCTGGGTCTCGCCGCGGGCAAACAGCGCCGATCCGTGCGTGCGCGGCAGGACGCCCACTTCGATTCCCAGCGGACGAACCTGGTCGATCGCGCGTCCGTCGGGACGGCGGCCCGACAGGATCAGCTCGCGCTGGATCTTGGCCTCGGTCTTGTAAAGGGCCTCGGAAACCTGGCCCTTGGTGTACTTGGGCTCTTCGACCCCTTCGGGCAGCAGCTTGGCCGTGAACTCGTCCTTGATGGCAGACATGGCTTCGTTGCGTTCCACCTTGGCGACAATCTGCTTGGCCTTGCGCATGCGGTCACCGCATTCGGCCATGACCAGATTAAGCAGTTCTTCGGGCAGCACGGTGGGGGTGTAGGTCTTCTTGACGCCCACCTTGGCCGTCAGTTCATTGATGAGGGCGATGCTTTCGCGGCAGGCGCCGAAGGCCAGGGCGATGCCCTCAGCCGCGATGGCTTCGCTGACTTCCCGCGAGCCCATCTCGATCATGTTGACCGCTTCGCTGGTGCCGCAGACCAGCAGCTCCATCTGGCTTTCCTCAAGCTGCGCGATGGTGGGGTTGACGACGAACTTGCCATCGACGTAGCCGACGCGCCCGCCGCCGACGGGGCCGTCGAAGGGGGCCGGGCACAGGGCCAGCGAGGCCGAGGCCCCGATGACCGCCAGCAGGTCCGGGTCGTTCTCGCCGTCGCTGGAGAGAACCATGCACTGGATCTGCACTTCGTCCATGAAGTCCTCGGGGAACAATGGACGGATGGGCCGGTCGATCAGCCGCATCGTGAGGATTTCCTTGGTGGAGGGCCTGCCCTCGCGCTTGAAGAAGCCGCCGGGGAACTTGCCCGCGGCGTACTGGTTCTCGCGATAATCCACGTACAGCGGGAAGAAGTCCAGGTCCCGCGAGGAGGGGGCGCTGAGCACGGTGCACAGCACGACGGTATCGCCGTACTGCACGGTGACGGCGCCGTGGGCCTGCTTGGCCACTCTTCCGGTTTCCAGGATCAGCTTGCGACCCGCGATTTCTTTCTCGACTTTGATAACTGCCATGTTTGCTTTCTTTCCTTCCGGCTGCACCAGCAGCCTAACTCTGCGACATCCGTCGCTCTTGTCCACTATGATCCAAAGTGTTTTCCTTCACTTGCAGCGGCGGGGGCCGGCCGGGGCGGGCCGCACGTTCCGCTGAGGAGGAAAAAACTCTTGTCTGTCGCCAGGCAACAATGAATACGCAATCGTCCTGTGGCTGGACATGGAGAGGTGGCCCTGCAACCCATCGCGGGGCCGTAAGGAATTCCCCACGGCCTGAGGTCAGGGAGATACGTTCTCGGCAGGAAGATCGTGATGAGCCCGGCCCGGAGACGACTACTTGCGCAGGCCCAGCTTCTTGATGATCGACCGATAGCGTTCAGGCGCGGTGTTGAACAGGTATTTCAGCAGGCTGTTTCGCTTGCCGACCATCATCAACAATCCCCGGCGGGAAGCGTGGTCCTTCATGTGGCCTTTGAGATGCCCGGTCAGATGGTTGACCCGTGCGGTCAACAGGGCAATCTGAACCTCGGCCGAGCCGGTGTCACCTTCGTGCCGCCGGTTCTCTTCCACGATCTTCGTTTTCACTTCGCCAGCAATTGTCATAACTTCCACTTACCTGTTCACCGCTCTGTGGCTGCCCTTTCGTAGGCCAGCGTGGTCCCTTAACTCTTACCTTATTCTGAATTTTACGCTATCACTGTAGCCGCAGGCCCGGAGGCTGGCAAGCTAATTTTTTGCGCCAACTGCCAAAAGCGCCGCCGGCTCAGCCCAGCAGTTTCTTGACCGATTCGATGAGTTTCTCCATCCGGAAGGGCTTGTTGAGGTAAAGATCCACGCCGAGGCTTTCGGCGTAGCTCTTGTGCCGGCTGCCCTGGTTGCCCGTGATCATGATGATCCGCGGAAGGTCGGTCCGCTTCTTGCCGCGCTTGAGTTTCTCCATGACCAGGAAGCCGCTGCGCTTGGGCAGCATCATGTCCAGCACGACCAAGTCGGGCTTGCCCTCTTCAGCCTGGCGGATGGCCTCGTTGCCGTCGGGGGCCGTCAGGATGTTGACCTTCAGGTCGCCCAGAGCGGTCTTCATCGCCGTCAGGATGTCGCGGTCGTCATCCACCAGCAGAACGGTCTTGCTTGCTTGTTCATCAGCCATGGCAGAACCCTCGAATAGCTTTTACAGCATTGTTCGCAAAACGACATTGAGTATGCTATTTGAGGGACTGGCAGTTGTCAAACTTTAAGCGAGAGCATGAGCGCCATGACAACGAGTATCGCAGACCGTGTCCGGGAACTTCGCGAGCAGATCCGCCGCCACGACTATCTTTATTATGTCCAGGCCGAGCCGGAGATCACCGACCGCCAGTACGACGCCCTGTTGGCTGAGCTGGGCGAACTGGAGCGCCGGCACCCCGAGCTGGTCAGCCCCGACTCGCCCACCCAGCGCGTGGCGGGCCAGCCCATAGAGGGGTTCGCCCAGATCGTCCACGCCGCGCCGATGCTCAGCATCGACAACACCTACAACGCCGACGAGGTCCGCCAGTTCCACGATCGCGTGGTCAAGGCCCTGGGCCAACGGAAGTTCCACTACATGGTCGATCCCAAGATCGACGGGGTGGCCGTTTCGCTCCGCTACGAGAACGGGCAGCTTGCCCAGGCCGCCACGCGCGGCGACGGGCGCGTGGGCGACGATATCACCGCCAATGCCCGCACGATCCGCTCGGTCCCGCTGTCGCTGGGCGGCAGCGGCGTTCCGGGGGTGCTGGAGGTGCGCGGCGAGGTGTACTGGCCGCGGAAGGCCTTTGCCGCCTTCAACGCCGCCCGGGCCGAGAAGGGCCTGCCGACCTTCGCCAACCCGCGTAATGGCGCCGCCGGCACGCTCAAGCAACTCGACCCGCGCGAAGTCCAGCCGCGCGGCCTGGCCTTTTATGCCCACGGCTTTGGCCAGTGGCCCAATCCGCCCGCGCCGCGGGCGAGCGACTTGATGAAGTTGCTCAACCAGTGGGGCATCCCCAGCGCGCCGCAGGCCAGGATGTGCGAGGGCATCGACGAGGTTCTGGCCGCCATCGACGACTGGGCGAGCAGGCGTCATGACGTGGATTTCGCCACCGACGGCATGGTGGTCAAGGTCGACGAACTGGACCTGCGCGAGGAGTTGGGCGCCACCAGCAGGTACCCGCGATGGTGCATCGCCTACAAGTACGAGGCCGAGCAGGCGGCCACGCGGCTGAACAAGGTGGACTTCCAGGTCGGCCGCCTGGGCACCATCACGCCGACGGCCCACTTCGACCCGGTGCAACTGGCCGGCACGACCGTCTCCAATGCCTCGCTGCACAACTTCGACCAGGTCGAGCGGCTGGACGTGCGCGAGGGCGACACGATCCTGGTGGAGAAGGCCGGCGAGATCATCCCGCAGGTCGTGCAGGTGTTCTACGACAAACGGCCGCACGGCGTGCAGAAGGTCCAGCCGCCGTCGAAATGTCCCGCCTGCGCCGGCGCGACCGCCCGCGACGAGGGCGGGGTGTACCTGCGGTGCGTCAATCCCGAGTGTCCGGCCCAGCTCCGCGAGCGGTTGCAGTACTTTGCCGGACGCGACCAGATGGATATCGATGGCCTGGGCGAGAGCTTGATCGACCTGCTTGTTACAAATGGACTCGTAAAACACTTTGCAGATCTCTACAAACTCAAGCAGGAGGAAGTCGCGAAACTCGAATTACGCCGTTACATTAGTAAGAAAGGGAAAGATGTCATCCACCATGTAGGCGAGGGGACGGCCTCAAATATTCTCAGGGGAGTTCAACAGAGCAAAGGTCGCGGGCTTACCAGATTGTTAGCTGCCATCGGAATTCCTCATGTCGGGAAGTCAGTTGCAGAATTACTGGCCATATCCTTCAATTCGATGGAGGAACTACAACATGCCTCGGCAGACCAAATCAAACGAGCGTTGACGAAGCCCACTGTCGTGGCGAATCGCCTCCATGAGGCTCTCCACGCTGACGAAGCGGCATCGCGCACGCACGAATCGATCGGCGAATTCCTGAAGTCGCTCAGAGTGCGAGGGCTCGATCGTGCCGACATCCAACGGATTTCCAGTTATTTTAAGGACATAGGAAAGGTTCTTGCCGCTACTCCACATGAAATCAATATGGCAAGGCTCGGACATGGAGAGAGCGTAATCGCGAAGAGCCTGATGGACTTCTTCAGGAGCACACCAGGGCAAGAGGCTTTGAAGCGGCTTCGTAAGGCCGGCGTCAATATGATGACGGTCAAGCGTAAAGGTCGCCGGAGTGCAAGCCTTGCTGGGAAGACTGTGGTTGTCACAGGTCACCTTGAGACATTGTCTCGCAGTGAGGTCGAAGAGGCTATTCGGGAAGCGGGGGGGACGGTCGGGGCATCAGTCTCGAAGAACACGGCATTTGTTGTTGTTGGCGAAGAGCCAGGTTCAAAGGCTGGCAATGCAAGATTGCTTGGCATTGAGATGATTTCCGAGCAGGAGTTCTTGCGAAGAATAGGAAGGAATCAGACAATAAAAAAGAAGAAGACAAATGGTCAGATGAATCTCTTTTCTGAAAAGGGGACTTGATGAAATCGCGCGGAGTGCTCGATTGGAATGTTGCAGACACGCCGGTGGCAATTATCGACTTCGAAACAACAGGCTTGTCACCGGGGCGAGATCGAGTTGTTGAGGTTTCGGTGCTACGATTAAACCCGCGAGAACAACCACAACTGGTGCTTGATACCCTCGTTAATCCAGAGCGTCCGGTAGCGGCGACCGAAATACACGGCGTCACTGACGCAGATGTTGCTCACGCCCCAACATTTCGTGAGATCAGCCCAGTATTCGTTGATGCAATTTCTGATGCGGTCGTTGCATCGTACAACGTGTATTTTGATATCGCATTTTTGAACCAAGAGTTAGAACTCGCAGGGGTGAGGCGAATTCCGCCGCATCTGTGCATTATGTATCTTCGGCCGATGCTCGGGATTGGCGCGAAATGCAGCTTGGATGTCGCGTGCGCAGCTCACGGGATTCCCAACGAGGCGCACCACGCAACTCGAAACGACGTTCACGCGGCCGCCGGCATTCTCGGTGTTTGCGGACAGGCAATGCGGCGAATGGGTATCGCTACGTTTGAGGAATTGGGAAGCCTATATCCGTATAAGTTTGTTGACAGCTTCGGGTTCGATGTTCTTAAACGCGGCGATGCAGGATTTCCGGCAGCGGGCTTGTGTCAGAAGCCACGAGTTGAGGTTTTGACGGCTGGCATCTCTTCGACGGAAACTAATCCAATCTGTCAGTTCTGGCAATCTCTTACGGCTTCACTTGCAGACTTGGAGATTACGAACGAGGAAGTTGCGTCTCTCGATTCGTCAAGAGCAAAGCTGAACCTTTCACGACGCAAAGTGAAGAACCTACTTGAGCAAGCCTATCAGGGGATGTTCAGCAGGATCAGTAGTGAGCATCCAAACAAGCCCCGTCAGATGTTGCGCAAATTAGATTCTTGTTTTGATGCCCTAAGCAGGCTTATCGCCCCTAACGAAGTTCGTCAAAGTTCGGCATTACAAGGCATGTCCGTAACAGTCACCGGCACGCTGGCGGGGCTGTCGCGCAGCGAGGCGGAAGAGGCCATCAAGTCCGCCGGCGGGCGCGTGACCTCCAGCGTCTCCCGGAGCACCGACTTTGTGGTGGTGGGCGACTCACCCGGCTCCAAGGCCGACAAGGCCAGGGGCTTGGGCGTGGAGATCATTGACGAGGCGGAATTCCTCCGTCGCCTGGGCCGCTAGCGGACCTGGGGTCGGCGGCAGAGGAATCGTTCTTCAGGAATTCGGTATTCCGGCAGTCCGGTCCTCCGGTATTCTGGCGAGAGAATGTACAACCAGCGGATAAAGATTTTCCTGGCCATCATCGGCGTGGTGTTCCTTGTGGTGATCGCCCGGCTGTGGTATCTGCAACTGGTGCTGGGCGCGGACTATCGCGCCGAGATCACGCAGAAGCTTCAGCGCGACGACATGCTGCCGGCCGGCCGGGGGCACATCATGGACCGCCACGGCGCGATCCTGGCCTGCGACGAGCCGTGCTTCGACCTCTGCCTGGACTATCGCCAGTTGTTCCTGTGGGTCAACGGGGACCCCAACAATCCATCGGCTGATCCCAACCATCCCTTCGCCGCGCAGGCCCGGAGCTGGCGGCGGAGGCAGATCAACGCCATCAGGCGCTCGCTTCGCCCCGCCGGCGATCCGGCCAGCATGGACTTGGCCCTGACCCAGGCCAGCGAGATATACAGCCGCCGCGAACGCAACACCCGCAAACTGCTCCAGGACTACGCCGGCGCCGACCTCGACGAGGTCTGCCGCCGCATCTACAACCGCGTGGAGGCCCTGCGCGGCCCGCTCGGGCGACGCAGTCCGATCGAGCAGACCCAGCGGCACGTGATTGTCTCGGGCCTGGATGACGCCGCGGCGGTGGCTGTCAAGTCGCAAATGTACGACCTGGTGGGCCTGGACGTCCGCCCCAGCTTCAAGAGACGCTACCCCTATCGCAACCTGGCCTGCCACATCATCGGCTATACCGGCAAGGTCAGCGACAAGGAACCCAACGCCTACAATCTCCGCCTCGACCAGGCCGACGAGCTGACGTGCGAGATGATCAATTACGGTCCCGAGGATACCATCGGCAAGGCCGGCGTGGAGCGGCTGTGCGAGGGCCTGCCGTTGCGCCGCCTGGACGGCAATGAGCAGGCGCCGTGGCTGAATGACGCCAGCCTGGCCGAGATCGACACGCACCTGGGCCTGCGCGGCCGGCGGGGCATGCTCAAGCGCCATCGCCTGACGGGAGCGACGTTCGAAGAAATCCCGGCTGTGCAGGGGCAGGATGTACACCTGACGCTGGACATTATGCTCCAGGACGACCTGACACAGCTTTTCCCGCCCGGCGTGACCGGGTCGATCGTCGTGCTGTCGGTGCCGCGCGGCGAGGTGCTGGCGATGGTCTCGGTGCCCACCTACGATCTGAATAACTTCCGCCAGGAGTACGCACAACTGGTTAAGGACGAGACTTATTTCCCGCTGCGTCACCGCGCGGTCAGCCAGCTCTACCCGCCCGGCTCGACGGCCAAGCCGGTGGTTGCGCTGGCGGGCCTGGGCTCGGGCGTCATCACGACCGATTACACGCGCGACTGCACCGGCTACCTGTTTTCCAATGTGACCAATGCGTGGCGATGCTGGACGGTGGCCAGCGGCATGCCCGGCCACGGACCCCTGAATGTCACCGGCGCCCTGAAGAATAGCTGCAACGTGTTCTTCTATCACCTGGGCGAGCTGCTGGGGGCTGGGCGCATGCCGGCGTGGTTCGAGATGTTCGGCTTCAACTCGCCGCCCGGCACCGGCCTGCCCGAAGAGCGGGCCGGCAGGTATCCCGACAAGCCCGACGACGGCGCCTGCCGCCTGATGGGCATCGGCCAGGGCAAGTTGCAGATCACCCCGCTCCACGTGGCCAATGCCATGGCCACCATCGCGCGCGGCGGGGAGTTCCGCAGTCCGATCCTCATGCTGGAGGGTGCGGGGCACGCCCAGGTCAGCCAGCGCCTGCCGCTGACGGAGGCCCAGGTCGCCGCGGTCAAACGCGGCATGTGGGAAGTGTGCAACGAAAGCGGCGGCACGGCCTACAAGGTTTTTCACGGCGACTTTGACCCGCTGGGGGTGGAGGTCTGCGGCAAGACCGGCACGGCCGACATCCAGGCCCTGAAGAATAACGATGGTGTCGACCGCACCGGCAACATGGCCTGGTTTTCCGGCTTTGCCCCGGCGGACAACCCCCAGATCGCCATCGCGGTGGTCATCGAGTACGTCGAAGGGCACGGGGCCACCTATGCCGGCCCAGCCGCCAGGGAAGCGATCCGAGCGTGCATCCAGCGAGGCTATGTTACGGCGAAGGACCAGGGACCAGGGAATAGGGAATAGGGAATGGGCAAAAGGGAAAAGGCAAAGGCAAGAGGCAGACACAGTGATGTTTCGGTATTCCGGTCTGCCGGTATCCGGTAATCCGGCCCAATGAAAGATACACTCAAAACCTATCTGCGATACACCAGTTGGCCGATCATCCTGGCGATGATCGCGCTGATGACTTGGGGCATTGTGGCCATCCGCGTCTCGGAGCAGTCCGACCCGTCCATCACCGGCTTTGCCAGCAAGCAGATGGTCTCAGCCTTGATCGCGCTGGCGGCCTTCGTCGTGGCCACCGTCGTGCCGTATCACCGCCTGGGGCGTCTGGCATACTTCTTCTTCGGCGTGACGCTGATCGTGCTGGTGGGGGTGCTGTTCACCGAGGGCAGCAAGGGCTCGCGCCGGTGGATTCCGCTGGGCCCCATCGACGCCCAGCCTTCCGAGGTGGCCAAGCTGGCCTTCATTCTCATGCTGGCCTGGTACCTGCGCTACCGTGACAACTACCGGCGACTGGGCGGCCTGGTTGTGCCCTTTGTCCTGACTGTCGTGCCGATGGGGCTGGTGCTGATCGAGCCGGACCTGGGCACCAGCCTGCTGTTCCTGCCGACGCTGTATTTCATGCTTTTCATGGCCGGGGCCAAGCTGCGGCACCTGCTGGGCATCGTCGCGGTGGCTACCGCGCTGGTGCTGCTGCCGGTGGTCAAGAAACTGCCCGAAGGCGCCGCGCGCCCGCCGCTGGCCTATGGCGTGGTCACGATCGGTCCGGCGCGGTACGCGGTGCTGGCGGCGCCCCTGGCAGTGATGAACGGATACCAGGTGACGCGGGTGGAGGTCTGGCTCAACCAGGAGAAGACCAAGTCCACCGACCAGGGGCGGCAACTGGGCCAGTCCAAGATGATTATCGGGGCTGGGCGGCTGATGGGCACGGGCGACTGGAACGACGGCGAGGTTTACTTCCAGATGCTGCCGGAAGACCACACCGATTTTATCTTTTCGATCATCGCCGGGCAGTGGGGCTTCCTGGGATGCCTGGGAATGCTGGCCATCTACGGCGTGATTTTCGTGCTGGGGATGGAGATCGCGGTCATTACCAATGATCCGTTCGGGCGGCTGCTGGCGGTGGGGGTGGTGGCGCTGCTGTTCTCGCAGTTGGTCATCAACGTCGGCATGACGATGGGCCTGGCCCCTGTGACGGGCATGACGCTGCCGCTGGTGAGCTACGGCGGATCGTCGCTGGTGGTCAACTGTGCAGCACTGGGATTGCTGGTCAACGTTGGCCAGCGCCGGCCGGTGCTGCTGGCGCCCAAACCCTTCGAGCATGACAGGGAGGGCTAGAAGCATGGCCAAGACATCGGAGCAGAGGCCGGGCTGTTTGGTGTTTGAAGACAATCCCCTGTCTCTGGCGCGTCCGTTGCCAGTTGGCCAGATGCCCGAGTGCAAGCCGTTTGAACTGGGCGATGGCTATGGGACCGGCGTTTATTTTTACAGGCCCGCGACCTCGGCGGTCGCGCGAGTGCCAGTGGTTTACCTGCACGGCATTCAATCACACCCCGGCTGGTTCTGCGCGTCGTGTGCCGCCCTGGCCGCCGCCGGTCACCCCGTCTTTGCCTTCGTGCGGCGCGGCAGCGGGCACAGCCGCAGACGCGATCGCGGCCACGCGGCCTCCGCCGAGCAACTGCTCGAGGACCTCGAAGTCGCCTGCAAGTTTGCCCTCGCCCAAAGCGGCGCCAGCGGCGGCGTGGCCCTGCTGGGCGTCAGTTGGGGTGGAAAGCTCGCCGCCTGCTATACCCTCTGGCCGCGGCGCACAATCGAGCTGGCCTCGCTGACACTGGTCGCCCCCGGCATCGTGCCGCAAGTGGACGTGCCGTGGGCTACGAAGGCCGCCATTGGTCTGTCGCTATTGCTTTGGCCGCGAAAGCGGTTTGACGTCCCGCTCAGCGACGTGGAGCTTTTCACCGACAACCCTGCCATGCGGGACTACCTTCGCCGCGACCCCGTCCGCCTTCACCGCGCGACGGCCCGCTTCCTCTACGCCAGCCGCGAACTGGACCGCATGCTTGCCGTAGACGCAAGGCCTGCAACGTGTTGCATGCGAAATGGCGGCTTGGCTCAAAGCGGCGGGCCGGCGATTTCTGTTCCCACGACGCTGATCCTCGCCGCCCACGACCGCATCATCAATAATGATGCGACTCGGCAGGTGGTCGATCGCCTCACTGCCGGCCGGGCCGTCGTGAAAACACTCGACGGCAGCCACACGCTGGAGTTTGAACCGGACCCGTCACCCCTGTTCGGCGCGATTGTGGACGCAACGGGGCAATGAGCCGAGGCGGTGCAGATGGGTTCATGGTCGCGGCGTTTGCGATCACGATCAGGCTATGGAGTCCCGAAGGGACGGCAGAGGATAGCCGGGGCCGTGAGGCCCCGGAAAGCGTCCTTCTTGTCGTTGGAGCCCCGGCAGATACCATGTAGCAAGAGAAGCCAGTCTCGGCCAGGATGAGAGAACGTTCAGTTAGGTTCGTGCGAACTGTTCCTCATGACCTGAAGGAGACTGGCGATGGCAAAGTGTATCATGGT
>JBAZTO010000060.1:0-22041 GCA_041661865.1 Phycisphaerae bacterium | reverse complement strand
TGCGCCGTGTCATGGGCCTGCGCTGCGGCTCGCTACGCTCGCCTCCGCTCCAGCCCATGACAACCAACGCCAAACTTACACACAATACGTTACACCAGCCAGAATTCAACCCCGTTGCGGAATCGCTGGGCGCGGGATATCATTTCACGCATGCAACGGGTCCGCGTAAAGATTGAAGGTCTGCGGGATGCGCCCACGGCGCTGAAGATCGCACAGATGGGCGCCGACGCCATCGGGCTGGTCTTCGCCGACTCGCCCCGCTGGGTCTCTCCCGAGCAGGCCCGCGCCATCGTCGACGTGCTGCCGCCTTTCGTGACCACTGTGGGGGTCTTCGTCAACGCCGACGCCACCACGATCAACCGGGTCGTCGAACGGACGCGGATCAACTACGTCCAGTTGCATGGCGACGAAAGCCCCGAGATGATCGGCGCGATCAACGCCCCCTGTATCAAGGCCTTTCGCGTGCGGGACGAGGGCTGGCTCGGCCAGGTTCGCGCGTGGATGGACGCCCTGACGGCCCGCAGCAACCTGGCGGCCGTCCTGCTGGACGCCTATGATCCGACCCGCCCCGGCGGCACCGGCGAGCGGTTCAACTGGTCCATGGTGGCCGACGCCCGCGCGGCGCGGGTGCTGGCGGGTATCGACCCGATCATCCTGGCCGGCGGGCTGGACGCCTCCTGCGTCGGCACCGCCATCGACCTGGTCAAGCCCTGGGCGGTGGATGTGGCCAGCGGCGTGGAAAAGGCTCCCGGCGTCAAGGACCTCAAGAAAGTCGCCGACTTCCTCCGCGCCACCCGCGAAGGCAACGAACTCCACAGCGAGTTCTGGCTGTAGGGGCCAACTCTCGTTTGCAAATCCCCTGCACTTCCGCGATAATGCGAAGCCTAAGTCACCATACACACAGAGGCACAGAGAGCACTGAGAAGATATAAACAGTCGTATCTCGAAGAACTGTTCTCTGTGTTCTTCGTGACCTCTGTGTTCTCTGTGATTGTTGTTTCTTGATAGAAACCCAAGCAAGGGAAGAAAGCGAACATGGCAAAGACAGTCAAATGCGACGTGAAGGATCTCAAGCTGGCCGCCGCGGGCAAGAAGCGGATTCTCTGGGCCGACAATGACATGCCCGTGCTCAACGCCGTGCGCGAGCGGTTCGCCCGGGAAAAGCCGCTGGCCGGCCGGCGGATGAGCGCCTGCCTGCACGTGACGGCGGAGACGGCCAACCTCTGCCGCACGCTCGTGGCCGGCGGGGCCGACCTGGTCCTCTGCGCCTCCAACCCGCTGTCCACGCAGGACGACGTGGCCGCCAGCCTGGTGGCCGACTTCGGCATCCGCGTCTACGCCATCAAGGGCGAGGACCCCAAGACGACCTACTACCAGCACATTGAGGCCGCCTGCAAGCATCGCCCGTCGGTGACGATGGACGACGGGGCCGACCTGGTCAACGCCCTGCACGGGCCCTTCGCCCAGTACGCCGGCGACATCGTCGCCTCGATGGAAGAGACGACCACCGGCGTGATCCGCCTCCGCGCGATGGCCGAGGCCGGCGTGCTGAAGTTCCCCGTCATCGCCGTCAATGACGCCGACACCAAGCACCTCTTCGACAACCGCTACGGCACGGGGCAGAGCACGCTGGACGGCATCGTTCGCGCGACGGACATACTGCTGGCCGGCACGACGGTGGTGGTGGCCGGCTACGGCTGGTGCGGCCGCGGTGTATCGAGCCGCGCTCGCGGGGCCGGCGCCAACGTCATCGTCACCGAGGTCAATCCCATCCGCGCCCTCGAGGCCGCCATGGACGGCTTCCGCGTGATGCCCATGAAGCAGGCCGCGAAGATCGGCGACTTGTTCGTCACCGTCACCGGCGACGTGCATGTCATCGACGCCGAGCACTTCAAGCTGATGAAGGACGGCGCGATCGTCTGCAACAGCGGGCACTTCGATTGCGAGCTGAACCTCACCGCCCTGGAGAAGATGGCCAGGAAGGTCAACGCCGGCGTGCGCAACGGCGTGGACGAGTTCGTCCTTCCCGGCGGCCGGAGGGTCTTCGTCCTGGCCCAGGGTCGTCTGGTCAACCTGGCCTGCGCCGAAGGCCACCCCGCCAGCGTGATGGACATGTCCTTCGCCACACAGGCCCTGGCCACCGAGTACGCCCTGAAGAACGCCAAGAAGCTGACGCCCGGAGTCCACGACGTGCCCCGGAAGATCGACGCCTGGGTGGCCCAGCTCAAGCTGGCCAGCATGGGCATCAAGATCGACACCCTCACCGCCGAACAGCGGAAGTATCTCAGCTCGTTCGATATGGGGACGTAAGAACAGAGAGTGCGAAGTGCGGAGTGCGAAGCAGACGTGGCTACCGCCCCGCGAAGAAATGTGCCTGGATGCACTCGCCGCGAGCGCGAAGCGAGCGGAACAAGTGCGGAGTGAAAAACAAACGACCCGGCGCCATCAGGCCCGGGTCGTCTTTCTTAGTTGAGTAAATCGGGCATCGCCCGACGTGTTGGCCGAAGTCCAGGTAAGGAGGCGGCGGGCCGTACCCGCCCTACCCGGTCTGTGCGATTGCAGATTGCCAATTGCAGATCGCAAATTGGCGGACCCTCTGCGACCATGGCATCCGCAGAATCAGACTTGACGCTTCGCACTTCGCACTACGCACTCTGCACTCAGTCGTTCCGTGCGATGGCCTTGGCCGTCGCGGGGGCGATCATGGAGGCCAGGTGGCAGTCGTCCTTGACGAACGGCTGTTCGCCCTTGCGGTAGAGCACCACCAGGCCGATCAACTCGCCGTCGGCGGGGATCAGCGGGATGGCCAGGATGGACACCCCCGCCAGGTAGCGATGGATGAACGGGGGGAACATGTGGGCGTCTTCGCCGGCGTCGATGGTGAAGCAGCGCGGATGTTCCACGGCGGCATCGAGGATCGGCGCAGCCAGCGCCTTGCAGAAGTTCGAGTTGTCGGGCACCGGCACGCCGAATCGGCCGACCATTTGCAGTTCGGCCTCGCTGTTGCACACCATCGCCGCACCGTAGACCGGCCCACTCTGGCGGACGAAGGTGCGGAAGAGTACCTTGAACACCTCGTCGTCGGTGCGCGCGGCGATCAATTCCTGCTGGTAATCGATCAGCGTCTTCTGGTCGGCGATTCGCCCGTTGAGCGTGCGGTAGGCGGTCGAGAGGTCGTCGGAGGTGGCTTGAAGTTGCCGCTTGGCCTCGCGCCGCTCCTTGCTGCCGCGGTGGGCCAGGGACTCCAGCCGGCGGGCGCGGCGGGCCCGGTGTTCCTTGTCGGCCTGCCGATCCAGCTCATCGCGAACGGTGCGGCGGAGGTGGTCGATGTCCAGGGGCTTGGTCATCATTTCCACCGGGCGGATGCGGCTGGCGTTGCTGAGGGCCTGCGGGTCGTGCTGGCCGGTAATGACGACGGCTGGGATGTCGTTGCCGTCGCAGCGCAGGCGATCGACGACATCGGTGCCCTGGCAATCTTCGAGCAGCAGGTCGGTGACGACCAGGTCGAAGTTCTGGCTCTGGGCCAGTCGCATCGCTTCGGCCCCGCTGGCGGCGGAGGTGACCTGGAGATCCTGGCCGCTGAGCGCGTCGACCAGGAGTTCCCGCAGGTGCGGTTCGTCGTCGACGACCAGTATTCTTGCCATCGCTTGTCTTGACATATTCACGTACCCTCCGACTGCGTCGCCGGCGGCCTGCTTAATGCCCGGCAGGTCGCGGAAGCTGGACGTACACGCACGTGCCCGCGCCGGCCTGACTGGTCAACCAGATACGTCCGCCGTTGCTCTCGATCTGCCGTCGCGCCCGGGGCAGTCCCAGTCCGCGTCGCCGGCCCGACCGCTGAAGCGAGAAGAACGGCGTGAACGCGGCGGCCAGCGTCTGATCATCCATGCCCGGCCCTTCGTCGGCCAGGCTGATTACAACGGCGTCCCTGGCCTGGTCTTCGTGTGTTCCCAGCGTCAGTCGCGGCGGGCCCGTCGCGGCCGTGGCGGCGTTGTTCATCAGTTCCACGATCACGGCCTTGACTTGCTCTCTATCCGCCCAGGCCTGGCCACAGTCGGCCTGTACTTGTATATCGACCCGTGCGGCCGCGGCTTGAGGATGGGCTGAAGAAGAAAAGGCCTCGGCCGCCTCGCCAAGCAGTTGGGCCACGTCGAAGGCGGTTTTTTGCGGCGGCGGCGGCGCGGCGAACTCCATCAGGTCGGAGAGGATATCGCTGATGCGATGGGCCTGCGTGACCATGAGTTGCCAGACCTTGCGTTCCTCGGGAGTCTTGGCCCGCTCGCTCATCAACTGGGCCCGGCCGGAGATGACGGCCAGCGGATTGTTGAGTTCATGGGCCGCCCCCGCAGCCATTTGGCCCACCGCGCCGACGGTCCTGGCCTCAGTCAGGGCCTCCTGCGTGGCGGCAAGGACCTGCGAAGCGCCGGCCAACTGTTCGCTCAGCAGCACCGCGCGGCAGCGGCCCTGAACGATGGTCAAGGCCATCGCCATCGCCCCAGCCAGGGCTTCCAGGACGTTGTCGCTGACGGCAGAAGCCTGTGACGCTTCTGTAAAGCCCCCGGCACTGCCGGGGAATTCTCTGAACGATCCCCCTGCGGTGCAGGGGGCTTTGCTGAACGGTTCCTCTGTAGTGCCGGGAGCTTTGTTGCCCGAGGGCGGGAGAAAAACCCCGCCCAGCCATTGCCCCGCGCAGACCAGCGCGACGTGGCGATACGTTGCGAAATCCAGCCACGGGCCCAGGGCCT
Organism: Phycisphaerae bacterium; assembly: GCA_041661865.1. Taxonomy (GTDB): domain Bacteria; phylum Planctomycetota; class Phycisphaerae; order SM23-33; family SM23-33; genus JBAZTO01. Next base: position 17,296 of record JBAZTO010000060.1, on the reverse strand, counting down.
GGGCGTCCGCGTCCAGGTGGGCCGCGATGTCAGCGGCGGAAGCGGTCAAAGGAATGTCCGGCCAACTAACCGCCTGGCCGTGACTGCCGAGACTTTGCCAGGCGTGTTGATGCGTGCCGTCCAGCCGCACGGCCTGGCCTTGCTCGTCGCCTTGGCCGACGACGTAGCCGACGACCGGTTGATCGGCGGACGGAACGATCCCGCCGGCACGGGCCAGCACCTGGGCAATGCCGACCATCACATCGTTTGTGGTGGATGGGTCGCCCAATGAGGCGACGAAGTTCCGCAGATGCTCGAAGGCCCGGGCCTGCGCCGCCAGCGGCGCTTCCTGCGCCTCCAGCGTGGCGTTGCGATCGGACATCTCAGCCGCGGCGGCCTTCAGTGCCCGATAATAGTGTTGGGCTGCGGCGGGGGCCTCGAAGTCGATCTCCCCCGCGCTGCGCTGGACGGCCTGGGCCAGGCCGTCACGCACGGATTGGAGGTCCGCTTCGTCCAGGTCCAGCGCCTGGGCCTGGCTCAGTGCCACGGGCCCGGCGTTGCCGGAATCGCCGACCTTCGCCTGGCGGGCCAGGCCGTCAGCCAACTGGACCGCAAGGATCAATCTCACGTTGCCCGCCGCCGCGGGCAATACCGTCGCCGGCTGGTGATGCAGCCAGGCCGCCTCGGCCACCTCGCGCGGCAGACGCCACTGCTGGGCCAGCCGCCTGCCGACGACGGCGTGGTCCAGCCCGATGACCTGCCGCTCGCACTCGCAGAGGTCCGTGCCGTTCTGGGCGGACAATTCGATGGCCCGCCGAAAGCTCTTGGGCAGCAGCACGTCCAGGACGCACTTGCCCAGATCGTGCAGCAGGCCGGCGGTAAATGCCGTGTCCGCGTCGAGGGGCGGGTCGATCTGCTGGGCGATCTGCCGGGCCGCGACGGCCACCGCCTGGTTGTGCCGCCAGAAGGCCTCTCGATCCAGCCCGCTCGAAGGCGCGGCGTCAGGAAAGATATCGAGGGTCAGGGCGGCGTGCCGCATCCCGGCCAGGCCCAGCCCGCTGCCCGCTTCCGCAATGGACGCGACGGGCGATCCTCCGCGCGCCGAGGCGGTCTTGAGCAGCACGGCAACTGAGGGGGCGTCAGAGCAGGCCAATTCAATGGCCCGCTGGAGCGCCGGGGTCGATTGGCCCGCGTCGGCCTGTTCCGCGCGCGTGCATTCCAGAAGCGCCGCGGCGAGGGCGGGGAAGGTCGGCAACGACTCCACGCGGCGCAGCAGAATGTCCAGTTGGGCTGCGGTCAGCTTGCCGCCGTTGCTGTCAGGTTGTCCGGGACGCTCAGCCACAGTGTCAGGCCCGCCGTTTGTGCCGGAAACCTGCCTCGGTGTCCCGGCGGCACAGGCTTTCGAGCCTGTGCGGGCACAACGTGGAAAAGCTGTGCCGCGAGAAAGTCATGAACCTCTTGGAAAACGGTTCTAGGACTTGACCAGTTCGACGATCCGTTCGACGACCTTCTCGATGTTGAAGGGCTTCTTGATGAAGTCGTCCGCGCCGGCCTGCATGAGCCGGTCCACCTCGGCGGGGTTGACCATGCCCGAGATGACCAGGATCTTGATGTGGCACAGTTCGGGGTTCTCGCGGATGGTCTTGCAGACAACGTTGCCGTTGATGTCGGGCAGCATGTAGTCCAGGATGACGATGTCGGGGCGGAACTGCTGGGTCATCACGCCGGCATCGTAGCCGCTCTGGGCGGTGGCCACCTCGAAGCGCCCGTCGGCACTGAGGGCGTCGACGAACAGCTCGACGATCTCCGGGTCGTCATCGACGACCAGCACCTTGATCTGCCCGCTCTCCAACACGTCCAGCGGGATGCTGTTGTCCTTCATGAACTTCATCAGGACATCGTGCGGGATGCGGCGGAACTTGCTGCCCGGCACGCGAAAGCCCCGCAATTGCCCGCTGTCAAAGCAGCGGATGATGGTCTGCTGCGAGAGCTTGCAGATTTCGGCGGCTTCCCCGGTGGTATAGACGGCCTTCTGGCGCATATTGATTCTCCCGGTCCCAATCTTCGTCCAGTAATTTCGTGTGCGGGCTACAGATATCGTCAACACCCGGACGCTGTTGACTAAAATCGGCCCAGTTTAACAGCGACTTAAATTATCCAGGCGTTACATCTTACCAATCTTGTGTATTTTGACAAGCAAGAAATGGGGAGAGGGCGGACATCCCGATTTGCGCGCAAAAAAAACAGGCACGGCTCCATCCGTGCCTGTGAATGATTCAGCTACTTATGCGGCCTTTAGAGAGTCCCGAGCAGGTCGTCCATGAGGTTGTTCAGGGCGATCTCGATCCGTTCGGGCGTCTCGTAGGTGCCCGCGGCGATCTCGGCCTTGACTCGCTCCACCAGGTCGACGCGGACATCGGGGATCTGGTGAACCTTCTCGATCAGCTTTGCGGCGTCGGAGATTTCGACCACATCCGAGATGCCGGCCAGCTCGACGGGAGTGGCATTGGCGGGTATCGCCCCGGCGGGGTCAACCGGCTTGGTGGCTGCTGCGGCATGAACGCCATCGACGTTGTGAATCATCTTTGTCTGCCTATCTACCCGCCTGCACCATTGCGGGCCTTCAGCCGGGGTTACGTCTAGGATTGGCTCGTCCTTGGCCAAGTCCTGGTGCTTTCGTGCGACCCCGACCAGTTTCCGTGGCTACTTCAGCCGCTTACCTGCGGCTGTCACTGCGTCCTTGCACTGTATTCCTCGACAGATGACCGGTGCAATCTTGAGTAGGACTCAATGATGACGCCGTCCATAGTACGATATCCTGAAAGATGTTACGATCGCACTCAAATATAGGCTGAAGAATATTTATTTTTCCTGCCTGCCGAAGGACCCTGAAAAATTATCCATGCCACGCATGTTGCCCATTTTAACGCGAGATTTACCTCAGATTTTTCCGATTTCTCTCGCCAGGTGGACGGCCAGCACCGTGACATCCGCCGGCGTCAGGCCGCTGATGCGCAGGGCCTGGCCCAGGCTCCTGGGTCGGATGGCCTGGAGTTTCTCCCGGGCCTCGGCCCGCAGGTGCGAGACGGCTGCGTAGTCGATGGACGGCGGCAGGAGCTTACAATCAAGATCCTGCATTTGTCGCAAGGCCGCCCGCTCCTTGACCAGGTAGCCGGCATAGCGGGCGTCGATGGCGACGGTCTCGACGGCCAGCGCCTCGCGGGCCAGCAGCTCGGCCAGCTCGCCCGATGCCGGGCAGCGGGCCAGCAAGTCCTCCAGCGCCGCGTCGGGCCGGCGGAGCAGTTCGGCCAGGCTCTTGCCCTCCAGCCGCAATTGGCTCAGTAGTGTGGCGGCGCGATCGGCCGCCGTCTTCTTCCCGCAGTACCGGGCCCATCGCGCCTCGCCGACCAGGCCCAGTTGCCGCCCCAGTGCCGTCAGGCGGCGGTCGGCGTTGTCGTAGCGGAGGGTCAGCCGATGCTCCGATCGGCTTGTGAACATGCGATAGGGCTCGGTGACGCCCTTGGTGACCAGGTCGTCGATCATCACGCCGATGTAGGCCTGGTCGCGTCGCAGGACCAGCGGCTCGCCGCCCCCCACGGCCGCGGCGGCATTGGCCCCAGCCACCAGCCCTTGGGCGGCCGCCTCCTCGTAGCCGGTGGTGCCGTTGATCTGCCCGGCCAGGTACAGCCCGCGCGTGGCCTTGGCCTCCAGCGTGGCTGACAGTTGCGTCGGCTGGGCAAAGTCGTACTCGATGGCGTACCCGTAGCGGAGGATCTCCGCCCGCTGCAACCCCGGAATGTGATGCACGATGGCGTCCTGCACGTCGGGCGGCAGGGAGGTGGAGATGCCGTTGCAGTAGACCCAATGGGTCGAGCGGCCCTCGGGTTCGAGAAAGACCTGGTGGCCGCTCTTGTCGGCGAAGCGGACGATCTTGGTCTCCAGCGACGGGCAGTATCGCGGCCCGGTGGACTGAATCTGGCCGGTGAACATCGGCGCGCGGTGCATGTTGTCGCGGATGGCGCGGTGGACTTCCTCGTTGGTGGAGGTGATCCAGCAGGGCAGTTGCCACGCGTCGAGGCGATCGGTCAGGAAGGAAAACGGGTAAGGCGATTCGTCGCCGTCCTGGCGCACGCATTGATCGTAGTCGATGGATTCGGCGGCCAGGCGGGGACAGGTGCCGGTCTTGAGTCGCCCCAGCTCCAGGCCCGCGAGGCGGAGGCTTTCGCTCAGGCCCCGCGAGGCGGGCTCATCATATCGTCCGCCGGCCCAGGTGCGATTCCCCAGGTGCATCAGGCCGTTGAGGAACGTGCCGGCCGTCACCACCACCGCCCCGCAGGTCAGGACGTAGGGCACGCGACAAGCATCGTAGGGCGTGCAACTTGTTGCACGCGGAAGTTCCTGGCTCTCGCCCCGACAGCAATTCCCGCTCGCTTCGCGCTCGCGGCTAGTTTGTCCGGCATCGTAGGGCGTGCAACTCGCTGCACGCGGCATTGTGGATTGTTCTTCTCCGCTACTGATCTGTCCCTCGTCGCTCGTATCTTGCACCTTCACGCCGACGACGGCGCCGTCTCGGACGATGATGTCGTCGGCCTGGGCCTCGATGATCGTCAGGTTCGCCAGGCCGGCCAGGGCTGACTGGACCCAGGCGGCGTAGGCGTGGCGGTCGCTCTGGCAGCGAGGCCCCCAGACGGCGGGGCCCTTGGAGCGGTTGAGCATGCGGAAGTGGATGGCCGTCGCGTCGGCGGCCTGGGCCATCAGGCCGCCCAGGGCGTCGATCTCGCGGACGATCTGGCCCTTGCCGATGCCCCCGATGGCTGGGTTGCAGGACATCTGGCCGACGGTGGCCTGGCAGAGCGTCACCAGCGCCGTCCGCGCGCCGCGCCGCGCTGCCGCAGCCGCCGCCTCGGCCCCCGCGTGCCCGCCGCCAATTACGATGATATCAAAGTCACGCTGCACACGCTGATTCTACCGCATCAGGCCCGGCGAATCACTGGGCGATCACCGGCACGGCGTCGGGTTTCGCGGCGGAGTAGGAACTCCGCCGCGCGCCTGCGACGGAACGATTCCGCGTGCAACAAGTTGCACGCCCTACGGCTGGGCGATCACCGGCACGGCGGCCACGGCGGCCGGCTTGAGGTCGTCGTAGAAGACCGACTCAACCACCCCCACAAAGGACCACAGCAGGGTTGACAGCAGTCCCATAACAAGCTGTAGCGGATAGCTTCGGACATGAAGGACATTGTTCATTATGACAGGTAGAGCCATCGTCAGCACCCACCAGGGCAGGTAGATCAGGAACAGCTTCCAACGGTGGCCTCGCATCATCTGCTTGCTGGATCGGATGGCCGCCAGGGGTGTCAGCGACGGATTGTCGGCAATGAGATAGAAGGTCAAGGCGTAAGAGAAGGTGGCCATGATTCCCGGGACGATCAGCAACAGCATCCAGAGCATAACGAACAGCGTCCTCAACAGCTCGGTTCCTATCGATAACAGGGGGAGGCGAAAACCCGTAAGAAGGAGCGAGAAGCTGGGGCGAACCCCGCGTGCCAGGGACAGGCAGAAAGTCGTGATGCCCAGAAGGATGGGACCCGTCACCAGCAGCGAAATGGCTGCAGCCGAAAACCACGTACCGATTCGCGTCTGTGATGTCTCGCGCCAGGGCTGGCAAATCAGGCCCACAATCTGTGTGGCCACAGCGTACAAGATAGCCGCCACTACCAACCGTCCCCAGTTGCCCGCCAACGCCTTCATCGCCCGCGAGTATAGGGTGCCAATGGAGTTTTTCCCGCCGGTGCCCCCAGGAGATGGCGCGGGCACGAGCGGGGCCTTAGGCCCCGACCAGGGCTGAGCTCCCACCCCGGCGGCCAGTTCTTGCTGCAACGCGACGCCGGCCGGCTGCCACTGCTCCATGCCGGCCCTCCAAACGAGGGAGTCAGGCCCCACCACCCCTTGCCTGATCCAGCCCAGGAGCACATCCTGCTCGATGGGGCCGTGTTCCTTGTCGTTGACCAGGCAGTACCATTGGCCAGAAGTGCCTTCCATCGTCGGTGTCCCTTCGTTTGGAGCCGCACGTTTGCATACGACACGCTCAATAGGGGTAAGAAGCCCGTTTGGATAAGCATAAATAAACACAGATGCAGAATGGAATCAATGTATTCCTGCTTATCCGAATTCATCTGTGTGCATCCCCGCTGAATTGGCGAGTGGTATGACGACGGCGTTTGCCTGCCGAAGGCAGCCTGCTTCCTGGCGCGGCCGTTTGCGGAAGGGCATGCTGACCTTCGCTCGTCCTGGGCATCTTCGTGGCGGAGTAGGAGGGCCTGTTGCCCAAATAGCCGCACGCCAGAGGGCCATTGTACGGAGCAGTAAAGAGCCTTGGTAGCGCCCGAAGGCATGCTCCAAGCCCCGCAAGAGTGCCGGGACTGGGCCAGATTGAGTTGGGCGTGGAAAAGCTTCGGCTCAGCCGTTTGACGTCTGCCCATCATTTGCCGGCCTCCTTGCCTGTAGGGGTCTATTCTACCATACATGTCAATGACCGGGATTTGGGCAACAGACCCAGGAACTCCGCCACGCGTCTGCGACAGAACGATTCCGCGTGCAACAAGTTGCACGCCCCCCGGACTTGCGGCCTTAAATAACAGATGAGGTGAGCCCATCCATAGGGCCCACCTCATCATTAATACATCATCAATTACGGACGGCCGTCAGGGCCCGTGTCCGTGTACGTCACTTCGGCGAACGACGACGAATCAGAGCCAGGCAGCCGCCCAGACCCAGCAGGGTCATCGTGGCCGGCTCGGGGATGTAGACGAAGCCAAGGTTCTGATCCAGCACAGTCTGGTCAGCGTCGTTGACAGTGCCGTCGTTGTTGAAGTCGCCACCGAACCAAGTCATGCCGCTCTGACCCCAATTGGAAGTCACCAGAGCCTGGTCCGCGGAGTCAACATCGCCGTCACAGTCGGCATCACCCAGGCGGGTAATGTTGCTGACGACGTCGTAGTTGCCTCTGGCGCTGGCAAAGCCGCCTCTGAAGGCGGAGGTGGTGACCAGCCCGCTGGCATCGATAAGGGCATAATCGAACGGAACGTCCACGTCACTGGTGAGCGTATCGAAGTTGCCCGTGTTGTCGCTGTCGGCTGCGGTGACGGCAATAATCGAGTACGTCTGGGTGCAATACGGCAGGAAGCTGCCGGTCGAAATGGCCAATTCCTTGGCCGACACCGTTCCCAGATTGATATTGCCGCCGAGAGTGCAGGCGGTGATCTGCGAATAATCGGTGGCGCTGGCGATTTCCACGCCAACCTTGATACTGGCCTCGGTGCTATTCCCGGTTTGTATGCCACGACCGAGAACCACCGTTGCATCCTTGCCGACATTGAAGGTGGGCTTGACAAGCACAGCGCCGGAGTTTACGTAGCCGATCTGCATGAAATTATTCGTGGTCAGCGCACCGGTTCCAGTAACCTCGAGGGTGCCATCAGTGCCAAGACCGTTCGCGCCGCTGTCCGCGATGGTAATAGAAGCGTTGTTGCCGGTGCTGTTGATGGCGAACGAGCCGCCGGAGATGCTCACAAGGCCGGTGCCTTTGCCGTACTGGCCACCCTTTCCGATGGTCAACCATGTGGTCTCAAGCTGAATGAGGCCGTCGGTCTGGGTGATGGTGCCGCTGGTGTCGCCGTTATAGGCGGCAGAGTTCAAGCTCGCGCCCAGGCTGCCGTCGCCGAGGATGACCGAGCTCGTTGAAGTCCACTTTGCGGTGCCGCCGTCCATGTTAAACGTGCCGGTGCCGCCGTTCCTGCCGATCTGGACCTTGGTCTTGGCTTCAAACCGGCCGCCGCTCTGCGTCATGGCGCTGTGGGAGCCTTGTGTCGCAATTTCAAAGCTGCTGCCGACCTTGAGGGTGCCGCTCACCAGGTTATACTGGCCGTCACCGAAGGTGTAGCCGGGGCCGTATGGGGTCTGATCCGCCTGGCTGTTGACAACCGGGCTCAGATACCCGCCGCCGATCGACATGCTCGTCAGGTTGGCGTCGACATTGCCGTACTGGTTCACGGTGGCGTCATATCTCTCAGCGACCTTGAACCGGTTGTTGCTGGTGCCGACAGTGAAAGTCAGGCTGGCGCCCGACTGGATCGTGAGGCTGCTCGCGGGCTTGTAGATCTTGCTCTGCGTGCCGCTTCCGCCGCCGCTGACGCCATTTAAATTGACGTGTTCGCCGCCGATGTTGAGCCAGCCATTGATCCTGGCGTTCGTCCCGCTGGTTATGGTGGCATTGGCCCCATTGCGGATTTCCAGATGATCGTTATTGGCGTCTCCTGGCACGCGAGTGGTCGCCGTGCCATAGACCAGGTAATCCTGGTAGCTGCCCAGGGGAAGATTGCTGAAATTGCCGGATACCCAGTTGCCGTCGGCCTGGTTGAACTCCAACCATGTGGCCGCATTTGCCGTACTGGCCACGAACAGGGCCACCGCGGCGATCGCTATCGCGAAGGTAATCTTACGCATGCTATTGCTCCTTTTGTCCTCGAATGTTTGTGATTCCGCCCGGCCTCGGAGACTATTGGCTCCAACTCCCGGCCCGGACTGCCGTCACCCCTACGACGCAGGGCGACCGCTTGCTCCATTTACTCGATGCTCCTGGCAACAACTTCGTCATGCTCCCATCCATCACCTCCGCTCATTCCATGTTTCCCCTTCGCCGGATGCACATGCCCAAGGCAGGGACACGGGTGTACATTTTTTGGCAGAAGAGAAACAACCTTCCTTACTAAAATCTCTCTCGATCACGGACGGCCTGACCCTTCAGGCCCGAAGTGGGCTCCAAACTTCGACACCCGCAACCGGAGTTGCACCTCTCGAAAAACCAGCCCGTCATACGACTGGAACGAGCCTCGTTAAATCACCGTCCTGACGACTCAGAGCGGCATTCGACGTTAAGTGAAAACCTCTCTTGGAGCCTTGCCCGTGCGGGCTTCGAGACATGTGCGATTGAGCGGAAACGCTCCATGCCTCCGACCTGACTCACCGCCTGTGCTCCGCAGACGGGCAGTCGAAGCAGATGCATTGTACCACAAGATGAAGAAATGACAAGAGGAATTAACCTGTTTTCAGGCCGGGGGCGGTTGAATTATTCGGCACGCCGGCACAGGGCCACCGGGCTACCAGACGGCTGCTATCGCCGCCTGGGACAGAAGATGAGGTGGATCCGTCGATCGGGCCCGCCTCATTCCTTAATGCGGCATTCTCATCACTCCGAACGGCTGGAAAGGCCACGGTGGGTGTGCCAAAACTTTCTGGCACGTCGCAACATATTGTTGCTGTTATTGTTAGCCCGCAGGGCGTTTGATAATAGCCCCAGGTGGAGCGAAGCGCAGTCCGGGTCGGTAGCACAGGCGTCTCGCCTGTGTCTTGGATATCCACAGCCGAGACGGCTGTGGTACCCCCAACCGGAGCCTCTTGCGGGCGATTGAGAAGCGGCCTGTGCCCCATGACTTCAGTCGCCCGTAAAGGGCTCCAACGGCCGGCGTCTGCCCACCCCGCCCTTCGCTGCGCTTCAGGCGGGGCTATTTTCAGACGCTCTTCGAGCTAAGAGCCTATCCCAATAGGTGGCACAGCTTTTCCAAGCTGTGCCATGCACAGGCTGGAAAGCCTGTGCCACACACCTACTGAGATAGGTTCTAAGAAACAGCATTGCCAGAAAGTTTGGGCACACCCGTTTGACCGTAGCGCCAGCAAAATTAGAAACCTTAGCCGAGAATTACGCAACTTGCGAGAATTCAAAGAGATAACGAACTAACAGCAAGGCCGGGAAATATTTCGCGAAAACAACGAAGCCGGATCGAGCTTATGAGATTTTCCTTTTTCGCGGCGGTCTTCGCGGAATTCGCGGCTGATTTTTTGGCGACTAACTTACGTTTCTTTTGGATGCGATGGCCCTGGTCTCCGGCTGCAAGATTATTGGAAGTTGGGGCCTGATGGGGTAGACTGTCGATTTCCCATTCCAGCCGGCGTGGCCAGAGGAGTGGGGCCAAGGCATAGACAGAGACACGAACATGAGCCAATCCAACGACGAGGTTCTTCATCGCACTCACTCCTGCGGGCAGTTGCGGCTGTCGGACGTGGGCCAGACCGTCCGCCTGTGCGGCTGGGTCCGCAGCTATCGCGATCACGGCGGGGTGGTCTTCATCGACCTCCGCGACCGCGAGGGCGTCACGCAGGTGGTCTTCGACCTGCCCAGCGACCCCAACAACAAGGACGAAGCCGACCGCTACGGCCTGGCCCGCGCGCTGCGCAACGAGTGGGTCATCTCCGTGGGCGGCACGGTTCGCCCCCGCGGCGCCGAGCGCGAGAACCCCAAGCTGCCCACCGGCGCCGTCGAAGTGGTGGGAGGCGACCTGGTCCTCCTCAACCGCTCCGAGACCGTGCCCTTCGAGCCTGACGAGTTCTCGACCGTCTCGGAAGAGACTCGCCTCCGCTATCGCTACATCGACCTCCGTCGGCCGGAGATGACCAAGGCCCTGATGATGCGCCATCGCATCTGCAAGACCATGCGCGACGTGCTGGACGCCGAAGGTTTCGTCGAGGTCGAGACGCCCTTCCTGACCCGCTCGACGCCCGAAGGCGCCCGCGACTTCCTGGTGCCCTCGCGCCTGCAGGAGGCCTGTTTCTACGCCCTGCCGCAGAGCCCGCAGTTGTTCAAGCAGATCCTGATGGTCGGCGGCCTGGACCGCTACTACCAGATCGTCCGCTGCTTCCGCGACGAGGACCTTCGCGCCGACCGCCAGCCGGAGTTCACGCAGTTGGACATCGAGATGAGCTTCTGCACCGAGCAGACGGTGATGGACGTGACCAACAAGGTGCTGGCCAAGGTCTGTGCAGCCGCGGGCAAGGAATTCCCCGCGCAGGTGCCGGTGATGAGCTACGCCGACGCAATGGCCTACTACGGCTGCGATCGGCCGGACCTGCGGTTCGATCTCAAGCTGCAGGACGTCTCCAAAATCGTCGGCGCCAGCGACTTCAAGGTTTTCACCGACGCCCTGGCCGCCGGCGGCATCGTCAAGGCCATCTGCCCGCCCGGCGGGGCCAAGTTCACCCGCAAGGACATCGAGGCCTACACCGCCTACGTCGGCGAGCTGGGCGCCAAGGGCCTGGCCTGGTGCAAGCTGGAAAACGGCGCCTTCGCCGGCGGCGTGGCCAAGTTCCTCTCGCCCGAGATGCAGGCCCAGCTTCGCCAGATTTTCGGCGCCAAGGACGGCGACATCCTGTTCTTCGCCGCCGACAGGCCGTCGATGGTACACAAGTGCCTCTCCGCCCTCCGCAACCGGCTGGGCAAGGACCTGGGCCTCTACGCCGAAGGTTCCTTCGCCTGGTGCTGGGTGGTGGACTTCCCGCTGCTGGAGTGGAGCGAGGAGGACAAGCGGTGGATGGCCATGCACCATCCCTTCACCTCGCCCCAGCCGCAGGACATGGACAAGCTCACCAGCGACCCCGGGGCCGTGCGGGCGCGGGCGTACGACATCGTCTGCAACGGCACGGAGCTGGGCGGCGGGTCGATCCGTATCCATTCGCCGCAGGTGCAGTCGCAGGTGTTCTCCGCCCTGGGCATCAAGGAGAAGGAGGCCCAGGAGAAGTTCGGCTTCCTGCTGGAGGCCCTGAAATTCGGCGCGCCGCCGCACGGCGGGTTGGCCCTGGGCCTGGACCGCGTGGCCATGATCATGATCGGCGGACAGTCGCTCCGCGACGTGATCGCCTTCCCCAAGACCCAGCGAGGCATCTGCCTGCTGACCAACGCCCCCTCGACCGTCGACGAACGACAACTGGCTGAACTGGACCTCAAGATCCTGGTCCCGCCGAAGAAATAGAGCCGGACTACCGGAGGACCGGACAACCGGAATACCGAAGACCGGAATGCCGCTCGGCCGGAGGGCACCAAGGCCCGCGCCTTGGCGCACTAGCCACGAGCGCGAAGCGAGCGGGTATCGTCGTTTCTGCACGTGGCCGCAAACCTGACTACCGGCAGGCAAACGCCGCGACCACGCCACCCCGCCCTAGCCGCTGCCGGGAATCGCTCTCAAAATGTTCCACGTGGAACAATCAATATTTGTGCGCCACAATTGTTTCCTTGGCCGGAAGCTCAAAAGAGAATTATTCCGCGTTTTCATTGCGTGCGAGGGCAAGCGCCCATCTTTAGCGCGCAGACCCTGTCGCGCAGGCTCTCTTTGCCCGCGCCGCGATTGTTGCGCAGCCGCGCTGCCGCCAGACCTGACACCTGGTAGCACAGGCGTCTCGCCTGTGTCTTCATCCGGAAAAAGATTCCGCGTGCAACGAGTTGCACGCTCTACGGACTGATTCGCGAACTCACAAAACAATGGAAGGTTTCATAATCCGTGGAACTCTTGACCGTCTGGGTTGTATATCTCAATGAAGAAGCCAAGTAGAGGTCTCACCGGGATCTGAGCATGCAAGATGAAAAAGCGATCATACAACGCGTTCTCAATGGCGACGTTGAAGCGTTTCGCCAGATCGTGGAGCGTTACCAGGGCCCGGTAATCCGCATGATCGGCCGCTTCATCCGCGACAAACATGCATGTGAAGACGTCGGCCAGGAAGTGTTCCTGGCCGCTTACAAGCGAATAGGATCGTTCGACCCCGCACGTGGCCAGTTCCTCACGTGGCTGCTTGCGATTGCCCGCAACCTGAGCCGCAATGCCCTCAAGAAGCGGTCAGTCCCGTCGACTGCGGAACTGCCCGAGCGCGTTCACTGCCTCGAACCATGTGACGAGGCGGCGAAGAACGAGTTCTACCGTCGGCTGGACGAAGCCTTGGCTGCCTTGCCCGACGAGCAGCGACTGGCATTTATCCTGGCCGAGGTGGAAGGGCTGGCCTACCAGCAGATCGCCGACATCGAGGCCGTGCCGATCGGAACCATCCGCTCCAGAATCAACCGAGCGAAGTCGGCATTGCGGTCGCTTCTGGCGGAAGAGGACGGAGGTTTGGGATGAACAATCGGGAGATGTACGAAACTTGGAAAGAACGACAGCGAGGCACACAGCCTAGCACCGGGTTCTCCGGGCGGGTGATGGCCGCCGTGCGTCAGGCAGAGAGTGACAGGCACCGCAGAACGCGGCTGCTCTTGGGCTATTTTGAACGAATTACGGCATCTTCATGGGCGAAGGCAGGATTGGTCACGTGTGGCGCCTTGATTGGGCTGGCCCGGCTGGCTCTGGCGCTGGAGATGGTCTTGTAGAGAAATCAGGAGAAGGTTATGACATCGGCAACCAATAGTGTGTCTACTAAGAGAAAACCTTGTGTTGCGGCGGCATTCTCGCTGGCCCTTGCGGGGCTAGGTCACATCTACTGCGGCAAACTGGCCAAGGGACTTCTCCTAGCCGTCCTCAGCGGCGTATTCATTCCTACGATCCTCATCACGCTGGCGTATAGTTCGCCGATCAACACGGTGTGGCTGTTAGTGGCTGCGGCGCCGTTCCTGATTCTGAATCTGTATGCAATCATCGATTCCTACCTGCTCGCTCATCGAACGCAAGCAGACTACATGCTTCGAGAATACAACCGAGGGTTCGTCTACCTGCTGCTGGTCGTCATGGGCACTGGCGGCTGTGTGACGATGAGCCTCTACGTCCGCGACAGATTCCTCCAGGCCTTTATAGTGCCCAGCCCCTCCATGGCCCCCACGATCATTCATGGCGACCGGCTCCTGGCGAACAAGATCGCCTATGCACAGGCGGACCCGCAACGTGGAGATATCATCGTCTTTCCGAATCCGGACAATCGTCGGCAGATGTTCATCAAGCGTGTAGTGGCCTTGCCTGGAGATACCGTCGAAGTCCGCGACAGCAGACTTCTGATCAACGGCAAGGAACTGCCTCTAAGGGCAATCCCCAGGGTAGTTGGTGCTGCGGGCGAGTCATTTGTTGAGACCAACGGTAGTGCAAACTACCGGATTATGATCACTCCATCGCAGACTGTGACTGCGGATATGCCTGCGACGGTTATTCCCAAGAACACTTGCTTTGTCTTGGGCGACAATCGGAATAATTCGCTGGATAGCAGGCACTTTGGGCCTGTCCCGCTGGCGTGTGTGCGAGGTCGGTTTGACTACCTCTATTGGCCGGCCGCTAACTGGTCCCGCTTTGGGACCATCAAGTAGCCGGTAGGGCGTGCAACTTGTTGCACGCGGGGATGTTCTGCAAGACTTCGTCGTGGTCGAAAACGCCGCGACCACGATCAGAAACGATGATCCCCGCTCGCTTCGCGCTCGCGGCTAGTTCGTCAAGGACCGGATTGACGATCCTGCCCCTACTTTTCTTCCGGCTGGGCGTCGAGCAGTTCGACGCGGACCTTGGTGATTTTTCGTTCGTCGGCGGCGGTGACGGTGAAGCGTGCGCCGTAGGCTTCGAGTTTCTCGCCGCGCGGCGGGATGTAGCCCAGTTCGGCGAAGATCATGCCCGCGATGGTGTCGTAGTCCTCGTCCTCGGGGATGTCCAGGCCCATCGCCTCGTTAAGGTCGTCGATGTAAATCCGCCCGTCCACCTCCGCCGTCCGCTCGTCGAGGCGCGTCATCAGGGCCGGCCCGGCGACATCGTACTCGTCGGCAATCTCCCCGACGATCTCCTCGACGATATCCTCGATGCTCACCAGCCCGGCTGTGCCGCCGTACTCGTCCAGCACGATCGACAGGTGCACGCGCCGCGTCTTGAACTCCCGCAGCAGGTCGGCCAGCGTCTTGCTCTCGGGCACGAAGTAAGGCTTTCGCATGATCCGCCGCAGGTCATTCGGCTCGCCCTTGCTGACCAGGCCCAGCAGGTCCTTGGCGTAGACGATGCCCAGGATGTTGTCGATGTCGCCCTCGTAGACGGGCACGCGGCTGTGGCCGGCCTCCACGATCCGGGCGGCGGCCTCCTGCCAGGGCAATTCGATGGGCAGGGCAAAGATGTCGGTCCGCGGGGTCATGATCTCCCCGGCCTTCATCTGGCCGAACTCGATGACCGACTCGATCATTCGGACTTCCTCGGCCCCCACGGCGCCCTCGGCCTTGCCTTCGGAGGCGGCCTGGAGGATTTCCTCGCGGGCCTTGTCGGCCTCCTCCACTTCCTCGACCACCCCGGCCAGGCGGCGGATGGGCAGGTCCATCGCCTGCATCAGCGCCACGAAGGGGTAGAACAGGTAGCGGAAGACGAGCATCGGGACGATGGTCGCGGCCAGCACGCCCTCGGCGGCGTGAAAGGCCCAGGCGTGCGGGATGCCGACGCTGAAGACGGCGACGATCGTGCCGGCGATCAAGGTCGCGTAGACGGCCCACAGGCCCCAGCCGCCTGAAGCGTGCGCCGGCTCAAAGATGTAGAGGATGGCCACCACCAGCACCAGGCTCGCGACGGCCCGGCCGAAGGAGGCGGTCAACTGCAACGCCGGCAGATGCCGATCCAGCAGCACCAATCGGGCCTTGCCGCTCTTGCCGGAGAGAACCTCCTCCAGCCTGGCCCGACGGAACGCGCGAAGCGCAAAGCCCGTCAGTCCGAAGAATCCCGAAAGTATCGTGGCTGCAACGGCAATCCAGATGGGCACCTACAGGTCTCCTTATGAACTATCTCGGAATTCGTATCACGGGCGGGACGCCCGTGATACTCATGGGCAAGATGCCCATGCTACGTTCTGAGGCAGTTTCTTAACAGAGGAAATCCCAGCCGAGTTCCTCGGAACACGGCTGGGCCTTACAAGTGTAGCTGGGTCAAGGCCTGACGCGAGCAAGCACTCGCAGGGCCCATTCCACCGCCTTGGCATCATAGCGCGCGGAGGGGAACTGCTCGTTGATGGGGATCAGGCATACCGACGTGCCCATGCGGCGATAGAGCTTGCAGGTCACGCCGATCTGGTTGGCCAGTTGCACGATCGCGGCCTTGCCCTCCTCGGCTGGGCAGGTGGGGCTGGCTACCACGATATCGCCGTGGCGGATCTCGGGCGACATGGACTCCCCGTCGATCCGCAGGGCGAAGGTATCGCGGTGGGTCCGCTTGAGGAACGGGGCGATGACAAACTGGTCGGGCAGGCCCGGCGGGGCCTTGCGAAGCGTCACGAGCTGCACCGCCTGGTTGGGGGCCTGGGCGTCCGTCGCGCCCACCTTGGCGGGCTGGACCTCCATTCCGCCTCCCAAGGCCCCGCTGCGGCGGATCAGGTCGTCCAGCCGGGTGATGCCCTGGGCCTCCTGCGGAGAGGACCAGAACTTGGCCACCCCGGCGGCGCTGCGCCCCAGGATCGGCACGCAACAGGACGGATCGATGCCGGCCAGTTTTGGGGGAGTTTGGATCGGCGCCGAGCCGCTGGCTGTGCCCGTACGCGTCGTGCCCGCCGTGTCTGAGAGCTTCGGGCGATCTGCGGACACGCCCCCCCGAACATCTGCCTCGGCTTGCCCGTTCGCGCCGCCCTTGGCGGGAAACTTCGCCGCCGCGGACAACAAGTCGATGAAGGCTTCCAACGCGGAGGCCGACTGGGGGTGATCGGCCAGGAGTTGGGCGGCGCGATTGAGAATCGGATTGTCGGCCGCGATGATTTGCCCGCTTCCGTGCCGACCCGTCAAGAGCCAGACAAGATCAACTCCCGTCACTTCGGCTATCCGCACCAGCGTGTCGGCTGGAGGAACGCGGGAGGCCTCGTAGTAGTCATAGGTGGAGGGTGAAAGTCCTAACTTCTTTGCGAATGAGGATTTACCCCTAGATCCAGCCATTTCGAGCCGGATCTTTGCAATGCGGGCGCATATCGACAATGCCGGACGATCTGTCATAAAAATCTTCACATTTGCGAATGTTGGACTTGACAGCGTTACGCATGTGCGAATATAAATATGCAACAAAGGGGTATTGTAGCCCATTGGCTAACACTAGCAAGAAAAATGTCAATAGTCGCAATAGGGCTAATAGGGTTGGTATGCGCCCAACGGCAGCACTACTGGAGAGCCTGCTGACTCTGACCGATGGATAGTAACAGCTTCTGACAAAGGCGTTGCGGCGTTTGCGGGTCGGGATTGAGGTCGGTTTAATCTCCCGCCGGTCGGGGGAATCTCTCACTCCGGGCCGCGGGAGAAAATGATGCCTGTGTGTCCCGGGAGTTGGCCCCCGGGACGGCGAGACACGGGCGTTGGTACGGGGGCGGTCGGTCGAAAGACCGGCCGCCTTCCGACTAACCCGCATATTTCACGCAGTTTGCCCATAAATAAGTTGCCGATGTCCTAACTATTTGCTATATAAGTAGTTACCAGACCTCTTATAGGCAATTAGAAAGGCCATCGGCATGACAGACTGTACCA
>JBAZTO010000059.1:0-22161 GCA_041661865.1 Phycisphaerae bacterium | reverse complement strand
ATTCCGCCGGTGGGGGTAAGGGGGTAGTCTGCGCCGATCTGCCGCGCGACCACCACAAATCCATCCGCCCACACCCCTCTACCCTCTATATACGCCCTCAGCACCCAGTGTGAAATATGCGGGTTAGGCCAGACGGTTGTGACGCTGGCTATCGTCGCCTGCCTGGCAGGCTGGTTGCTGCGATCCCAGCCGATGTGCAGCCGGGTCGTGACCCCCGTTGCGATACTCTGCGGCGCGGCCGTGCTGGTGGCGTCCGGCTGCATCGACAAATCGACTGGATTTGCCTGCTTCGCCGTCCTTGCCATCCCGCGAAATCCCTCGTTCTCGGGCCTGCGCCAGCGTTTTCAGACAGAGCCTCATCACGCGAACAATCAAAGAGGGCCAATTCGTGAGTTGCTTCGCGTAATTCCGCTGTCACAGCGCCCAGCCGGCATTCGTGGGGCCGGACCTTCCCGCGCGCGGGCATGCGGCCACGGCGCCTGGCCGTCACTTGCCCATGAGCTTCCTGAGGTCGCGGGTGGCTGCGCCCCTGAGGTTGCCTCCCCTGCCGGTGGAGCGTTCCCTGATGAGCCGGGCGATGAGTTTCTCGATCTCCTGGTCGTCGATGGGCAGATCCACCGGCTTGTTCTTGTAGCCGGCGAGGTACATGGCATTGGACAGTTGCAGTTCGTTGAGGGCGTCCCTGCCGTCGGCATAGAGCGGGGTGCCGCGGAGGAGATGGGCGGCGAAGGCGCGGATGATCTCGATGTGCCCGCTGGGGCGATGGGGGATTTCGACATCGCTCCAGGTGGTGGCGTTCTTGCCCGAATCGGCGGCAGAGTTCTCCGAGCTCATGGTGTACTCTTTGAGCGGGACGCGCAGCCTGCCCATTCGCAGCCGGCCGCCCTCGGCGATGAGGGTGGCCTTGTCGCCGCAGACCATGAACTGTTCCATGCCCGGCTGCTCGGCCGTGGTGGCGTAAAAGTAACCGATTTTCCCGTTGCCGTACTCGCAGATGAAGTTGGCGGCGTCTTCCACCTCGATCTTGTGGAGGCGGGTGTCCAGGACGCCCGTGACCCGCCGCGGCATGCCGCCGATCCAGGTGAAGAGGTCCAGGTGGTGCGGCGCCTGATTAATCAGCACGCCTCCGCCCTCGCCGTCCCAGGTGCCGCGCCACTGCCCGCTGTCGTAGTAGGCCTGCGTGCGGTGCCAGTTGGAGCAGATCATCGAGACGCGGAAGACCTCACCGATGGCGCCGCTGTCGACCATCTGCTTCATCTTGACCATGATGCCGCGCGTGCGGTGCTGGAGCATCGCGCCCAGGGCCACCTTGCGTTTCCTGCACTCGGCGATCATCTGCCTGGCTGGGCCGACGGTCGAGGAGAGCGGCTTTTCGCACAGGACGTGCAGGCCGGCGCGGGCGGCGCGAAGGGCCAGCGGGACGTGCCAATAGTGCGGGGTGGCCACGATGACCGCGTCCACCAGCCCCGAATCGTACATCTCCTGGGCGTCGGTGAAGTAAGGAACCTTCAACTCGCCGGCGAACTTCCTGACCCGGGCCTCGTTGATGTCGCAGATGGCGCCCAGCGAGAAGTCCTTGCCGGCTTCCTTGACAATGTCCCTACAGTGCAGGCCGCCCATGCCCAGGCCGACCACGCCAAAACGAACCTTCTTCAGTTTCTTCATGAGGGGACTCCTGTTTCACTCTCGCCGCCGAACCGGACAGCACGATTTCAAGACTGACGGAAGTCTAGACCCCAAGCCGCGTCGTTGCAAGAGACGCCGGCGTGAGACAGCGATTCCTCAAGGTGGGATGTTGGAGGATGAATAGGCTGGAGTTAGAGCGTTTGGGCGGGGGGTATCAGCTTCGGATGGGCTTTTCGGGCTGGTTTGGGGTAGGGACTGGGTGGGGCCGTGGCAGCGGCGGTACGTTGGGGGCTTGGACGCAGTGATCGGGAGCCGATGCGGCTAGGTGGTAAATCCTTCGAGGTCCCGGCATTCGCGACGAACGCTCCGCTCTTGCGCCAGTGAAGTGGGAATATCCTCAAACAGCCGCCGCTCCACCCCCGGCGATCGTTCCGTTGGCCCATCAGGCCTGAATAGCCCGCAAGCCCAGCGCGGCGGGCAGTGCCCGCCCTAATTCACTCTGTTTTCGTCCCTTCGAGCCTCCCGTGGCGGAGCGGCGCCTGCCAATAAAGCAGTCTCCCGGCGGAATCCACGACAGCCCAGGCAGCGTTTGGGGGTCGTCTTGAAGGGTCTTGTGATCCTAACAATTTAAAATTAAACGAGTTATAAATCATGGCACTGGCCTTGCAACGTGTAGAGTCGGCGTCGATCGTTCTCGCGGTATGCCGGGTGCGACCGGCCGGGCCGTTTTGGCGAGATTTACCATGGTCACAACCAGTCATCAGCGAGGAACGCCCTTCAGCCTGGTCGTCAGTGGCGAGGCGGAGTCCTGGCTGCCGGCGCTGGAGCGGATTGTCGGTCCGAAGTTCCTGGTGACCTACCAGGTGCGGAACGACCACCAGTTGCTCGAGGTTGTGCATGCCGGGCTCGCCGACGCAGCCGTGCTGGACGAGTCGGCCCCGTGGACGGTGGATGTCATCCACCTGCTGCGGATGATCCGGCGGATGAACGAGCGCCTGCCGGTGGTCGTGGTGACCAGCCGCAGCGACCGCCACCTGCTGGAAGACGCCCTGCGACTGGCAGCCTTCAGCGTGGTGACCCGCCCGCTGGCGCTGGAAGAATTGCTCCGCCAGATTCAGCGGATGATGCTCCGCCTGGACCAGATGCTTAGAGAACAGCAGGGACCAGGGACCAGGGAATAGGGACCAGGGCAAGAGCGGCAATGGGCAGGGAATTCGCGATCCGCGACGGGCGATTCGCGATTCAGGAATACAGATTGGCAGCAGGGTAAATTCGCGATTCGCGATTCGCGACTCGCCATTCAAGAAGAAGGAGTTACACAATGGCTAAGGCTGCACCGAAGATTCGTCCCCTGGGCGAGAAGGTTCTCATCAAGCGTCTGGAAGCCGAGGAAAAGACCCGCGGCGGCATCGTCCTGCCCGACACGGCCAAGGAAAAGCCCCAGAAGGGCACCGTGCTGGCCGTCGGCGACGGCAAGCTGCTCGAAGACGGCAAGCGGGCGGCCTTCCAGGTCAAGAAGGGCGACAAGGTTCTCTTCGCCAGCTACGCCGGCACCGAGATCAAGGTCGACGGCGAAGAGTACATGCTGATGGACGAATCGGATGTCCTGGCGATCATGGACTAGACACGGTTGATCGGTTAATCGATCGATTGGTGCCAAGGTCCGAAAGGAACATCCCGCAAACGCATTCAAAATATCGCGTTCAACCAAGATACAGATAGGGAGCTGAAAGAACATGGCAAAGAAGAAAATCACGTTCGATACCGACGCACGCGAGGCGATTCGCCGCGGCGTCAAGCAGTTGGCGGCGGCCGTCAAGGTCACCCTGGGGCCCACCGGCAGGGTCGTGGTGATCGAGAAGTCCTTCGGCGCCCCGACGGTCACCAAGGACGGCGTGACGGTGGCCAAGGAAATCGAGCTGGAAGACCCCAATGAGAACATGGGCGCCCAGATGGTCAAGGAAGTCGCCTCCAAGACTTCCACCACCGCCGGCGACGGCACCACCACCGCCACGATCTATGCCGAGAGCATCTTTGAGGAAGGCCTCAAGAATGTCACCGCCGGCGCGCAGGCGATGCAACTGAAGCGCGGCATCGACAAGGCCGTCGAGGCCATCGTCGCCGAGCTCAAGAAGCTGTCCAACCCCGTCAAGAGTTCCAAGGAAATCGCCCAGGTGGGCACCTGCGCCGCCAACCAGGACGCCGAGATCGGCAAGATGATCGCCGAGGCCATGGACAAGGTCGGCAAGGATGGCGTCATCACGGTCGAGGAAGGCAAGGGCCTGGAGACGGCGGTGGACCTGGTCGAGGGCATGCAGTTCGACAAGGGCTACATCAGCCCGCACTTCGTCAACAAGCTCGAGACGATGGAGTGCGACCTGGACAAGCCCTTCATCCTGATCCACGAGAAGAAGATTTCGACCATCAAGGACCTGGTCCCGCTGCTGGAGAAGATCGCCCAGGCCGGCCGGCCGCTGGTGATCATCGCCGAGGACGTCGACGGCGAGGCGCTGGCGACGCTGGTGGTCAACAAGCTGCGCGGCACGCTCCAGTGCGTGGCCGTCAAGGCCCCGGGCTTCGGCGACCGTCGCAAGGACATGCTCCGCGATATCGCGATTCTCACCGGCGGCAAGGCCATCATGGAAGACATGGGCATCAGCACCGAGAGCATCCAGATGAGCGACCTGGGCACGGCCAAGCAGGTCCGCGTGGACAAGGACAACACCACGATCATCGAGGGCGGTGGCAGCACGGCCGACATCAAGGGCCGCATCGAGCAGATCAAGCGCGAGAAGGACGCCACCACCAGCGATTACGATCGCGAGAAGCTCGAAGAGCGCCTGGCCAAGCTGTCGGGCGGCGTGGCCCAGATCAACGTCGGGGCGGCGACGGAAGTTGAAATGAAGGAGAAGAAGGCCCGCGTCGAGGACGCCCTGCACGCATGCCGGGCGGCCGTCGAGGAAGGCATTCTGCCCGGCGGCGGCGTGGCCGTCCTGCGGGCGATCAAGGCCCTGGATAAGGTCAAGACCGTCAGCGACGACGAGAAGACCGGCGTGGACATCATCCGCCGCGCTCTGGTCGCGCCGATCAAGCAGATCGCCAACAACAGCGGCCTGGACGGCTCGATCGTGGCGGCCAAGGTCATGGAGAGCGACGAGCCCAACTTCGGCTACGACGCCCTGGCCGGCAAGTACACCGACATGGTCAAGGCCGGCGTGATCGTGCCGACCAAGGTCGAACGCTCCGCCCTTCAGAACGCCGCTTCGGTGGCGGGCCTGCTGCTGACCACCGACGCCATCGTCAGCGAGATTCCCGAGAAGAAGAAAGCGGCCATGCCCGCCGGCGGCGGCATGGAAGACATGTACTGATAGACCCGGAGTACCGGAGTACCGGAAGACCGAAAGATCGGAAAAAGGGACCAGGGACCAGGGACCAGTGGTCTTACTAGCCGCGAGCGCTAAGCGAGCGGGAATTGTTGTCCGGGCCGGAGTCAGGAACTTCCGCGTGCAACAAGTTGCACGCCCTATATTGCTGACAGGTGAGTCGCTGAATCGGGTCTACCTGAATAATGTGGTGTGATACATATCAGGGAGGTGGAGTTCCTACTCCACCTCCTTTTCGCTCGTCCTGGACATCCTCGCGGCGGAGTAGGAACTCCGCCGCGCGTCTGCGCCGGTGAACGATTCCGCGTGCAACCAGTTGCACGCCTACGGACTCGGCGACTAACTTACTTTATTTTTAGATGCGATGGCCCTGTCCAACCTACTCCCGACTTGAAGTTTGGCAGGCGGATACGCTAAAATACGGCCTGCGAGCAGAGTTTCATAAGGGTGCGGTGCTCCTGTGAAGCCGCAGGCATTCGAGTGGTCGGGCCGCCACTTGGCACTACTGGATGAACCTCGATCTTGGCGTTTGCCGCTGCAAACGCAGGACCGGCGGGTTTGGAAAGGAATTGCCATGCGAGCGGGACTGATCGGTTTTGGCCGTACCGGCAAAGCGGTGGCTTCGGTGCTCTTGCAAAGCAAAGAGACCTGTTTGTGTTGGGTCATCCGGAAATCGCAGACGCTGCAATACCGGTCCGTGCCGGAGTTCTTGGGTGTTGAATCTGACGAGCCCGGCTTGATCTACATGCGGGATGAGATGCCCATCGGACGGTTGCTCGGTGAGATGCCGGTGGATGTGATCGTTGATTTTTCCAGCGAGGAGGGGATTGAGTATTATGGGGAAGAGGCGGCACGGAGGGGCATCAGCATCATTAGCGCAATATCAAGCTATCCCGATCATAAGATCGCTTTCCTCCGTGAACTGGCGCGGACTACGCGGGTGTTGTGGTCGCCCAACATCACCATTGGGGTGAATTTTCTGATCCTGGCCTCGAAGATACTGAAACTGATTGCCCCGGCGGTCGATATCGAGGTGGTGGAGGAGCATTTCAAGACCAAGAAGGAAGTATCCGGAACCGCGAAGATCATCGCACGCAGCCTGGCGGTGGCCGAAGACTCGATCAAGTCGATTCGAGCTGGGGGCATCATTGGCCGGCACGAGATTCTGTTCGGGTTTCCGTACCAGACAGTAAGAATGATCCACGAATCGATCACGCGTGAGGCATTCGGCAATGGTGCATTGTTTGCCGCCAAGAGTATTGCGAAGCAACCGATCGGTTTCTACAGCATGGAAGATTTTCTGATTCCCTATCTGTCTTTTGTCATGGACGGATTGGAGGTCAACCGGGTCGAGGGGCCGGAAAACGGGGCGGGACCAGAAAACTACACGTTGTTTGTCCCCCGCGCCTAACCCGCTTTGGGGACCCAATATGGCGCGCAACATCGAGATCAAAGCCCGTATATCAGGAAGGTGGAATTCCGACTCCACCTCCTTTTCGTTCGTCATGAATATCCTCGCAGCGGAGCAGGAACTCTGCCGCGCGTCCGCGCCGGTGAACGATTCCGCGTGCAGGTATGCACGCCCTACGGACCACCTCCAACCTTCACCCTCCAACCCCTAACCTCCCTTGCGTACCGGCTGGATGCGGAAGACCGCCGGCCAGAGGCCTGAGATGCTCTCGCGGGGATAGACCTGCGCGGGATACTTGTTGTTGAGGGGCTGAAGGCGGATGTTGGACTCCTGGTCCTGGTAGAGCCGCTTGAAGGTCGTGCCGCCGTCGTCGGCGAATCGGGCGAAGCAGTCGTCGCCGTTGGCGGCGGGGGTGTTGGGGGAAAAAACCACCACGTCACCCTCGTGATAGTCCGGCTCCATGGAGTCGCCCACGACCCGCGCCGCGAAGGCCTGCGAATCGTGCAGGTCCACGCAGCGGATGTACTCGTCGGCGATGCTGGGCGGGTAATCCAGGTCGGTGAAATGCTGCGGATGGCCGGCTGAGACCTTGTTGATCACGGGGATGGCCAGTCCCGCCGACAGGCCGCTGACGTTGCCGCCGCCGGCGATGGTCCGCGCCAGGCGGCCCATATTCTTCGCCGCGCCCGACTTGCCGCCCCCGACGGAAATGAGCTCCTTGAGTACGCCGCGCAGCTTCTGAACCTCCGCCTCCAGCAACTCCTGCTGGTCGCGGACGTCGGCGGGGGTCCGGGCCAGGTGCGCCAGCCGCATCAGCTCGGCGCCCCGATACCCCAGCGCCCGCTCCAGCGAGCGGAGCACGCCGTCGGTGGGGGGGTTCTTGGCCTTGCCCGTCTCGATATTCGACAGGTAAGGCTTGGAAATGCCCGATTGTGCCGCCAGTCGGTCCTGTGTCAGCCCCAATTCCTCCCGCCGCTGACGAATTATCGCTCCCAGGCTCATGTTTTTCTCCGCCGGATCCAGGCCTCAACCCCTGGGCATTCTAGCGTTATCTTCGACCAGAACCACATTTTAGTTAACAAATAGCAGAATTATCTAAAAACTATCTTGACAATGTTAGTTAACTAGCTATCATACATCTTAGTATTATAGAAGCAACAGTGATCAGGTCCAGAGTAAAAACATAAGTCAGTCACATCTGGGGCCGCCGGGCCGGGAGGATCATTCGATGGCTATTTCACTGAGGGAAAATCTGTGCGTCGCCGAACGTCTGCCGCGGAGCGATTCGGTGCTCATGGGGCGGGCCGAGCTGCTCAAGCGTCCCGACCGGGACTTGCTGGAGGCCGTGCTGGTCCGCGGGCAGTCGGTCGCGGCGCTGGCCCGGATCATGGGGGCCGACCCGCGATCGCTGCGGGTGCGTGTCCGGCGGCTGGGGCGTCGCCTCACCAGCCGGCGTTTTCTCGACGCCGCGCGGGCCCTGCCCTACCTGGGCAAGGAAGAGGCCGAGCTGGCCCGCCTGCGGTTCTGCCAGGGGGCCACCCTCCGCGAATTATGCGATCATTTCAATGTGTCGTGGCACTGTCTCCGCCGCCGGCTCGACCAGGTTTCCGCCCAGGTGGCGACGGTTCGCCGCATGACGGGCCTGGACCGTCGGGCGGAAGGAACGTGAAGCACACCCGGTACAGCCTCCGCCCTTCGCGCCGGGCGGAGGGATAGATCGACCCCAACACCGCCAGCATCTCGTCGAGGCCGGCAAAACCATCCGCGCGGGCGTCCGCCGCCCGCAAGAGCGAAAGATCCACCTGCCCCACCGACTCGATCCGCACCCGCCCCAGGCCGCGGACGGTGTGAATCGAGCCCGCCCTGACCTGTGGACGCTTCCAGTACCGTAACGTGGTGGTCTTGGCGCCGTCACGGATGGAGGCGAAGAATTCCTTTTTCATAAGGAGCATGTCCAATGTCCCAGTTGCCGCTGCCCGCGTGGTTCTTTACCGTCAATGCCAAAGTCCGCCATGAGGTCCCCGCCTCGGGGGAGGCCGCCCTGGTCGCCGGCAAGTTTGGGCTCTCCTCGGGCCTGACGCAAGATTTGTATGCCGATTTTCGCCTGGCACTTTCGCCGGGCCAGATCCTGGCGGTGGTGGGGCCTTCGGGGGCCGGCAAGAGCGTGCTGCTGGGTCAGATCGCCGCGCAGGCGACGGCGGCCCGGCCGCTGAATGTCGCGGCGCTGTCGCGCTGCAAGTCGCCGGCTGTCGGGGCCGTCGGCGGAGGGTCGCTGGCGGGGCGGCTGGAGATGCTCTCGCGGTGCGGCCTGGCCGAGACTGCCGCCATGATTACCCCGGCCCGGAATCTTTCCGGCGGGCAACTCTACCGCCTGGCCCTGGCCGAGGCGCTGTGGAAGGCCGCCCAGGAGGGTCAGCCGGTCATCGTGCTGGCCGACGAGTTCGCCTCCACGCTGGACCTTCCGACCGCCGAGATCCTCTGCCGACAGATCCGCAAACTCATCTCGGACTCCCCGGTGGCGCTGGTGGCGGCCACCACGCGCGACGAGCTGCTCGAACACCTCCGCCCCGACCGCGTCGTAGTCAAGGAGACGGCCCAGGCCGCCCGGCTCGTCCAGCCATCTGCCACGGCGGCCGAGACCTCCAAGCCGCGGCGCTGGCGCATCCGCCGGGGAAGGATCAAGGATTACCACGCGCTGGCCCCGTTCCACTACCTGGCCGGGCCGCCAGCGGCGCACAAGCGGGTCTACGTCATTCCCGCGCCGCGCCCCAGTGCCCGCACCGCGCGATGGACCGGTGTGCGGTCGGCTCGGGCTGCGAAGGCCGGCAAGGGCGCCGCGGCTGCGACGAGCATCGCGGCGGTGGCCGTGGTCTCGCCGCCGGTGGTGTGCGTCAGTGGGCGGAACCTCGCCGCCGCCGGCCGATACGCCAAGGACGGCAGCCGCGCGCCGCTGGATCGCCTCAATGACGAGGTCGAATGCATCAGCCGCGTCATCGTGCATCCTTCCTATCGCGGCTGCGGACTGGCGGTCAAACTCGTCCGGCACATCCTGGCCACCTCGCCCGCGCCGGTGGTGGAGTCGCTGGCCGTCATGGGCCAGTTCCACCCGTTCTTCGAGTTGGCCGGCATGATGAGCTGGTATCCCCACAGCGAGAAGGGCTACGTGTACTACGATCACGTCGACGCCTCGCGCGCCCACGGCGGCGACGGCGAAGTGCCAGCCGATGAAACCAAACCCCAGGCCGAGCCCGCCGCCGTCCAGGCCGACGGGCCGGGGTCGTCACAGCCACAAACCGATGCGGCCGCCCAGGCCCCGCGCAAGCCGCGCATCCGGCGAGCCCCGGCTGGGCCGCAAGCGGTGGCCATCGCGGAGTTGGCGATTCCCCAGCGGCCGGCTGAAAAGGACGGCACCGACGACTGGACCGCCCATCCGCCGACCAACCGCGCGGAGCTGGCTGAACTGGTGTGGCGGAAGTTCTCGGTGGCGATGGCGGACAAGAGTCTCTGTCCGCATCACAGTTGCCCGCTGGATTACCTGGCGGCCAGCTTCTTCGACCAGCGCGACCTGCTGGTCTGGGCCAATCGCGGCGGGGGCAAGACGATGCTGGCGGCGGTGGCGACGGTGCTGGACGCGGTCTTTCGCCGGCCCTCGAAGATTCGCGTCCTGGGCGGCAGCTTCGACCAGTCCGACCGCCTGGCCGACTACATCCGCGAGCTGCTGCTGGGCCATCCCGACCTGCTGGAAGGGCCCTTCACGCGCGAGCGCGTCCGCCTGGTCGGCGGCAGCGAAATCCGCATGCTCGCCCAGAGTCAGCGCGCCGTCCGCGGCCAGCATGTGCAGAAAATCCGCTGCGACGAGGTGGACCTGTTCGACCCGGAGGTGTGGCGGGCGGTGCAGTTCGCCACGCGGTCCTCGGGGCAGTCGCGCGGCTCGATCGAGGTGCTCTCCACGCTGCACCGCGGCGGCGGGCTGATGCAGGAGCTGGTCTCGGGCGCGCGGCAGGGCGGCGCCGCCAATGCCGGCGGCTACCACCTGATCCAGTGGTGCCTGTGGGAGGTCATCGAGCGGTGCGGCCCGGAGCGGGTCTGCCGGGACTGCCTGCTGGAGGACGACTGCGGCGGCATCGCGCGGCAGGGCAGCGGCTTCTTCCGCATCGACGACGCCATCGCGATCAAGGCCCGCTCCAGCCGCGCGTCGTGGGAGGCGGAGATGCTCTGCCGGGGCCCGTCGCGGCACAGTCGCGTCTTCGAGGAATTCGACCCGGCCCGCCACGTGAAGGACGTCGCCTGGTGCGCCGACTGGCCGACTTACCGCGCGATGGACTTCGGCTATCGCAGCCCGCTGGTGTGCCTGTGGATCCAGGTCAGCCCGGCCGGCGCGGTACACGTGATCGACGAGTACGTTCGCAGCCGCCTGCCGCTTTCGCAGCACGCGATGGAGATCCTCCGTCGCGACCCCGGACCGGTGGCGGCGACGTATGTGGACCCCGCGGGCCGGGCGCGCGAGGCCACCAGCGGCACAGCCTGCACCGAGATGCTCGCGGCGGCGGGCATCGTCTGCACCTCGCGATCCAGCGCCATCGCCGAGGGGCTGGAACTTATCCGGGCGGCGCTCTCGCCGGCGGCGGGCCAGCCCAGCCTGGTCGTCGCCCCCAAATGCACGCAGATGGTCGAGGCGTTCCTGAACTACCACTACGGGCAGGCCGGCTCGGGCGAGGCCGCCGCCCAGGAAAAGCCCGCCAAGGACGGCCCCGACCATCTCATCGACGCCCTCCGCTACTTCTTCATCAACCGCCTGAGGCCCAGGATCGCCGTCTCCCGCGGGCGGTATTGATAATTCCATCCGAAGTCGTGTTGATTGTGAGTAAGGGAGTGTGCTAAACTCCGCTAGTGGGCTGTGTCGATAGTGTCTGTAGAGGTGAATGTGACCAGACGGCAATTCAATGTCTTTCTCGCCGGAGTTCGTTCGGCGTTTGAGCTTATTCCGCCGAGCACGCGCCGATCGCGTTTCGTATTTCCTCGCGACGACGCAGCCATTCGGTCGGATTGGCTGAAAGTTGCATCCGATCTTCGAGTTGCCATAAACCGGTTCGTGGACCAGCCCGAGCACAAATCGCACAATGTCAAAGCGTGATCGCAGACTAAGCCGCCATTCCCAACCACATACCGCGGGTGGGGCTGCTGTTCAGCAGCAGATAACCGCGGTTCACAAAGAGTTCCAAGGCCCGTTACCGCATCCAGAGCTTTTGGCTGGTTACGAACGGGCATGCCAGGGAGCTGCGAATCGAATACTGGCGATGGCTGAGAAAGAAGCTCAGCATCGGCACGAGATCGAAAAGGGTTTCCTGGATCTCCACGGTAGATCTCTTGGAGAGGATTCTAATCTAAGAAGACGTGGGCAGTGGTGCGCGGTGACTATAGCACTTCTGGGGATATTGTCGGCGACATGGATAATATTACATAATCCAACATGGCCGAGCGGCATGGCCGCCTCGGTCATTGGCGGGGGGCCGTTGGTAGCACTTGTTCTGGCCTTCCTGGGACAGAAGTCCGAGAACGGCGAATCTGGCGAGGAAGACAAGACGCAAGCGAACGATAAGTGATGTGTCGGGTTCCTCCTCGTAATGCGCATGTCAAAGGCCCAACTCAATAGCCAAATGAAAGTCCGCGACGTGGTCGGGGCCTTGGAGGCCATTGCGCCGCCGCAGTTGGCCGAGGAGTGGGACAACGTCGGCCTGCTGGTCGGCGACGCCGACTTGGCCGTCAAGCGCGTGCTGCTGTGCATCGACCTGACGCCGCCGGTGCTGGCCGAGGCCAGGCGGCTGCAGGCGGAGATGGTGATGGCGTACCATCCGCCCATCTTTAAGGGCGTCTCGCGCGTGACGGCGCAGGCGGCGCCGGCGCTCTACCAGGCCCTTCGCGCGGGCCTATCGCTCTACTCGGTGCATACCGCCTTCGACTCAGCCGTCGGCGGGGCCAACGACGTGCTGGCCGGCGCGGTGGGCTTGCAGAACGTCCGTCCGCTGGTCGCCGCGCGGCAGGGGGGCGGGTGCAAGATCGTCGTCTTCGTGCCCGACGACGATGTGCAGCGCGTCAGTGCAGCGGCGTTTGCCGCCGGGGCCGGCAGGATCGGCGACTACAGCCAGTGCGCGTTCTTCTCGCATGGAATCGGCACGTTCCTGGGCGGGCCGCGGAGCCACCCAGCCCTCGGGCGGGCCGGGCGGCGCGAAGCGGCGGAGGAAGTGCGCCTGGAGATCGTCGCCCCGCGCGGCGCCGCGGGCGAAGTCTGCCGCGCCATCCGCCAGGCGCACCCCTACGAGACGCCGGCCATCGAAGTCTATTCGCTGGAGACCTTCCCCGAAGGCTGCGGGGTCGGCAGGATCGGGCAACTGCCCCAGCCGATGCGCGTCGAGCGCCTGGTCGCGCGGATCAAGCGTCGCCTGGGCGTGAGCAAGCTTCAGTTGGCCCGACCGGCGCGAGTCGGCGCGATCCGCACGGTCGCCTGCATCGCCGGGGCGGCCCGGCGCGACTATCCCTCCGCCATCGCAGCCGGGGCGCAACTTCTGTTGACGGGCGAACTGCCGCACCATGACGCACTGGCCGCCACCGCCGCCGGCCTGACCGTCGTGTGTGTCGGCCACTCCAATTCCGAACGCATCGCACTGGGATCCCTCGGCCAGCGCCTCGCGTCGCTGCTGCCGGGCCTGAAGGTCACGCAGTCCGCATCCGACCGCGATCCGTATGAGATTGCCTGAGAAGAAGTGCGAAGTTCGGAGTGCGAAGTGAGACAGAAGCAGGGAAGTAGTGCGAAGTGCGAAGTCACATTTGGTCTGATAGGTGCCACGGCTGCGTCGTGTGCAGCCGTGCATGGCGTTGACACTGCTGCAAACATCTGCCTGCCGGTAGGCAGGTCTCGCCTGTGACATTGATACTACAACGCCACAAGGGTATTGCGTCTGTAAGCCCGTAGGGCTGGTCGTTAGTAGCCCAGGGCGCAGGCCCGATGCTGTTTATCGGGACAAGCCCTGGGGATCGGTTTCTTATGTTTCAAGCCCCGTAGGGGCGATCGTGAACCGGCAACGCGCCACGATCGCCCCTGTGGGGCTTCGTATGCAAGCAGCTCTTTTCCCAGGGCTTCCGCCCTGGGCTAAAAACGAACGCCCCTAACGGGGCTGGACATGTAGCGTTGTAGTGCTAACCCGTGCGGGGCTGCCGCCTCGCGATACCCCCTCGATGTGCCTTGTCCTTATTCTTCGCCGGCGATCTTTTCCGCCGGCAGGGCCAGCAGGCGTTCCATGGCCTCCTCGACGGCCTTGGGCCCGCGTTCGAGGAATTCGTGGTAGACCTCGTTGCCGCAGAGGCGTTTCATCAGTTCCATACGGCGTGGGCCGTCGGTGAGGCGCGACTTGAGGACATCGCGCAGTTGGCTGAGGGTGTCGGCGAATTCCCCGATCCGCTCGGGCAGCATCGGCTCGAGGGCGTCTTTCAAGGCTGCAGCCAGGGCGGGCGCTCTGCCGCCGGTTCCGATGGCCATCACCACGTCGCCGTCGGAGGCCACCGAGGGCAGGTAGAAGTCGCAGTCTTCGGGCTGGTCGGCGACGTTGACCACAGCCCCCAGGCCCCGCGCGTCGCGCGCGATGCGCGAGTTGACCGCGCGGTCGTTGGTGCAGGCGAAGACCAGGAAGGCCCCTTCGAGAAAGTCGCTCTGGTAGGGCAGTCGCACGATGGCGATGCCGTCGAGTTCGGCGCCTTTGGGCGCGTCGGGGGCCACCAGCACCACCTGCGCTCCAGCCTGCCGCAGGGAGTGCGCCCGTCGCATCCCGATGCTTCCGCCGCCCACCACGACGACCCGGCGGCCATGAATATCCAGCATGATCGGAAACGTTCGCATGAGATCAAAACCTCTCGAAGTCCTTCAATGCTCTGGCACTGTCTTCAGTATAGACGGCGGGGGCAGGGCCTCCACAAACCGGCCCGCAAGCCTCCCGTGAACTATCGGCACGCCGGCCTCATTCACGCGAGGAAGAAGTGGATTCGACCTCCTGGGCAGCGGGCCCGAGGATCATCGCGCCCAGGCTGGAGGGGTCGTAGAAATGTCGCGAGACCTGCGACCAGCTCGACGCTTCCATGCCGGCGGGGCTGTAGCGGACGAAGTTGACGCCCCAGAGGGGGCTTTGTCCCTCGGGGCCGAAGGCGGCCAGCGGGATGGCCATCTCGACGGTCCATCCCTCGGCGGTCTTTCCCACAGCCACCGACGACGGCCCGGACCAAGCTCCCACAGCCCCCAGCGACGGGCGGGCGCCCACGCCTCGCTGGGCCAGCACCGCCCCGTTGGGCTTGACCACGATATGGTAAAGCTGGTGCGGGGCGGAGGCGGAGTTGCCCGGGTCCAGCAGGACTTCCACCAGGTCTTCGCCGAAGGGCAGGTACTGGTCATACGCGACGACGTTGGAGGGCTTGGCGACAATGCCGGCCGGCTCGCTCTCGTGGCAGCGGAAGGCCAGGTAGAGGTTCTCGCGGTCGGCCAGGGCGAACACCAGCGTCTGCTTCTGGGCCAGTCGCCCCCCCTGGCCGTCGCGGCGCTGGAGGGTGACGAAGTCGGTGGCGCAATTGCCAGGCCGCGCGGGCCAGTCATCCAGCACGCCGTCGATCCTGGGCGGCCCAGCCACCGCGGCGGCGCGAATCACGGGCATCTCTGCCATCACCGCTCGGGGCGGCTGGGCCTCAATGGTCATGCTCAGGGGCATGGGAACCTTGCCCGCCTGCATCAGCGGAAGCGTCGGGCCCCGGGCCGACAGCTCCAGGCGCTGCGACGAACAGGCCGGCAGGAGCACGGTGCGCTCCGACGCCCCGCCGGATTCCTGCCACCGGTCGGGCAGGTTCTGCCAGGCCAGTTGCACCTCCAGCTTGCCCGACAGTTCGTTGTGCAGGTCCAGCGACAGCCGGGCCTCCCACTCCCCCGGCGACCCCGCCGCCTGCGAGCGCGTCAGGGCGCACCGCGAGCGTTCCACGCGGACGCTTTGCGTTCGGTTCCAGTAGTGTTCCCAGGCTATCTGCTGGGCCAGCAGGTCGCCGTCCGACTCGGCGGGGTTGATCGCGGCGCTGATCTCCTCGGCCATCAGGGCCCGCCCCAGCCGCCAGGCGATGCTCTGCGCTTCCCACTGGCCCGTCTGCGTGTCGCCGCCGGCGGGGATGGAGGCGTCCACGCCCGCGCGCCGGGCCAGGGAATCAATCACGGCGTCGGCGACCTTCTCACGCTGGCGCTGGCGAAGGAGGTCCAGGTAGGCCAGGTCCTGCAAGCCGCGGCGCAACTGCTTGAGGCGGACCGAGGGCAGGATCTCCGAGCAGCCGGCTACGCTGCCGGGATAAAACAGCCGAACCTGCTCCGAGGGTTGCGAGAGGTTCTGCCAGTTGAGGCAGTCGGCGATGAACAGTCCGCGGCACCGGCTCTTGAAGGCAAACCAGCACGCCGCCCGCACATCTGCCGCCGTGGCCAGCCCGCCCAGCGGCGGGGCCGCCACGCCCATGCCGCCGGTCAGCCAGGTTCCCGCCAGCGGCGAGCCCGGGGCGGCTTCGGAGGGCGGCACGAAGTATTCGCCCGGCGGCGCGAACATATCCCGCTTCAGGTCCAGAGGCGCTTGCGAGGCCGCAGCCGTCGAGGCCGGCTCCAGCGGCAGCGACCACAGGAGCGGTACGTTCTGCAGGCCGGGGCGGATGTGCTTGACGCTACGCGCCAGGCGCAGGCCAGCCGGTGTCGCGACGTTCTGGCGGCAGGGCCAGAAGAACATCTTGTCGCCGGCCCAGGGCGACTGCGCGTAGTGCCGCATGCAGTCCGCCTCGATGCCCTTGATGGTCTGGAGGTAGTCGGGGCCGTCCGCGCCGCCGTAGTTGCCGCTGTTGGGCCAGGTTTCGTCCAGCGGCATGGGCCAGGCCGGGCTGGGCAGGCCGTCGTCGAAGGCTGAGCCGTCGAGGTAGGGCGAGACGATCGCGTCGTAGTCGCGCCAGTCCAGGCGAATGTTGCCGTCGATGTCCCGCTTGATCAGCGGCTGGAGCTGCGAGATGAACAGGTCCACCCCGTGTCGGCGGGCCAGTTGCATCATCTGGCGGATGAGCTTGAGGCCTTCGAGCACCTGCCCCTGCGAGCGGTCCATCCAGACCGGGACGAACGGCTGGCCGTCGCGGCGGACCATGGCGGCGTAGACCTGGCGGTGATCGAAGCCGGCCACCGCCGGCAGCGGCCGATGGTCGGGCAGGACGAAGTTGTAGACCTTCAGGGCTACCTCAGCCCGCCAGGGCGGCAGGCCCTCGGCGCTGAGGCTGACCGTGCCGGCGTAGTTGTCGCCGACGGTCTGGCGCGGCACCGACAGGTCCACCCACAGAACCAGGCGCTGGCGCGGCGAGAGCTTATACGGCTGGCCGGCGCCGGCGGCGTCCAGGGGCACCAGGATGTCGCAGGTCTGGCCGGTCGGAGACGGGCCGATCAGCAGCGGATACCACGGCGGGGCCGGCGGGGTGGCCACCGGCAAGGCGCGGAAGGCGCGAATGTTGGCCGAGGCGATCTTCCTGCCGTCGCGCCCGGACAGGTCGGTGCAGGAAAACCGCACGCCTCGGGCCCCGTCGGCGGGGGCGTCAACGACCAGTTGGAAGCTGACGGTCTCATTGGCGGCGGCAAAGAGATTGACGCGGTTGCCCGTGGCGTCGAAAACGCTCGCGTCGATCTCTCGCGGCCCGGCGGGGCTGACGGCGGCCATGTCGCCGGTGCCCCAGACATCCAGGGATGCCGCGCCGGATGCCCAGCCGGCGCCCAGCCAGGCCACCGCGGCCAAGGCCAGCAGTGCAGCCAGTGGGCGGGAACGTCGGATTGTGGCACGGCACGGTTCCATGCAGGGGCCATTCTAACCGCGCGGCAGGGCTTTCGGAAGCAAAGGTGGTAGGGCGCGCAACTTGTTGCACGCGGAATCGTTCACCGGCGTAGACGCGCGTAGGCGCGCGGCGGAGTTCCTACTCCGCCGCGAAGATGTTCGGGCGAGCGAAAGGGAGGTGGAGTCGGAACTCCACCTCCCTGATATGCACGCAGAATGATGTCCATCACGGCTGCAACCACCGCAGCCGTGGCACCTAACCCATCGTTTGGCGAGTGACAGAGTACTGGCGTCCTCGGCGGGAACTTCACGATTCCCTCGAGGCCGGTTATACTACCGCCGCGATTTGGACACGGGTCCGAGTCCTTGCCGGCAAGACTCACTTGAATGAGGCGACTTATGGCGACCATCAGGAATCCAATACTTCCAGGCTTTAACCCCGACCCGTCGATCTGCCGCGTGGGCGAGGATTACTATATCGCCACCAGCACCTTCGAGTGGTTCCCCGGCGTGCAGATTCACCATTCGCGCGACCTGGTGCACTGGCGGCTGATCACGCACCCGCTGGATCGCCTCAGCCAGTTGGACATGACGGGCAACGCGTGTTCCAGCGGCATCTGGGCGCCGTGCCTGACCTACAGCGACGGCCTGTTCTGGCTGCTCTACACCGACGTCAAGTGCTGCGAGGGCGCGTTCAAGGATACGCCCAATTACCTGGTGACCGCGCCGAGTATCACCGGGCCCTGGTCGGAGCCGATCTACCTCAACGCCAGCGGCTTCGACCCGTCGCTGCTCCACGACGACGATGGGCGGAAGTGGCTGGTCAACCAGCTGTGGGAGTTCCGCAAGGACAGGAATCGCTTCGCCGGCGTCGTGCTGCAGGAATACTCCGTTGCCCAGCGCCGGCTGGTCGGACCGGTGAAGAATATTTTCCTCGGCAGCGCGTTGGGGACGACCGAGGGCCCGCACCTCTACAAGATCAACGGCTGGTACTACCTGATGACGGCTGAGGGCGGCACGGGCTACGGGCACGCGGTGACGCTGGCCCGCTCGCGCCAGTTGGAAGGGCCCTATGAAGTCGGCCCGCGAAACCCGGTCCTGACCTCGCGCGACTGCCCGGACGCCGTGCTGCTCCGGGCCGGCCACGGGTCGATCGTGCAGGCCGGCGACGGCCAATGGTACATGGCGCATCTCTGTTCGCGGCCGGTGCTGGTGGGCGATAAGCCCCGCTGCATCCTGGGGCGTGAGACGGCCATCCAGAAGGTGCGATGGACCGCGGACGGCTGGCTGGAACTGGCCGACGGCGGCAAGAGCCCGAAGGTGGAAGTGGAGGGCCCGAACCTGAAGGAGCATCCCTGGCCGGCCGAGCCGACGCTGGATGACTTCGACGGCCCGAAGCTCAGTGTGCATTTCGCAACCTTGCGCCTGCCGGCCGAGGAGAGTTGGCTGTCGCTGCGCCAGCGGCCGGGCTGGATGAGACTCTTCGGGCGGCAATCGCTGACCTCGCGGCATCGCCAGAGCCTGGTGGCTCGACGCGTCCAGTCGCTGCACTGCCAGGCGACCACGTGCGTGGAGTTCGATCCGGAACATTTCCAGCAGATGGCCGGGCTGGTGGGTATCTACAACGTGCGGGTGTGGCACTACCTGGCCGTCACCCGCGACGAAAAAGCGGGCAAGTGCCTGCACCTCTTCTCGTGCGACAACGGCAAGTTCGAGCAGGTCCTGGACACGCCGATCAGCATCGAGGGCTGGGAGCGAGTCTTCCTCCGCGCCCGCATTGAGGAGAGCAAGCTGACGTTCTTCTACGCCGGCGGCGCTCTGCCGCCCGGCGACAAGGAATCGGCCCTGGACAAGCTGGACTGGAAGCCCATCGCACCGGCCCTGGACGCCAGCCGCCTCAGCGACGACTACGTGCAGGGGCCATCCTTCACCGGCGCGTTTCTGGGCCTCTGCTGCCAGGACCTCTCAGGCATGCAAAAGCCCGCGGACTTCGATTTCTTCCAGTACAAGGAAATGTGAAAAACGAACTGGCAGGACATGCAGGTGGTAGTGGTAGGGCGTGCAACTTGTTGCACGCGGAATCGTTCATCGTCGCAGACGCGCTTAGATGCGCTGCGGAGTTCCTACTCCGCCGCGAAGATGTCCATGACGAACGAAAAGGAGGTGGAGTTGGAACTCCACCTCCCTAATATGCAACAGCCAGCTAATGCTCTGTCTCCGTAACTTCCCGAATCCATATGTACACGGGCACTGTAATCTCTGGAATGTGCGGATCGGACATACGCACTATAATGCTGCCTACAGCATACCCGGA
The DNA here is from genome assembly GCA_041661865.1 of Phycisphaerae bacterium. Classification (GTDB taxonomy): domain Bacteria; phylum Planctomycetota; class Phycisphaerae; order SM23-33; family SM23-33; genus JBAZTO01. The sequence continues at coordinate 2,565 of JBAZTO010000059.1, read as the reverse complement.
AGCGTTGAAAGGGCCAAATCTCACGACCACCGCAGCTGTCCCATCTGCCCCATACTCGATTGATGTATGGCCAGGAACATCCCGCAACGCCACCTCCCTGACATTCATGGCTACGCTTTTTGTCGAAGCACGCAGCAATATCCTCGCTGACATTCCTACGTCGGTTCGACAAAAGACTTGACTTGGCACCACCGAGACTATTGGAAGGACTTCCACCTCCACCGGCACCTCCACGGACTCTGCTCCGATGGCAGATAGCCGCACTACCCCAGAACGCCTTCCCTCATGCCAATCAGGGCACACAACGACATATACGCCGTCTCCTGCCGCGTCAATTTTGCATCTGCACCAGGGTACGGAACTCTCCACATTCATATCCGATAGCTTTCGCCCTGTAGTCGGAGAGACAACTATCCTCTGAGACTTCTCTTCGCCAGCATGTACCCGCAGAAACATAGAGGCAGGATGGACAACCGCCGCCGCACCCTTGACGTCCCATTCTATGATGACATCCGCCCGTGGCCTCTCAATATCATTCGACAGGATCATGATCTTTGCTGTCTGATGACCGGCTGTACGACCTGCCTTGACAGTTCCAACTACTCTGGCTGATTCCCCTGGGGCGAGCACCTCCTTTGTGGCCCGAGGCTCTGTACATCCGCAAGACGATAACACCCGTTGTATGGTGAGCGTTGCGTTACCATCATTCCTAAACCCAAGCTCATACTGAAATGTACCTCCGGCCTCTGCAAGGCCACCGTCATACGTCGCGTTTTTCAATGCAAGTCGTGGCGCAATGCTACAGGCTTTCCCTTTTGTGAATGGTTTTTTCAATAAGAGTAAAGCAACTCCATCCCATCTGTCCTGCCATTCCCCTTCCTCGCTATTTGTCTGGGACAAAGGGTCGGCCATAACCAATACCCCTTTATTCGAGACATAGACACAGACAAAATGTTCCCGTGTGCGACTGTCAGCCCTTAGATGCACGATGGCGGCACCAGGCATATTGTGCATAAGAATATCGAGAAGATCTTTTTCCTTTGTCCTAACAGCAATGCAATGCGCGCCCGCATTTCTACCCACCTGTAGCAGTCTGTTTAGGTCGACTCCAGCATCCCTTGGTGTGACCCCCAACTGATTTGCCAGTTCAAAGTAATCAACACCATCTCCTATGATGGCTAGGCCAATATACAGCGCATCCACTCCACAGCCAATGCTCCAGCGTTTTGGAACCAGACGGCCTCCTGCAAGCATTTCGAAGACCTTGTCTTCACCAATGCCGCTGCGCGTTTCCACAGGCGATGTCGCTCCCATGCATACTGACGTAACCAATACCGCCAAAGGCACAAGAGCCGTGATGTCTCGTATAGATAACATGTGCTACTTCCTTAACCTCATCGCTATCCATAATGCCACACACACCACAGCGGCCACTGCTATGGATAACACGAGGTATTCACGAAATCCCCATGTAGACTTCTCAACAGGACACGTGTCTTGAGCGTTCGCAGTACTGTCGGCCCGAGATGGAGATATCTCTGCGCAACCTGACGTTGGCCTAGATGCTGCGGCCTCAAGATTCTCCGGTAACCTCAAGAGGTTCTCCTGCGCCTCGCAAACCATTATCTTCACGGACAGGGGTATGTCGTTGTAGACGTACTCTTCACCCGTATCCTCATTAACGACTCGCGATCCCTTCCGTATCCCCAGCGCCTTAACGGAGAATACCTCTTTGGCAATAGGCTCGTTGACCGTCAGACTCTCTTTGTCAACGGTCATGGTTATCTTGGAGGCGTCGCCAGATGTGCTCTCAGGCTCTATTGTCTTCGCACCCACCAGAATCCACGCCCCTCCGGCTTCGTAGTACTCGTAGTGTCCTTCAAATTCCACCTGGCCATTCATTGTGTCGGTGATACTGCTGATGGTGAAACCTCTAGTTGGGTCGATAGTGATCGACACATCATAATCGTCCTTTGTGCGATTATTGACGTGTTGCAGAACAATACAGTAGCAGTCTTCTGTAGTCTTCTTCACACGCATGCTAAAACCTTGCTTGGCGAGTCGCTCAAGGTGTCTATCAAGAGTATCACCAAATACGAACTGTCCTCGCTGTACCCACAGCGCCGGCCAACTTGGCTCGACACCGGGCCGTGCCGTACGTATGTGCATCACCTTGAGGTCAGGTGTGTTGCTGTACGTCTTATCCTGCGTAAAGAGATATCTCGTCGTATAGGAACAGATTCCATGGTTCCGAATTACTTGTTCACGATAGGTTGGGGTTGACTTTCCAACATAGTCGCCATAAGGAACCCTATAGGAGATTTCATGCTCCGGCGTATATTGCCTGTCATAGGTGACATCCTCCCGAAGCGTGTCGCCCTGGAACCACAGGTCGCCTGTTTCCGTTCGGAAATTAAAGCTCTGTCCGGCATGGTCTTTCGCCTGTTCATAGCTAGCCCGCATATTTCACACTGGGTGCTGAGGGCGTATATAGAGGGTAGAGGGGTGTGGGCGGATGGATTTGTGGTGGTCGCGCGGCAGATCGGCGCAGACTACCCCCTTACC
>JBAZTO010000058.1:0-23020 GCA_041661865.1 Phycisphaerae bacterium | reverse complement strand
CACCGCCCGCCGGTACGGCATCCGGCCCAAGGTCCACTCCGTTCCTACCGTCGCAAAGGCAACGTAGCTACCGACCGACGTGCCGTTCATGATCCACATGCCACGTTCCCCGCTGATCGCGTTCTGCCACACGATGTCCGTGTGCCCGTCCCCATTGAAATCCGCCGCTCCCATGATCGACCACTCCGTGCCCACGGTCGCGAACTCGATGAAAGTCCCCACTGTGGTGCCGTTCATCAGCCACATCCCCCGCTGACCACTGATCGTGTTCTGCCACACGATGTCCGGCTTCCCGTCCCCGTTGAAGTCACCCGTCGCCGCGATCTGCCACTCCGTCCCCACAACCGCGAACTCGATGAAAGTCCCCACCGTGGTGCCGTTCATCAGCCACATCCCCCGCTGCCCGCTGATCGTGTTTTGCCAGACGATGTCCGGCTTGCCATCTCCGTTGAAGTCCGCCACCCCGGCAATCTCCCATTCCGTGCCCACAGTGGCGAGGGTCACCTCGCTGCCCATCGTTGCCCCGTTCATCAGCCACAGCTTTCGCTCGCCGGTAGCCAGGTTCGACCACACCAGGTCAGCCTGTCCGTCGGCGTTGAAATCCCCGTAGCCGACGACCTGCAAATCGGCGTTCACTGTCGCCAGCGACACGTACGTCCCCACCGCCGTCCCGTTCATCAGCCAGAACCCGCGCTCGCCCGTGTTCCGGTTCTGCCAGATCAGATCCGGACGGCCGTCAAAGTTGAAGTCGGAGAGTGGCTGCAGGATAGTCAGAGTCGCTGGATTGCTGGTGGCTGAGCCGGCGGAGTTCGACACCACGCACCGAAATTGGTCGCCGCCCATGGCCCAGGTGGCGCCTGTAATGGTCAGGGTTGAGGTGATCGTACCGAAATAGGTGCCGCCGTTGCTCAGGTTGTCCCAGACGCCGCTGCCGGCCGGCAGTCGTTGCCATTGGTAAGCCGGCGCCGGGGTGCCAGTGGCCGTGACACTGAAACCGACATTGCTTCCAACCCCAACCGCTTGAGTGACGGGTTGAGTGGTGAATACAGGGGCAGTAACCGGCGACGGATCGACCAGCGCCAGCCAGAACAGCCAGCCTCCAGCCACGGCCAGACCGTTTGAAATATTTCCGGGATACGGGCTATACGAGTCCGCCCTGGCCCCCCACGCCACCACCGTGCCGTTCTGTTTGAGGACCACGCTGCTATCCCACGCGGCTGCGACGCTGGAAACACTTGCCAGTCCAGCCGGCACAGTTGTCTGACTGTTGTAATTCGCCCCCCAAGCGAAGACCATGCCGTCCCGCCTCAAGGCAAGTGCATGCCCATTGGTTGCAGATATGGCAATCACATCAGACAGGCCGGCCGGGATCGTGGTATTGCCCCAACCGGCCACCGTTCCATCACGTTTCAGAGCGAGGGAAAACCCTGCACCCGCCGCCACACCTACGACGTTATACAAATTCGCAGGCACGGTGCATTGTCCGGCCGCATTGCCACCCCAAGCCACCACCGTGCCGTCATTCTTCAGAGCGAGAGTGTGATCGCCGCCGGCGTCGATCGCGATCACATTCACCAAGCCGGCCGGCACACTCGTGATTCCGTTGGTGGCAATACCCCAGGCCACGATTGTGCTGTCCGCCTTTAACGCGAGGGAATGCTGCGACCCGGCGGCGATTGCCACTACATTGACCAACCCAGTCGGGACATTTCTTTGACCGTTGGAGTTATCCCCCCAAGCTACTACTGTGCCGTCCCGCTTAAGCACGAGAATGGTTTGATAGTGGGTATCAATGCTCACGGCGTTGCTCAACCCGGCCGGGACAACATTCTGGCCGTTCAAATTGCTGCCCCAGGTAACCACCTGCGTCGTCAGTGGCACGACCTTGACCGTGATCGGCGGGCTATACCGGGTGCCGTGGGAGTCGGTCACCGCCACGTGATACCAACCGCTGTTCTGCACGGTCACGCTGCCTGGGGAGTAATTTGCGCCGGTTGCCCCTGGAATGAGCTGGCCGTTGTAATACCATTGATAACCCAGTGCACCCGTGCCCGTGGCCGTGACACTCAGGCTCAGGGCCTGTCCGGGCGCGAGCAACTGGTTGAAGGCACTGAGCCCGGTTATGGTTGGGACGGCATTCACGCTCAGCACCGCGACCGCACTGGTGGTTGACCCCTGCGGATTGGTGACCACGACATCATAGTTGCCGGCATCCGCAAACTGCACGCTGGCGAAGGCCAGAGTCGAGGCAGTCGCCCCGGCGATGTTTACTTCATTTTTCCGCCACTGATAAGCGTAAGGTCCGCCGCCGCCCGCCTGCACTGACAACACGACCGATTGCGCATCCACCAAGGTCTGGCTGACCGGTTGCTGGACAATCACCGGAACCGTGTCAGCCGAGGCATCCCGAATGGCGAAGCCAACCCCGTTGCTTGCCACCGAGAAAGTGCGATCAATGTCCGGGTAGACCGGGACTGCCACCGCATCATAGCTATTCCAGACAACGAGTCGCCCATCGCTCGTGACTGCGATGTCCTGCGCCAACGCCTGCGGATCTACCAGCCCTCCGGGAATGGCCGCCGGCACTGCCCCCTGAGGCTGCCAACCGACCACCGCCCCGTCGCCCTTGATGACGAAGGTCCGTGTGTAGCCTCCCGCGACAGCCGTGACATTGTTGAGACCCGCGGGCACCTGGGCGTTGGTTCCATATTCGTTGCGCCCCCAGATCACGACCGTGCCGTTGTTTTTCAGAGCGAGCGAATAATTGTAACCAGCGGCAATCGCCACGACGTCGCTCAATCCCGCCGGCACATTGATCAGACCGTTGTTGCTGAATCCCCAAGCCACGACGGTGCCATCTGCTTTCAACGCCAGGGAATGCATCGAGCCCGCGGCAATCGCCACGACATCACTCAATCCCGCGGGCGCGGCACTGGTAGTGATGCCCCAACCCAGCACGGTGCCGTCCGCCTTCAGCGCCAGGGAGCGGTAACTGCCCGCAGCCACCGCCACCACGTTGGTCAGGCCGGCGGGCACCGTCGATTGCCCTTCATTGTTGGCCCCCCAAGATGTAACCGTGCCATCGGCATGCAGGGCCAGGGCGTGGTAATTTCCGGCTGCTATGTTCACCACATCATTGAGTCCGGCTGGCACATTGGCCAACTCCGCCGGATAGGTTCCGACGATGCGGATTTGAGTGATCGCGGGGGCCACCCGCACAAAGAAGGTCGCACTTCGGCGGGTGCCGTTCGAATCGGTGACCTTTGCATAATACCAGCCGTTAGCCCGTGGTGTTGCATTGGCCACGGAAAGGGTCGCGCCGGTCGCACCAGCGACCGGCAGTCCGTTATGCAACCACTGGTAGCTGAGCGAGCCGAAGCCCGTCGCGGAGATGCTCAGCGTGAGGGTTTGCCCAGGCGCGACCATCTGCCGGATCGGGCTCAGGCAGGTGATGGGGGGGAGTGGAATGACCGACAGCGTCACCGGCGCGCTGGTGGTCGAACCCTTGTAGTTGGTGACTACCACGTCGTAGTTGCCGGCATCGGCGACGGTGATGTTCGTTTTCGTCAGCATGGCCGCCGTCGCCCCCGGAATATTCACTCCGTCCCTCCTCCATTGGAAGCTCCAGGGTCCAGCTCCGGTTACGGTCGCAGTCCATGTTGCGGTCTGGGTTTCCTCCACGGTTTGACTGGCCGGCTCGATCGAAACGATTGGCGCGGTATCAGCAGCGGCGTCGCGCAGGGCGACGTATAAAGAGTATCCTGCCGAAACAGCCAGGACCTTGTCGAGTTCTGCCAGGGAGCTGATCTGCACATCAATCAGGTTGCCCCAACCGACTACTGATCCATCGCTTTTGACAGCAAAGGAGGTTTGCGATCCTGTAGCGATTGCCACCACTCCGGTTAGGCTGGGTGGCCGTGAAGTCGTCGGGACGAATTCATTCTGAGAATAATATCCCCACTCGACCACCGTGCCATTGTTCCGCAGGGCCAGGGCATGGGTCTCGCCCGCTGCGATCGCGATCACGTCCGTCAGATTGGCAGGCACTCCCGCTGTACTATTGATCAGTTTACCCCAACTGACCACCGTCCCATTGCTTTTCAATGCCATCGAATAGGTGCCCCGGGCAGAGATTGCGACCACGTCGGTTAACCCGGCTGGCACCGATGCCTGCCCGTCGTAGTTGTATCCCCATGCGACCACAGTGCCGTCGCTTCTCAACGCCAGAGTATGATATCCACCCGTTGCCACAGCCACCACATCGGTCAATCCGGCTGGAACGCTGATTTGACCACTCCCATTGTCACCCCAGCCGATCAGCGAACCATCGCTTCGTAAGGCGAATGAACTATTACCCCCCGCCGCAATCGCGATGGCGTCATTTAGTCCGGCGGGCACTGAAGTCTGCCCCTGATCATTGAGTTTCCAGGTAAAGACTGAACCGTTGCTTCTTAGCGCCAGACTATGCCCTACACCTGACGCGATCGCCAAAACATCGGTCAAGGCCGGGGTGGCGTTGTTATAATAGGTCAGGCCGCGAAGCTGCCGGGGCGGGATCGGCGTTCCGTCCGGCACGATCCCGACAAAGAACGGTGCACTGCGTTTGCTGCCGTTGCTGTCCATGACATACACCAAATACCAGCCGACATGATCAAACGTGACGCTCGGGACCGAGTAACTGCTTCCCGTTGCCCCGGTAATCGGGCGCCCATTTCGCGTCCATTGATAACTTAGAGGCCCAACGCCCGTGGCTGTTACGCTCAGATTCAGATTCTGGCCCGGGAACAGAACTTGCCGGGTTGGGCTGAGACCGATGATGACCGCCGGCGGATTGACCGTCAGCACCGCCGTGGCACTGGTCGTAGAGCCAATGTAATTGGTCACGACGACATCGTAGTTTCCCGCGTCGGCATTGACTAATTCAACGATGGTGTAGGAAGACCCGGTGGCGCCCGCGATATCCACGCCATTCTTGCGCCATTGGTAGCTCAGTGTTCCCAATCCATTCGCCACCACCGTAAAGGTGGCCTGCTGCGTTTGCGCCAGGTTCTGGCTGGCAGGCTGGGTCGTGATGGCCGGGGCGGTTTCACCTGCAGCATTGCGCAGCGCGATGCCGAAGTTTGCGCCAGACGAAATCCCGAAGGCATTAGCCAGGTCCGAAGGCCCTGTGGACTGGCCATAGGAATCATTTCCCCAGGCAACGACGGTTCCGTCCGACTTCAACGCGAGTGAGTGTGAATAGCCGGCCGCAATCCCCGCCACATTGGTCAGGCCGGCGGGAACGGACGTCTGGCCTGAGCTGTTCAAGCCCCACGCCACAACCGTGCCATCCGCCTTCAAGGCCATCGAATGCGAATAGCCGGCCGCAATCGCCACCACGTTGCCCAAGCCGGCCGGCACGGTCGCCTGTCCCTGGTCATTGTAACCCCATGCGACAACGGTTCCGTCACTCTTCAAGGCGAGGGAATAAGAAGTCCCGGCTGAAATCGAAACTACGCCCGACAGACCCACTGGGGCGGTCGCTTCCCCGGAATAATTGTAGCCCCAGCCCACGACTGTCCCGTCGCTTTTTAGCGCCAGCGAATGTTGGTTGCCACCAGAGATCGTCACCACATCGGTCAGGCCGGCAGGAACTGTCGCCTGTCCCTCATAGTTTCTCCCCCAAACGACCACTGTGCCATCAGCCCTCAGAGCCAGGGAATGCTCGCTGCCGGCTGAAACAGCCACCACATCGGCCAGCCCTCCGGGTATCGTCGTCGCCCCAAGGCCAGTATAGCCCCAACCAACAATCGTTCCATCCGCCTTCAACGCCAATGAATGGTTCCCGCCTGAGTCGACTGACAACACATTCGCCAAACCCGCGGGAATGGTGGTCTGCCCGTTGTCGTTGGTCCCCCAGCCGCGCACTTGCGTGAGTGCGGGAGATACGAACACAAAGATCGGCGCGCTGCGCCGGGCGCCGTTGCTGTCGGTTAGAAGCACGGCATACCAGCCGCAGTCTGCCGAAAGCAGGCTCGCCACGCTCAGGTTGGAGCCATTCGCCCCCGGGATGGCGCGACCGTTATGGATCCATTGATAGGTAATGGTGCCGGTGCCGGTTGCGGTGACACTCAGGTTCATGCTTTGGCCGGGAGTAAACACCTGTCGAGTCGGGCTCAGGTTCGTGACGAACGGGCCCGGGGGAACCACCGTGAGAACGGCTGCATTGCTGATGGCGGCTCCGACTACGTTGGTCGCAACCACCCGGTAGGCTCCGGCGTTCCCCGGCACGACATTGGCGATGGTGAATGAAGCCCCCGTGGCTCCACTTATGTTCACCCCGTCTCTTTGCCATTGGTAGGTTGGTGCGGGTGTCCCGCTGGCCGCGGCCGTGAAAGTTACCGCAGTCCCTTCAACGATAGTCTGACTGGAGGGCTGGAGGGTGATTGCAGGAGCGACATTCACCGTGAGGACGGCCGTGTTGCTCGTGGCGTTACCCTCGGTGTTGGTGGCGACAACCCGATAAGGTCCGGCATCGCCAGGCACAACACTCGCAATGGTATATGAGCTGCCGGTGGCACCGCTGATATCCACTCCGTCCTTCTGCCACTGGAAGGTTGGCGCCGGCGTGCCGCTGGCGGAGGCAGTAAATGTGACCGAGGTTCCCGCGGTCACCGCCTGGCTCTGCGGCTGGGTCGTGAACGTTGGGCCAACTGGATTGACCGTGAGGATAGCCGCGTTGCTCGTGGCGCTGCCCACATCGTTGGTGGCCACACATCGGAATTGATCTCCGCTCATCGCCAGAGTGGTGCCGCTGACAGATAACGTCGCGCTGGTGGCCCCGGTATAGGCGCCGCCATTGCTCAAGTCGCCCCATGTGCCGCTGCCCGAGGGCAGGCGCTGCCATTGGTAGCTCGGTGCGGGAGTGCCACCGGCCGCGACGGTGAACTGCGCCGTCGCTCCTGCGGACACCGATTGGTTCGAAGGTTGGGCATTGAACGTCGGCGCAACCGGCGTGAAAGCGACAAGTGTTCCAGCTAACGTGTATTGCCCGGTGCTGCCATAGTTGGAATAGCCATAGTCGCCCGCTCCCGCATTGCCGGTTCGACCCACTCCCGCCACCTTCAGGTAATAGGTGCCCGGAGCGAGCGACTTGCTGATCGAGGCATGCAGGGCTGTGTCCGGATTTGAACTGGCTAGGATGTTGCCGCTGCTGTCCTGCAGTTCCAGGAGGATGTCGAGGTTGGCCTGCTTGGTGTAGGCGCCGGGCGGGTCGGCATTGATGTTGAAGTTAGTTGCCGTACCCACCGTGAAAGAATAGAAGTCGCTGTCGGCCGCGCTGGAGATGATCCCGGCGGTATTCAGGGAACCGGATGCGACATCAACCACGGCGGCGGCGGCGCGCGAGTCCCCCGCCTCGTCGGCAATGAAACCCGTCACGTTGGTGAAAGTTAATTCTGCGACGGAGAAGCTGGCCGTACCGGCAACCACCGCGATGTCGTCCTCCTGGTTGGTGGCACCCGGATACTCGCCTTTGCTCCATTGGACGAGGTTCTGGTAGTAGCCAGCGCCCATGATCGGGGCCCAGCCCACCGCACTGCTCGTGTTGCCGTGGCCGTAATAATAGTCGCCGGTGTCATCGGAGTAGTCCGTCAGCGGCGGATTGCGTCCGTCGTGGTCCAAGCCGAGGGTGTGGCCGAGTTCGTGCGAGATGGCCTCGGCCACGCCATTGACCGAGCTGTTGAACACCCAGGCCGGAACGTTGGAAGTGAAGACCTCATAAGGCGCCCCGGCCAAGGTGAAGCTGCCCCACATCGCCACACCACCGGCGCCGGGTTCCGCGACATCGTTCTCGGTGATGATGATGCGCATGCGCTGCCCGACGGGAGCGGACGCGTAGCGGGTGTGATCGGTGGTGATGTCGATATTGAACGGCCAATAATCCTCCCTCACCCGGTTCCAGACCTCGGTGATCTGCACATTGCTCAGCGTGGAGGCCGGCGCCACGATGGTGTTGCCGGCGTTCCAATCCGGATCTGTCACGGTCGCGCCATCGAAGACGAGATAGAGCACGGCCGTGGCGGACGGACGGCTGCTTAGCAACGGCGCCGCCGCGCGGGGCTGCGGCACTATGTCGGTCGGCAGGATCCCGGCTGACTTCGGCTCTCGCGGGAACGGATAGCAGATGACACCGGCCAGAGGCATTTCATGCACGCGCATCAGCCCGCCCGGTGCGGGCATGATGACATAGGCCACTTCCTTGTCCGGCATCAGCACCCGGCCGCCGATCCCGCGCGCGCTACCGGAGAGGGAAAATGAGCCCGCTTCCGATCCGGTGAGACTGCCACCGACACGAACCACCCCGTTGGGATCCACGAGCGCGAGATTGACCACGCCGGTCGCCTGTTCGCCACCGGGCAACGGGATGACGATTTCGCTGCCGCGCTGTAGGTTCTGCAGGGGCGGCACCATCGTCGCGGCATATCTGGCCGAGCGACCCTTGGCCTCAGCCGGCTTGGTTCCACCGGCGGCATTTGCTGCGGCGGACGCCAGGCCCTGTCCCGGAATGGGGTTGGCCGAAGTCGGTGGTTTGGCGACACCCGTATCCGCAGTGTTGGCAACAGGCTTCTTGCCTTCTGCCGACGGCGGGCGGCCTGGTGCAGGTTGTGCGTGCGCTTGGACCGGACTGGACACCGTGCTGCGTTTCGCAAATTGCCAAACGGTGACGGCAGTGGCTGCCAGGAGCAACGTGACGAGCACGACACGCTTGTTACTCATGGCGGTGGGTTACTGACCGAAATCCCTCAACCTCTGCCGCAATTGTGCCCAAGCCGACGACGGAAAACAGTGGCGGTTCTCCGCGCTGGGCGTTTGCCTGGTTTTGGGGTCAGTGGCACAAAGTCGTGAGCTGTGCAATTGGCGATGCATGAACACCAAAGAATTATATTGGCGCATCATCCCTCCTGGCCCTTGGCGTTCCGATGCGGAGCTACACTTGCCTCGGAGAATTACCCCGGCAAGTCAGCAATATGATCTGCGTCATCTTATTAGTGGATACTCTGTGGGGTATTTGATTGAAATCGTTCATCGCGCGGGCTTCTCTTCCATCCCCTTCGTCCCCGGCCTGCTTCGCCTCGTTCGGTGTCAATGCCGAGGGGCCTGTGCCCACCACCGATCGTTTCGCCCGAGCTTATTTTGCCCGTCGCGAGACCCCACCTCAAGTCCCCTGCTTCCGGTGGTTGACCAGCCCTTTGGATTGGGACACAATTGATTAATAGCCGTCGGTCCAGGGTATCCGCTTTGTGGCCGGTGGAACTGGCCAATCGGGAGAGCACGAGCAGCTGGTAAGATCACCTCCTGCGGCTCAAGCAACGCGGCCTGCACGGCGTGCAGCTGGCCGTCAGCGACGACCACGCCGGCCTCAAGCGGGCGATCCGCGAAGTGCTGCCCGAGGCGCACTGGCAGCGCTGCTACGTCCACTTCCTGCGCAACGCGCTACCTGCCCCGCAAGCAGGCCGACGACTGCCTGGTGGAACTGCGCTGGATCTACGACCGCCACGACATCGCGGAGGCGCGGCGGGATCTGACCAGCTGGCTCACCCGCTGGCAGGAAGCACGTCAAACTCTGCTCCTGGATGGAGGCGAACATCGACGAGACCTTCGCGTTCTATCGCTTGCCCCGGCCCCACCACAAGCAACCTCAAGTCGACCAACCTGCTCGAGCGGCTCAACCAGGAAATCAAGCGCCGCACCCTCCTGGTGCGGATCTCCCCCGACGAGGCCAGCTGCCTGCGCCTGGTGCAGGCCCTCGCCGTCGAGACCCTCGAGGGATGGGTTGATGAAAACCGCTACCTCTACATGGACCTCCTGCGCGAACACCTGAAGGGCCCGCAGCTTCAAACTCAGGCTGCCTGAACCAACCCATCAAGAGGGGGGAAGGGGCGGCGCCCTTTCCCCTCCACCCTTCCCAAAGATCTTCTTTACCCCACCAACCATCAGACCCTGCACGCTCTTTTACTGAACTTGACGGACACAACTGCCCATGAGGACCTTGGTGGACGGGATCAATTGCCGATCTGCCATTCGGTGCCGACGGTGGCGAAGGACTGGTAGGTGTCGGCGGTCATCCCGTTCATGAACCACACACCGCGTTCGCCAGTGAGGGTGTTCTGGCGGATGATGTCCGACTTGCCGTCGCGGTTGAAATCCGCCGCTCCAACAAGTTCCCACTCCGTGCCCAAGGTGGCAAAGGATTGGAAGTAGCCCACGGCGATCCCGTTCATCACCCAGAACCCTCGTTCCCCGGTGGTCGTGTTCTCCCAGATGATGTCCGGCTTGCTGTCCGCGTTGAAATCCGCCACGCCGCCGATTCGCCACTCCAACCCCACGTCGGCAAACTTGATGTACGTCCCGACGCTCGTGCCGTTCATGATCCAGAAGCCGCGCTCTCCGGTGACGGTGTTCTCCCAGATGATATCCGGCTTCGAATCCGCGTTGAAGTCCGCACTGCCCGCGATCCGCCATTCGGTTCCCACATCCGCGAACTTGATGTAAGTGCCCACGGAGGTCCCGTTCATGATCCAGAAGCCGCGCTCCCCGGTGACGGTGTTCTCCCAGATGATGTCGGCCTTGCTGTCTGCGTTGAAGTCCGCGCTACCGGCGATCCGCCACTCAGTGCCAACGGTAGCGAACGTTATAAAGGTGCCCACGGTCGTGCCGCTCATGATCCAGAAGCCCCGTTCGCCGGTCACGGTATTCGACCAGATGATGTCCGGGCTGTTGTCCGCGTTGAAGTCAGCCACCGCCCGCCGGTACGGCATCCGGCCCAAGGTCCACTCCGTGCCCACATCGGCAAACTTGATGTATGTGCCGACGGACGTCCCATCCATCAGCCACATCCCCCGCTCCCCGCTGATCGCGTTCTGCCAGACGATGTCGGGCTTCCCATCCCCGTCGAAGTCCGCCGCGTCCATGATCGACCACTCCGTGCCCACCGTCGCAATGGCGATGTACGTGCCAACCGAGGTTCCGTTCATCAGCCAGATGCCCCGTTCACCGCTGATCGTGTTCTGCCAGACAAGGTCCGGTTTCCCGTCCTGGTTGAAGTCCGCCGTGGCACAAATCTGCCACTCCGTGCCCACCGTCGCGAACTCGATGAAGGTCCCCACGGTGGCGCCATCCATCAACCACATGCCGCGCTGCCCGCTGATCGTGTTCTGCCAGACAATGTCCGGTTTCCCGTCGGCGTTGAAATCCGCCACCCCGGCGATCTCCCACTCCGTGCCCACCGTCGCCAGAGTCACCTCGCTAGCCATCACCATGCCATTCATCAGCCACAGTTTCCGTTCCCCCGTAGCGGGATTTGACCACACCAGATCCGGCTGACCGTCCCCGTTGAAGTCCCCATACGCCGACACCTGCCATTCAGCGTCTACTGATGTGAGCGACACGTACGTTACCACCGTGGTCCCGTTCATCACCCAGAAGCCACGCTCGCCCGAGTTCCGGTTCTGCCACACCAAGTCCGGTTTGCCGTCGCCGGTGAAGTCCGCGGTCATCGGACGGACCGTCAGGATCGCCGGATCGCTGGTGGCTGAGCCAACTGAGTTGGTGGCGACCATCGTGTAGCTACCCGCATCCGTCAGCGCACCGGGAAGGGTCAGGGTCGCGCTGGTGGCGCCGGGAATGTCCATGTCGTTCTTGCGCCATTGGTAGGTCGGCGCGGGCGTGCCACTGGCGGCGGCGTAGAACGTAACAACCGAACCCCTGATCACCGTCTGGCTCAGGGGCTGAACCCGAATCACCGGCTCAGGGGGAGCCGGGTTGACCGTCAGAGTCGCTCCGTTGCTGGTGATGGACCCGGCGGGATTGGTGGCGACCACCCAGTACGTACCGGAATCAATCGCTTGCACACCGGGCAGGGTGAGCGTCGCCCCCGTGGCGCCGGAAAGGCTCACTCCGTCCTTCCACCATTGATAGGAGAAGGCCCCGGTACCGGCCAGCGAGACCGTGAGGCTGGTGGTCTGGCCAACCCAAACCGCCTGCGAGACGGGGGGGCGGGCGATGATGGGTTGCGCGGTTATTTCCATATCCAGCACCGCCTGGGTAGTCCCCTGCTGGTTGGCCGCGCTGAGCGTAACCAGGTGGTGACCGGCGGCGCCGGCGGGAACGCCCGAGATCAGGCCGGTCTCGGTGTTGATCACCAGGCCCGCGGGCAGGCCCGTGGCCCCGAACGTGGATGCATCGTTGTTCGCGGCGACGCGATAGGAAAAGGCCGACCCGTTGTACGCGGGGAGAGTAAGTGGACTGTGAATGACTGGCACCGCGTTTAGCACGGCCATGGATCCCGCTGGGGAAATCGTACTGCCCACCGTCCCCGTGATGACGACATCATACACCCCGCCGTCGTCCGCCGTGACGACCCCGATAAGATGCCCGGACCCCGTGGCCCCGATGATCGGGCTGCCATTCTTGCGCCATTGGTAGGCGAGATTTCCGCTGCCCGTCGCTGCGACCGACATAAGCACCGTGCCCCCGAGACTGGCTCCGACCGGAATCGAGATGGAGCTGACGACCGGAATGCCAAGACGTATTCTGACCGGTTCCCGGCGCGAGAGGACCGTGCTGACCCCCAGCCGCCCCTGAGTGTTCGAGCCGGTGCTCCAAAGCGTGTGATCCCGCTTCAGGAAAAAGACCCGATCCGTGCCAGCCGCGATTGAAGCCACCCCGGTGGCGACCAGGACGGGGGAAAGACGGTCGGTCGTGGTCCCATCGCCCAGCTGGCCGAAGGAATTGGAACCCATGGCCCACAGGGTCCCATCCGTCTTGAGAAAAACCGCATGGGCACTTTCGCCCGCACTCACCGCGCTCACGCCCGTGGCGATTTGCACCGGGCTCACGACCGTGATTTTCGTTCCATTGCCAAGCTGCCCGGCATCGTTGATCCCCATCGCCCAGAGCGTCCCGTCCCCCTTGACAAAGAAACTGGTTCGATTCCCGGCCGCCATGGTGGCCACACCCGTGGCAATCTGCATTGGCGTGATAATTCCAGACACCCCGCTGGCATTGATCTCATGCGACCAGTTGGACCCCATGCCCCAGAGAGAACCGTCCGCTTTGAGGAAAAGGCTGTGACTGGATCCCGTCACCATTTTCACAACATCGCCGGCCACCATCACCGGCTCCAGCCGGTTTGTGTTCGTACCATCGCCCAATTGCCCGGACACGTTGCTACCGGACACCCAGAGCGTGCGATTCTCCTTGAGGAAAAGACTGTGATACCGTCCGGCAGCCACGGCCACGACCTCGCTGGCCACCGCCCAAGGCGGGCTGACCACGTCAATGGCTGCTCTGCCAATTTCACCATACATGTTCTGCCCCATGCCCCAGAGTGTCCGGCCGCTGTCGATAAAGAGCGTGTAATAGCCACTGGCCGAGACCTCTTGGACGGAAGGCGCCACGCCGGGCGCCGCCAGCATGTCCAGGGTGTAGATGCCCGAATTGATACCAGCGCCCCGCTGGCTGCTGTAGTGATTCCCCAGGCCCCAGAGGCTCAGGTCATCCCTGATGAACATCGTGTGATAATCGCCCGGCGAGACCCGCGCCACATCCTCAGTCACTTTCCCGGGCAGGGAGCGGTACGCCACCGTCAGATCACCCAGCTGGCCGTTCCCGTTGTAGCCGGCGGCAAAGACACTGCCCGACGCATCGACAAACAAACTATGGCCTCCCCCGATCGCGGCCCCGGCAACGCCCGATCTCAACTTCACATGGATCGGACCGCCACCATCCCGCAACCCGCCGTATGCATTTTCCCCCACTCCCCACAAGTCGCCATCGGTTGTCAGGTACAGACTGGCGCTTGCTCCCGCAAATGCCCGGACCACACCTGTACCTGCGATCACGGGCGTTGAACGGGAAATATTTGTGCCATCGCCGAGTTTACCCGCCCAATTATTGCCCATGGCCCACAGCGTCCCATCATTCCCTACATACAGAGTGTGGTCAGATCCTGCCGAGACGGAACGAACCCCGGTCGCAATCTGTACCGGACTCAAGCGGTCGATCGTCGTGCCATCACCCAATTGTCCGTCGCCATTCCAGCCCGCGGCCCACAGGGTGCCATCCTGTTTCACCCACAGGCTGTGCATCAACCCGGCAGAAACCGAATCCACGGCCGTGGCCAGCTGGACCGGACTAGTCCGCGCCACCAGCGTGCCATCGCCCAGCTGGCCATGGTAGTTCGCCCCGGTGGCCCACGCCGTCCCATCCCAGTCCACGTAAAGGCTGTAATGGCTGCCCGCCGCGCAGCCTTGGACCCGGGTGGCAATCTGCACCGGCGACGGCGTGATTGAGTTCGCCCCACTGCCCAGCTGCCCGGACCCACCGTGACCCATGCCCCACAGGGTGCCGTCCGACTTGATAAACAGACTGTGGGATTCCGTCCCGTCCGCCGCGACGACGTCGGTGGCGATTCTAACTGGGGCCCCGCGATCAACGGTGGTCCCGTCGCCCAGCTTACCAGCCGAGTTCCCGCCCATCGCCCATAACACGCCCTCCTCATCGACGACCAGGCTGTGGTCCTGGCCGGCGGCGAGGCCGGCGGATTCGGGCAGGATGATGAAGGTGACCGCCCGGCTCGCCACCCCGGCCACATTGGTGGCCGAGACCGTGGCGGTGTACCGCCCGGCTGGCGCCGTGATCCGGCCGGAGATCACGCCGGAGGCAGAATCCATAGCGAGACCGGCAGGCAGATTCGCCGCGGAAAACGTCTGCGGGGAGTTTTGTGCCGTGGCCACATAACGTAAAGCCTGGCCCTGCCGGCCCAGGACCGTGCCCGCGCTCGTCATGACCGGCACCGCCTGGGTCGTCACGGTGATGTTCAGCGTGGCCGTGCTCGAACCATTGGCGTTCGTCGCCGTGATCGTCACGGGAAATACTCCCTCGGCGGCCTCGATCCGACCTGAGATGATCCCGGTCCGGGCATCCAGGGAGAGGCCCGGCGGGAGGCCGGTCGCCGCGAAGGCGGTCGCGTCATTGTTGGCGTTTATCCGGAAAGCGATGCCATCCGCCATGCGGGGGATGCTGACGGCGAGACTCCCGAGAAAAGCCGGGGGCGCATCCACCACCGACAGGTTCACCGCCGTGCAGGCCCGGCTGCCCAGGCTGTTCGTGACCACCACATCGTAGACGCCGCCGTCCGCCGCGCTGGCAATGGGCAATGAATGGCGGGTGGCCGTGGCCCCGGATATCGGCTGGCCGTCCTTACGCCATTGGTAGGTCAAGGTGCCCGCCCCGACCGCCGTGACCAAAAGCTCGACCCGTTGGTTCAGGTGGACGGCAAAGGGAATCGATTGAAACAGAATGGCCGGAAGGCCCAGGCGGACCTGGTGCGCCTGCCAAGCAACCACCCCGGCCCCGTTGCCGAGCCGGCCGTAGTAGGACCCGCCCATGGCCCAGAGCGTGTCATTGGTCCTGACATAGAGCGAGTGGTTGCCCCCGGCCGAGACCCCGGCCACGCCCGTGGCAATTTGCACCGACCGGTACTTTCGCGAAGGCGTGCCGCTGCCCAATAGCTCGACCGAATTCATCACGACCAGGCTTCCGCCGCCGGTGCTCTGGGCGGACTGGGCGCGCGACGAGGACGCCGCGGATACTCGCGGAGCAGCCCCATGGGAAAGAATGTTGGGACCAAGCGGAAACCCTCCCTCTTGGAATGAAGCTAGGTCCACCGTCGCCAGGGTGACGTCGCCACCACTCGCTCCGGTCGCAGCCCCGCCCGCCGGGGAACCTTCCTCGCGCGCCATGGCGTCAGTGCGGTCCGCAGCAGCCCCATCACCCAGTTGCCCGACGGAATTGTCGCCCATGGCCCACAAGGTGCCGTCCGCCTTCACATACTGGGTGTGATAGAAACCGGCGGCCACGGTGCGCACGTTGACGTCCACGAGAAACGGGGTTGAGCGATTGGCGCTAGAACCATCGCCCAGTTGCCCAAACTGGTTGTAACCCATGGCCCACAGGCTGCCGTCCGTTTTGAGGAACAGGCTATGCCAGCCGTTGGCGGCAATCTGCGTGACACCCGTGGCCACCTGCACCGGCGTCTGCCGGCTGGTGGTCGTACCATCCCCCAGCTGGCCCTGGTCGTTGAGTCCGGTCGCCCAGAGTGAGCCGTTCGATTTAAGAAAGAGGCTGTGCCGGTAGCCAGCAGCGATTTCGGTCACATCCGTCATCACCTGCCCCGGGAGGGTCTTTTGCACATTGGTGCCGTCGCCCAGCTGGCCATCGCCATTGTAACCCATGGCCCAGGCGGTGCCATCGTTCCTGAGGTAGAGACTGTGCCAGCCGCCGGTTGCCGCCCGCCTCACGTTTACATCCACTTGCTGCGGGGCATCGACATTCCCGATCGCGCCATTCCCAAGTTGCCCGTCACCGTTGTTCCCCATGGCCCACAAGGTGCCATCCGTCTTGATTAGGAGGTTATGCCAAAAATTGCTCGTCGCACTGGCGACTTGACCGGTGATCCGCACCGGAATGACCCGATCAATCCTTGTCCGATCTCCCAAGCTCCCCAATCCGTTGTAACCCATGCCCCACAAGTCTCCATTGTTGGTGACAAACAGGCTGTGATCAGCCCCCGCCGCCACCTGCTTGACCTCGGATGCGATCCAGGCGGGAACCGGCTGTTCCGTATTCCGACCATCGGCCAACTCCCCGGCACTGCTGCTGCCCAGCGTCCACAAGGTGCCGTCCGCCTTTCGATAGATGCTATGATACTGACCCGTGGCACAGGCGACCACGTCCGTCGCCAGCTGCCTGGCTTCCAATTCAAATTGTTTCTCCTGATCACCCAGCTGCCCCCACCCATTGTAGCCGCGACCCCATAGCGTCCCGTCGGCCTTGAGGTACAAATGCTGGTTTGGACCAGCGGCGAGCCCGATGACACCCTCCGCAAGCTTGAGCGGGATGGTCTCGAAGAGGGCGTCCGATTCGGCTCGGGTCTTCAGCTGGTTGGCGCCGTTGAAGCCCATGCCCCAGAGCGAGCCATCGGTCTTAAGAAACAGGCTGGTCACCGGTGCGGCTGAAACCGCCTTTACCCCCGTGGCAATTTGTACCGGGGTGATCCGGTCATCCTGCGTGCCATCACCCAGCTCGCCGGAGTGATTTGATCCCATGCCCCACAAGGTCCCATCCCCTTTGATGAACAAACTGTGCGCTCCGTTTGCGGCAATCGACGTTACCCCATTCGCCACGAGGACATGCTGGTATCGGTCCTCCGTGGTGCCATCGCCCAGTGATCCGGTGTTATTCTGACCGGCGGCCCAAAGGCTTCCGTTGGCCTTTAAAACCAAACTATACCCGAACCCCGCGGCCGCGGCAATCGTGTCGGTGCCAAGGAGCACCGGTTGCATCTGCATATCCCCGTGCCCCAGCCCCAGCGCTCCCCGGACATTCCATCCCATGCCCCAGAGTGTGCCATCCGTCTTGATAAACAGCGTTTCGGCGATTCCAGACGCAACGGAGGCCACATCGGTCGCGACTCGCACGGCGGAGGCTCGATTGACCGTGCTGCCTTCGCCCAACTGGCCAAAATAGTTGTAACCCGCCGCCCAAAGCGTCCCGTCATCCTCAAGGAAAAAGCTGCTATATACTCCGCCAGAAACACGATCCTGCCATTCCGCAAGGATCGCCAGCCGCAGGGTCTGGTTTCCCGCCCCCGCACCGTTGACCGCTGCCAGCGTAACGGTATAAACGCCGGGCGCGGCCGTGGGGATGCCGGTGATGACACCGGTCGCGGTGTTGATGGCCAGCCCCGCGGGCAGACCCGTGGCGCCATAGCTCTGTGGCAGAGGTGTCGCCAAAATCGCATAGGTCAGCGGCAGGCCGCGGCGCCCGACTGCCGTGACCCCGCTTGAGATCACCGGGGCCGGCTCACCGCCCAGGGTGATGGTCAGCGTGGCCGAGGTATCGCCATAGGCGTTGGTCGCCGTCAACGTCACCGGATAAGTGTCGGCCGCCGCGGTCGGGATGCCGGAAATCAGGCCTGAACTCGCATCGATCACCAGTCCGTCAGGCAGCCCAACCGCACCGAACGAACTCACGTCGTTGGCCGCCGTGACCCGGAACATCAGGGGCACCAGCCGCGGGGCGGTGAACGCACTGGCGGAGGTGAACTGCGGTACTACACCCAGTACGGTCAAGGCTCCCGCGGTTGAGGTCGCACTGCCCACGCCATTGGTCACCACCACATCGTAAACACCTCCATCTGAAGCCTGCGCACCGCTGATGGTGTAAGACGAGCCCGTCGCCCCGG
This sequence comes from Phycisphaerae bacterium, assembly GCA_041661865.1. Classification (GTDB taxonomy): domain Bacteria; phylum Planctomycetota; class Phycisphaerae; order SM23-33; family SM23-33; genus JBAZTO01. Next base: position 4,731 of record JBAZTO010000058.1, on the reverse strand, counting down.
GAATAGCCGTCCCGTCCTTTCGCCATTGCAGCAGGAGGGGGCCGGTACCGGTTGCCGTCACGGAGAACGTGACCCAACCACCCAAGTCGACTTCGAACGGCATCACCTGGGTCACGAAACCGGGCCGCCCCAGCATGATCTCGACGGGGGTGTCCACAAATGGCTCTGTCCCGTCGCCCAACTGACCCGAAAGATTGTCACCCATCGCCCAAAGACTGCCATCGATCTTCAGGTAGAACAGGTGGTGGCCGTTCGCGGCCACCTTGGCGACGCCGCGCGCAATCCGAGCAGGCGAGGTGCCGTGCCCGCTACCCATCGCCCACAAGGTGCCGTCGCTCTTGATGAAATAGCTGCGTGAATCGTTGACGGCAATCGCGGCGACGTCACCGGCAACCTGCACCGGGAGGGAACGATTGGTCATCGTGCCGTCACCCAGCTGCCCGGAGATATTAGATCCCATGGCCCAGAGGGTGCCGTCCGTTTTCAGGAACAGGCTGTGCTGGATGGCGGCGGCGGCCTTGCTCACTGCGGTGGCGATGAGCGTTGGAGTGGAGCGATCGGCATTGGTGCCGTCGCCGAGCTGCCCGAAATCGTTCCTCCCGGTTACCCACAGCGTGCCATCTGTTTTCACGAAGAGGCTGTGCTCGAAACCGGCAGCCATCCCGGCCACGCCGGCCGCGACCAACACGCCGGTGGTACTCTTGTTTAGCGTCCCGTCGCCCAACTGGCCATGGGTGTTGCCCCCCGTCGCCCACAGCACGCCATCCGCCTTGAGATAGAGGCTGAAACTGTAGCCTGCCGCAATGGCCGTAACCCCGGTCTCAAAAGCGGCCGGCGGGGACTGGACGCCAAAGCTCATACCCTTCAACTGGCCCTCTTGGCGGGTGCCCATGCCCCACAGGGCGCCGTCACTCTTGATGAAAAGACTGTGGTCATATCCACCCGCCGATTGGAGCGCGGCGCTGGCCACCTTGACTGGGGTACCCCGGGTCAACCGGCTGCCGTCACCCAATTGTCCGGAGAAATTCGCCCCGGCAGCCCAGAGGCTTTGGTCATCCTTGATGAACAGGCTGTGGAATCTGCCGGCACTCATCGACGCAACCTCCTCCGCGACCAGAACCGGCAGAGTCCTATCCGAATAAGTCCCGTCTCCCAACCGCCCATTCTGATTCTGTCCCCGGCCCCAAAACCGCCCATCCACCGACATATACAGAAGATTGTCCAAACTGACCGAAAGTAAGCTGACGCCGCTGGCCATCTGGATTGGCGCCAGATGGCTGACCATGCCGTCATACCCAGTCATCCACAGAGTCCCGTCGGCCTTGAGAAAATGGCTGGCCTGCCAGCCCGCGGCGCCTGCGATCACCCCTTCGGCAACCTTCAGCGGCGTCGTCTGGTCGGAGTTGGAACCACCCAGATGTCGGCTCCCATTGTATCCCATGCCCCATAACGTCGCGTCGTTTTTGATGAACAAGGTCCCGCCGGAAGAGCCCGTAACTGAGAACACATCCTCGGCCACCTGGACCGGGGTGTTCCTGGTCGTCTTTGTCCCGTCGCCCAGCTGCCCGTTGCTGTTGCCGCCCATCGCCCAGAGTGTCCCATCCGTCTTGATATAGAGGCTGTGGCTGGTTCCGCACGCGATGGCCGCAACCCCCATCACGATTTGGACCGGAGCGTAGCGTGACGTGTTGGTGCCGTCGCCCAGCTGCCCCTGACTGTTGTTGCCCATCGCCCAGAGGCTGCCATCGGCCTTCAGGAACAAACTGTGGGAGGATCCCGCGGCCACCGAGGTGACTCCCGTGGCAATTGGCACCGGCAGGCTCCTGGTCACGGTGGTGCCGTCGCCCAGTTGCCCGAAGCCATTCAACCCCGTCGCCCAGAGCGTGCTATCATTCTTCAGAAACAGGCTGAAATTGTCGCCTGCGGCCACCGAGGCGACCCCCGTGGCAATTGGCACCGGCACGCTCTTGGTCACGGTGGTGCCGTCGCCCAGTTGCCCGGAGCTGTTTAATCCTGTCGCCCAGAGCGTGCCGTCATTGTGCACCATCAGGCTGTGGCTAGAGCCCCCGGCGACAGACTGGAATTGCGGCACGACCGCGATCGTAAACGGCGCCGTCCCGGTCCCCGTGGCGTTTGTCGCCGAGACCGTCACCGGGAAGGAACCGGTCACCGTGGGCGTGCCGGAGATCACGCCGGTCGTACCATTCAAGGACAGGCCCGTGGGCAGGCCCGTGACGGCATAGGAATTGGGCAAAGCCGTGGCCGCAATCCCCAGGGAGAATGACTTTCCTTGCCGGGCCAAGACGACGGCCGCCGCCGTGATCGTCGGGGCCGGTTCCGGGGTGAGCGTCACGACAAACGTTCCGCCACGACTGCCCAGGGCGTTGGTCAGCGTGACCGTCACCGTATACGAACCCACCACTGCGGTCGGAATCCCTGTGATCAAGCCGGTAGCGGGGTCGAGCACCATTCCCTCGGGCAACCCGGTCGCGGCATAGGAAGTGGGCGAATTAGCCGCCGGGATCTGGTAGTTGGCCGCGATGGAGCGCGGCAGGGAATCCACGATCCCCGGTTCGATGAACGGTATCCCGTCACCCACCGGAATCGCACCGCGCAAGGAATACGCCCCCACGCTGCCGTAGTTGGAATAACCGTCCGTGAGAGGATCGCCCTGACCCGTTCCCTTCACGCTCAAGAAGTACGTGCCTCCCGCCGGCAGCGCGTGGCTGAGCGCCGCCCCCAAGGCCGGGCCCGGATTCGAACTGGCCAACACGGTTCCCCCTGCGTCCTTCAGTTCCAAGACCATGTCGAGGTTCGGCGAAGTTGCCGCCGGAGCGCCTTCGATGCGAACCAGGCCGGCGGGAGCGGTAAATTGATAGTCATCGGTGTCGGCGGTGTTTTGCACGATTCCTTCCAAGAAAACCTGGCCGATCGTACCGGGTGAGAACGTCGCGGCCGCGGCAACCGATTCCCCGGCCTCATCCGCGGAATAGCCGAAGCCGTTGATGGGCGAGGCGATCACGGCAAGATCGTCCTCGTGGTTGTTGGCGTACGCATACTCCCCCCGGCTCCACTGCACTATTTTTTTGTAGTAACCGACTCCCATGATGGGAGCCCAGCTCAAGTCCCCCTCTCCATGGCCGAAATAATACTCTTCCTGAGGATTGGTGCGGCCATCATGCCTGAGTCCGAAGGTGTGGCCAAACTCATGTGACACCGCCTCCGCCACACCTATTACCCCTGGATTGAAAACCCAGCAGGGGATGGTCTCGCTGAAGGTCCTTCCCGCCTCGGCAAAGCTGTTGAGGTAGGCGACGCCTCCGGATCCCGGCCAGGCCGTGTCTGTCGGGGTGACAATGCACCGCATGCGCCGGCCCACCGGGGCGGTGTTATAGCGGGTGACGTCGGTGGTGACATCGATATCGAAGCCGGCGTAATCTTCCGCCACCCGCCACCATACCTCGGCTATTTCCTCACTGGTTAAGGTCGTGGGTTTCGCCTCGATCGTCCGGCCTCCATTCCAACTGGGATCCGTCACGGTCTCACCATCAAAATCCATATAAAGCACCGCAGTTGCGCCCGGCCGGCTGCTCAGGATCGGCACCACAGCCGCCGCCGGTGTCCCCCCGCCGTCTCCCGGGGGATCAGCCTGTTGGGGCGGCACCTCACCGGAAAATACCGGCAAGGGAAAGCACACCACCTCCGCAATCGGCTTCTCGCTCAGCATCAGCCTTGGGACGCCGGCCACGGACAATGGTCCGACAACATAGGCCGTCGCCTTGTCGGGGAGCAGGATGGAGCCGTTCAAACCCGCCCGACTCAGGCTGAACGAAAATGTGCCTGCCTGCCCTCCGGTCAGCTGCCCGCCGATGATGACCTGCCCCGAAGATTCCACCTGCCGCCGGTTGATTCTGCCCTTTAACACCATGCCGTCAAAACCGGGCATGCTGACCTCGTCCCCTTCGGCCAGCGTCCCCAAGGCCTTGACCGAATTCAAGTCCAGCTCGGTGCTCCGGCCAGCCAGAGCCGGCGACGTCGAACCCGTGCTGTTTGTCGCCGCCGAAGCCGCCATCGGTCCCGGCCCGCGACCCGGCATGGGCGCAGCCCAGAGTTCATTCGTCGGCGGACGGGCTGCGTGGCCAGCCGCATCGGGCTGGGTGTGCTCTGCCGGCTTCGTCGCGATGCTAACCGGGGACTCCGGGACCGCCGTTCCCTTTTTCGTGAACCAATGCCTCCCCTCCGTGACCACCCATGCAGCCGTAAGGAACAGGGCGGCGACCAGCAATCGTCTCCGGATATGGGGCTGCATCGGTGTTCTTGGAACTGTTGTTGGAATCGACTCAGTTCCCGATCACCCACTCGGTGCCGACGGTGGCGAAGTGTTGATAAGCGCCGGCGGTCATGCCGTCCATGAACCACACGCCCCGTTCGCCCGTGATGGTGTTCTGGCGAATGAGGTCCGGTTTGCCGTCCCGGTTGAAGTCCGCGCTGCCGACCAGCTCCCACTCCGTCCCCAAGGTGCCGAAGGACTGAAAGTATCCGACGCTGATTCCGTTCATCACCCAGAACCCTCGTTCCCCGGTGGTCGTGTTCTCCCAAATGATGTCCGGTTTGGCGTCCCCGTTGAAGTCCGCGCTGCCCGCGATCCGCCACTCGGTCCCCACCACCGCAAAGGAAATGTACGTGCCCACACTGGTTCCATTCATGATCCAGAACCCGCGCTCCCCGGTC
>JBAZTO010000057.1:0-23086 GCA_041661865.1 Phycisphaerae bacterium | reverse complement strand
CAGATCCAGAACTCCTGGACCAAACTGATCGAACAGTGCCGGTACTATCAGTGGCGTAACGAAGCGTCCTATGCCTCCAGACGACGCACGCAATCCGCTATCGACACTACCTAGCGCTGTCGTGCTATTATCAAACGCCCTACGGGCTGACAGCAACAACAATATCTTGCGACGTGCGAGAAGGTTGTGGCACACCCCTGAAGCTTTCCGACCACCGATGGGCCGTCCCAATGCCCACCGTCGACCTCCAGAAGAGGCCGTGGCCAACGGAGTCTCTTTCATCCTGCTCTGCATGTCACTTGCCATGTCACTTGCCCTCCGCGGCGGCCGGCACCGTCAATGGACGATCCTCCACGGCCACGGCCTCCGGCGAAGGGGTGCATTCGCGTTCTCGCAACGCCACTTCGAGCGAAGATTCCAGCAGGTGCCGCCGGCTGGCAAAGACGCCCGCCGCCACCAGGCAGCCGACGCCGCCTGCGATGACGGCCGCCGGCGCGCCAAAACGGTGCGCCGTGAACCCCATCAGCAGGTTGCCGAACGTACCCATGCCCATGAAACACATGGTGTGAAGACTCATAACCCGGCCACGCTTGTCGTCATCGACAATGGACTGGATGAAGGTGTTGCTGCCGGCGATCTGGACCATCATCCCCAAACCTGCCGCCGCCAACACCGCCATCGATATGGCGAGGTTTGTCGAGAGGCCGAAACCGATGATGGCCAGGCCGAAAACGGCGGTGGCCATGACGATGGTTCGGGTCAGGCCTCGCGTGGAGGGGCGCGAGGCCAGCAGGAACGTCCCAGCCAGCGCGCCGACGCCCACCGATCCCATCAGCAGCCCCTGTGTGCTGGAGTCGCCGTGCAGGATGTCCATCGCGAAAACCGGCATGAGCACCGAGTAAGGCAGGCCCACCAGGCTGATGGCCGTCAGCAGCCCCAGGATCGCCCGGATCGGCCGGAAGCGGAAGGCGTAGACCACGCCTTCCTTCAGGTCTCCAAGCACGTTGTTGCGGAAAACATTCACCGGCCGCGGAGAGACGCGCATGGCCAGCAGGGCCAGCAGCACCGCCAGGTAGCTGGCGCTGTTGGCCGCGAAACAGACCCCCTCGCCACAAAGGGCGATGATGAGTCCGGCGGCCGGCGGGCCGATCAGGCGCGAACCGTTGACCAGGAAAGAGTTCATCGCGATGGCGTTAGGCAGGTCGGCCCGGTCCTCGAGCATCTCGACGACGAAGGCCTGCCGCGTGGGCATCTCGAAGGCCGCCGCCAGCCCCAGCACCATGCTCAACGCGATGATCTGCCAGACCGTCACCATGCCCGTCAGCGTCAGCACGGCCAGCAGCATCGCCTGGAGCGAGGCCACCACCTGCGTGGCTATCAGGACCTTGCGGCGGTTGATCCGGTCGGCCAGCACCCCGGCAAAGGGCGCCAGCAGGAAGGTCATCAACTGGCTGGAGAAGGCCACCACGCCCAGCAACTCGCGCGAGTGCGTCAGGCGGTAAACCAGCCACCCCAGCGCCGTCGCCTGCATCCAGGTGCCGATGAGCGAGGTGCCCTGGCCGAAGAAGAACAGCCGGTAGTTTCGACTTCGCAGGGCGCGCCCCAGGTGCGAGATGTTTTCCTTCCAGCCTGTCGGCGGAGTCGGAAGACTTGGGATTGGGGCCGGCTCAGCCATGTCCGGGCGCCTCCGGCGCGGTCGGGCCTGCCGATGCGTCCCCGGCCACCGTGTCGAGATGCGACTGGCCGTTCCCGGCGGCGCCGTGGCGGAAAAGCTCCACCACCCATTCGTACTTGCGGAATTGCTCGTCGGCGTCGTGGAGGTCGGCGGCTCGCGTCCGAAGCATGCCCAGCAGGAAACTGGCCAGCACCTCCGTCGGCACATCGGGACGAACCTGTCCCTGCTCGACGCCCCTGGCCACAATCGCCGCCAGGGCCGAGATCAGCGTCTTGCGTTTGTCCATCCATCGCTGGTGCAGCGGGCCGTTGAAGACCGACAGCCGCGCTTCCTCCGACTGCATCATCCGCAACAGCTTACGCCGCCGGCCGAAGAATGAACTTATCTCCATGCACGCGCCCAGCAGTTGCTCGCCGAACGGGGCCGTCTCGGGCACCTTGCGGCGGAGCAGATCGCACATCTCGTCAAAGCCGGAATTGGCCGTCTCGAAAAACAGATCGTCCTTGTCGTGGAAGTACTGGTAGAGGGTCCCCTTGCCCACGCCGGCCTCGCGGGCCACGTCGTCGGTGGTCACTTCGTGGAAGCGGCGGTTGGTGAAGAGCCTCTCCGCCGCCTGCATGATCAACTGCCGCTTGTCGCTCTTGGCCATCTCGCCGCCTGTCTGTTGCCCCTGCCGGCACCGGGCCGGAGGGCATCCTTCAATACTGACTGGTCAGTATTATAGACCTTAGGATACCCCGGCGTCAAGAAAACAGGAATAATGCTATAACCAGCCAGCCTAAAAGGTAGTTGTGCGCGACAGGCGACCCCAGTTTAACTAACCTCTCCAGTTGAACTTTCGGCAAGCAGGGCGGTCAAATCGCTGGCAACCTTGGCAAAGGCCAGGCCGCCGGGGGCGACCAGGTAAAGGGGCGACCATGTGGGCGCAAATCGCTCCCTGTTGCGACGGAGCAGGGCCAGGAAATCTGCCGTCGGCGATTGAGGATTGGCGATTCCGGCCCCGGCATCTGCTGCTGTGAATGGGCACTGGAATAGCTGCCGACCCAGCGGCTGCAAGGGCCCATCGCTCCAGTCCGGGCCGCCGGTGGCCAGGGGAGTCAGCCCCAAGTTGCAGGACTTGAAGCCCTGATCCCGGCCCCAGGTCATCACCTCCAGCAGCAGGAAATCCGCCACCGCCGAATCGCCGCCGGCCACGTCCGGGCCCGAGGGCGGGAATCTCAAATCGGCAACGGCCAGTTCCTGCTTTGTGGATGTCAGGAGGATGTCCGCGGCGGCAGCGACCTGCCCGCCTCGACGAACCACGGTCGTGCGCGAGAACTGCCCGAAGGCGCCGACCGATGGGGCGACCATCCCGGGCGCGGACAACTGGCCGGGGGCGACAAGGCTCTTGCGCAACACCCTGCCCTGCTCGAACGGGAGCATCTCGAACGTCCAGCCGCCGGCGCGGGCCTGCTGGTACGACTGTCGCAAGCCGGCCTGGCCCGGGGAGTCCAACCCGAAGCCGGCCAAGGCCACCCGCGCTTCTTCGCCGAGCGCTATCGACACCAGTCCAAGGTTCGCGCCGCTGGGCAGGTCCATGTAGAGTTGCAGGTGCCGGTCGGAGACGCCGTGGAACACCGTCCACCCTTCGTTGCGGTCGCTCATCTCGCCGAACCGCCAGATCAGGTCGGCAAAGTCCTGTTCCTTGCCCGCCGGGTCGCCCAGCGCCACCCAACTGCGGCCCTGCACGGCGAACCTCAGGAAGGATTGCCCGTCGGCGCCCAGCAGCAACGGCTTGTCGCCCGCCAGCGCTCGTGCCGCCGACGCCCGCGAGCCGGCCTGGACGATCGGCAAGGCCAGGGTGAGGTCTTCGTCGCCCGGCAGGCCGGGCCAGGGCAGGCGCGCCGGTCGGAAAACCTGGCCCAGGGCGAAGATCGCCACCACGGCCGCCACGCCCACCGACGCCCGCAGTGCGCGCGAGGCGCTGCCCGCCAGCGAGATCTGGAACCACAGGTCATGCTCGTATCCCAGCCTCTTGTAGGAGAACACCCCCAGCAGGACACTCGCCACCAGGACCGCCGTGATCGAAGCGACCCAGCCGATGTTGAATCGCTCGCCGAGAATCGCGGTCTTGCGGTAAAACTCCCGCCGGGTAGGCAGGAGCAGCAGGAGCATCAGGGCCAGGATGATCGACTCTTCGTAGCGCATGCCGCGGGCCAAGGAGGCCAGGCAACTCACGGCCAGCAGGACGCACGCGAAGGAATAGGCCCGGCGAACGCGCCGCTGGAGGCTGCGGGCCACGAACATCATCGTCACTCCGGCCAGCATGACGACAAAGTGGGAGACCTCGATGACGCCCAGCGGCAGGAAGCTCGCCAGCCATTCCATCCGGCCTTTCTGGGAGGGCATCACGCCCGAGAGAACCAGCATCGCCCCGCCCAGGAACACCGCGGCCGAGAGGATGCGCGGCAGCAGCGAGGCGGCCCAGTCGCTACCAACCGAGACAGGGGCGCCCGCGCCGGCCGGGGCAGCGGCCCTCAGTTCGCGCAGCATCTTGCGGCCCTGGATGACCTCGTGGACGGCCAGCGTCGTCAGGCCCAGTCCCAGAGGAAGCAGGTAGTACACCGCGCGGTAGATCAGCAACGAACTGACGATCGCCGCGGGATCCTCGGAGGGCATCAGGTGCGTGACCACCGTGTCCAGCACGAGCAGCCCGCCGGGGATATGGCTGGCCAGCCCCGCCGCCTCGGCCAGCAGGAAGACGGCCATGAAACGCGAGAACGACACGCCCGAGCCGTGCGGCAGCAGCACGTAAAGGACGCTGGCGGCCAGGATCCAGTCCAGGCTGGACAGCCCCAACTGCATCACGGCCGTCTCGAAGCTGGGCAGGGCGAAATGCCACTTGTGGATACGCAGGGGCCTCTTGCGCAGCAGGCTGAGGAGGAGGTACGCGGCCACCACGGCCAGGAACAGCACGCCCGCCGTACGGAACAGCCAAGCCGGCAGGGCTATCTGCGGCGGGATCAGACGCGGATTCAGCAGCACCAGGCCCGACAGCAGGATAAAGCCCAGCCAGAACGTCAGGCCCGCGAAGATGACGATCTTGATGGTCTCGGCCGCCGAGATGCCCCAGGTGGAGTACACGCGATAGCGGGCCGCGCCCGAGCCGACCACCGACAGCCCGGCATTGTGGCTGAAGACGTAGCCCAGGAACGAGCCCAACGCGATGCGGTGATAGGCCAGCGGATGCTCGATAGTCTTGAACGCCAGCGTGTCGTACAGCGTCAGCACCAGGTAACTCAGGCACGTCAGCAGCACCGCCATCGCCACCTGGAAGCTGGAAATGTCGCCCAGGCTCCTGACAATGTCACGATAGCGATAGTGATGAAGCGTCTTTTGGAGCAGCAGCAGGGCCAGGACGAAAAGGATCAGTCCAAAGACAGGCCCAATGCTATGTCGCAACTTCAGCTTCATGTTTCCTATTGCAGACTGCCGATCGCCAATTTGCAATTTGAAATTTGCGATTCGGAATCTTTCCTGTGTCCAGACTGCCTTGTCGGGCCTCTCCGTCAGGGGGTCGTTCGCACCGGCACCAGCAGCAGCGAGGCCCTGGATCGGCGGATGACCCTGGGCAGTATGCTGCCGGCCCAGAACGCCTTGCTGCCGGCCTTGCCGTGGGTGCCCAGCGCGATGACGTCCGCCCCGAGCCTGGCCGCCGAGCGGACAATGGCCTGCCCGGGATCGCCGCGCACAACCAGCCCGGCCGAATCGATGCCCTCGCTCCGCAGGCGGCCCGCCTGCACTCGAATATACTCGACGGCTCGCTGCTCCTGAAGGTCCAGGGCCTCCCGCGCGGCCCCCGGCATCAGCGAGCCGGCCACCGCCGCCCCGTTCCGCAGGGAGCCCGCCGTCGGCACCACCGTCAGCAGCGTGACCTGGCAGCGGCTCAGCCGGGCCAACTCAGCCGAAAGCGGCAGGCATTGCTCGTGCTCCTCCTGCCCATCCAGCGGCACCAGCATTCGCTGGAACGGGAAACACTCCTGCCCCTTGCCCGAGCCACGCATCAGCCAGACCGGAGCAAGTCGATGGCCCAGGACCTGCTGTGCCATGTTGCCCAGCAGGCGGTCGCGCAGCCGCACCGCGCCGTGTGAACACATGACGACCAGATCCGGCCGGTATTCGCGAATATGCGCGACCAGGCTGGCGGCCAGGTTCTTGACGGGCTCGGCGTGGACGTGCCAGTGGACATCGACGCCCGAGGGCAGGATCCGCCGGGCCAACTCCTCCAGATACTTCTCGGCCTCGGGTGCGTCACGCAGGTGCCTCTGGCCGTGGACCGATTGCGGCGCGTGCTGCTCCAGGACGTGCAGCAGTTGCACGCCGGCCGACGACCGCTGCGCCAATTCCAGGGCCGCCGGAAGCACCGCCTCGGACATCTCCGAGCCGTCCAGTGGTATCAACAATCTCTCGATCATGGCCGGACCTCGAGTTTCCTTGCTGTTCCTACAACAGCGTCTGGCAGAGCAGGTACGCGTTGAGTGCGATAATCATCGCCGCGGCCAGGCAGCCGGCGACCGTGGTCAGCGGCCGGTTGACCAGCACGCCCATGACCGAGCGGCGGCAGGTCAGGTCCATCAGCGGCAGGACCGCCAGCGGCAGGCCGAAACTGAGCACCACCTGGCTGATGATGAGCGTCCGCGTGGGATCGACCTTCAGGACAATCACCACCAGGGCCGGCGCCATCGTGATCAGCCGCCGCAGCCAGATAGGGATGTGGCGCTTGAGAAAACCCTGCATGATGACCTGGCCGGCCATGGTCCCCACCGCCGAGGACGACAGGCCCGAGGCCAGCAGCGAGACGGCAAAGAGCACGCCGGCCGCCCGCCCCAGCAGCGGCTGGAGCGTCATGTAGGCCTTCTCGATGGCGTCAACGTTGACCAGGCCCTGGGCGTGAAAGGTCGTGGCGGCCATGATCAGCATCGCGGCGTTGATCGCGCCGGCCACGCTCATGGCCAATACCACGTCGATGATCTGGTAGCGGAAGAGTCGCTTCAATTCCTCGGCTCGTCGCGTGACGACCCGGCCCTGGGTCAGTGCCGAGTGCAGGAATATCACGTGCGGCATGACGGTGGCGCCCAGTATCCCCGCGGCCAGCAGCACGCTTTCGCCGCCGGAAAAACGGGGACGCGACAGGTTGCGTCCCACCGCCATCCAGTCGGGCCCGGCCAGGCCCAGTTCGATGAGGTAGCAGAACGCGATGACGCCCACCAGCGCGGTGATGATCGCCTCCAGCGGCCGAAAGCCGTAGCGCTGCAGGCCCAGGATGCCGAAGGTGACCACCGCGGTAATCAGCCCGGCCGCCCACAGCGGCATGCCGAAGAGCAGGTAGAAGCCCAGCGCCGCCCCGAGGAATTCGGCCAGGTCGGTGGCCATCGCCACGATCTCCATGGCCGCCCACATGAACAGGACCAGCCATCGCGGGTATCGCTGGCGGCACATCTCGGCCAGGTTGTGCTGCGTGGCGATGCCCAGTTTGGCCGAGAGCGTCTGGATCAGCATGGCCATGAGGTTGCTGGCCACGACCACCCAGATCAAGGTGTAGCCGAACTGCGCGCCGCTCTGGATATTGGTGGCGTAGTTGCCCGGATCGACATAGGCGACGCTGGCGACGAAGGCCGGCCCCAGGAACGGCCAGAGGCGCGAGTGCCAGCGGCGGTGGCTTCGGCCCGAGAGCACCTCCACCGCGGCCGAGAGCGTCGCCCGGTCGGTCAGGCCCACTCCGCCGCTTTCGGCGGTCGGCTCGGATTTGTCGCTGTGATCGTTCATCCGGCCCACCTCACCGCCAGGCCGACATGACGGCCTGGATGTTCTGTATCATGGGCGACGGATAGACGCCCAGCCACACCAGCAGAATCATCAGCACCGCCAGGGCCACGCCGGCCAGCGATGGCAGTCCCCTCGATGGCGGAGCGGCCTGCGCGGAAGCGCCGGCCCGCGAATAGGCGGCCGCCACGAAGCGGAGGTAGTAGAACAGCGAAAGCGTGCTGTTGATGACCAGTGCCGCCACCAGCACCCACAGGCCCGAGCCCACGCCGGCGGCCAGCAGGTAGAACTTGCCCACGAAACCCGCCGTCAGGGGCATGCCCGCCAGCGACAGCAGCGCCGCAGCCAGGATCACCGCCAGCACCGGGTGCGCCTTGGACAGGCCCACATAATCCTCCAGCGCGTCGGCGTCGCGGGCGCTGCCGGACAGCACGATCATCACGCCGAAGGCCGCCAGGCTGGTGATGAAGTAGGCCACCAGGTAGAAGGCCACGGCGGTCAGGGCCATCTCTCCGCCGGCCAGGAAGGCCACCAGCAGGTAGCCCATGTGCGCGATGGAGGAGTAGGCCAACATCCGCTTGAGGTTCCGCTGCATCAGGGCCAGCAGGTTGCCGCCGAACATGGTGACGATGGCCGCCGTGCCGAGGGCGGCCTGGAGTTGCGGATCGGCCTGGATGTTCATCGCCGCAGCCAGGCGGACCAGCAGTGCGAAGATCGCGCCCTTGGAGACCGTCGCCACGTAGGCCGCCACCGGCGCCGAGGCCCCCTCGTAGACGTCGGCAGCCCAGAGGTGGAAAGGCACCAGGGCCAGCTTGAAGCCGACGCCCACCAGGATCATCGCCACCCCGGCCACGCTGAGCGGGTCCAGCCCGCCGCCGGCCAGTTTGCCTGAGGCCGCCGCCATCTCCAGCGTACCGGCCTTGGCGTAGACCAGCGCCACGCCGAACAGCAGCACCGCCGAAGACGCCCCGGCCAGCACCAGGTACTTGATGCCCGCCTCGACGGCGCGGGGCCGCTCGCGATCGTAGGCGATCATCGCGTACAGCGAGGCCGAGAGGATCTCCAACGCCAGGAAGAACGAGGCGAAGTGAACCGCCGCCGTCAGCGCCGCCGCCCCCGCCGTCGCCAGCAGCAGCAGGATGTAGAACTCCTCGCGCTCAACGGCGCGGGCCGACCAGTAACCGTGGGCCAGCAACGCCACCAGCAGCGAGGCCGAGATAATGACCTTCATGAAGAAGGCCGAGAAACTGTCGATCACCAGCAGCGAAGTGACCTGGGCGCCGCCGGCCGGCTCGGCCCCCAGGGCGACCATCGCCGCCAGCATGCCCGCCACCGTCACGGCCAGCGTAAAGCCGTGGCTCCGACGCACGGCCAGGCCCAGCATGACCACAATCGCAGCCGCCGCCAGGATCAGCAGCGGCATCAGGGCGATGATCTGGTCAGCGGTCATTGCCCACCCCCGCCCCGGCCGCTCGCCGTGGTGCTGTTTCCATCCGCTGACCGTAGGGCGTGCAACTCGTTGCACGCGGAATTGGCGCGCGTGACGGGCCGGCTCATCATCTCCGTGAGGTATTCCATCGGGGCCCGGGAGGTGTCCAGCACCGGCTGGGGATAGAGTCCCAGAAACAGCAGGGCCACGACCATCGCGAGGATGACCAGCGATTCGCGGACCCGCAGGTCGGGCATGCGATACGGCTCAGCCGGCCGGCCGTGGAAGGCCTGCTGGATCATCCAGATGGCGTAGATCGTCGCGATCACCAGCCCCGCGGTGGCAGCACAGGCCAGCGGAATGTTGACCTGGTAGGCCCCCAGCAGCACCAGGAACTCGCCGACAAAGTTCCCCAGGCCCGGCAGGCCCAGCGAGGCCATGGCGAAGAACATCGCCGCGGCGCCCATCTTCGGGGCCATCGCCCACAGGCCGCCCATCCGCCCCATCTGGCGGGTGTGCAGGCGGTCCTGGAGCAGGCCGGCCAGCACGAACAGCGCGCCGGTGCTCAGGCCGTGGCAGATCATCTGCATGACCACGCCCTGGAGGGCCAGCATGTTGAAGCTGTAGATTCCCAGCAGCACGAAGCCCAAGTGGCTGACGCTGGTGTAGGCCACCAGCCGCTTGATGTCGCTCTGGGCGAAGGCCATCGCCGCACCGTAGAGAATACCCGCCACGCCGATCGCCATCGCCACCGGCGCGATCTGCTGCGAGGCGTGGGGGAACAGCGGCACGGCGAACCGCAGCAGGCCATACGCGCCGGTCTTGAGCATCAGGCCCGCCAGGATCACGCTGCCGGCGGTCGGGGCCTGGGTGTGGGCGTCGGGCAGCCAGGGGTGCAGCGGGAAGGCCGGCAGCTTGACGGCAAAGCCCAGGAAAAAGCCCAGCATCATCAGCATGCCCGCCCGCGGGGCCAGGGTGGTCGCCTGCAGGGCCAGGTAGTCGAAGGTGTAGACTCCGCTCTGCCGGCCGTGGGTGAAGTACAGAGCCAGGATGCCCAGCAGCAGGGCCAGCCCGCCCAACTGCGTGAACAGGAAAAATTTGACGGCCGAGCGGTGCCGGTCCTCGTGACCCCACAGGTCGATGAGGAAGTACATCGGGATGAGCATCAGTTCCCAGAAGAAGTAGAACAGGAACAGGTCCACGGCCAGGAACACCCCGACGATGCCGGCCAGCACCAGGCACAGGTGCAGGTGGAAGGAGCCCACGCGCTGGGTAATCTCGCGCCAGGAGACCAGGACGGCGATCAGGCCCAGAAAGGCCGTCAGGACAACCATCAGCAGGCTCAGCCCGTCGATGGCCAGGTGGAAGCTGACACCCAGCGGCGCGATCCACGGATAGTTCAACTCCGCCAGCCAGCAGCCGGGGCGCCCGCTGAAGTCCATCTGCCCGCAGCCGGCCCAGAGGCCCGCCGCCAGGGCCAACTCACCGGCCATCGCGACCAGCGCCGCGGCGCGAGCAGCCGTTGCGCTGAGCCTGCCCAGCACCACGGCCAGCAGCCCACCGGCCAGCGGAATAATGACCAGCCACGCCAGGATCATAGCAGCACCATGATGGCCACCAGGAGAATCGCCCCGATCGCAATGCCCGCGACGTACTGCCGCGTCTTGCCGCTCTGGCTGCGCGCCACCAGGGCGTTGAGCAGCAGGTTGGTCTCGCCGATGGCGCGATAGAAATAGTCCACGAAATCGCCCTTGTTGATCCGCGCCGCCGCCAGGAACGGGCGGACCAGCAGGCGGTCGTACAACCGGTCGAAGCCCCACCCGCCCAGCCAGAAGCGATGCACCGCAGCCCCCGTCCCGCCGGCAGCGAGACGCGCGGGCCACCTGCGCGGGCCGATGTACAGCACCGCCGCGGCGATCAGGCCCAGCAGCGAAAGGCCCGTGGCTGCGGCGCCGATCAGATGAACCATCGAGTCAGCGGCCGGGCCGGAGGGCTCTGCCGCCGTCGCATCGACAAACCGCGCCAGGCTCGGCCAGCCGAAATGCGCCTGCGGATACTCGATCAGCCCGCCAAAGGCTGCGACGATCGCCAGCAGGATCAGCGGGATGGCCTCAGCCGTTCGTCGCCGGCCTGTGGCGCAGCCCTGGCTGGGGCCAAAGAAGGTCAAAAACACCATGCGGAAGGTGTAGAGCGAGGTCAGCAGCACGCCGACCATGGCCGCGACAAACGCCGCCCGTCCCAACTCCGTCGGCGCCAGGTAGGTCAGCGAGAGGATCGCGTCCTTGCTGTAGGCGCCAGCCGTCACCGGCAGCACCGCCGACAGCGAGATCGCCCCGCCCAGGAAGGTCCAGAAGGTCAGCGGCAACTGTTTTCGCAGGCCGCCCATCCTGAACATGTCGTGCTCGTCGCCGAGACGCTGGATGACCACGCCGGCGGCCAGGAACAGCAGGGCCTTGAAGAAGGCGTGGGTCGCAAAGTGCAGGATCGCCGCCCCCCAGGCCCCGATGCCCAGGGCCATGAACATGTAGCCGATCTGGCTGATGGTCGAGTAGGCCAGCACCCGCTTGATGTCGTGCTGGACCATCGCGCTGCACGCCGCCAGCAGCATGGTGGCCGCCCCGATGACCACGATGACCCCCTGCACCACCGGCGCGAGGCTGAAGATCACGTTCATCCGCGCGATCAGGTACACTCCGGCGGTGACCATGGTGGCCGCGTGGATCAACGCGCTAACCGGCGAGGGACCGGCCATCGCATCGGGCAGCCAGGTCTGGAGCGGCAGTTGGGCGCTCTTGCCGACCGCTCCGCCCAGCAGCAGCGCCGCCGCCGCGACGGCCAGGCCCGAGCCGACGGGCCACTGTGCGCCCGCCCGCGAGGCGATGTCGGCGATGTCCAGCGTGCCCAGCGAAGCGTAAATCAGGAACAGGCCCACCGCCATCGCCGCGTCACCGACGCGCGTGACGATGAAGGCCTTCATCGCCGCCCGGCCGTTGGCGGAATTCTTATACCAGAACCCGATCAGCAGGTAACTGCACAGGCCCACGCCTTCCCAGCCCAGGTACAGCAGCAGCAGGTTGTCCGCCAGCACCAGGATCAGCATGCAGCCGACGAAGAGGTTCATGTACGCGAAGAATCGGCCGTAGCCTTCCTCGCCGGCCATGTGGGTGATGGAGAAGAGGTGAATGAGGAAGGCCACCACCGTCACCACCACGATCATCACCAGCGAGAGGGCATCCAGGCGCAGCCCCACAGTCGGCGTAAAGCCGGCCACGTTCATCCAGGTCCACAGCGTCTGGGAGAACTCGCCGCTTCGCGGTGGATGGGCGATGAAAGTGCCGGCCAGCCACAGCGACAAGGCCGCGGCCGCGGCGACCGACCCGCAGCCGATGGTCGCCACCAGCCCATGCGGGAGCCGCCGGCCAATCAACAAGGCCAGGAATCCCGCAAGCGGCAAAGCCGGAATTAACCATAGAAGGCTTAACATGCCGATTCAGTCACTCCTGCTTACAAAGGCGTTAGTGCCTGACCCGAAATTCGAATGACGAAACCCGAATGACGAAACAAACTCGAATGTCCAATATCCGAAACCACTCCTGAGGTCTTCCATATCGTGCATGTTTGGTTTGCCCGTCACTCTCGTCATTCGATTTTCGTCATTGATTCGTCATTCGGACTTCGTCATTCGTCATTTTTCCCTATTCCCTCATCGAGCTGGCCGCATCCAGATCCAGCGTCCGCAGGTGGTGGTACATCTGGAGCACCAGGGCCAGGCCCACCGCCACTTCCACCGCCGCCATGGTGATGATGAAGAAGTACATCACCTGCCCGTCGGCCTGGCGCCAGTGGGCCGCAGCCGCGATGAAGGCCAGGCCCGCGGCGTTGAGCATGATCTCGATCGACAGCAGCGTGAACATGATGTTGCGGCGGACCAGCAGGCCGGCCAGGCCCAGCCCCAGCAGCACCGCCGCCACCGCCAGCGCGTGGTTCATGGGAACGGTCGTCATGGTCATGGCAATTTCTCCTCGAGGGCGTCAGGGGCGTCATTCCCGGCGGGCGTGACGGCGCGGCGTCGCCGGGCCAGGTGGTAAGCCCCCACCAGCCCCGCCAGCAGGAGCAGGGAGGCCATCTCCACGCCCAGCACGTAGGGGCCGAACATCGCCTGCCCCACCTGCGCGGGCGTCACTTCGACCGTCGATGCCGAAGGCAGCGGCGCGGCGGCCAGGATGTAGACCACCTCGGCCACCAGGATCGCCGCCAGCAGGGACGGCCCCAGCCAGGCCGACGGCTGCAACCAGCCGCGATCGCTGCCGCGAGCGTCCGAGCCGAGGTTAATCATCATGATGACGAACATGAACAGCACCATGATGGCCCCGGCGTAGATAATCACCTGGAGCATGGCCACGAACGGCGCGCCCATCACGTAGAACATCACCGCCACCGCCAGCAGGGAGACGATGAAGTACAGTAGCGCATGCACGGGCCGCCGCGAGGCGATCACCAGGATCGTCGAGAGGACCGCCACGGCCGCCGAAATGTAAAATGTCACATCCATTTCAAACCCATCTCAAAAGAAACTGACACGACGCGACACAGAGCCGCAGAGATACAGAGAGAGAGAGAGAAGATGCTATTGAGACTAATGGCCTTCTGCTCTGTCGCTCTGTGTCCTCTGTGTTTGGCTGTGAATTCTTCATAGGCCTCACACGTTTCACGGCATCAATCCCTTCACGTCCACTGGCGGGCGTTCGTTGCCGCCCTGGCCCTTGTCCTTGACACCGACGGCCACGCCGGCTTCCTGGTAGAAATCGTAGTCCTTGTACTTGCCCTGCCCGTCGATGAGCAGGTCTTCCTTCTCGTACACCATCCCCGGCCGATGATATTCGCTCATCTCGTAGTCGGGCGTCAACTGGATGGCATAGGTCGGGCAGGCCTCCTCGCAGTAGCCGCAGAAGATGCACCGCGAGAAGTTGATCCGAAAGAACTTCGGGTATCGCCGGCCCTGCGCGTCCTGCGTGGCCTGGAGCGCGATGCAGTCCACCGGGCAGGCCGCGGCGCAGAGGTAGCAGGCCACGCACCGCTCGCCGCCGCACTTGTCGCGCGACAAAATGATTCGCCCGCGCCAACGCGGCGGCAGGTAGCGCCTCTGCTGCGGGTACTGGATCGTCACCCGCCTGCGGAAGGCGTGAAGGAAGACCCGCCAGAGCGTTCGGATCGTGGTGAACATGCGTCATCGGCCTCCTTCGGTCGCCAGGACGATCGCGCCGGTGGCCAGCAGGTTGGCCAGCGACAGCGGCAGCATGATCTTCCAGCCCAGGGACATGAGCTGGTCGTACCGCGGCCGGGGCAGCGAGCCGCGAATCAGGATGAACAACGCCACCAGCGCGAAGGTCTTGAGCAGGAACCACGCCACCGGCGGCAGCAGCGGGCCCATCCACCCGCCCAGGAAAAGCGTCACCACCAGCGAGGATATCAGCGTCACGCCGACGTACTCGCCCAGGAAGAAACTGGCGAACTTCATGCCCGAGTACTCGGTGTGATAGCCGGCCACCAGCTCGTTCTCGGCCTCGGGCAGGTCGTAGGGAATCCGCCGCGTCTCGGCCAGGCCGGCGATGAAGAACACCGCCAGGCCCAGGCACTGCGGGACGCAGAACCACAGGTGCTCCTGTGCGGCCACGATGTCGCCCAGGCGGAACGAGCCGGCCTGGATGACCACGCCCATCAGCGACATGCCCATGAAGACCTCGTAGCTGACCATCTGGCCGATGGCGCGCATCGAGCCCAGGAGGGCGTACTTGTTGTTGGACGACCAGCCGGCCAGCGCCACGCTGTAGACCGACATGGAGGACATGGCCAGGAAGAACAGCAGCCCGACGTTGATGTCCGCCACGGCCAGGCCCGGCGCAAAGGGCACGACGGCGAACGCGGTCATGGTGGCGATCAGGATGACGGCGGGCGCTATCTCAAAGACGGCCCGGTCGGCGAAGGGCGGAATCCAATCTTCCTTGGACAGGATCTTGACGATGTCGGCCACCACCTGCCCCAGCCCCAACGGCCCGACACGGTTGGGCCCATAGCGGTCCTGGAACAACGCCAGCAGCCGCCGCTCGCCCCAGATCAGCATGCTGGCCACCGTCAGCAGCGCCGCCAGCAGGCCCACGATCATCACAAGATGGCCGATCACTTCGCTCATGGGCGTCCCCCTTCGCCTTGGCCGGCGCGGGCCACGCTGCCCCAGCCGGGCAGGTCGATGCCCTCCAGGCCCTCGATGCCCGCGGGCAAGGCGGCCTGGCCCGGCGGGAGTGAATCGTCGATCACCACGGCCACGGAATATCCGACGCCGCCGATGGAAACCTCTACCGTCTGGCCCCGACCCAGGCCCGCCGCGGCGGCATCCCGGCCGTTCATGGCCAGGTAGGGCTTGGGGCACAGGCCGGCGATGGGCTGGGCGGCGGCGCTGAGCGGCTCGGAGCCGAAAATGTGGTGCCGCGGGACAACCCACAGTGGCCCGGCCTTGGGCGCCGGCGGCTGGGACCCCTCGGCGAAGTATGGCGCCGAGGATGCTGAGTCGGGCTGGATAATCCGTCGGCCCGGGTCGCCGCCGTGCAGCGGGCCGCCCACTTCGATCTGGAACTTGTTGACGGCTGCGTCGCTGTTCCACCCCGGCGCCCAGTAGCGAGGGATCAGGGCCGGCGGCGGCTCCTGGCCCGAGCCTTCCATCGAGAAGGCCAGCGGCGAATCGGGATCGGCCGGCGGAGGGTTATCGAAGACGCTCAGGTGCGCCGCCTCGGCGGTTCGGCCGCTGTAGCGATGCGACTGACGCGGAATCTTTCCGCCCACCTGCCGGAACCCCGCGGGCGGGGCAATGGCTGGCACGTCCTTGAACGCCGGCAACGTCGCAGCCAGGTCGGCCACGATCGCGTCGAAGTCCGGCCACGGCGGCGCGAGGCGCCGGCCGGCAGCGACGGCCAGCTCGCCCAGCCACCGCCAGCTTTCCTGGATGGCCCCTGTCGCCGGCAGCACTTTGAAGAACCGCTGGGCCCGCCCCTCGTTGTTGACCAGCGTGCCGTCGGCCTCGACAAAACTCGCCGCGGGCAGGACGCAGTGCGCCCGCTCGGTGGTGGCCTGGCCCGTGTGATCGATAACGATCAGGCACCGCGCCAGGGACGTCATTTCGTCGAAATCCCGTCGCGACATGCGGCCGCGGAGATCGTTCTCCAACACGATGACCGTCTCGGCTGCTCCGCTCCGCAAGGTCTCCATCGCCGCCGACAGATCGCCCCCGCCCATCAAGGCTGCCCCCATGCTGTTGCACTCGGCGGCGGTCAAGCACAGCCGTGCGTCCTTGCCGGAGCGCGTCAGGGCCCAGGCGAGATCGGCGGCGGCATGGATCAGTTCCACGCTGCCGCTGCCCGCGCCCGCAACCACCAGCGGCCGACGGGCCGACTTGAGCGCCTCGGCGACGGCGCGGGCAAAGGCCTGCGCGTCCTGCGAAAGCTCAGCCGGCTCGGGGCAGGAGGCGTCCACCCGGTGCGCCGCAGCCAGGCCGGCGCGGGCCAAATCCTGCGGCGAGGCGCGATAGGCGCTCGTGGCCAGGCCGTCCAGCCGCGTGGCCGCCGTCGAGGCAATAAAGAACGGGCCGTGGCCGTCCTGGGTGACCTCGCGATTGGCGGCATCCAGCCAGTAGGGAATGTTGAGGCTGGCCGCCGTCTCCAGCGGCTGCCGGCGGGCACACTGCCGCAGGGCCAGCCCCAGCATCGGCGCGACATTGAGGACATCCTCGCCGAGGATCACCACCGCGTCGCAGGCTTCCACCTCACTCAGCGAGGCCGTCGGCGTCGGCCCGCGCGTCAGGCACTCCAGAATCGCCGCCGACAGGGCCGAATCACGCGGTGAAGACCCCTGAAAGAATCGCTCCGGCCCCACCAGCGACCGCAGGGCGAAGTTGGCCTCCAGCGACGCGCGTGGCGAGCCGATACCGATGGCCCGGCCGCCACGGATGTGCTCGCCGGCAAAGGCCAGCGTTTCGGGGCCGGCGACGACCTGCAATCTGCCGTCGGCCCCGCGCACCATCGGCTCGCGCACCCGCCGAGGGCCGTTGACGAACCCGTAGCCGTACCGGCCGCGGTCGCACAGGAAATAGCCGTTGACCTGCCCGTTGAAGCGGGCGCGGATACGCCGCAACTGCCCGTATCGCGCGCCGGGGATCGTGTTGCAGCCGGCCCCGCAGTGGATGCATATCGACGGCGCGGTGGTCAGATCCCACTTGCGGGTGTAGTGGCCGGCGAGGATCTTGTCGGTGAACACGCCCGTCGGGCAGACCTCCACCAGGTTGCCGCTGAACTCGCTTTCGAGCTTTCCGTTGGCGGAGCGGCCGAAGTAGACGCCGTCATGCCATCCCAAGACGCCGAAGTCGCGCCCGCCGGCATAGTCGCGGTAGAACCGCTCGCACCGGTAGCACTGGATGCAGCGATTCATCTCGTGCGTGACGAAGGGGCCCAGATCCTGGTTGCGATAGGTGCGCTTGGGCAACCGCGTCCGCCGGACCGTATGGCCGGTCATCACGGTCATGTCCTGGAGGTGGCACTCGCCGCCCTCGTCGCAGACGGGGCAATCGTGCGGATGGTTGAGCATCAGCCACTCCACCACGTGGGCGCGGAGCCTGACGGCCTCCGGGTCGTCGATGGACACCCGCATGCCCTCGCGCACCGGCATCATGCAGGACATCACGATCGAGCCGGCGGTGTCGTTTTCGTCGCGAAACACCTTGACCGCGCACTGCCGGCAGGCGCCCACCGAGTGCATCGCCGGGTGCCAGCAGAAATACGGCACGTTGAAGCCCAGCGACAGGCACGCCTCAAGCAGGCTCGTGCCGGCCTTGACGCGATGGGGCTCGTTATGAATGTAGATCGTGATCACCCATCATCTCCACGGGCAGCGGCCCTCGGTGACGTGACGGCGGAAATCGTCGGCAAAGTGCACCAGGGCGCTTCGCAGCGGGTCGGCGGCCCCCGGCGCCAGGGCACAGAACGTCGTGGCCGGAGCCAGCAGGTCGGCCTGCTCGGCCAGGATGTCCAGATCCTGCTGCGTGCCGCGTCCTTCTTCCAGCGCCCGCAACATGCCGGCGATCCAGGGCAGGCCTTCGCGGCACGGGGTGCACCAGCCGCAGGATTCGCGGGCGAAGAACGCCAGAAGGTTCCCCACGGCCCCCACCGGGCAGACCTTGTCGTCCAGCACGATGATCGTGCCGGTGCCCATGCGGCTGCCGCAGGGCTGGAGCGAGGCGAAGTCCATCCGGGCGTCCAGGTGCTCTTCGACCAGGAAGGCGGTCGAGGCCCCGCCAGGCAGCAGGCCGCGGAAGCGGCAGCCCTCCAGCATCCCGCCGGCATGGTCGAAGAGAATCTCGCGCAGCGGCGTGCCCATGGGCAGCTCCCACAGGCCGGGTTTCTTCACGCGGCCGCTGGCGCCGTAGATCTTGGTCCCGCCGTCGCTGTCGCTGCGGGACAGCGAGCGGAAATGCTCCCAGCCGTCGCGCACGATGTGCGGCACGCAGCAGACGGTCTCGACGTTATTGACGATGGTCGGCTTGCCCCACAGCCCGACCACCGGGGGATGCGGCGGCTTGAAACGCGGCGTGGCCCGTCGGCCTTCGAGGGCGTTGAGCAGGCCCGTCTCCTCGCCGCACATGTACCGGCCGGCGGAGATGTGGAGGTGAAGCTCCAGCCCGAAAGACGAGCCCAGGATATTCCGCCCCAGGTAGCCGGCGGCGTAGGCCTCGGCGATGGCCTGCCTGAGTGCCCGCTCCGAAGCGTGATAGGCCAGGCGGAGGAAGATGTAGGCGATCGAGGCCCCGACGGCATAGGAGCCGATGACGATCCCCTCGATCAACTGGTGCGGGTCGCCTTCCATCAGAATGCGATCCTTCATCGTGCCCGGTTCCATCTCGTCGGCGTTGACGACGAAGTACCTGGGCCCCCGCGCCCCGTCGGCCGGCACAAAACCCCACTTCTTCCCGGTGGGGAACCCAGCCCCGCCGCGGCCTTTGAGCTCGGCCTGGGTCACCTGCTCGGTCACCTGCCGGGGCGACAGCTTCAGCGCGGCGCGCAATCCCTGGTAGCCGCCGGCGCGGACGTACTCGTCCAGGCCCACCGGCTGGCCGTCGCGACGCATTCGACTTGTCAGGGGCTTTTCACCGCTCATGGTCATGGATACCCAGCCAGGATCCCGTCGATCTTCTCACTCGTCAGGCCAGCGTGCGTGTCCCGGTCGATCATCATCGCCGGCGCCTGCTCGCACAGGCCCAGGCAGGCGTTGGGCAGCAGCGTGAAGCGCCCGTCGGCGGTCGTCTGCCCCAGGCCGATGCCCAGCTTGCGCGTCAGGTGCTCCCGCAGCGTCTCGTAGCCGGTCAGGTAACAACTGATGCTGTCGCAGATGAGGATCACGTGCCTGCCCACCGGCTGGCGGTAGATGGCGTTGTAGAACGTGGCGATGGAATCGACCTCATCGACCGACAGGCCCAGCAGCTCGGCCACCTCGGCCAGGGATTGATCGTCCACCCAGCCGCGCCGGGCCTGCACGGCCTTGAGCGCCGAAGCCACCACGGCCCGCGGATGCTCGTAGTGGGCCATCTCGGCCTGGATTTCTCTCTTGATCTCGTCGCTTAACATGAAAACCAAAACCTCTTCACGCTTCTCGTTTTAGTCTCTCTGTATCCCTGTTGCTCTGTGTTGCCTCGCTGTGGCTTCCGGGTCTCTACCGGTCCACATCCGCCAGCACGAAGTCCACGCTTCCCAGGATCGCGATCAGGTCGCTGACGGTCAGGCCGCGGCTCATCATCGGCACCATCTGGATGTGCGGAAACGACGGCGTGCGAATCCGCGTGCGATAGGAGGACGTCCCGCCGTCGCTGATGAGGTAATAGGTGTTGTTGCCCTTGGCCCCCTCCACGCCGACGGCGGCCTCGCCCGGAGGGATCACCGGCCCCCAACTGACGCCCAGGAAGTGGTCGATCAGCGTCTCGATGTCCTTCATCGTTCGGTCCTTAGGCGGCGGGGTCGTCAGCGGGTGGTCGGCCTTGTACGGCCCGGCGGGCATGTTTCTGGCGCACTGCTCGATGATCCGCAGGCTCTGGCGCATCTCCTCGACGTGCACGACCGCGCGGTCGTAGCTGTCCCCGCGGGCGCCGGTGGGGATGTCGAACTCGAACTGGTCGTATCCGCCGTAAGGCCGCTTTTTGCGGAAGTCCCACTCCAGCCCGCAGGCCCGCAGCATGGGGCCTGTCGCGCCCCATTCGATGGCCTCGTCGGTGGTGATCTGCCCGATGCCCTGCGTCCGCCGCTTGAAGGTGCGATTGCCCATCACCATGCGGTCGTATTCCCTCAGCCGGGCCGGCATGTAGGCCAGGAAGTCGGCCACCAGTTTCTCCCAGCCCTCGGGCAGGTACTGGGCCACTCCGCCGATGCGGAACCAGCCCGGATGCATGCGGGCGCCGGTGATGGCCTCGACGATCTCGAAGGCCTTCTCGCGGTCGCTGAACATGTAGAACACCGGCGACATCTGGCCGAGGTCCTGGCTCAAGGTGCCATAGAACACCAGATGGCTGATGATGCGAAACAGCTCGGCCAGCATGATGCGGATGACCTTGGCGCGGCCGGGCACTTCGATGCCCGCGAGTTTCTCCACGGCCAGGACGTAGGGAAAGTTGTTGAGCACGCCGCCGAGATAGTCCACGCGGTCGGTGTAGGGAATGTAGGTGTGCCAGCTCTGCCGCTCGCCCATCTTCTCGGCCCCGCGATGGTGGTAGCCGATGTCGCAGACGGCGTCGACGATCTCCTGGCCTGCCAGTTGCAGCACGATCCGCAGCACCCCGTGCGTGCCGGGATGGTGGGGCCCGATGTTCAGGAACATCGTCTCGAACTCCCCGCCCTCGCGCTTCATGCCCCAATCCTCGGGCACAAACCGCAGCGCCTCCTGCCACTGCGACCGCTGGTCTTCGGTCATGCTGAAGGAGGGCATCTCGGTGGCCCGGCTGGGGTACTCCTTGCGGAGCGGATGCCCCTGCCACCAGGGCGGCATGAGCAGCCGCCGCAGCCGCGGATGGCCGGCGAACTCGATGCCGAACATGTCCCACACCTCGCGCTCGTACCAGTCGGCGCACGGCCAGAGGTCGATGACGCTGGGCAGCGAGAGTCGCTCGCCCTCCAGCGCGACCTTGAGCCGCACGTCCACGTTGCGCTCGAAGGACAGCAGGTGGTAGATGACGGTGAAGTCGCCGGCGGGCTGTCCCGCGCGGCAGCGGCGCTCGCGCTCGTCGATGGCCGTCAGGTCGTAGAGCATGCGGTACGGCTGCGGCGCCTGGCACTTGAGATACCTCAGGGCCTCGCGGATCTTCCCCGCCGGCACCCAGAAAGTCGCCAGGCCGTCGGCGGTGGGTTGCGCGACGACGCTGCCGGGGCCGCATAGGCCCTCAAGCTCGCGTTGCACGTCCATGTTGCCCTGGGTCGCTGCCGCCATGCCGTCCTCTGACTTCACACTCCGTCGGGGCCTCGCAGATCGCCCATCGCCGCCCGCTGGGCCCGTTTCAAGTCGCGCTGAATGGGCATCTCCGGGCGGCTGACGCCCTGGGGCCCGATCACCCAACTGGCCGGCCGGCGCTCCTTGCCCACCAGGTCGGCCAGCAGGAGCAGGCCCTGCATGAACGCGTCGGGGCTGGGCGGGCAACCCTGGATGTACACGTCCACCGGCAGGAATCGATCCACGCCCTGGACCACACTGTAGACGTCGTACATGCCGCCTGAGTTGGCGCACGAGCCCATCGAGATAACCCAGCGCGGCTCCATCATCTGTTCGTAGAGGTGCTTGATCACCGGCGCCATCTTGAGAAAAACTGTGCCGGCGATGACCATCAGGTCCGCCTCGCGCGGGGTGCCGCGGATGACCTCGGCGCCGAAACGCGACAGATCGTAGCGGCTGGTCAGGCTGGTGGCCATTTCGACGTAGCAGCAGGACAGGCCGAAGTTGAAGGGCCAGATCGACCTCTTGCGCGACCAGGCCAGCAGGTCTTCCAGCCGGGCCAGCAGGATGTTCCGCCGGATGGGATGGTCCGGCGAGGAGATATCCAGGCCGACGGGAGCATTGTCGCCGCGCTGACTAGACATGAGGCGGACCGCTCCTCTCCCGGGCCGGCTTGCCGCGGCGGAGGGCGCCCCAGTCCAACGCTCCCTGCCTCCAGAGGTAAACCAGCGCCGCCACCAGCACGCCCACGAACACGACTATCTCGACGTAGCCGGCCCAGCCAAGCTGCCGGGCGGCGATGGCCCAGGCGAAAATGAACACCGCCTCCAGGTCGAAGATCACGAAGAACAAGGCCACCAGGTAGAACTCCGCCGGCATGCGGATGCGGGCTGAACCGGTCGAGACGATGCCCGACTCGTAAGGCACGCCGGTGGACCGCTCGTTGTGCCGCTGGCCCAGGACGTAGGACAGTGCGAGGATTCCCGTCGCCAGGATCACCACCGCGCCGAAGTAGGCCGCCAGCGGCCAGAGCGGCACGGACTGAGCCAACCGAAGCGCCATCCAGTCTCCTTTCACGACCGCCGGGCAGGCCTGTGCAACAACCCCTTGCCATGCCTGCCCATAATCTTTGCCATATTGTAGGCGCAAGTGGAAGCAAAATAGGGAACTACTGCTCTGACGCACATGAAGTGATGGGTGGCACAGGCGTTCCAGCCTGTGCAGTCGCCCATAACGGGCTCGAATCCCACCCCCGGCGTCTGTCCACCCCTCTGAACCAGCCCGAAGGGCTGGCATAGCCGTAGCCCAGGCCAGAGCGAAGCGTCGGCCTGGGGATAGGTCCGTCACGGCGCGGCAGCCTGGTATGTGTCTTCATCCACAGCCAGGACGGCTGTGATACCCATCGGCGGCTTAACTTCCGCCGCCGCATCGCCAGGCCGCCCAAGGCCAGCAGGCTCATCGTCGCCAGCTCGGGAACGTAGATTGAAAAAGATGCTCAACCTGCCTTCCGGACAGGCAGGCCAGACTTTATAGACCCGTGAAAAGGGGTGTGACAAATTCTTCTGGCGCTTTCGGAATAATCGGAATATCTTCTCATATTGACAATCCACATGAGGAGACAACGATGGATCAGGACAAGGAAGTCGGGATTGAGCCGGAGGAATTGCGTC
>JBAZTO010000056.1:0-23157 GCA_041661865.1 Phycisphaerae bacterium | reverse complement strand
TGGTACAGTCTGTCATGCCGATGGCCTTTCTAATTGCCTATAAGAGGTCTGGTAACTACTTATATAGCAAATAGTTAGGACATCGGCAACTTATTTATGGGCAAACTGCGTGAAATATGCGGGCTAGCAGTTCGCAGGCCCGCCCCACCGCCGCCGCGCCGTAACCCTGGCCATGGAAATCACGAGCCGTCGCCAAGGTCGCCAGCCACATCCGCACGCCCGGGCCGATCAGGTCGTCCCAATGGCTCTTCCTGAGCCGCGGCAGCGCGAGCACAACCGCCGGTCGGCCGTCCACGAACAGGGCGTAATTTTCCCCGCGGCCCTGGCGCTTATCGTACACCTCTCGCGGCAGAGGGCTGGACCACTGGCTGATGCCCCGCCACTTCATCCACTCCACGGCCTGGCAGATCACCTCGTAGCCAGCCTCGGCCTGGTTGTCCTGGATCGCTCGAAGTTCCATCGCTTCACCTGTGCATGGAGTCTACCGCGGCGCGGCGAAAAACAGGATTCCTTTTGCCAACGCCCCGATTCGATTATCATATCGTCCATGAATATCCGACTGGGACACCCCAGCGACGCCGACGACGCGTACATGTTTTACGCCCTGGCCGCGGGGAAAATAGATACCGGCGACTACCAGTTCGAGCTGGTCAGCCAGAGCGTCCAGACGCTCAACGACTGGGCCACGCGCGGCGAGCTGGAGATCACCGGCCTGAGCGTCCACGCCTATGCCTATGCGCGCAACCGCTACCACCTGGCGCGGTGCGGGGCGAGTTTCGGCCAGCAGTGCGGGCCCAAGATCATCGCCCGCGAGCCGTCGGCCCTGGCGGAACTGTCGCATTCCCCGCTGGCCGTGCCGGGAAACACCACCAGCGCCTACCTGGCCCTCTGCCTCTTCAAGCCGGGCCTGCGGACGATGCTGCTGCCCTTCGACAAGATCATCCCCGCCGTCCAGATGGCCGTGGTGCGCTGCGCCCTGGTCGTCCACGAGGAACTCTCAGCCCTCGAGCAGGCGGGCCTGTGCTGCCTGGTGGACCTGGCCCAGTGGTGGGCGACCCGGAACGACTCCCTCCCCCTGCGGCTGGGCTGCTAGGGTATCCGCAGCGATGTGGCAGAACCCGCCCGCGGGCAGATCGAAGACATCCTGCGGCAATCCATCCGCTATGCCCTCGATCACCACGACGATGCCGTCGCCTACGCCGCCAGCAAGACCGGGCAGACTCCGGTACTCGCCCAACAATACATCAAGGCCTACGTGACGGACCTGTCGGTGGACATGGGTGATCGCGGCCGAAGCGCCATCGAGAAGTTCCTGGCCCAGGGACACCAAGCAGGCCTGATCCCCAGCGCCCTCCCGCTGCAACTGGCCTAAACAGGCCCTCCGCCGACAAGACCGACCCCACCTGCCGCAATGCCGATGCCCCCACTCGTTCTTCCGGGGATCCTCCGCCGCCCAGACCACCCAGGCCAGCCTCATGAAAAGTGGCCGATGGGGGAAAGGAGGACGAGAAACCCCATCGGCCGGAGGGGTCCGGGGGGAGAGACCCCTCTTGCTCACTCCACAGGCTATTATGTACTTTTCTTTATCAGGAACCAATAACATTATTTCAGATTTTTCGCGATTTCTCTCGATTGACTCCACTTCATAATAAATATCTATTACTCATGTAATTACAATAGGTTGTAAATATGGACATTCCAGGTTTCATTTGCCGTTCTAACCAATTTCAAGAGATGATCTTACGCACGGTGATTGGCCGGTTGTCACATTGAACAACGCTTCCCCTACGAATGCCTTAACCTGACACAAAATAAAGACCTGGGAACAATTGACAGAACATCTTCGGCAGCGGCGTCTGCCGTGCCCGTGGTAGGTCTGGTGACAAATTTTCCTACGGAAATTTACTTAGGTGATCTAACAAAACGTAGCATGGGCATCTTGCCCATGAGTATCACGGGCGTCCCGCCCGTGCTACGGCGTTTTGTTAGAGTCCCTTAGAACATGCCGACGACATTGCCGTCGTCGTCGAGGTCGATGTCCATGAATGCCGGTCGTGACGGCAGGCCGGGCATAGTCCGCATGGCCCCCAGCAGCGGGTAGAGGAAGCCCGCGCCGGCCGAGGCACGAACCTCCCGCACCGGAACGGTAAAACCGCTGGGCACGCCCTTGAGCAACGGGTCGTGGCTGAGGGACAGATGCGTCTTGGCCATGCAGATGGGCAGGTGCGACAGGCCCGCGCGCTCGTAGGAAGCGATCTGCTGGAGCGCCTTGTGTTCGTAGGTGACGTCCTTGGCCAGGTAGACCCTCTTGCAGATGGTCTCGATCTTGCCCTTGATGGACATCGAGTCTTCGTAGAGGAACTTGAAGTGGGACGGTTTTTCGCACGCGGCCACCACAGCCTCGGCCAGTTCGACCGCGCCGCGTCCGCCCTCGGCCCAGTGGTTGGCCTTGACCGCCGCCTCGGCCCCGGCCGCCAGGGCCGCCTTGCGCGCCAGCTCGACCTCCTCGGGGTCGTCGGTGGGAAACTGGTTGATGGCCACGACCACCGGCACGCCGAACATGCGGGCGATCTCGATGTTCCGCTGGAGGTTGTACACCCCCGCCTCCAGCAGCGCCAGATCCTTGTGGGTATAGGCTTCCGGCAGCGGCTTGCCCGGCGTGACGGTAGGCCCGCCGCCGTGCATCTTCAGCGCCCGGATCGTGCCCACCAGCACCACGCAATCGGGCGTCAGCCCGCTGATGCGGCACTTGATATTGAAGAACTTCTCCATGCCGATGTCGGCGCCGAAGCCGCTCTCGGTCACCACGTAGTCGCCCAGTTTCAGGGCGATCCGGTCGGCCAGGATCGAGTTGTTCCCGTGGGCGATGTTGGCAAAGGGGCCGGCATGCACGAAGGCCGGCTGGCCTTCCAGCGTCTGCATCAGGTTGGGCCTGATCGCGTCCTTCATCAGCACCATCATCGCGCCGGCCACGCCCAGTTGCTCTGCCGTCACGGGATTGCCGCTGCGGTCCATCGCGACGATGATCCGCCCCAGCCGCTTGCGCATGTCCTTGGGGCCGTCCGCAAGGGCCAGGATCGCCATGATCTCGCTGGCCACGGAGATGTCGTAGCCGGTCTTGCGACGCGGGCCGTCCTGCCAGTTATCGCTCAGGCCCGTCTCGATGAACCGCAGGGCCGCGTCGTTGACGTCCACCACGCGGCGCCAGGTGATCGTGTCGGGGTCGATGTTCAGCCGCGGAATGCCCAGCTTGTCCCAGGCCTTGTCGGTGGCCTTAGCCTCGTGCTTGATGCGCGCGTCGATGGCTGCAGCCAGCAGGTTGTTGGCGATAGTCACGGCGTGGATGTCGCCGGTGAGGTGGAGGTTGAATTCCTCCATCGGGATGACCTGACTGTAGCCGCCGCCGGCCGCCCCGCCCTTGATACCGAAGGTCGGCCCCATCGAGGGCTGGCGGATGCACAGGAAGGCATTCTTGCCGATGACGCCCAGGGCCTGCGTCAGGCCCACGGAGGTCGTGGTCTTGCCCTCGCCCAGCGGCGTGGGCGTAATGGCCGTCACGTCAATGTACTTGCCGTTGGCCTTGCCGGCCAGGCGGTCGAGAATGCTCAGCTTGACCTTGGCCTTGACGTCGCCGTAAGGCTCCAGTTCCGTTGGCAAAATCCCCGCCGCTGCCGCTATCTCCGTAATGGGCCTGGGCTTGGCGGCGCGTGAAATCTCGATATCCGAAGGAACCTTGACGGCCATGCTTCACTCCTTGATTGCGACCTGCCGGCAGGCAGGCATATCGCGGACATATCTGCGGCACAAAAGGCACGCATAAGGCCGACATAATAGCAGAATCCTCGCTGCGCCCGCAACGGGTGAACCCCACAAAAGCGGGTCTTCTGAACAATTAAATATCTTTTTTGCGCATTCGCAAAAAAAGTGTGGAAAGGTCGCGGAGTGGCAGTATAATGAGCATTACATAGGCAAGCAGGCCGTGCAGTTAAGAGTTCGCTGGTCGTTTGCCGATAAAGGTTGTGAGGCTCCTGGCTAGGTTTGTTGCTCCCTTCCTTCCAAACCAGCCAGATCTAGGCAGGCTTGGTCTGCTCCACCAAAGCCTGCCATTTTTTTGCGCCGATCGTCGTGTCGCGATGCGAAGAAACACCACGAAGGGGGCGCGGGAATCAAACGTGAAGAGCCTGCCGATCTGCAAGTGACGAAATTCAAACGATAAATCAATGACGAAACCTTCAACTCCAGTTTCGCACCGGTGGGGTCTACTTGACGGGCACGAATGCGCTCTTGTCGGCCCCGCACTCGGGGCAGACCCATGCGTCGGGGACATCAGCAAAGGCCGTCCCGGAGGGGACTCCGTTTGGCACGTCGCCCTTGGCCGGGTCGTAAATCCACCCGCACACTTCGCAAACATACTTCTGCATGTCATGTCCTTTCGACATCGCCAGCCACGGTATATTCTACGCCGCGCCGACCAGAGACCTCTGCCCGATTGAACGGAAAGCCCGGCCTACCAGAGCTTGCCCACGATCCGGGCGATGTCCTGCCACGTCAGGGCCAGGAACACCACGCCGATCAGCGCCAGCCCAGCCACCTGGGCAATGTACAGGACGCGCTGGGGCAGCGGCCGGCCCATGATCTTCTCGATCAGGAGGAACAGCGCGTGCCCGCCGTCCAGCACGGGAATGGGCAGGAAGTTGATCACCGCCAGCGAGACCGAGATGAAGGCGATGAAGTAGATGAAGTCGATGACGCTCTTGCGGCCGACCTGGATGGCAATGCTGCCGATGCCCACCGGGCCCGAGAGGCTCTTGTGCGAGACGGTTCCCTGGGCTACCCGGCGAAGGCTGATGTAGGTCGAAAGGGTCATCTTCCAAGTCTCGGTCGCGCCCCAGGCCAGCGCCTTGAGGGGGTTCTTCTCGGTGAGCTTGACTTCCAGCGGGCGGAAGAACGTATCCGATCCAAACAGCGAGAAATCGTACAGGGCCGCGTCGAAGGCGTTCTTGTCCAGCGTGCCCAGGTTGGCGGTGCTCTCACGATCGCCGATGCGATAGGTGATCGAAACGTCGCGCCCGGCGGATTGCTTGAGGGCGTCGTAGACCTGGTTCCAGTTCTCCACGGCCTGGTCGTTGACCTTGCGAATGACCGCCTCGCTCTCGATGCCCGCGCGAGCCGCCGGAGAGCCTTCCCGCACGCCGGCCACCACCAGGTGCGACAGGTCCGGCCCTTCGGTCACGCCGATCCGGCGACGATCCGGGGGCACGATCCACAACTTGAGGGTCTCCTTGCCGCGGCGAACGCTGATGTGGGTGCCCTTGCCCTGGTACTTGGCGTTGATCTTGAGGAAGGCCGACCGCGTCGGGGCCGACTGGTCGCCGTAGCCCACCACGATGTCGCCGGGCTGCAGGCCGGCCTTGTCGGCGGGGCTGTCGTCCTCGACCACCAGCACCTGCAGGCGCGGAATCATGCCCAATATGTCCAAGTGCTCCTGCGACGAACCGCCGACCACCTGATCCTGCTTGACCTCCCGCTCCTGGCCGTCGGCCAGGTCGAGGGTCACGGTGTCGTCCTTCTCCTGTCCCAGCCAGCCGCGGACCAGCGTCCCGTCGCTCAGCCAGATCACGTCATCCTTCAACGCCAGCCAGGGCATGACGGGCACATCCATCGTCTTGCCGCGACGGTCGATGGTGACGTTCACCTCCCGGCCGCTGAGCTTCTGGTCGACCTGGGAAATCTCCCATTGGTGGGCGATCTTCTGCCCGTCGATGGCCAGCAGGCGGTCGCCGTCCTTGAAGGGCGAGCAGGTCTTGAAAGAGGAATCCGAGCCGAACACCGTGTCAAAGGCCGAGCCGATGCCGAAAATCAACTGGCTGCCGTCGAGGGCGCGTTTGACGCCCATGCGGGCCAGACCGGTGCAGGTCCTGCCGTCCACCTGGCGCTCGAGGGTAAAGGTGAACTGGCCCTCCGGCTCAGCCAGTGCCGCCACCATGAAAAGGTCCGGGAAGCGCGTCACCGGCTTGGAGATCAGGTTCAGCACCGGGTTGCTGGCCTCGATGGCCAGGATTTTGTCGCCGGGCTTGAGTCCCTTTTCCGGGCAGGCGGGATTGCTTGTTGCCGCCACCATCACCGGCGCGGAGGCCGGGGCGGAACTGGGGGCCGATGCCGCCGCCAGCACCGGCGCGGAGGCCGGCGACGAGGTCGGACAACTGGCCGACGTGGCGATCTTGCCGCAGCCGCCGCAGCCCTGCCAATCGACCACCACCTCCGAGGCCGGAAAGCCCGGGGCCACCGAGCCGACCACCGGGGCCAGGTACTTCTTGCCCACCATGGCCACCAGGATGAACAGGACCGCTGCCAGCAGGATGTTCATCACCACGCCGGCGGCAATGACCGCGAAACGCGCCCCGACCGACTTGCTGTTGAACGAGCGAGGGTCGTTGGTCTCCTCGACCTGCTTGACGTCCTCCTGCCCCAGCATCTTCACGTAACCGCCCAGCGGGATCAGGTTGATGCAGTAGTCGGTCTCGCCGCGTTGGATTCCGCACAAGCGCCGGCCGAAGCCGAACGCAAAACGCTCAATCTTGATCCCGACGGCCTTGGCCACCAGGAAATGCCCCAACTCGTGGACAAAAACCACCAACCCCAGCCCGATGACGAAGAGCAGGATCGGCCACAACCAGTTGAACCACAAGGACAGCAGATTCGTCGCCAGAATTTCCATTTATTCCTCTATGCCTGCATTGTCTACGGGTGTCAGGCCCCGGCCGGGGCGCCTGCCTCGATGGCTTCGGCCACCTGCTGGCGGGCCCACATGTCGGCTGCGACCAGGTCTTTCAGCGTTACTTCTTTCGTCGTCGGGGTTCGGTTCAATACCTTTTCGACCAACGGGACGATCTGGCCGAAGCGAATCCGCCCGGCCAGGAAGGCCTCGACGGCCGCCTCGTTGGCCCCGTTGAGCACGGCCCCGGCCAGGCCGCCCCGGCGGATGACCTCAAAACCCAGGTTGACCGCCCGGGCAAATCGGCCGGCCAGCGGCGCGAAATCCAGGTGACCGACCCTGGCCAGGTCCAGGCCCTGGTGCGACCGCGCCGGACGCTGAGGATAGCCCAACGCATAGGCAATGGGCAAGGTCATGTCGGGCATGCCCAATTGCGCGATCACCGAACCGTCATGGAATTGCACGTAAGAGTGCAGGATGGATTGCGGGTGCAGGACCACCTCGATCTGCTCGGCGGGCAGGTCGAACAGCCAGTGGGCCTCGATGACTTCCAGGGCCTTGTTGATCAGCGTGGCCGAGTCGATGGTGATCTTCCTGCCCATCTGCCAGGTCGGGTGATTGAGGGCCTGCTCGACGGTGGCATGTTCGACCTTCTCGGCCGGCCAGTCCCGAAGCGCCCCGCCCGAGGCGGTGATGACGACCTTCTCGACCTCGTCCCTCTGACCGGCAGCCAGGCACTGGAAGATGGCCGAGTGCTCGCTGTCGACGGGCAGGACGGCCAGGCCCGCCGCCCGCGCCGCGGGCATGACGATCGCGCCGGCCATCACCAGCGTTTCCTTGTTGGCAATGGCCAGGGTCGCCCCGCACTCGATGGCCGCCAGGGTCGGGGCCAGGCCCGCCGCGCCCACCACGCCCGAGAGCAGAACGTCAGGCCGGCTGAGGCGAACCAGCTCGGTCATGGCCTCCGCGCCGGCCAACACCTGGGCCAGGTCCCCCACTTCGCGGCCGAGGCCCTCGGCGGCCTGCTCGTCGGAAATGGCCACAATCGAAGGACGAAATTGCCGCGTCTGCTGAGACAGCAGCCGCCAATTGCCCCCCGCCGCCAGCGCGCAGACCTCCAGGCCGGCCGAGGCCGAGATGACCTCCAGGCCCTGTCGGCCGATGCTGCCTGTAGAGCCCAGTATGGCGACTCGTTTTACGCCCATCGAATATCCTTAGCGTTCGTAGCGTTCGGGGAAACCACAAAGCCCCGATCATATTAGCTGCCGGCCCGGGCAGGACAAGCGCAAAGGCGCCCGGACGCGCCGATTGTCACACCCCCCTGCCATATCCCACTTGGCGAATCCCTCTGCCGCCGCTACACTTTCAGAACCTGTTGGGCGGCGGAACTCCCGCCAGACGGTTCGGCAATGAGGCTTGTTGATGTTCGACATCAATGCCGCGGTTGTGGGTGCCGGCTTCGTCGGGCCGGTACATGTCGAAGCCCCACGCGCGGGCAAGCACGGCCCGTGCGATGCGATTTCGGCAAGCCGCAAGAAAAACGCCTGGGTCAAGATCAAGGGAGACAGAAGATGAAACTCGGATTCGTCAGCGCCATCCTGCCGGACCTTTCGCTGGAAGAAGTGATCGATTTCGCCGCCACGGAGAATTTCGCGTGCGTGGAGCTGATGTGCTGGCCGATGGGCAAGGCCGAACGCCGCTACGCCGGCGTGACGCACCTGGATGTCGAGGACTTCGACAAGGACCGGGCCAAGCGCGTCCTGAACCTGCTGACCGATTCGGGCGTGGAGATCAGCGGCCTGGGCTACTATCCCAACCCGCTGACCCCCAATGCCCGCGAGGCCAAGGCATACGTCAACCACATCAAGCGGGTCATCCGCGCCGCAGCCGTTCTCGGGGTCAACCAGATGAACACGTTCATCGGGCGCGACTGGACCCAGTCCGTCGATGACAACTGGCCGGCGTTCCTGAAGACCTGGAAGCCGCTCATCAAGTTC
This sequence comes from Phycisphaerae bacterium, assembly GCA_041661865.1. Lineage (GTDB taxonomy): Bacteria > Planctomycetota > Phycisphaerae > SM23-33 > SM23-33 > JBAZTO01. Next base: position 14,445 of record JBAZTO010000056.1, on the reverse strand, counting down.
GCCGAGGACCAGGGCGTCCGCGTGGGCATCGAGAATTGCCCGATGAGCTTCACCGCCGACGAATGGCCCGGCGGCAAGAACCTGGCCACCACGCCGGCCATCTGGCGGCGAATGTTCGAGGACATCCCCAGCAAGTATTTCGGCCTCAATTATGACCCCAGCCACATGGTCTGGCAGCAGATGGACTATCTCGCGCCCATCCGCGAATTCGCCGGCCGGATTTTCCACGTCCACGCCAAGGACGTGCGCCTGGACCGCCACCGGCTCAACGACGTCGGGATCATGGCCTACCCCGCCCAGTACCACAGCCCCAAGCTGCCGGGCCTGGGCGAGATCAACTGGGGCATGTTCTGCTCGGTCCTGGGCGACGTGGGCTACCGCGGCCCCGTCTGCATCGAGGTCGAGGACCGGGCCTACGAAGATTCGCTCGAATCCCGCAAGGCCTCTCTGCGGCAAAGCGGCGGCTTCCTGCGGAATTTCATCGCGCGAAGGTAGCCATACAATGGTCCTGGCAGAGATGGGCAACGTATGGAAACCGTACGAAAAACTGTAGTCGTTGTGCTTATTCTCGTTTTCCTGGCACAAGTCGGCATATCCACCTTTTATCATTTGTACTATGATTATCACCTCCCCAACGCTCCGGACGTGAAGTCAGCCCGCGTCGTCAAGATCATCGTAAATCATGGAAGCGTCCGCTTCGGAACCCAACAAGAGGCGGATCGGTTTCGTAAGGCGGTGTCGGGGATCTGGGTCGCAATCATTTGTTTTGTGCCCGCGGCCGTTCTACATACGGAAGAAGTTACCAAATTTTGCCGTGATCATTCATTTCGGAAGCACAAAGCCACTACATAGGAGAAGTGACTTTTTCCGCGCGCGAATTGGGCGAGGGGGGTGTACGTCGTCAGCGACGGTTTCCGCGACCAACTCCGCGGCAAGGCCTTTCAGTTCTCGTAGCATGGCCATCTTGGCCATGAGTATCACGGCCGTCCCGGCCGTGCGATATGCAAAAACACACTGACATGGGCAAGATGCCCATGTTACTCACGGGCGAGACGCCCGTGCCACGCCGAGAACTGAAAGGCCCTGCAACTCCGCTTGACATGTTTTGTCGATGGGGTTACAGTGTTCGTCTTGTAAGGGCCGTTAGCTCAGTTGGCTAGAGCGCCTGCTCGACACGCAGGAGGTCACTGGTTCAAGTCCAGTACGGCTCAGTGATTGTAAGGTACGCCGAAATCGCGAGTAGCGATTCACCGCCTTTTAGGCGGAGCGGCCGTAGCCCCTGGGAAACGCGAGTAGTCTACTCGCGCAGATGAAAGGGTTTCGGCCATGTCGGTGAAAAAAGCGTCCATTTCTGCCTCTCCCCCCACTGGAAAGTTTTCAAAAAGTGACCGCGTTCCCAAGCTGCGTCGCCACAAGCCCACCGGCCAGGGCTATGTCGTGCTCAGCGGCAGGACCTTCTACCTGGGCCGCCACAACAGCCCCGAGGCCCTCCAGAAATACCACCGCGTCCTGGCTGAATGGATGGCCAACGGCAGGCAACTGCGGATCGACCCCCAGCAGATCACCGTCAAGGAGATGCTCGCACGGTTCTGGCTCTATGCCGAGAACCACTACCGCCGCAGCAACGGCGCGGCCAGTTCCGAATTGGGCAATTACCTGACCGTCATCAAGTTCCTCAAGAAGCTCTACGCCGACACGCGGGCCTGCGACTTCGGCCCCATGGCGCTCCGCGTCGTCCGCGAGCAGATGGTCGCTCAAGGCTGGTGCCGTAGCAGCGTCAATCGCATGGCCGGCCGGATCAAGAGCATCTTTCGCTGGGCCACCGAGCAGGAACTGATCCCTGGCAGTATCTGGCACGCCCTAATGGCGGTGGCCGGATTGCGGTCGGGCTACTGCGAGGCGCCGGAACCCGCGCCGGTGCGCCCGGTCCGTCAGGAACTGGTCGATGCCGTCAAGCCCTTCGTCAGCCGCCAGATCTGGGCCATGATCCAACTCCAGCTCCTGACCGCCGCCCGGCCGGGGGAACTGTGCGTCCTGCGGCCCTGTGACATCGACCGCAGCGGGAAGGTCTGGATGTACAAACCGCCCCACCACAAGACCTCCCATCACGGCCACGAGCGGGTCGTCTACATCGGGCCCAGGGCGCAGGCGATGTTGATGCCGTTCCTGCTCCGCCCGGCGGAGAGCTACTGTTTTTCGCCGGCGGAAGCACTCCACGAGCACTACCAGCAACGTCATCAACTTCGGAAGACCCCGCTCCACTACGGAAATCGTCCGGGCGCCAACCGCGTCGAAAGGCCCCAGCGGACCCCCGGCGACCAATACGATGTCAACGCCTATCGCCGGGCCATCGAGCGGGCCTGCGAGCTGGCCTCCCCCCTGCCCGAGCACCTGAGGTCCCAACGGCTCGAAGAGACGAGGAAACGGGAAACACCCCAGCAGTGGCGATCCCACCTCAGTGATGCCCAGAAGGCAGAAGTCCGCGCCTGGCGCAAGGCTCACCATTGGCATCCCCACCAGCTTCGCCATAATGCCGCGACCGGGCTGCGTAAGGAGTTCGGCCTGGAGACGGCGCGGATCATTCTGGGCCACCGCAGCGCCGCAGTGACTCTGATCTACGCGGAGGCCGACATGCAGAAGGCCATCGAGGTGATCGAGAAGGTCGGCTGAGATCCATTTCACGGTGCAATTCTGCCAACGGCCCGGAGTCACTGGATTCCGGGCCGTTGGTGTTTATGCACTTCGCATGCCAAAGGCAAGGCCAGGCGGCGTCTCGTCCCCAAAGCGCCCCTTAATCGGACATTACGCCCACCAGACCGGACCTTGATCGGACCTTGCGGACATTGGCCTGATCTTGCGCGCCCGCAAAACGCCCTCAAAGCGCCCCTGGCGCGCCCCCAAGGGACGCAATCTCCTGCGATGATCGCTTTCGGCAGCACAGGAGCGAATCGCATGGCAATCGACGTGGAAACTGAAAGTCTGCTCAGCCTGACGGAGGCCACCAAGGTTCTGCCCCGGATCAATGGACGCAAGCCCGCAATCTCCACCCTCTGGCGGTGGTGTCGCAGGGGGCTTCGGGGCGTGAAGTTGGAGTATCTCCGCTACGGGCGGAATATCGTCACGACCCGCCAGGCGCTGACCCGCTTCTTTACGGCCTTGGCCGAGGTGGACGCGGAACTGGAGATGGCGGTCCCGGTCAGGCCCGCATCCCTTGGGAAGCGCGGCATCACCTCGAACGCCCGCCTTCGTTCCCTGAAGGAAGCCGATGACATCCTCGCGAGGGCCGGGGCATGAAGACCAAGCTAACCTCCACTCGCCTGACCACGCTGCGAAAGTGCCCCCGGCTGCATTTTCTCCGTTACGAGTTGGGCTTTTCCCGGATTCGCACGGCCACGCCATTGCGATTCGGCGGCGCCTTCCATGCGGGGCTGGAGGCCAACAATCGCGGCGCCAGTGACGCCACGGTGATGGAATGTGCCCTGGCTGGCTACCAGGCCATGCCCACCTGGGCCGACCCGACTGACTGGGCCGTGGAGTGCGAGACGCTCAAGGCGCTGCTGTCCGGTCATCTGTGGCGGTACGGCGCGGACAACCTTGAAGTCGTCGCCGTCGAGATGTCGTTCGATATCCCGCTGGTCAACCCCGCCACCGGCAAGGCCAGCTCGAAGTTCACGCTCGCCGGCAAGATCGACGCGATTGTCCGTCTGCCTGATGGCCGCCTGGCCGTGCTGGAGTACAAGACCGCCGGCGAGGATATCGCCCCCGACTCCGAATACTGGCTCCGCCTCCGCTGCGACGGCCAGATCAGCCAGTATGTTCTCGCTGCCCGCGCCATGGGCTACGACGTGGCCACGGTGCTGTATGACGTGACACGCAAGCCCACCATCCGCCTGCGCCAGAACGAGACGCCCGAAGCCTATGGCCAGCGCCTGCTGGCGGACCTGGGCGAGCGTCCTGACTTCTACTTCCAGCGCCGCGAAGTGCCCCGCCTGGAGGATGAACTGGCCGAGTATCGCGCCGAGTTGTGGCAGCAGGCCCAGTATCTGATGGAACTCCGCCGCCGCGCATCGCGCCTGGATGATCCGTCGCGTGCCCACTTCCGCAACGTCGGAAGGATGACCTGCGGCCAGTGCGAGTTCGCCAACCTGTGTCTCAATAGCGTCCGCGCCAATCCCGACAACCCGCCGTCGGGCTACCAGGTTCTTTCCGACGTGAACCCCGAGCTTGCCAGCGAGGAGGCTTCCTGAACATGGAACGCATTCGTATAGAACTGATTCGTCTGGACGGCGGTACGCAGCCGCGAGGGAAGCTCCGGCAGCAGCAGATCAAGTCCTACGCCGACGATATGCGGGCCGGCATGACCTTCCCGCCCATCGAGGTCGTGTACGACGGCCAGGATTACTGGCTGTGGGATGGGTTCCACCGCGTTCACGCATCCCGCCTGCTTGGCCTGGCGGAGATCGATGCCAACGTCACGACGGGCACGCAGGCCGACGCCCAGTGGCTCAGTTACTCGGCCAACCGGACGCACGGCCTCCAGCGTTCCAATGAAGACAAGCGCCGCGCCGTCCTGGCGGCGCTGCGGCATCCCCAGGGCGCCGGCCGAAGCGACCGGGAAGTCGCTGAGCACGTCGGGGTGTATTTCGAGACGGTGGCCAAGTACCGCAAGGAACTGGAGGGTTCCGGCACTATCGGAAAATCCGATAGTCGCACCGGCCGGGACGGGCGGACCATCAAGACCGCCAACATCGGCAAGACGGCCGGCAAGTCCGCCAAACGCCCTTCGCCGCCTTCGGCGTCAAGCGGCGCCTTCAAGCCCGTTCTGGGGCACAGCAAGCCCGTGCCGATGGTGCCGCTGTCGCTTCCCCGCGAGAACCCCCAGATGGCGGCCAACACGCTGATCGAGCTATTCGACGAGTCCTGGCTGGCCGCCCTGGTCGAGCGGATTGCCGCCCATCTTCAGCAGCCGACACCCTAACCCCTTTTGAGGAGACAGCACATGGTAGCCGCAAACGAACCGCACAACGTCGTACTGGAAGTGACACCCTCGATGGCCGCTCGCTGGCTGGAGGGCAACACGCACAACCGGCCCATCAATCAGGGCCACGTCGAGCGCCTCGCCTGCGAAATGAAGTCCGGCCGCTGGAGGCTCACCCATCAGGGTCTGGCCTTCAGCCCCGGCGGACGGCTGCTGGATGGCCAGCACCGCCTGTGGGCCATCGTCATGGCCGATGTTCCGGTCAAGACGCGGGTCTTCTTCAATGAACCGGCCGCGAACATCGAGTGCTACGACGGCGGGCTGGTCCGCAACAACGCCGACCGCATGAGTTTGAGCCAGCGGTTCGGGCGGGAGATCGACCACAAGCACCTGGCAACGCTCCGCTGCATGGTCCGGGGTCTCAGGCCGCTGGTCCGCCTGTCCTACGGCCAGGAGGCCGAGCTTCTGGCCCAGCACCTCGACGCCGTGTGTTTTGCGATGAAGCACCTGATGATTGCCGAACGCGCCCGTGGCGTGGCGACGGCCGTCACCCGCGCCGTGATCGCCCGGGCCTACTACAGCATCGACCACGAGCGGCTGGTCCACTTCTGCAAGGTGCTCAAGACGGGCCTGGCCAGCGGCCCCGAGGATGAGCCGATCATCCTGCTCCGCGACTATCTGGTGGCCAACGAGAAGGGTCGCAGCGCCCTGGCCGTCGTCCGCGAGTGCTACGGCAAGACGCAGCGGGCGCTGAAGGCCCACCTGCTGGGCGAGAACCTGACCAAGCTCTACGCCGTCGTCGCCGAGCTGTTCCCGCTTCCTGAAGAGACCCACTAACCCTTTTGGCAGAACAGAGGAGACACACTATGGTTGCCTTGGCAGAACCCCGCACCGCGCCGCAGACACAGACCGCGGCCAGTCGTCAGCCGCCCCCTGGCCGCAGGAAGGTGGCGTTCGGAACCATCAAGCCCCAGGGCCACAAGATCGTCCTGTACGGCACCGGCGGCATCGGCAAGACCAGTGAGGCGTCGGTGGCGCCGGGGCCGGTGGCCTTCATCGACCTGGACGAGTCCATGCCGGTGCTGCGGCCTCAGCTTCCCAGCGAACTGGACATTCGCCTGGTCAGCGGCGTGGGCAACTGGCAGGATCTGCGTAGCGTCCTCCAGGCTGACGGCTGGGATGAAATCCGCACGATCGTCATCGACTCGGTCACCAAGGCCGAGGAGCTTTGTGGCGCGTGGGTGCTGGCCAACGTCAAGAAGGACAACGGCCAGAGGGCCGAGCGGCTTGAAGACTACGGCTACGGCAAGCACTTCGGCTACATGTACGACACCTTCCTGATGCTCCTGGGCGACCTCGACCAGCACATCCGCGCCGGCCGCAACGTGATCCTCATCGCCCACGATTGCACCACCGAGGTGCCCAATCCCAACGGTCCCAACTGGCTCCGCTACGAGCCGCGCCTCCAGTCGCCCGGCAGCGGCAAGAGCAGCATCCGCCTGCGCGTCAAGGAGTGGGCCGATCATGTGCTCTACTTCGGCTACGACAAGGGCGACGTGACCGACGGCAAGATGGCCAAGGGTTTTGAGACGCGGACCCTCTATCCCGTCGAGATGCCGCACTGCATGGCCAAGAGCCGCACGTGCAATTCCGTCCTTACCGTCGGCAAGCACGATCCGTCAATCTGGACTTCCATCATCAAACCCTAACCTCGCAGGAGACAGACACAATGATGCCCAACAGAGAAGGACTCTTCCACGCATACCCCGTTGCCGTCGGGCTGGCCGAGACACGCGAAAACAAACTGCTCCAGGTCGTGATCCAGTACCGGCTGTTCGAGGAGTTGCTCGATGGCCAGTGGACCGACTGTGCCGGCGAGCACATGGAAATCACCGGCTACCACATCCTGGAGAAGCGCGACCGCTCGCTGAATGACAACACCATCGAGGCGCTCAAGGCCGCACTGGGCTGGGACGGCCGCGACCCGTTCTGGCTCCAGGACTCCGCCGAGGCGCTCGCCCAGCAGCCGGTGCAGGTGAAGCTGGCGATGGAGGAGTACAACGGCCAGCAAAGTCTCAAGGTCGCGTTCCTCAATCCCTACGGCGCCAAGGCTGGCGGCGTCCCAAAGGCCGACGATGACCTGCGCCGCTCCGTCGGCAACCGCCTGGGCGCGAAGTTCCGCGCATACGCGGGCGGCACGCCCGCCAACCCGCCCAAACCGGCGGGCAGGCCCGCTGCGCCAGCCGGCCCGCGTCCCGCGCCATCCAAGTCGGCGGCGCCGGCAGCGCCCAAGGCGCCGGTGACGGCCACGATGGAAGATGCCTGGACCGAGTTCACCAAGCATTGCCTACCGCCCAAGTGGGACCATGAGGCCACGGAGAAGGAGTGGTTCCGCATCCTCGCGGAACTGTTCCCGGGCCGCCAGCCTGACGCACTCAGCGGCGCCGACTGGGCGGTCATGGCGGCCGATGGGCCTGGAAAGATCATCCCGTTCTGAGGCGAGGGTGCTGTCTCCGCGGCTCGGCCGGCTGGGGTATGGATGCCCCGGCCGCGCCGGGCTGTAGGACGGTGAGGCCATGTGCAATCAAGAGATCAAGAGCATGGACAGGGCCTTCCGGCCATCGGCGGCGTTACCGTCCTACGAGGCCGCCTCCAGCCCGCGCATGCGGCATTCTCTGGAGCAGGCAGAAATTGAACGTCGTGTGGCGATCTATGCCAGGCAGGTCGAGGAGCGGGACCGCCTCACCTGGCTGCCCCACAGGGGCGAGGGCCAGAACGCATGAACCGCATGCGCAAGCGATTGATCGACCGGGGGCAGGCAGCCAAGGAAGGCCGGCGAATGCACGCCTTCTACCAGGGCTTCATGGCTCAGCGGCGAGGCTTGGTGGGCAACCCACATCCGCCAGGCAGCGAACTGCACGCCTGCTGGAAGGCCGGCTACGAGTTCGCCAAGGACGATCAGGTGCCAGCACCGGAGCCGCCCGTATGTCGCCTCGGGCCGGGCGGCGACTTTGTGACTGACTGGCCGGAGGAGAAGCCATGAGTCTGCGAGGGTCGGAAGTCTTTGCCCAGCGCCGCCATCGCGGCAAGCCCGAGCGGGCGATCCAGAAGGCGATCCTGCTATGGCTTCGCGCCAATGGCTGCCTAGTGGCCGTGACCGACGCCGGTGCCGCCTATCACGCCGGCTCGTTTGGCGCCGACACTGTGCCGGGTGGTTGGCCGGACATCACGGGCCTGTTGCCCGACGGCCGCTTCATCGGCGTGGAAGCCAAGGCCCCCGGTGGCAGGCAATCGCCCGTGCAGAAGCAGATGGAGCAGGAGATTCGCAAGCGTAGCGGCATCTACGTTCTGGCCCACAGCGTCCAGGACGTGCAGAGGGAGATTGAAGAAGCCCATGCCAGAAGTCTGTGACATTCCGGCGCTGGCGACCCTGCCGCCGCAAGAACTGCGCGAGGCCAGCGTGCGCCACGGCCACGAATTGGGCTGGTCGTTCACACCCCTGGCCGGCAAACGTCCGACCTTGAAAGCCTGGCAGGACCGGCCCAGAGAGTCGCTGGAGGAAACCTTGGTATGGGCCGCCAAGGGCAACATCGGCCTGCGCACCGGACAGACCAGCGGCGTGGTTGTCATCGACGCCGACGAAGGCGCCAACCTTCAGGGCCTGGAACTGCCCGGGACGGTGACGGCCAGCACCGGCGGCAATGGGATACACCTGTACTTCAGGTGCAGCTTGCCCCTGGGCAACTCTTCGGGCAAGCTCGGCCCGCACATCGACGTGAAGGCCGACGGTGGCCAGGTGGTCTTCCCCGGCTCGATCCATCCCGACACGGGAAGGTTGTATAGGTGGGCCACGGGCCTGTCGCCCTGGGAAACGGAACTGGCTGAACTGCCCGAGCACATCATCGACCTGCTCACTGCTCCGCCTGCGCCAGCCAGGTCTTCGTCGGCCCCGCGATCTTCATCCACACGTCAGGCAAAGACTCCACATGAGCGCTACGCAACAATGGCCTTGCGGCTGGAACTCAATGCACTCTATCAGGCCCAGGAAGGGACGCGAAATGACACATTGAACCGATCGGCCTTCAATCTGGGCACGCTGATCGGCGGCGGATTCCTGGATCGCACCGATGTTGAGCAGGCCCTCCTGGAAGCAGCGATAGCCGTAGGGCTGGGCCAACACGAGGCCGAGGCGACCATCCGCAGCGGCATCGAGTCGGGCATCAAGCATCCGCGCCAGGTCCAGACGCGGGAGCAGGCCGCCAACCAAGTCGAACCGCAACCCCAGGCAATCCCCACCCTGCCGCCGGGTCAGTTCAAGCTGGACCTCTACGGCAACGCCGACCGTTTCATGCACCTGTTCGGCCCCGACGTTCATTGGTGCGAGGAGCGCGGCAAGTGGTTTGTCTGGGAGGGCCGGTGCTGGAAGACCGACGCCATCCGCGAGGTCAGTCACCTGGCGGAGGTTGCCATGCGGGCGCTCGTGCGTGAGGCCGCCGGCGACGAAGACGCGATGAAGTGGGCGACCCGCTGCAACAAAGACGCCAAGCCCGCCCGCGAGATGCTGGAAGTCGTCAAGCACCGCTCAGCCATCGCGCTATCGGCCTTGGACAAACAGCCGTGGTTGTTGGGCGTGGACAACGGGGTTGTCGATCTTCGCACGGGGGAATTGCTCCCGCATGACCGCCAGCACCTGATTACCACGCTGTCACCCGCCAGCTACGACCCCGACGCGCCGTGTCCGCGCTGGGAGCAGTTCATGGGCGAGATCATGGCTGGCAACGTCGAGATGGTCGCCGCTTTGCAGCGTCTGGCCGGCTACTTCCTGACTGGGGATATCTCGGTGCAGATTCTCCCGATCTTCTACGGTCCCGGCGGCAACGGCAAGAACGTCTTCCTGGACACGATCATGGGCGTCATGGGCCCGCACGCCGAAGAAGCGCCCGACGGCCTGGTCACGGCCAAGGCCAGCGAGGAGCACCCCACTGAGATCGCCGACCTCTACGGCAAGCGCCTCGTGGTGGCCAGCGAAACCGAAGAGAACAAAAAGCTCCGCATCGGCCTGGTCAAGAAGATCACCGGCAACAAGTTCCTCAAAGGCCGCTTCATGCGGCAGGACTACTTCCAGTTCGAGCGGACGCACAAGACCGTCCTGGTCACGAACAACAAACCCGTGGTCACAGAATCCAGCAATGCTATCTGGCGGCGGCTGCGGCTGATCCCGTTTGTCGTCACCATCCCGGAAGACCAGCAGGATCGGCAGCTCACCGAGCGGCTGGTGGCCGAGTGGCCGGGGATTCTGGCTTGGGCAGTCCGCGGCTGCCTGGAGTGGCAGGCCCGGCAGTGCGACCTGGAGTTCCCCCAGGCCGTCCGCGAGGCGACGGAAGAGTACCGCAACGACTCTGATCATGTGGCGGACTTCCTGGCCGAGTGCTGCGAAGACTGGCGCCGGCACCCCCAGCAGAACATGCGGACGCCCAAGGAGCGGGTGTACCTGGCCTACTGCAACTGGTGCCGCAATGTGGGCGAAGATGTGCTCACCCGCAATGCCTTGAACAGCCGCCTGAGACAGCAAGGCTTTGAAGACAAACCACTTCGCGCCGACGGCCGGCTCCAGAAATGCTGGATGCACATGACGTTCAGGGGGGAAGACCATGAATAACGCCTGTTACCGCGTTACCACCCGTTACCACGTTTTCCGGTTTATCGCCTCACGCGCGCACGCGCACGCGATGGCGCTTATAGGGGAAAACCCGGTAACGCCCGGTAACGCGGTAACACCCCGGAGGGCTGTCGCATGACGACTGCGACTGTCATGGCGCCTCCGGTTTGTAACGTGACGATCTTACGCCATTGCCGCTGCATCGACTGCCGGCTCTGGCTCACCGCACCGCATTCGATGTGCAGGCACGGCATCGTGGTCAACGGCCTGAAAGCTGCCCCGGAATACCCCGCCGACTTTTGGCACTACTGCGCCCGGTATGACGGCCCGCAGGTCAACAAGGACATCTTCGTCTGGAAATACCCCCAAGGAGGCGAAAGCCATGCAGAGAGTTGAAAACCACACCATCGGGATCATTGGCGCCGGCTTTGTCGGCCAGGCAATGCTCAAACTCTTCGGCGACTGCGCCGTCTATGACCCGGCCAAGGGGCTGACCGATCAAAGCGCGATCAATCGCTGCCGGTTCGCGTTCATCTGCGTCCCCACGCCGACGGCGCCGGACGGCTCATGTGACACGTCGATCGTCGAGGAAGTAGCCAACTGGTGCGAGAGTCCGATCATCGTCATCCGCTCGACTATCGCCCCAGGGACAACGGCCGGGCTCCGTCGCCTGACCGGCAAGCGGATCATCTTCCAGCCGGAGTACATCGGCGAGACCGCCGCCCACCCGCTGATCGACCACCAGGCCCAAGGATTCAGCGTCCTGGGCGGGCCCATCGATGACACCTCGCCCGTGGCGGACCTCTACAAACGGCACTACCACGCAGGCCATCGCTTCTACTTCTGCTCGGCAATCTGTGCCGAGTTGACCAAGTACATGGAGAACGCCTTCTACGCGACCAAAGTCACGTTCTGCAACGAGTTCTTCGACATCGCCCGATCGTTCGGCGTGGACTACAACGAACTGCGGGAAACATGGCTGGCTGATCCTCGCATCAGTCGCGACCACACATTCGTCTATCCCGACAATCGCGGCTTCTCGGGCAAGTGCCTGCCCAAGGATACCTCGGCCATCATCGCCGCGGCACACCGGGAGGGATTCATCCCGCGCCTGCTCCAGTCCGTCATGGAAGTCAACGCCGACTACCGACAGGACGATCCGACGTTCGCCCCGTACGCCCGCCTGTATGGCCGGCCTGTTCGTTCCGTTGAGTCCGTCGCGTCAGTTGGCGTCGGTTCAGGTGTGGTTATGGGTCCTCCCCAGGGATCGGCCGTTCCGGACCTCACCGGGAACGACTCCCTTCCTAACTAATCTTTCTTTTCGCGGAGAAACGCATGGAAACCAAGCCCGAAAGTGACCTTAAGCCCAAGCCACCGCTGCGGTTGGAGTGGATCGAGGCCGGTAGCCTCAGCGAAAACCCCTTGAATTGGCGCCGTCACAGCCAGGAGCAGCTCGAATCCATCCGTGAACTGCTCCAGGACCCCGACATTGGCTGGGCAGGCGCCTGCCTGTTCAACGAGCGGACCGGCCGGCTGATCGATGGCCACGCCCGCAAGCAGGTGGTCGATCCCAAAACGCCCGTGCCCGTCCTGGTCGGCAATTGGTCCGACGAGGCCGAGGCGAAGATTCTGGCGACGCTGGACCCGGTGGGCGCGATGGCGATGGGCGACGCCGAGGCATACCGCAAGCTCATCGAGTCCGTCGAGGCCGACGGCCTGTGGGTCCGCGACCTGCTGCACAATACCGCCGCCGGTTTGAACGCCGCCGATGCCGCCCAGGACGAAGAGGCCGACAGTGATGACGCTCCCGGCGCCGTCCTGCCGCAGATGGAGTGCCAGCCGTTCGAGCACCACGATTACGTCATGCTGATGTTCCGCAACGATCAGGACTTTCAGCAGGCGTGCGAGTTGCTCGGTATCCAGAAGGTCCAGATCGAATACCCCGGCGGTCTGCGGAAGATCGGCATCGGCCGGTGCGTGGACGGCGCCAAGGCGATTGCCAAACTCATGGAGGGTCGGAGGTGATGAGCCTATCTGATACCTCGCCACCTCAGTATCGTCTGCTTCGGCATCTCGTAGGAGTAGCCGCGCGCAGTCTCATTGTTGGAGTGAAATCCGATCTTTGTTGCCAATCGCTGCGACCTGCCGTTGGCCTTGTTGGCATAGGCTACCAGTCGATGGTGCGGCAGAATCGCGACTTGCTTGGCGAACTCTCTCATCAGCCGCCGGATCGTGACGCCGTCACCTTGGCACGACGAACGGATTTGCACCTCGTTGATGAAGATATCGTCACCGTCCGGCAACGGCGTGTAGGACAGGAATCCTCGCAAGCCCATGCTGTCGGAGAGCAACAGGTGGCGTGTATGTCGCTGGACCGAGCCGAGGAACACCTCGGTCCGCCACTTCTGGAATTCGTCTTCGGCGCGCCAGTCTGCCGGGAAGTCATTGACCACCTGGGTCATGTTCGTCCCCAAGAGTTCGTACATGCGACGGACCATGTCCTCGGTTACGGCCCGTTTGGACTCAGGGTCTGCTTGAATTTCCGTGATCGTGAGCATGAGCATGGACTCTTCCGCCCCGTCGGGCATACGCCATTCTCCCTCAAAAACCGAGCCCTAGCAAGTTTGAAGGTGAACGCATGTCATACCAAGATAGTAATGTCCGGTCTTACCAAAGTAGAACTGTCCGGTTTCCTGAGAAGGAGAGCGGATGGAAGGAGACCGGATCGAGATGAGTCAGCGGGAACGGGATCGGTTGAAGGTGATGGCGGCGGTGTTGGAGGGCCGACGGACGCAAAGGGAAGCATCGCGGCTGCTGAAGCGATGCGTTCGGCAGGTACGGCGTGTCCAGCGGCGGCTGGAGGTCGAGGGCGACACAGGGGTGATTCATCGCCTGCGGGGGCGTCGGTCGAACCACGCCAAGGCCAATGAACTGCGGCAGCAGGTGCTGACCCGCTACCAGCAACGTTACCTGGGCTTTGGGCCGACGCTGGCGGCAGAGAAGTTGACGGATGAAGGCCTGCCGGTTTCCGACGAGACGCTACGGAACTGGCTGCTGACGGCCCAGCTCTGGGAGCGCAAGCGGCATCGCGACCCGCATCGTCAGCGGCGTGATCGCCGGGAATGCTTCGGCGAACTGGTGCAGGCCGACGGCAGCGAGCATGACTGGCTGGAAGGCCGGGGGCCGCGCATGGTCCTGCTGGTGATGATCGACGACGCCACCAGCAAGGTGATCGCGAGGTTCTATCCGGCCGAGACGACCGAAGGCTACATGGACCTGTTGGGGCGGTATCTCCGCAAGCAAGGACGGATGGTGGCCCTGTATACCGACCACGACAGCGTGTTCTGTGGCGAGTGCCCCGGCAAGAAGTCCGCCCAAACGCAGTTCGCGCGGGCCTTGGAGGAACTGGACATCGGCTGGATCCCCGCCGGCAGTCCACAGGCCAAGGGGCGGGTGGAGCGGTTCAACGGCACGGCGCAGGACCGGTTGGTGAAAGAACTTCGCCTGGCCGGAGCCGCCACGATGGAGCAGGCCAACGAGGTGCTCGACAGGATCTTCCTGCCATGGTTCAACCGGCGATGCACCGTCAAGCCTGCCAGCGGCAACAACGCCCACCGCCCGCTGCATTCATCCATGAACCTGGCGGCGATCCTGAGCATCCAGGAGAGGCGCAAGGTGGCTAACGACTACACGATCCGCCTGGACAACCAAGTCTACCAACTGCTCAAGCCGGCCTTGCCCGGACAGCGAGGCGGATGGGTGATTGTGGAGAAGCGACTCGACAGCAGCCTGCATATCCGCTTCAAGA
>JBAZTO010000055.1:0-23812 GCA_041661865.1 Phycisphaerae bacterium | reverse complement strand
AAATCGCCTGCAAGCAGGCTCCTACACTATGAAACGGACTTACCCGACAGAACACCGGCCCTTGGCCCTTCGTGCCGTGGCGTTGAATCAAAGGCCCGGCTCCGCCGGAGGATGTCAAACCAGCGCCAAGCGCTAGACGCCCTGCCATCAGCGGTCTAGTTATCCCGGGACGTTGGCCTCAATTCATTCAGGTCCAGCCGGCCTTCCTCGCTGACCCGGAGGGTGCCGGCGGGCTGGGTGGCGTAGAGCTTGCCGGCGATCCGGTAGTCGAAGCGCCGGGAATCGAGCAGGGGCCGGATGCGGCTGGCGAGGCGCCAGTGGCTCAGGTGCACGCTCACGGTCATCGTGCCGGAGCTGAAGCGGGGCAGGGTGAGCGTCTCGGCGCTCACGCCGTCGCCGACGAAGTGGCCGTCGAGGTAAATCTTGAAGGCGCCGCCGTTGAGCATGAGCGGCTCGGGCGTTTCATTCGTCAGGCGGAGGGTGAACTGCGCGTTGGTCTCGAGCGCGGTCGCCGCGCCCAGCTGGACGTTCACGAGGCTGACGGCCGGCGGTTGGAGGGTGGTGCAGCCCGCGAACAGCAGCGCGGCCGCCAGGGCAAAAAGGGACTTATTCATGGAGTGGGGGATGACCGTCGGTCACACCGGCGTAACAGAAACAAGGTGACGCCGGCGAAGAGGGAGTCGAGAAGAAGGGCGGCGACCAAACCACTTCCGGCACGTCGGCACTTTCCCCGATGCAACCCCCCGCCGTCGCCCCGGCGCTGAAGCAGGCAGGCCCGGAAGGCCGGGGTTTTTGCGGTGAGACCCTCGGGCTGGCTGAAAGCTGACGGAGCGAGGCAAGCGGAGATGGCGTGGTGAAGCGCAGCGGAGCAGCCCGCTTCCGGCTTCGCCCCCCGCTCACTTCCCGCCGGTGCGGCGGGCGATGAGCGTGTCGAGCGAAGCCCGGCCGGCGCCGTAGATCATCACGATCAGCGCGAGACCGAGGACGAGCAGGTGGTATTCGTAACCCTCGCCCTTCTGGTTGCCATTCCAGTTCATGAAAAAGCCGTTCGCCAGGTGGCCCAGCAGGACCGCGACGGCCATGACGACGGCCAGGCCGGCCGCGGCGACGCGGCTGAACAGGCCCGCGACCAGCGCGATCGAGCCGGCGAACTCGGCCGCGATCGCCAGGAACGCGAACAGGGCCGGGATGTGCAGCGTGCCGGTGAAGTAGCCCATCGTGCCTTCGTAGCCGTAGCCGCCGAACCAGCCGAGCGCCTTCTGGGCGCCGTGGGGGAACATGACGAGGCCCAGCGTGAGGCGCGCCAGCAGCGGCGCGGCACTGTCGTTGGTCTGGGTGAGGAGTTGGAGTGCTTTCATGGAGGTGTCTTGGTTTGGATTGGGTTCGGTTGGATATCGGGCTGTAGGTCGGGGTTTATCCCCGACCGGGGCGGGTGGGATATCGGGCGTAAAGCCCGACCTACATCGGGATGGGTGGAGGGAGATTCAGGAGGGTTGGATATTGGGCTGTAGGTCGGGGTTTACCCCCGATTGGGGAGGTTTGCATGTCGGGCATAAAGCCCGACCTACATCGATCTGATGGGTGGTTTAGTTTTTCAGTTTCGCGGCGAGGGTCGCGACGCGCCGGCCAAGCAGCGTGCCGGTCGCCGTGTCCCCGGCCCCCGGGACCGTGTCGGGCGCGGCCTGGTCCGATTGCGCCATGACGCCGCTGTAACTGCCGAGGCGGTTGGTGCCGTTGGCCTGCATCGGCAGCTCGCCGAGGCCGACCCACACCATGCCGTGCTGCATCGCGAGCGTGAACAGGTAGTTCAGCGTGCCCTGCTTGTCGCCGCTCGGGCTGTCGGAGACGGTGAAGCCCGCGGCCAGCTTGTCGCGCCAGGCCGCCGTATACCACTTGCCGCCCGTGGCGTCGGCGAATGCCTTGAACTGCGCCGCCGGGCCGCCCATGTAGGTCGGGCTGCCGAAGATGATCGCGTCGCTCCGGTCGAGCAGCGTGAAGACCTCCTCGTTGCTGTAGCGGCCCTTCGCAATGTCGTCGCCGTTGACGGCGATCAGATGGGTCTGCGTGCCGGCCACGGCGCCGGCGCCCTCGGCGACGGCCTGGGCCAGACGGGACGTGTGGCCCGAGGTGGAATAATAGATGATGGATACGGTGCTCATGGATTTTTGGGTTGGGATGGATTTTGCGGAAGGGGCGCCCCGCCGTCCTGGCGGTCGGGTTCGGTGGCGACCAGGACGGTGAGCAGGCTGAGGATGATGACGGGGGCGAGCATGGCGGTTACTTGAGGTCGAAGAGGAGGGCTTCCACCGGGCGCGTCGCCGTGAAGGTGAGCTGGCCGGCGGTCTCGGTGCTCGCGCCGTCGCCGGTGGCGAGGTCGGCGCCGTTGAACTGCAGCGCGCCGTCGGCGACCTGCAGCCAGGCGCCGTGCCCGGTCTTCAGCCCGTGCGTCACGGTCTCCCCGGCCTTGAGGCGGAGACGGTAGATGTCGGCGTCCTGGTGGATCGTCGCGGAATCCTCGCGGCCGTCCGCGGAGATGAGGAGGACCTTCGGGGCGTCGGCCTGCGCGGGCTTCGGCCGCCACTCCGTGTAGCCCGGGGTCAGGCCGCGCTCGCGCGGCAGGATCCAGATCTGCAGGAAGTGGGCCGGCTCGAGGCCCGACGGATTGAACTCGCTGTGGGTCACCCCGCGGCCCGCGCTCATGAGCTGGACCTGGCCCGGCGTGAGCACCCGGGAGTTGCCCAAACTGTCCTTGTGCGCGAGGGAGCCCGCGAGGACGTAGCTGAAGATTTCCATGTCGCGGTGCGGATGCGGGTCGAAGCCCCGGCCCGGCGCCACGCGGTCATCGTTGATGACCCGCAGCGAGCGGAAGCCCAGGTGCGCCGGGTCGTAGTAGTCGGCGAAGGAGAAGGTGTGGGCGGAGTCCAGCCAGCCGTGGTCGGCGCGGCCGCGCTCGCTTGCCCGGCGGACGGTGAGGGAGGTGGTTTCGGCGGTCTTCATGGGACCAGTATGCCAGACGCCACGAAAACCGGCCAATGCCGTGTTCCTTGCCTGAGCCATACTTTAAGGTATGGTGCGGCGCATGGAACTCCGACAGCTGCGCCACTTCGTCGCCGTGGCCGAGACCGGGAACATCAGCCGCGCCGCGCAGAAGATCTTCCTGACACAACCCGCGCTCAGCCGGCAGATCAAGGCGCTGGAGGAAGAGATCGGGCAATGCCTGCTTGAGCGGAAGGCGCACTCGATCCACCTCACGCCCGCCGGCGAGGCCATGCTGCGCGAGGCCCGCGAGCTCCTGCTGCACGCGGACCAGGCGGCGGAGCGCGTGCGCGCCACCTCGTCGGGCGGCCGGCTGCGCATCGGCTACGCGCCCTCGCTGGCCAGCGGCCTGCTGTCACCGGCCGTCGCCAACTTCACGCAGGTCCATCCCGGCACGCGCGTGGAGATGTTCGACCTCTCGACCGGGGAGATGCTCACCGGCCTGGAAGCCGGCACGCTTGACGTGGCCGTGACGGTCCGGCCCCGCGGCGGGACCCGGGGCCTGCAGTGGACGCCCCTCGTGAGTTCGCCCTGGCGGCTGGCGGTGAACCTGAAGCACCCGCTGGCGCGCCGGGCCCGGGTGAAACCCGCCGAGGTGGCCCGCGAGCCGCTGCTGGTCTACGGCAAGGACGAATATCCGGAGTATTGGGACACCATCACCGGCTGGCTGAAGGAAAACGGCGTGCGGGCCCGGATCACCGGCGAATACAACGGCATCGACAGCCTGCTCGCCGCGGTGGAGTCGGGCCTCGGCGTCGCCCTCGTCGCGGCGCGCATGGCGCATCTTTTCCCCACCCGGGTCCGCATGAAGCTCCTGACCGCCAGCCCCCAGCCCCTGTGCATCGCCGCCGGCCACCGGGCGGACCGCGCGGCCGACAAACCCCTCGCCGTCTTCATCGGGGAACTCCAACGCGCCGCGGACGGGGTGAAGTGAGGCGGATCGGCCGATCTCTCCGCCAAAGGGTTTCCCGGCGCACCTCCAACAACCCGTCCGGAGGACGGGTTCCACCTTTCGATGCGTGCTGCTTCAGAGGCGACTGGCGCTTCAACTGCAAGATTCCGCCCTCAGTCGCCCAGGCACGTCCCGACGTGGCGGGCCGCCTGCACCCACTCGTGGTTGACGGGCACCAGCTTGAGGTTGCCCGCCACGTCCTCGATGGGCACGGCGGTCGTGCCATTGCCCCGCGCGGCCACCATCACGCCGAACCGGCCTTCCTTGATCAAGGTCACGCAGGCCGAGCCCAGCCGGGTCGCCAGGATGCGGTCGGTCACGGAGGGGGTGCCGCCGCGCTGCACATAACCCAGGATGGTGACCCGGGCCTCCAGTCCGGTCAGCTCCTCGAGTTGCTTGGCCAGGCGGAGGGTGTTGCCGGCGTGCCGGGCATCCAGCTCGCTGAGTTCCGCCTTGGCCTGCTTCCGCTTCTCCTCGGTGCCGGCCTGTTTCTTGCGCCGCTTGGCCGCGGCGAAGGCCGCCGCGGATTCCCGGGACAGCGCGCCCTCGGCCACCGCCACGATGCTGAAGGTGGCGCGTCCGGCCGTGGCCCGGCGGCCGATGGCGGCGGCGATCTTCTCCGCCGAGTAGGGGATTTCAGGGATGAGGATCACGTCGGCCCCGCCGCCGATGCCGGCGCCGAGGGTCAGCCAGCCGGCCCGGTGGCCCATGATTTCCGCCACGATGATCCGGTGGTGGCTGTGCGCGGTGCTGTGCAGCCGGTCCAGCGCCTCCGACGCGATGCCCAGGGCGGTGTCAAAGCCGATCGTGGCGTCCGTCAGCGGCACGTCGTTGTCGATCGTCTTGGGCAGGGTGACGATGTTGAGGCCGGCCTTGGCCAGGCGCAGGGCATTTTTGTGCGTGCCGCCGCCGCCGATGCAGACCAGCGCCGCCAGCCGGTGCCGCCGGTAATTCGCGGCGATCCGGGCGGTCATGTCGCGGACCTTGCCGTCGATCTCCATGCGGTGGGGTTTTTCCCGGCTGGTGCCGAGGATGGTGCCGCCCACGGTCAGGATGCCCGAGAGCGCCGGCTTGTCCAGGGCCAGCCAGCGATCCTCGGCTAGGCCGAGGAAGCCGTCGCGGAAGCCGATGACCTCCCAGCCGAATTCGCGGATGGCCGCCTTGCCGACCGCGCGGATGGCCGCGTTGAGCCCGGGGCTGTCGCCGCCCGCCGTGAGTATGCCGATCCGTCTGGCTGAGGTGCGTTTCATGGCCGTGCCCGGAGCTTGGGGCCCGGCGGCCGCCGCTTCAATGGCCGTTTTAGCAGCCGCCCGTGGGGCGGAGTTATTGGTTACCGGCTATTGGTTATTGGTTCTTCCAGATAACGGATAACGCTCAACCGATAACCACGCCGTCTGGCGAGCCTCAGGTCTTGTTTTCCCGTCCCTCCCGCTCTGCGTTTGACGTCATTGTCCGGTCCAACAATCTTCCCCGTGTCGCCGGGGGCCACCGGAAGACGTAGATTCCACCCGTGAAAATCACCCGCCAGTCCACCGCGCGAAAGCTGCAGGCCTACCTCAAGGGCCGGCTCACGCAGACTGCCCTGGTGGATTGGGCGGAACAGGCGATGATGAAGGGGGATTTTGCGCCGGCGGATGCCGCCGTGCTGAGAAAAGTCGTGCCCCGGATCGGCGTGGCCGATGTGCGGGGCTTCGGTTGGGATGACGGAGCGCAAAGCGCGGAGATGGACCGCGCCAAAGGGGCGGGCCCGAAGCGTAAGCGGAGGGTGGTTTTGCGGGTGCCCAATGGGCAGCAAATAGCACAATGCGCGCGACTCCTCCGGCTGCTCGGTTTCCGGGCGCGCATTGAAGTCGTCGCGGCCTGAGAGCCGCCGCCAGGTGGCGGTCGAAGTTAAGAGTTAGGAGTTAGGGGTTATGTGTCTGAACCCGCCTGACCAATGACGCCTGACGTCTGGCTCCGTCAGCCCCTCAGGTTTCCAACCTTTGGTTATTGGTCCGGCCCGATGACAAATAACGCCCAACGAATCACCACACCGCCCGATAACAAATATCTTCCAACTGTTAACCGCGCACCCTACGGTGCGCTTCGGGCCAACGCACGCCGACGTTCACTCCGCCATAGTCCCGCAAAAGCGGGACGAAGCCGAGATTCGGCGATAATTTCTTTTCGCGGGCTTGGGTTTCCAGGCCCGCACCGCCAGCAAGGGCTGCCCCGAAGGAAACGACTTTTTGGGGCGGCACAAAATTCTCCCGAGGCGGCAAATCGATCATCAAGATCACGAGGAGAGCTTAAATCTTGCCGCTTCCGGCGCGCTCAGTGATAACTTCGCCGCCAATTCACGGTGGGCCAGCCAGATTTTGGCCCTCACCGCCATGCCCACCCTTAAGCCCACGCCCCGTGAATAAGAAGGCGCTCAGCGAGCGGGATATCTACACGAAGTTCATCACGCCGCACCGCTCACGCGCCTGACGCCGCCATGGCTGACATCCAGCGCATCTTTATCAGCTCCGTTCAGGGCGAGTTTGCGGCGGAACGACTGGCCTTGCGCGATTACCTTCGAGCCGACCCGCTGCTGCGGCGGTTTTTCGAACCGTTCATTTTCGAGGATGTGCCTGCCACCGACCGCCGGGTAGATGACGTCTATCTCGAGGTCGTGGGACTTGCCGATGTTTATGTCGGGCTGCTGGGCAATGAGTATGGAGCCGAGGATACTTCCGGTCTTTCCCCCACTCATCGCGAGCTCGACCAGGCCACCCGGCTGCACAAGCACCGGCTGATCTTCATCAAGGGCACCGAGGACCGGGCCAAGCATCCCAAGACGCAGGCGCTCATCCGCCAGGTCGGCACCGAACTGGTGCGTCGCCGGTTCACCACCACGGCCGAACTCATCGCCGGGGTTTACGCCTCGTTGGTGCAATACCTGGAGGATCGGAAACTGATCCGCACCGGTCCGTTCGACACCGCCCCATGCCTGGGGGCGACCTGGGCTGATCTCGATCCCGATCGGATGACCCGGTTTTTGCGCGAGGCCCGTCGGGAGCGCGCCTTTCCCTTGCGCGAGACGGCGTCGCCGGAGGAGTTGCTTACGCACCTGAACCTGCTGAACGACGGCCGGCTCACCCATGCCGCGGTGCTGCTCTTCGGCCGGCAGCCCCAGCGCTTCCTGATTTCCTCCGAGGTCAAGTGCGCCCATTTCCACGGCACGCAGGCCACAAAGCCGATTCCCTCCTACCAAGTTTACAAAGGCACGGTCTTCGAGCTGGTGGACCAGGCGGTGGACTTCGTGCTGTCCAAGATCAACCTCGCGGTCGGCACGCGGGCCGGGGGCACGCAGGCCCCGGTCGCCTATGAGATTCCGGCGGAAGTTGTCCGCGAGGCCGTCGTCAATGCGGTGGCCCACCGCGATTACACCAGCAACGGCAGCGTGCAGGTGATGCTTTTCTCCGACCGTCTTGAAGTCTGGAACCCCGGCACGCTCCCGCCCTCGTTGACCCTGGCCAAGCTCCGCGAGCCGCATGCCTCGGTGCCTGGCAATCCGCTCCTGGCTGAGCCGCTTTATCTGGCCAAATACATCGAGCGGATGGGCACGGGCACCGGCGACATGATCAGCCGTTGCCGCGCCGCGGGTCTGGCGGAGCCGGAATTCACTCTGGCTGACGGATTCAAAATCACGGTCCGGCGCGCTCCCGGTGGTGCCTATGTGGCTGTGGGAGGCCAAGTTGTGGGACTTGATACCGCGCAGCCAGAGTCGCAGCCAGAGTCGCAGCCAGAGTCGCTGGAAGTGCGGGTTCTGCGCCTGCTGACGGCGGAGCCGCTGGCCAAGGCCGGGCTCTCCAGTGGGCTCCGGCAGAAGGAGATTTCCGGCCAGCTCAACAAGGTCATCCGGCTCATGCTCGCGGAGCAGACCATCGAATACACCATCCCCGACAAGCCCAGCAGTCGTCTCCAAAAATACCGCCTCACCGCCAAGGGCCGGGAGTGGTTGGCCAACCGGCCACCGGCCTGATCTGCCCATGCGCCAGCCTTCCCATCATCATCAGCCTGCCGCTGACCATGGTCATGACCATCATGCTGCCGTTCAGCTTGTCGATGACGCTGCTCACCCTGCTGCTGCTCTTCCTGCTCGTCTACCTCTACCTCTTCGCCTTCCTCTATAACCTCACCCGGTTCATGATCGACCGCCTCGATCCGCACCCCCGGGAAAAAATCCTCGATCCCGCCGGGGGAGCCGCGGACTAACCTGCGCCTTGGGCCAACGCACGCCGACGTTCACTCCGCCATAGTCCCGCAAAAGCGGGCCGAAGCCGAGATTCGGCGATAATTTTTTCCTGGCAGTCCGGATTGATTGCGGGTTCCCGCCCCCGCCGGGCGCCCGCCTGACGAACACCGCCAACCAATAACCGCGCCGCCTGGCGGCGCCCCAGTCTTGGATTGCCGGCCGGTCCCAGCTCCCTAGCCTGACTCCGGGCCACTGCCCGCTGAGCGCCTGCCCTGAGCTTGCCGCTTTGCGGGCTTTCAGCTGTTTTGTCTGAAGCACATGGCCGACCCCAATCTCTCCTCCTTCCTCTGGTCCGTCGCTGATCTCCTCCGGGGCGATTACAAGCAGTCCGACTACGGCAAGGTCATCCTTCCGTTCACCGTCCTCCGCCGCCTCGACTGCGTGCTCGAGGTCACCAAGCCCGCCGTCCTGGCCGAACTGGCCAAGCGCAAGGGCTCCGGCATCAACCCCGAGCCCTTCCTCCTCCGCAAGTCCGGCCAGCTCTTCTTCAACACCTCGCCGCTCGACCTGAAGAAGCTCATGGGCGACCAGGACCATATCGGCGAAAACCTGCGCAAATACATCCAGGCCTTCTCGCCCGCTGTCCGCGACATCTTCGAGCACTTCGAGTTTCACACCCAGGTCGACCGCCTCGCCAAGGCCGGCCTGCTCTACCTCGTCACCGAGAAGTTCGCCACCATCGACCTGCACCCCGACGCCGTGAGCAACGCCCAGATGGGCGCCGTTTTCGAGGAGCTCATCCGCAAGTTCGCCGAACTCTCCAACGAGACCGCCGGCGAGCACTTCACGCCTCGCGAGGTCATCCGCCTCATGGTGGATCTCCTCTTCATCGAGGACGACGACGCGCTCCGCCAGCCCGGCGTCGTGCGCTCCCTCTACGATCCCACCGCCGGCACCGGCGGCATGCTCAGCGTCGCCGGCGAACACCTCGCCGCCATGAACCCCGGCGCCCGCCTCGTCATGTATGGCCAGGAACTCAACCCCGAGTCCTACGCCATCTGCAAGGCCGACATGCTCATCAAGGGCCAGGACATCGCCAACATCATCTTCGGCAATACCCTCTCCGCCGACGGCCTGCCCGGGAAACACTTCGACTACGCCCTCTCCAACCCGCCCTTCGGCGTCGAGTGGAAGAAGATCGAGAAGGAAATTCGCACCGAGGCCGTGCAGAAGGGCTTCAACGGCCGCTTCGGCCCCGGCCTGCCGCGCGTGAGCGACGGCTCGCTGCTCTTCCTGCTCCATCTCATCTCCAAGATGCGCCCGGCCAAGGACGGCGGCAGCCGCTTCGGCATTGTGCTCAACGGCTCCCCGCTCTTCACCGGCGGCGCCGGCTCGGGCGAGAGTGAGATCCGCCGCCACGTGCTGGAGAACGACCTCGTCGAGGCCATCATCGGCCTGCCGACCGACATGTTCTACAACACCGGCATCAGCACCTACGTGTGGATCGTCAGCAACCGGAAGCTCGCCAAGCGCAAGGGCAAGGTGCAGCTCATCGACGCCTCCGGCTTCTGGCAGAAGATGCGGAAGAGCCTCGGCTCGAAACGCAAGGAGCTCAGCCCGGAGCACATCGAGGATATCACGAAAATCTTCGGCGACTTCCGGCAGGTCACCCGCGCCGGCACACCCATCAGCCGCATCTTCAAGAACGAGGATTTCGGCTACCGCACAATCACCGTCGAGCGCCCCCTTCGACAGGCTCAGGGCGGGCCGCACGGCGATGCCAAGGGCCGGGTCGTCATCAGCGCCAAGGGCAAGACCAAGGGCTCGCCCGTGCCCGACGCCGCCCTGCGCGACACCGAGAACGTGCCGCTCTCCGAAGCCGTCGAGACCTACTTCAAGCGCGAAGTCCTGCCCCACGCACCCGACGCCTGGATCGACTATGAGAAAACCAAGACCGGCTACGAAATCCCCTTCAGCCGCCACTTCTACGTCTTCCAACCCCCGCGTCCGTTGAGCGAGATCGACGCCGAGCTAAAGACCGTGACCGACAAAATCCTCACCATGATCGGCGGACTTTCGAAATGAGCTTCCCGCGTTATCCGAGTTACAAGCCCAGCGGCGTGGAGTGGCTTGGCGAGGTGCCGGCGCATTGGGAGGTTATCCGGCTAAAAAACGTATTGCAGCAGCGCATTACTGACGGCCCACATACAACACCCACTTTCACTGCGGACGGAGTTCCATTTCTATCGGTCGATGGCATTCAGGATGGCGAACTCAATTTTGATGGTTGCCGATTTATTTCGGAGGCTGACCACGCAGAGTTTAGAGTGAAGGCGCTCCCCAAAAAAAACGATTTATTAATGGGGAAGGCTGCATCAACAGGGAAAATCGCCCGTGTGAAAGTAGATTTTGAGTTTAGCATTTGGTCGCCCCTCGCACTCATTCGTTTGGAATCTCCAGTGTCAAATTCTGCTTTTTTCGAGCAGTGCCTGAAATCGCCTATTGTGCAGGCGCAGATTGATAATTTCTGCACGTCTAACACGCAGAAAAATATCAGCATGGATGATATTCCAAGACTGGTTCTGACCCGGCCTCCGCGCGACGAGCAAACCCGCATCGCCGAGTTTCTGGACGAGGAGACGGCCAAAATTGACGGGTTGGTGGCAGAGCAGCTGCGGCTGATGGAACTGCTGAAAGAGAAACGCCAGGCGGTCATCTCCCACGCCGTCACCCGCGGCCTGAACCCGAAAGCCCCCCTCAAACCCTCCGGCATCGAATGGCTCGGCGACGTGCCGGCGCATTGGGAAATCACACCTCTAAAATGGCTCACAGATCCTGAGCGCCCAATCATGTATGGCATAGTTCTCCCGGGGCCAGATGTAGGCGAAGGCATTCCTATTCTGAAAGGCGGAAATATCAGGCCCTCACGAATGAACCTGCAATCTATGGCGCGAACGACTGCTGAACTAGAAGCGCCATATGCCCGGGCGCGCCTGAAGGAAGGAGATCTCGTTTATTCAATTCGTGGCACGATTGGGGATTGCGAGATAGTGCCCGCCGAGCTCGAAGGGTCGAATATAACACAAGACGTGGCTCGAGTCGCAATCACTCGCGGTATTTGTGCTCCTTGGGGGAGGTGGGCTCTTTTGGCATCTGCGATACGTGACGACTTGGCCTGTGGCAGTCTCGGCGCAGCAGTTCGGGGCATTAATATCTTCGACCTGAAGCGCGCAAATATTCCGACACCGCCACCAAAAGAGCAAACGGCGATTGCTGCGTTCCTTGATGCCGAGACCTCTCGATTCGACACCCTGACCGCCGAAGCCCAGCGGGCCATCGACCTGCTGCAGGAACGCCGGACCGCGCTGATCTCCGCCGCCGTCACCGGCCAGATCGACGTGCGCGGCACCTGATATGCCATGAATGCTCCGGTAATCCCATCGCGCACTCTCACCGAGTTCGGGCAGCTGGCGCAGCTGATATACGAGTTGACGCTTCGATCCAAGGAACGTGCCAGGGCGACGAACGCTAGATTCAATGTTTTCACCACACTGCTCAAATCCGATGATGAGGTGCGCCTGCATACGCGCTTCATCCACAGTTTGCTCGACCCGGTTGGATTGCACGATTGCGGTCCTCTATTTCTCGAGCTCTTCTTCCAGACGTTGGCGGAAGTTGGTGTCTTGGATCATGGAGGCAACCCGGTTCCGTTTGACCTGCCTGTCGCTGGACGAGCGTGGGTGGTCACGAAAGAGGCTTCACGGGGTGAAGCAGGCCAAATCGATCTTTTGCTTGAATGTCCGGGTATCGCAATAGCCATCGAGAACAAGGTCTACGCTTATGAGCAACCGGATCAACTGGCGCGCTACGGCAACTATCTAAGCAGTCGCCCGAATTACGCCACTCGTGTCATCTATCTTACCCTGGATGGCAAGGAGAGCGCCACCCATGGTAGCCAGTCATACCTGAGGATTTCTTACGCCGTCCATATTTTGGCATGGTTGGAGAAATGTCTGCGAGAAACCTACGCCATTATTCCAGTCAACCAAGCCCTCGTGCAATATCGCGCAGTGGTGCGCCACTTGCTCGGTCAAACCCTCGACACCTCGCTTATGCAAGACGTGAAATCATTTGTCAGACAGCACACGGGGATCATTCGTCACCGTAGCCATATGATTCAGGCAATCGACGCCATACGGCTCGATTGGGTCCGCTCTGTTGCGGACGAAGCGGAGAAAAACCTGAAAGCCGATCACGAGCTTTCATTTCTCCACAACAAGCGTTGTTTCGATGTTGGGGGAAACGGAGCCTTTGCCCTGCGACCGATCGCCGCCGGGCATATCCTGGCCGGTGCGCCATTTCGCATCGTGCTGCAGTATTGGACAGAAAAGCGGGTATTTCTCGTCGGAGCGCATGCGGAGAAGGATGAGATTTCTCTGCATCGCGCCCTATTTACGGCCATGGAAGCGTGGATGGCCAATTACGCGAAGGTGCACGACTATCATCAGGCCGGAGCCAATGAGGAAGCCAACTGGCCGCTAGGTTGGCACGATCTGCTTTCGCTTGTCGAAGACATCGCCTTGGCTGACGCGCTTGAAGGGGTGGTGACTGTCAGCGCGGAACGCCTATGCGCGGGGGTGAGAGAATATGGGGAACTTGTCATGCAAGCTTATGCCTCCGCCCGTGCGGCATTTCCGCCTTCGACATTGCCATCGGATGCGGGGCCAATGGGGTCACTCAACTAATCCCATAAACAATTGCCATGAGCAGCCTGCACAAAGAAATCAACATCAGGACCACGAACTGCCAGCACTTCGGCACCCTGCACGCCGTTGCCGAGGAACAAGCGCTTTACCACCCATGAGAAAATACTACCGCGTCATGCTGGGCAAAAAGAGTGTTCACGCCGAGGAGTGCCTGGCGGGTGGCTTCATCGGCACCGACTTCGGCCTCAAGCAGGACCTCACCCGCGACCTGCCCGACGACTGGCGGGCGTTCAACCGGAAGTTCATTCCCATCTTCCTCAAAGCCTATCCCGACAAGACCAGGATCGGGGCCGGTCTGGCCTGCGGGGCGTTGTGGACCGTGTCCAAGGGCATCCAGAAGGGAGACCTTGTGTTTTGCCCCGACGGGGCCGGCCATTATCGGGTGGGCGAAGTCACCGGCGACTACCGCTACGAGCCGGGCAAGATCCTCTTTCACCGCCGTCCGGTGACCTGGCTGCCCGTCACCATCGACCGCGCTGCGATGAGCGAATCGCTGCGCCATTCCGCCGGCTCGATCGGCACCGTCAGCAACATCACGACCCACGCCGCGGAGCTGGAGAAACTGGTCGGCGGTGTTACGGCTCCCCGGCTCATCTCAACAGACGAAACGGTGGAGAACCCATCAGCCTTCGCGTTGGAAGAGCACCTGGAGGAATTTCTCGTGGAGAACTGGGCCCAGACCGAGCTCGGTCGGGAATTCGACATCTACGAGGAGGAGGGAGAGAAGGCGCAGCAGTATCAGACCGACACCGGCCCGCTCGACATTCTGGCCGTCAGCAAGGACAAGAAACGGCTGCTGGTGGTGGAGCTGAAGAAGGGCCGCGCCAGCGACGCGGTGGTCGGGCAGACGCTCCGCTACATGAGCTTTGTCGAGGAGATGCTGGCCGCCGACGATCAGACCGTGCATGGCGTCGTGATCGCACTGGAGGATGACGCCCGCATACGCCGGGCCCTGAAAATGGTGCCGAACATCCAGTTCTACCGGTATCAGATCAGTTTCAAACTGGTGAAAGGTTGAGGATGAACCCGCTCCGCATTTTCATCAGCTCGGTGCAAAAAGAGTTCACAACGGAGCGCCGGGCGGTGAAAAGCTTCATTCAGGCTGATCCGTTGCTCAGCCGGTTCTTCACCGTCTTCGTGTTCGAGGACACGCCGGCCCGGGGACGTCGAGCCGACGATGTCTATCTCGGCGAGGTGGAGCGGGCGGCCGTCTATGTGGGCCTCTTCGGGGACGACTATGGCTTTGAGGATGCCACGGGCGTTTCACCGACCGAGCGGGAATTCGACCGGGCCACGGAACTGGGCAAGGAGCGGCTGATCTTCATCAAGGCACCGGCCGGCCGGGCCCGTCACCCGAAGATGCAGGCACTTATCCGGAAGGCCGAGGCCCAGATCACCCGCCGCACGTTCAGTGATGTCGCCAGCCTGACTGCGGCGCTGGCCGCCAGCCTCGTCGATTATCTGGAGGATCATGGGATCATTCAACACCGGCCGTGGGAAGACCGGCCGGTCGCCGGCGCGGAACTCGCCGACCTGGAGCCTGCGGCCATTGCCACCTTTGTAGAGCGGGCCCGGGCGGGCCGCCGGTTCCCGCTGGCCCCACAGGCCGCAGTGTCCGAGGTGCTGGCCCATCTCAGTCTCCTGCAGGGCGGTCGGCCCACCACGGCGGCGCTGCTCCTCTTCGGCCGCCAGCCCCAGCACTTCGTGCCAGCGGCCGAGGTGCGGTGCATGCATTTTCATGGCACCGAGGTCGAGCGGCCCGCCCCCTCCTATCAGGTGTTCAAGGGCGCGCTGTTTGACCAGGTGGACCGGGCCGTGGACTTCGTCCTGAGCGTGCTGCGCCGGGGCGTCGGCACGCGGTCGGAAAGCAACCGGGCCCCGGTCAGCTATGAGATTCCACGCGAGGTGATCAGCGAGGCCGTCGTCAATGCCGTGGCCCATCGCGATTACGTCTCGCCCGCGACCGTGCAGGTCTCCGTCTTTGCCGACCGCATCGAGATCTGGAATCCCGGCCGGCTCACCCCGCCCCTGACCCCGGAAGGTCTCCGGCACCCGCACAACTCCATCGCCCACAATCCGCGGATCGCCGAGGCGCTTTTCCTCGCCGGCTACATCGAGAAATTCGGCACCGGCACGCTCATGATGATCCGCCGGCTCCGGGAGCAGGCCCTGCCGGAGCCTGACTTCGCCCAGCGTGAAGGGGTGTTTATCGTCACCCTGTGGCGGGACTGGTTGACGGCGGGTGTGCTGGCCGCGCTGAACTTGAATGAGCGGCAGGTCAAGGCGTTGGCGTTTCTGAAGACCGGCCAGCGCATCGCGAACCCCGAGTATCGCAAGGTGACCGGAACGACCAAGAAGACCGCGACACGCGATCTGCTCGATTTGACGAGAAAAGGTGTCCTCCGGCAACGGGGGATCCGGGGCCCGGGTGTCCATTACGTCTTCGCGAATAAAGGGGACAGAATGGGGACAATGGGGACACAAACGTCTCCCAAAGGGAAACAAAGGGGGCTTAAAGCGAAATTATCCCTCCGGAAAAGGGGCAGTAAAGGGACAAAGGGGACAACAAAGGCTCGGAAAGGGACAGTTGCTCCGACACGGAAAAGGCCCGGAAAACGGAAAACTCCATGAATTCCACTACACCCAATCGACCGATAATCGTCCGACGTTTTGGTGGAATCGACCGATTCGTTCCCGGAAAAGGGTCGCCGTAATCGTCAGATAATCGTCAGATGTTTTACCTTAATCGTCAGATGCGCCCACCCCGCCCATGAGCCTCCACAAGGAAATAAGCTTCGAGGACGAGATCTGCCGTTATCTCGGGGCGAACGGCTGGCTCTACACCGAGGGTGATGCGGCAGACTATGACAGGGCCAAGGCGCTCTTCCCGGCTGATGTGCTGGCTTGGGTGCAGGCGACCCAGCCCCAAGCGTGGGAAACCCTCGGTAAAAATCACGGTGGAGCGGCCCAGGAAACATTGCTAGCCCGGCTGCGCGACCAGATCGACCAGCGGGGCACGCTCGATGTGCTGCGGCACGGGGTCGAACTGCTGGGGCTCCGGCAGCCGCTCAAGCTGGCGGAGTTCAAGCCGGCCCTCGTGATCAATCCTGACATCATGATCCGCTACGCCGCCAACCGGCTGCGGGTCGTGCGGCAGGTGAAGTATTCCCTGCACAACGAGAATTGCATTGATCTAGCGCTGTTCCTCAACGGACTGCCAGTGGCGACGGTCGAGCTGAAGACCGATTTCACCCAGAGCATCGGCGACGCCATCGACCAATACCGCTTCGACCGCCTGCCCCGCCCCAAGGGCCAGGGCCCGGAAACGCTGCTGTCCTTCCCCAATGGCGCCGTGGTGCATTTCGCCGTGAGCAACAGCGAGGTCGCCATGGTCACCAAGCTGCAGGGCCCAGCTACGAACTTCTTGCCGTTCAACCAGGGTGACAACGGGGCGAAGGGCAATCCGGTGAATCCGGCCGGCGGCCACCGCACCGCCTACCTGTGGGAGAAGGTGTGGGCCCGCGACAGCTGGCTGGAGATACTCGGCCGCTACGTGATCGCCCAGCGCAATAACGCCAAGCAGATCACCGACCTCATCTTCCCGCGCTTCCACCAACTGGATGTAACCCGCAAGCTGCAGGCCACTGTATTAAAGGAAGGCCCGGGCGGCAAATACCTCGTCCAGCACTCGGCCGGCTCGGGCAAGACCAACTCAATTGCGTGGACCGCCCACTTCCTGTCCGAGCTGCACGATGCCCAGGCCGGGAAGCTCTTCGATACCGTGCTGGTCGTCTCCGACCGCAACGTAATCGACGCCCAGCTGCAGGAGGCGCTTTTCGACTTCCAGCGCCAGACCGGCGTGGTGGCGACCATCACGAACAAGGACGGCAGCAAGAGCAGCAAGCTCGCCGAGGCCCTGTCGGGCGACAAAAAGATCGTGGTCTGCACGATCCAGACTTTCCCCTTCGCCCTCGAGGCGGTGCGGAAGCTGGCCGCGACGGCGGGCAAGCGTTTCGCGGTGATCGCCGACGAGGCCCACAGCTCGCAGACCGGTGAGGCCGCGTCGAAGCTCAAGGCCGTGCTTTCACCCGAGGAGCTGGCGGATCTCAACGATGGCGGCGAGGTGGGCACCGAGGACATCCTCGCGGCGCAGATGACCGCGCGGGCGGACGACAAAGGCATCACGTTTGTGGCCTTCACCGCCACGCCGAAGAACAAGACGATCGAGATATTCGGCACCCGGCCCGACCCCACGCGGAAGCCGGCACCGGACAATGTTCCGGCACCGTTCCATGTCTATTCCATGCGTCAGGCCATCGAGGAGAAGTTCATCCTGGATGTGCTGCGGAATTACACGCCCTACAAACTGGCCTTCAAGCTGGCCCACGAGGGCAAAGACTACGACGATCAGGCGGTTGAGCGGAGTGCGGCGTTGAAGGGCATCATGAACTGGGTGCGGCTGCACCCCTACAACATTTCGCAGAAGGTGCAGGTCGTGGTGGAGCACTATCGCACCTACGTGGCCCCATTGCTCGGCGGCCGCGGCAAGGCCATGGTCGTGGTCAGCAGCCGGGTGGAGGCCGTGCGTTGGCAGCTGGCGATCAACAAATATATCAAGGAGCACGGCTATAAGATCAGCACGTTGGTGGCGTTCTCGGGTGAGGTGCACGACAAGGAGTCCGGACCGGATGCGTTCAGCGAGGTCAGTCAGACGATGAATGCCAACCTGAAGGGGCGGGATATCCGCGAAGCGTTCAAGGGAGACGAGTATCAGGTGCTGCTCGTGGCCAACAAATTCCAGACTGGCTTCGACCAGCCGCTTCTATGCGGCATGTATGTGGACAAGCGGTTGGCCGGCATTCAGGCCGTGCAGACCTTGTCCCGGTTGAATCGTGCCTATCCCGGGAAGGAAACGACCTACGTGCTGGATTTCGTGAACTTCGCCGACGAGGTGCTGGCCGCCTTCAAGACCTACTACGAGACAGCCGAGCTTTCGACCACCACGAACCCAAACCTGGTCTACAACCTCCGCGCCAAGCTGGATGCCGCCGGGCACTACGACGACGGCGAGGTTGATCGGGTGGTCGAGGTGGAATTGCGCCCAACCGCCAAGCAAAGCGAGCTGATCGCGGCCATCACCCCGGTCGAGGACCGGTTGATGAGGAAATACCGGGCGGCACAGGAAGCGTTGAGAATTGCCAGGGAAAAGAATGACGAAGCTGCGGCCAAAGTCGCGCAGGAAGAGATGAACGCTTTGATCCTGTTCAAGAGCGATATGGGGGCATTCCTGCGGCTCTACACCTTCCTGTCGCAGATCTTCGACTACGGGAACACCGCCATCGAGAAACGTGCCATCTTTTACCGCCGCCTGTTACCTTTGTTGGAGTTCGGGCGGGAGCGCGAAGGCATTGATCTCTCCAAGGTGGTGCTCACGCACCACAATCTTAGAAACCTCGGGAAGCGGGCGATGCCACTCGGGCAGGGCGAAGCGCCCAAGCTGGAGCCGATCACGGAAGCCGGCAGCGGCAGCATCCAGGAAAAGCAAAAGGCGTTTATTGCCGATCTTATCGAAAAGCTGAACGAGTTGTTCGGCGCTGATACCACGGAGCAAGACCGATTGGTATACGTGAACCATGTTCTCAAAGGTAAGTTGATGGAGTCCGTCACGCTACGGCAACAGGCCGCCAATAACACGAAGGAGCAGTTCGCGGCCTCGCCCGACCTGGATACCGAGCTCACCAACGCCATCGTGGACGCGCTCGATGCGCACACCTCGATGAGCACCCAGGCGCTGAACTCCGCCGCTGTCCGCCAAGGACTGAAGGAAATACTGCTGAATAACGTGCTCCTGTGGGAAGCGCTGAGGGAGAAAGCGCCCGACCAATAAGATATCATTGTACTCCGCCTGCTCTCCTCGGACTTCCGCGAAACAAAGGGCCACGGACGGCGAATTGATCTACGATCTTATGAAAGCGCTTCGAATCCAGGCCCTGTTCTTTCTCCTCACGGCCATCGCTTCGGCCGGGGCACTTGATGACAAGACGCCGGCGTATTTTGTGGATCGCTACGGCCCGGCTAAATCTTCAAAGACGCAATCGACCGGTTCGTTTATGAATCCCACACGTGGCCCGGTGACTGTCAAAGGTCAGTTCAGCGTCCGTGAGTTCCGTAAGGGCGATCTCCGTGTCCAGCCGGTGTTTTTCCTGCCTTCGCTGGATCTTGCGGCAGTCCGACTCCAAATGGATCGGCAATGGACCGACGAGCAGATCGAGGCGGCCCTTGCCGCCTACGGTGGAGAATGGAAACTCGTCAAAAAAGGGATCGTGACCTACTGGGTCGCACCCGATGGCTCCTTGGCGATCAGCATGCTGACCTGGCTCGATATCCAATCCAAAGCGATTGTAGACCAAGTAGCAAAGACGCAGGCTGAAGACGACGCCAAGCGGAAAGCCGTGCCGAAGTTCTAGCCCGCTGCCGCGACACGGAGGATTAAATGAGCAAAGAGCCGGCGACCGGATTGAAGGAGCATACCAGTTGGCAGTCGTTCGGCATTGATGCCGACTTTCTGGAAACCAAAGCGGCGTGGCTTGGCGAAGAACGGGAGTTGCACGGTCGAGCCTCGAGCTTTTTCGCCGTGGCCGGCTCGCTCATCCGGTTCTCTCGCTACGATTACAAGCTGGCCAGCGCCGCCTTCTTTCACGCCGTCCTTGGCCTCGAGAAAGCACTCAAGCTCCATTACCGCTCCGATGACGGCAAACTCCAGGAGTTGCTGGCCAAGGCGCTGGAGGATGGGTTGATTGCGGATTCACTGTTCGGGGAGGCACCGGCGTTCACTGAGCCTTTCGGAAAAATGATTCGTCGGCAGCTTGGGGAAAGGCCTGCTTCACGCGCCGAATTGCTCGTCCGGCTCGTGCCCAAACTCCGCAACGAATACATGCATGGCGAATAT
Organism: Phycisphaerae bacterium; assembly: GCA_041661865.1. Taxonomy (GTDB): domain Bacteria; phylum Planctomycetota; class Phycisphaerae; order SM23-33; family SM23-33; genus JBAZTO01. The sequence continues at coordinate 3,890 of JBAZTO010000055.1, read as the reverse complement.
CTGCTCGCCCCCGACTTCCTGCATTTCGCCCTGCAAGTGAGGACGATTGCCGACCAACTCGACACCCGTCGACAGAACATTTGACGCCTCCGGCGGGCTACCCCAGCTTTCACCAGTCGCTCCGGGGCCACTGGCGATGCTTATTAATCCGGACCCATGACGTCCACGCCCGCCTCCCGGTATCTCTACGTCTTCCTTGACGAGGGCGGAAATCTGGATTTCTCACCCGCGGGCACGAAGTATTTTGTGCTGAGCAGTCTGACCAAGGAGCGGCCATTCCACGCCGGGAAGGAATTGATTGAATTGAAATATGATCTCGTCGAGCTCGGCACCAATCTCGAGTATTTTCATGCAGCCGAGGATCGGCAGGCCGTGCGCAATGCGGTCTTCGCCATTATCGCCCGGCACCTCGAAGGTGTCCGGGTGGATTCACTGATCGTGGAGAAGCGCAAGACCGGACCAGCCCTGCAGCCGGTGGAATATTTCTATCCGCGGATGCTCGGTTACCTCCTGCGGCACGTGCTTGGACAACATAATCTCGGCGATTTTCAGGAAGTCATCGTCTTTACCGACCGCGTGCCCGTGAACAAGCATCGCGAAGCCGTGGAAAAGGCGGTGAAGGTGACTCTCGCCCGGGAACTGCCGGCGGAAACCAGGTTCCGCGTCCACCACCATGAGTCCAAGTCGAATCTGGATCTACAGATCGCGGACTACTGCAATTGGGCCATCTATCGGAAGTGGAACAGCGGCGATGACCGCTCTTACATGATAATCCATCCCGTCATCCGGAGTGAATTTGAAATATTCAAGGGCGGCATCCGGTTTTATTACTGATGCGCGACACCCGAAAAAGCGACCACCCCGGCTACTCTTTCGAGAGAGCCCCATGGGCTCTTGTCACCAGGGTGGAACCTTTAAATTAGTGCTGCGGGGAATAACGCCGGGAACGGCGTCAGTTGCAAGCTGAGTTTGCCCCTCGACGTGCAACCGTCCGGAAGACGAGAACTTCGAATCAAATTTGGCCGCACGTTTGACTGGTTGTTGAGTGCGGAGACAAGAAAACGGGTCGGGCTTTACATATTGCCATTGAGCCGCTGTCGGACTGAGCCCGCCTTCGCGCGAAGCTGCGGCGCGGCAAGCCGGTTGCCGTTTGACGCAGGGGGGGGATTGCCCAATCCACCGAGCCGAGAGCCGGGAGCGCAGAGCCAGGAGCCGGGGGCGAGCGGCGGTGAAACATTTGACGCCTCCGACTGGAGGCCCAACACTCTGCCCGCTTGCCGCGCCGAAGTTGTGACGCAGGCGGGCTGCCTTCATCAGACTGCGTCGACACCCCAACACCCCAAGATCATGAAATTGTGTTTTCGCCTTTCGTGGACCGTGGTCGCCGGGCTGCTCGCGTGGCAGCCGGCAACCGCCGCGGAATTCTACGTCCATCCTGAGGGGATCGACGCCCATCCGGGGACCCTCGCGCAACCGTTCGCGACGGTCACGCGCGCCCAGGAGGCGGTCTCGCCGGGTGACACGGTCTGGATCCGGGGCGGAACATACGTCTTCAGCGGCACCACGATGACGGTCGGCATTTTGCTCAACAAGAGCGGCGCGGAAGGGAAACGCATCAACTATTGGGCGTATCAAGATGAGACGCCGGTCCTTGATTTCCACCAGCTCGCCACGCCGGCCCGGCTCAAGGGCATCAGCGTCACCGGCAGCTGGCTGCACCTGCGGGGGCTGGAAATCCGCGGCGTGCAGCAGATCCTGACCAACACCAATGAATCTTGGGGCATCCGCGTCGAGGGCGGCAGCCACAACATCTTCGAGCGGCTCAACCTGCACCACAACGAGGGCCCGGGGCTTTTCATCGCCGCGGGCGGCGACAACCTCGTGCTCAACTGCGATTCCCACCACAATTACGATCCGGACCGCCGCGGGGAGAACGCCGACGGTTTTGGCGGGCACAGCACCATGGACGGCAATGTCTTCCGGGGTTGCCGGGCCTGGTTCAACAGCGACGACGGCTACGACCTGATCCACGCCCGCGGCGTGCACCGGATCGAGCACTGCTGGGCCTGGAGCAACGGGTTCGTGCCCGACACCAACCAGCGCGCCGGGAACGGGGGCGGATTCAAGATGGGCGGCTGGCTGCTCAATCCCGACCGGTTTCCGGGCCACATCCCCGTCCACACCATCACCCACAGCCTCGCCTTCCACAACCGCGCGCAGGGTTTCAACGCCAACTACCAGCCGGGCATGCTCCGGTTCTACAACAACACGGCGTTCAGCAATCCCGTCCAGTTTGACCTGAAGGCGGCGCCGCGGCAGACCAAGCCCGTCACGCACGTGCTGCGCAACAACGTCGCCCTCGGCGACGCCCCGCCGATGTCCGGGCACGAGCGCTTTCCGCCCGACGACCAGTCCAACTCCTGGAACCTCGAGAACGCGACGGTCACCGCCGACGACTTCCTGAGCATCGTCCCGGACGGGGTCGACGGCCCGCGCCAGGCGGATGGCAGCCTGCCCGACATCGCCTTCATGCACCCCAGGCCGGGGAGCCGCCTGGTGGACGCCGGCATCCCGGTCGAACTGCCCTTCAAGGGTCCGGCGCCCGACCTGGGAGCGTTCGAGACGAAGTAGGCCGGGGCGGGAATGGCCGACGGATCGCCGGGAGCGATCAGCGATACCGCTGCAGTCTCCGCGGCTTGAGGCGGACCTGAAGAACGATCTGCCCGAGGTTAAGGGGTTCTCGGCCCGCAATCTCCGTCTGATGATCCAGTTTTATTCTGAATACCCTGGGTATGGTCTAATTTGGCAACGAGCCGTTGCCCAATTGCCCTGGGCGCACAACGTCATCCTTATCCAGAAGGTCAAGGCCAGAGCCAAAAGAACGGGGGAGGCAAAGCGACCTGACGGAGATGGCGAAGCAAACTTGAAACTTGAAACCTGAGACCTGAAGATTCCCCGCCATGACCGCCTCCATCACCCATTTCGTCTTCGTGGACTTCGAGAACGTTCCGACGGTTGACCTGGCTTTGATCACCCGGCAGCCGGTGCGGGTCACCCTGATGCTGGGGAAGAACCAGAAGAAGCTGGCGGTCGCCCTGGTGAGGGAAATCCAGCGGCTGGGCGACCGGCTGCAGCTGATCGAGGTCGGCGCCTCCGGACACAACGCGCTCGACCTGACCCTGGCCCATTATCTCGGCCGGACGGCCCAGCAGTTTCCTGAGGGCCAGTATTTCATCGTCTCCAAGGACAAGGATTTCGACCCGCTCGTCGCCCACCTGAAGGCCGACGGGATCCGCACCTCGCGACACGACGCCTTCACCTCTCTGCCGTTCCTGCCCCAGCCCAAGGCGGTCACTCCGCCGAAAAAGGCGGCGGCGCCCAAACCGGTTGTCCCCACCAAGACAGTCGTGCCCGAGGACAGGATGGAGAAGTTGATCAAGCGCCTGAAAGACAACTCGGCGCCCCGGCCGAAGAGGAAGGCCAGTCTGCTGGCCCGCATCGGCACCGACTTCGGCAACAAGCTGGATGAATCCGGGCGGAACCAGAAACTTGAAGAACTGGTCCGGCGCGGTGTCGTGATAATAGAAGACAAGGACAAGGTCCGTTACCTGTAATCGCGGACGAAAGAGGGACGGGGCGGAGAGGGAGAGACAAATCCGGGGGCGGCACCCGGCGCGTTTATCCTTCGCCAAGGCTTCGGACGACAGGGGCGCGCTCCGTCCGGGGTGAATCCTTTTTGCGCTTCTTGCGCCTCTTCGCGGCCAATCCGTCACGCCTTGCCATCCCGTAGGAGCCTGCTTGCAGGCGATTCAGGGTGCGGCTCATTCGGGTGCGGCAAAATCGCCTGCAAGCAGGCTCCTACACTATGAAACGGACTTACCCGACAGAAC